>DCJH01000065.1:5971-38146 GCA_002317385.1 Prevotella sp. UBA1705 | reverse complement strand
TCAACTTCTTCGACGGTTTCCGCACGTCCCATGAGTACCACAAGATTGAGGCCATCGACCAGGACGAGGTAGCCAAGCTGCTCGACCCAGCCGACCTGAAGCGTTTCCGCGACCGTGCGCTCACACCTGAGCGTCCTGTGACTCGCGGTACAGCCGAGAACCCCGAGACTTTCTTCGCACACCGCGAGGCAAGCAACGAATACTACGACAAGGTGCCCGAGGTGGTAGAGCAGTACCTGGGCGAGATCTCCAAGATTACCGGTCGTGAGTACCACTTGTTCAATTACTATGGCGCCAAGGATGCCGAAAACATCATTGTACTCATGGGTTCGGCCACCGAGGCAGCCCGCGAGGCCATCGATTACCTCATGAAGCAGGGCAAGAAGGTAGGTATGGTTGCTGTGCACCTGTATCGCCCGTTCTCTGTGGAGGCCATCCGCAAGGCTATCCCCGATACTGTGAAGCGCATCGCCGTGCTCGACCGCACCAAGGAGCCGGGCGCAGAGGGCGAGCCTCTGTACCTCGACGTGAAGTCGGCTCTCTATGAGGATCCCCGCAAGCCGCTCATCGTGGGTGGCCGTTACGGTCTGGGTTCTGCCGATACCACACCGGCTAAGATCATCGCTGTGTTCAATAACCTGGAGATGCCGATGCCGAAGAACCACTTCACTGTGGGTATCGTAGACGACGTGACCTTCACTTCTCTGCCCGAGGTAGAGGAAATCCCGATGGGTAGCGACTCGCTCTTCGAGGCCAAGTTCTACGGTTTGGGTTCAGACGGTACCGTGGGAGCTAATAAAAACTCCGTTCAGATCATCGGTAACAACACTGACAAGTATTGCCAGGCTTACTTCTCCTACGACTCCAAGAAGTCGGGAGGTTTCACCTGCTCGCACTTGCGCTTCGGCGATGAGCCCATCCACTCTACCTATCAGGTAAATACTCCTAACTTCGTAGCATGCCACGTTCAGGCCTACATGCACATGTACGACGTGACCCGCGGCCTGCGCGACAACGGCACCTTCCTGTTGAACACCATCTTCGAAGGCGAGGAACTCGTGAAGTTCCTGCCCAACAAGGTAAAGCGCTACTGGGCTAAGCACAACATCAAGGTATATACCATCAATGCTACAAAGATTGGTCAGGAGATCGGTTTGGGCAATCGCACCAACACTATCCNNCAGTCTGCATTCTTCCGCATTACCCAGGTTATTCCAATCGACCTCGCTATCGAGCAGATGAAGGCTTTCATCGTGAAGTCTTACGGCAAGAAGGGTGAGGACGTGGTGAACCTGAACTACGCAGCTGTGGACCGCGGCGGTGAGTATCAGGAACTTCCTGTTGATCCCGCATGGGCCAACCTGGCCGACGACGAGGTGGTGGACGACGGTGCACCCGCATTCGTTAAGGAGCTCGTTCGCCCCATCAACGCCCAGTCTGGCGACCTGTTGAAGGTGTCCGACTTCGTGAAGCACGGCACTGTAGACGGTACTTGGCAGAACGGCACATCCGCATGGGAGAAGCGTGGCGTGGAGGCCTTCGTTCCGGAATGGCATCCTGAGAACTGTATCCAGTGCAACAAGTGTGCGTTCTCTTGTCCTCACGCTACCATCCGTCCGTTCGTTCTCGACGAGAATGAGGCTAAGGCTACCGACCTGACCACCATCCCCGTAGTGGCTCCCAAGGAGCTCAAGGGCATGGAATTCCGTATTCAGGTGGCCGTTCTCGACTGTCTGGGTTGCGGTAACTGTGCCGACGTTTGTCCCGGAAAGAAGAATAAGGAGACCGGTGAGATTGAGAAGGCCCTCAAGATGGTGCCCTTCAATGTCGATGCACCTGTGATGCAGCAGGAGGCTAAGAACTGGGAGTATATGGTGAAGAACGTAACTTCCAAGCAGCACCTGGTGAATGTGAAGCAGAGCCCGAAGAACTCTCAGTTCGCTCAGCCTCTGTTCGAGTTCTCTGGAGCCTGTGCAGGTTGCGGTGAGACGCCCTACGTGAAGCTCATCACCCAGCTCTTCGGCGACCGTGAGATGATTGCCAACGCTACGGGTTGCTCTTCTATCTACTCCGCTTCTATTCCTTCCACTCCCTATACCACCAACCCGGAGGGCAAGGGTCCTGCTTTCGACAACTCGTTGTTCGAGGACTTCTGCGAGTTCNNTATCTACTCCGGTTCTGTTCCTTCCACTCCTTATACAACGAACGAGAAGGGTCAAGGTCCTGCTTGGGCAAACTCTTTGTTCGAGGACTTCTGCGAGTTCGGCCTTGGTATGGCACTCGGAAACAAGAAGATGCGCGAGCGTATCATGGTTCTCTTGAACGAGGGCATGGCTCAGGAGCACACTCCCGAAGGCTTCAAGGCAGCTGCCGAGAAGTGGATTGCAGCCAAGGACGACGCCGATGCTTCTAAGGAGGCAGCCGCTGAGCTGAAGCCTTGGATTGCCAAGGGCGCTGAGGAAGGTTGCCCCATCTGCACCGAGCTCAAGACTCTCGACCACTACCTCGTGAAGCGTTCGCAGTGGATCATCGGTGGTGACGGTGCTTCTTACGACATCGGTTACGGCGGTCTCGACCACGTATTGTCTACCGGTGAGGACGTGAACATCCTCGTACTCGATACCGAGGTTTACTCCAACACCGGCGGTCAGTCGTCCAAGTCGACCCCGCTCGGCGCCATCGCACAGTTTGCCGCTCAGGGCAAGCGCGTGCGCAAGAAGGATCTTGGCTTGATGCAGGCCACCTACGGATATGTTTATGTAGCCCAGATTGCTATGGGAGCAGACAACGCTCAGACCCTGAAGGCCATCCGCGAGGCTGAGGCTTATCCAGGCCCGTCACTCGTTATCGCCTACGCTCCGTGTATCAACCACGGCATCAAGGGCACCAAGAACGGCAAGCGCAGCATGGGTACCTCACAGCGTGAGGAGGCTCTGGCTGTGGAGTGCGGCTACTGGCACCTGTGGCGTTACAACCCCGAGCTGGCCAACGAGGGCAAGAATCCGTTCCAGCTTGACTCCAAGGCTCCCAACTGGGAGAACTTCCGCGACTTCCTCATGGGCGAGGTTCGCTACTCTTCAGTAGCCAAGGCTTACCCCAACGAGGCCGAGGAGCTGTTCCAGGCAGCCGAGGAAATGGCCAAGCAGCGCTACTTGTCTTATGTTCGCAAGAGCAAGGAAGAGTGGGGTGAGGAGGCTTAATCAGCATCCACACACCTATATATAATAAGAACCCGAGGTCTTTTGGCCTCGGGTTCTTTTGTTTTTGCCTTGTCCATCCCCATTTTCCTCTCCGCCACTCTCCTGATAAAAGGGGTTATCAGCGTGGACATACACGTGGAATATCCTTATCGAGCAATCGTCATTTCTCTATGGATGAAAAGGTTTGGGGATGATGATTCCTTTCCCAATAATGGAGGAAAACGAGGGAGAGGATATGTGTTGATAATCAGGGAGATAGAAGTGTGTTTGAAATAAGGTAGTAAACGCGCGAGGAATACTACCTAATTGTGGGATGATTAGGTAGGAATCGCGAGGCGAAAAGGTAGTAAAGGCGGAAGGGGTGAGGAGAGATTGGGAAAGGGGTGAGGGATAGGGGGTTATGGAGGAGGGTGGATGGGCTATATCTTGAGCAGGGAATCGGTAAGGAACTCGGCACCGGCGGTGGTGAGTTCATCTACTGTTCCATTGCCGTAGGTCACGCCGCAGGTGTGGCACCCGGCACGGGAGCCCATGAGAATATCATAGTGCATGTCGCCGATGACGAGGGTATCGGAGGGCGAGATGCCGAAATGGTCGAGCGTTTTGAGCACCGGACAGGGGTCGGGCTTGGCACGTTCCACGTCTTCCGCGCCGAGGATGAAGGAGATGTAAGGCTCCAACTGCATCTCGCGGACGAATGCGGCCAGCGACTCGTGGCCTCTGCTGCTGGCCAGGGTGATGGTGGCGCCGGTGTGATGCCACTGCTTGATGGCCTCGATGACGCCGGGGAAGACGGGCACCACGCCCGGTTTGTGGCTCTCGGAGAAGCGGCGGCGATAGATGTCGCAGCACTGCTGGGCCTGCTCGTCGGTCATGGGAATGAGGGCATGGAAGCATCCGGCCAGCGGCAGTCCGATGGTCTTGCGGCAGGCTTCGGCCGACTGCATGGGCAATCCGGCCTCTTGTAGGGTGGCCTGCATGGTGCGGGTGATGAGGCTGTTGGTGTCGCCCACCGTGCCGTCGAAATCTAAGATATAGAGCTTGTACATGTGAGGGAGTCTAAAAGATGGGAGCATCCGTCCTCGATGAGGTCGAGGGCGAGTTCGAAATCGCGGTCGCCGCCGTAGTAAGGATCGGGTACGCTCTGTGCGCCGGGGTGGTCTTTGAGGTATCGGGCCATGCGAATCACCTTCTGGCGATGGGTCTCGGTGGGCGCCATGGAGGTGATGTTATGGTAGTTTTCCTCGTCCATCGTGACGATATAATCAAACTGATCGAAGTCGGTTGCAGCGTCGAACTGGCGTGCATGATGGTCGAAGACGTAGCCGCGACGCTGTCCGTGGCGACGCATGCGGCTGTCGGGCAACTGGCCCACGTGCCAGTTGCCTACGCCTGCAGAGTCGATGAAGAACTGCTGGGAGAGTTCGTGCTCGTCCACCAGGTGCTGCATCACGCCATGAGCAGCCGGCGAACGGCAGATGTTGCCTAAACAAATGAAGAGTATCCTGATCTTTCCTTTCTTGGTCATACGCTTTTATGGCCTGTTTATAGGGGTTAGTTAGGAGTGGAACGACTCCATATTCTTATAGCGGCGGCGCATCATCCGGTCGTAGATGTTGCGCAGCCAGAGCTTGTGGGTGGCCACGAAGCCGAGGCCGATGATGAGCATCACGACCCAGGCCACATACTGGTCGAAGTAGGCTTCCAGCACCTGGATGATGATGAGTGGTAGGAAAAACGCCACCATCTCTTCCAAAACCACCAGATAATTCTTCTCTACGCCGGCGCTGCCGATAAACTTTTCGTTGAGCGGCAAGGCCTTGTTGTTGTATATAGCCAGCTGCATGAGCAGCCAATGCTGGAATCCTGCGGTGAAAATGCCGTAGGAAATGAGCATGAATATCGACCATTTGCCCACGAAAACCATAGGCAGCATGAGCACGAACGGCAGGATGAGCATGAGGCAGAAGAAGTAATACTTGGCGGTGAGAAGCCTCAGGATGTTCTCTTGATGCACCATCAGCGCGTCGATATAGTTGCCCTCGTAGCTCATGGCCCTCACCAAGAGCACGGCAGCAAATATCACGAAGTTGTAGATGCACCAGAAATTGGTCATGTAATTGCTGTCGTAGATCTCGGTAAACGATATGAGCAGGCTGATGAACACGATGACTGTGATGCCCGTGATGAACGACTTGCGGGGGTTCTTGTTGCGCATCAGGAGCTTGACCTCGAGCTTGAGATACTCCGCCAAGTTGCCTGCGCGGTCGAGAAAATCGAGTTGCAGCACCTTCACCGGGGCGGTGGACTTCTGCTTGCCGAGCTCCTCCATCACGCTGTTATACTGCAGGCGCCGGTTGATGAGCACCACGACGGCGAGAATCATCAGTGCGCCGAGGTGGGGAAGGAGGCTTCCGTGGGCGATGGCCGAGCCGATGATGCCGTAGAGTTTCAGCATGAAGCGGATGTCCCTGATGAGCAGCGGACTCACCAGGAGCACGCTCACGCCGATGGGCAACAGCCACCAGAGATAGTGCCTGATGGTGAGTGTGCGGGCGATGGAGTAGCCCTGGCTGTTGGCCAGGATAATGATATAGTAGAAAAGGAGTAGGGACAGCGAGGGCAGGAGGCCGAAGGTGAACACCACCGACATGATGCAGAAGGGCACAAGCAGGATGAACCACACGGTGTTGCGCCAGTTGAAGAGCGACGTGAGCACAAAGCTGTCGATGCAGGTATAGCGTGGCAGCGGCAGCAGGATGTAGGGTTTGATGATCTGCGAGGGCGTCTGCTGCGAGATAAAACGTAGCCAGAAATCGATGAGCAGGATGAAAGGCAGGATGCCTGTGATAAACTCCAGCGTGGTGAATCGGCGCGAATCGTTGGCCCCCAACGACAGGATGATGGCGATAAAGATGAGATACACCAGCGTGAAAGCCATGAAAATGCCCATCGTCCACTTGGCTGCCCTGTTGGCTTCGAATATGGGATCACGACGTTCGGCGAGGTTGCGATGGCGGCGCAGGATGCGGAAGAGCTGAAAGAAGGTTAGGCTTGTCATGGGAGTTGGGGGTTGGTGGGGGTGAGTTTAGGGTTTTATCTCAGGTCCACAACTTCGGCCGTGGGGAAGTCTTTGGCGTTGAACGTGAAGACATTGTCGGGCAAAGCCTTGGTCCTGAAGTTGGTAATGGTGATGGTTGTCCACTTCTGGCCCTCGCGCATCCGTATCACGCTGGGCTTGTAGGTGGCCTTGTTGATGGTGAGGTAGACCTCCTGCACGGAGCGTTGAGCATTCTGTGCGGTCATGTGCACCTGATAGTTTGCGCCCTTCTGGGTCATGCCGAGGGTGTAACCGCTCCTATACATCGTGATGAAGGTATAGGGATTCATGCGCATGCGCTGTGCTTCGGTGGGCGTAGTGACATTCACTTCGTTGGTGCTCTTGAGGTAGCTCCACTGAGTCTTGCCGTTGAACCACACGATGGCATTGCCCGCACGGGCATGGAACTTGTTGCCCTTGATGGCGATAGTGCCCGTGGCGGCACCAATCTTATCACTCGAAATCTTGAAGTTGGCCGACGCACCGCCGCCGTTTCCGATAATGGCGGTGGTCTTGTCGAGTATCTGTTTGGCCTTGGTAGCGTTCTGGGCCGAGGCACACAATGTGAAGATCATCAGCATTGTGATAAGAAATGTTCTTTTCATCGTTGTGTTGTTTTGTTGTCTACTTACTGTCTACAACGTGTAACGCGCATGGATTGTTACCTTTGTTAATATCGTTTAACCCTGTCAGTTGCTGTGAATCTGTGTGAGAAGGGCATTGAGGCTGGCCTCGTCGGTGATGAGCACGTCGCGCGGTTTGGACCCCTGCGCCTCGCCCACGATACCTGCCATCTGGAGCTGGTCCATGAGACGGCCGGCACGATTGTAGCCAATGGAGAAGCGGCGCTGTATCATACTGGTGGAGCCCTGCTGGGTAATGACGATGGCATGGGCCGCTTCGTCGAAGAAAGGATCAAGGCTCTTCGAGTCGGTGGCGCCCGCTCCGGCCCCCATTCCGCCGGTGTTGTCGTCGGGTTCGGGCAGTTCGGCCGGATCCACGGGGCCGGGCTGACCGCTGATATAGTCGTTGATGGCCTCAATCTCAGGTGTGTCTACGAAGGCGCACTGCAGTCGGATGGGCTCACCTCCGGCCAGGAAGAGCATGTCGCCTCGGCCTATGAGCTGGTCGGCACCGGTGCAATCGAGGATGGTGCGGGAGTCGATTTGCGACGTAACACGGAATGCCATGCGTCCCGGGAAGTTGGCTTTGATGTTACCTGTGATAATCTTCGTGGTCGGACGCTGTGTGGCAATGATCATGTGGATGCCCACGGCGCGGGCCAATTGGGCAATGCGCTGGATGGGAAGCTCTATCTCTTTGCCTGCCGTCATGATGAGATCGCCGAACTCATCGATAACAACGACGATGTAAGGCATATAATAATGTCCGTCGGTGAGGCGCAGTTTATGGTTGATATACTTATCATTATACTCATCAATCTTCTTCACCTGGGCCTTCTTCAGCAGGTCATAGCGGGTGTCCATGAGCTTGCAGAGCGAGTTGAGCGTGCGCACAACCTTCTGCACATCGGTGATGATGGGCTCGTCTTCGTTCTCTGGAAGCGCTGCCATATAGTGGGGAGCAATCTTGTTGTAGATGCTAAACTCCACCTTCTTCGGGTCTACAAGCACAAACTTGAGCTCGTTGGGATGCTTCTTGTAGAGTAGCGACGTGATGATGGCATTGAGCGCAACCGACTTACCCTGACCCGTGGCGCCGGCCACAAGGAGGTGGGGAATCTTGGCGAGGTCGACCATATAGACCTCGTTGGTGATGGTCTTGCCGAGGGCCATGGGCAGTGCCATGCGCGTGGTCTGGAACTTCTTGGTGTTGAGCACGCTCTCCATCGACACAATCTGCGGGTTCTTGTTGGGCACCTCGATGCCGATGGTGCCCTTGCCGGGGATAGGCGCGATGATGCGGATGCCCAGCGCCGAGAGGCTCAGGGCGATGTCGGCCTCGAGTCCGCGAATCTTACTGATGCGCACACCCTCGGCTGGAGTGATTTCGTAGAGGGTCACGGTGGGGCCCACGGTGGCGTTGATCTTGCTGATTTTCACGCCGAAACTGTTGAGCACCTCTACGATACGGGCGTTGTTGGCCTTGATTTCCTCCATGTCGATCACCGGTTTATTGTTGTATTTCTTCAGCAATTCGCAGTGGGGAAACTTGTATTTGGTAAACGGTTCCAGTGGGTTTATGGGCGTGTTGAGGCGCTCGTCGCCGGCCAAAGTGTTGCCCGACGCCTGGTCTTCCTGCTTCACAGCGTCGACCACGAGCTGGCTTTCGCGCGGCGGAATGTCTGCGGCGGGCGGCACAACGACGGGTTCTTCGGCCTTGAGCGGGCTTGCCTGCGGCTCGCCCTGCGACATATCGGTGAGGTCTACCACGTTGGGCTCAGTCTCTTCTTCCTCTGCCGGGGCCGGCTCCTCCACGATCTCGATGTCGTTGGAGTCGGCATTCTCGTCCTTGGGCACATGGTTAGTGATGGTGAATTTCACTTTGTCGGTGATATATTTCACCGGGTTCATGGCCTTACGAATCACTTCTATGGTCTCCGCGCTGAGGTAAGTGAGGAAGGCCAGGGCCACGATGAGCAGGATGGCGGTGAGTCCCGGAGGGCCCATCATGTTCTCCAGCTGGCGCACGCAGAACACGCCGTGGTTGCCGCCGGGATTGAATATGAGGTTCGTGGTGAGCGGAGTGAGGAACTTGGCGAATGTCACCGAGGTCCAAACCATGACCAGCGCCATGCCGAGGAACCATTTCCAGAGGTTCACCGAGTAGGCCCTCATGAGCTTGAGCGCTACCAGAATGATAAAGGCGGGGATGAGGAAGGCGGGCAGTCCGAAGTTGATCGTGATGAGATAGTAGGACAGCAGCGCGCCGAACGAGCCGCAATAGTTGGTAAATTCCTGGTGCCGGTTGAGCCATTCTCCGGGTCGCATGTTCTCCAGAATGCTCTGATCCACCTGCCCGGTAGAGAAATATGATACCATGGCTATGACCATAAACAGGGCGATAGCCAGCAGGATCAGACCAATAAAGAAGTCGGATGTCTCGTTCCCAAATATATTCTTGATACCTATCGCCTCCCCAAATTTCTTAGGTTTGCGGCTCGGTTTTCTTTTCACCATTATTCTATGCTACTTATTATACTTGCAAAATTAATGGATTTTAGGCGAATTTCAAAAGAAAACAGGGGTAAGTTTTCTATTTCAAATGACAATTATATGATAATGATTTCGGTGCGGGAGAGGAGAGGGGAGATTGCAGAGTGGGTGGGATAGGGTAGTCATGGGGAGGAAGCATGGTTGTAGGGGCAGTGGAGAGAGTGTGTGCTCGTGTGTGGAAAATGGGTTTGAAAGATGCTGACAAAGTGTTGCTCATAGCTCGCGTATTTGGAAATCGAAAAACGTCGGTGCGTAAAACGGGCCAAAATGCGGGTTTTCTGCAAGTGGCTGAGCAGTTTGGAGTTGCAGGGATTAGGTGGGGTTGAGTGGAGGATAGTTTTCTAAACGCGGTGCGATAAGGGCTTTTTCGGGCCGGAAAGAGTAGCTTTCGGTGGTGCGATAAGGTCGAGATGGCGTTGCCGTTAATACCTTTCGGCGGTGCGATAAGGTAGGAATCGTCGTTGGGAGAGTGCGTTTTGAGGGAAAGAGGAGGCAGAAAGGTCATTGTTTGAAGCATGGAATTTCTATTTGGGGGAGATTTTGAGGCAGGGAAATAGGGAAGAAATATTGACAAAAGGAAGAGCCGATAGCCGTATCCCAAAGCCTCTCGCTCCCTGCCCCTACAGCCTCTCCCCCTTCCCCTACGGCCTCTCCCCCTTGCCCCTCCCCCGGAGGGAGGGGAGTGAAATGCAGGGTAAACGGGGTTCAGGATGGGCTAAGCGAAGGCTCAGTAGGGACATCCCCCGTGGATGTCCGCACCGCCGGAGGGGGAATTTTCTCGCTCACAGAGCTGTCGTTGGGTTGTCGTTTATCTCACACAGACCCTCACAGACTTTCACAGAGAAGCCTTGCGGCTTCATGACACCCGCTATTTTGTTCTCACACAGACCCTCACAGATTTTCACAGAGAAGCCTTGCGGCTTCATGAATCCCGCTATTTTGTTCTCACACAGAGGCCACAGACTCACACGGCCCGCATGTAATGCCCTATGAAACAACTCTCGCCATCAACGCCATAAACCGCTATTCTGCGACAGAAACGGGTGGGCTGTTTCCGTGTACCCCGCAGGCCGCTGAGCGGCCCTCGGCGTAATCGCCGTGTGCCGGAGGGTTCCGCATCTTCCGTTTCATCCGTTGTTCAAAAAAGAAACACCCGTTGTGCGCCTCCCACAGAATCTTCATCCACCTAAGACGCGGAAGAATCCACTGTCAGACCAAGGTCTTGTGCTTAATCCACCCCATTCTCGCGCCTTTTCCATGCCCTAAAGAAAAAACTCCGCCTTTATACCTATTTATTAGGCATTTTTTTATACTTTTGCATGTTGTAAATGCATATAATGAGAAAGAAAATATACAATAAGTTTGACAAAAAGGAAATCACGGCACTTCCCTGCGTGGTGTTCAAGGGGCGAATCATATCCATCATTTCGCCCAAGGAGACCGAGAAGGCCGTCGACTACCTGCTTTCTTGTGACATCCTCGGCGTAGACACCGAGACCAAGCCCACCTTCCGTCGCGGCGAGCAGCACCAGGTGTGCCTGCTGCAGGTATCTTCCCGCGACACCTGTTTCCTCTTCAGGCTCAACCACACGGGCATGACGCCCGCCATCAAACGGCTGCTCGAAGACACGACGGTGAAGAAAATCGGGCTCTCGTGGCACGACGACCTGCGCGCGCTGCAGGCTCGTGAGGAGTTCAAGCCGGGCCTGTTTATCGACCTGCAGAACATTGTGCCGGAGCTGGGCGTACAGGATTTGAGTCTGCAGAAGCTCTATGCCAACTTCTTTCAGGAGAAAATCTCCAAGCGACAGCGCCTCTCCAACTGGGAGGCCCCGGTGCTCACCGACAAGCAGAAGCAGTATGCCGCCATCGACGCATGGAGCTGCATCAACCTCTATGAGGAGATGACGCGACTCAAGAAGACCCACGACTACGACCTCGTGGTGGTTCCCGAGCCTGTGGCAGCAGGCTCAGCACCGGGCAAGTTGGTGGCTGCGGAGCACTGATGCCCGCCCCTTCCCCTCCTTTTGGCCAAGCCATCGATGGCCCCTCTGGCCGACCATCGAATTGTATCACTATAAATTTTGACAGAAATGTATAAGAATATATATCTCAAACGAGGCAAGGAAGAGTCACTCCTGCGCTTTCATCCGTGGATTTTCTCGGGTGCTATCCATCATGCCGACGAGGGCATCGAGGAGGGAGACGTGGTGCGCGTCATCACCTCTGAGGGCGAATTTATTGCCGTTGGCCACTACCAGATAGGCAGCATCGCCGTGCGTGTGCTCTCGTTCAGGGATATAACCATCGACCATGAGTTCTGGACCTCGCGACTTGCGGCGGCTCTCCAGATGCGCCTGAGCATCGGCATTGCCGACAACGTGCACAACAACACCTACCGACTGGTGCACGGCGAGGGCGACAACCTGCCCGGACTCATCATCGACTGCTATGGCGCCACGGCCGTGATGCAGGCCCACAGCGTGGGCATGCACGTGTGCCGGCAAGAGATTGGCGAGGCGCTGGTCGAGGTGATGGGCCATCGCATCAGCAACGTCTACTACAAGAGCGAGACCACGCTGCCCTATAAGGCCGACCTCGGACAGGAGAACGGCTTTATCATTGGGTCGACCGACGACAATACCGCCGTGGAGAACGGACTGAAATTCCACGTAGACTGGCTGCGCGGTCAGAAGACAGGCTTCTTCGTAGACCAGCGCGAGAACCGCTCGTTGCTGGAGCAATATGCCAAGGATAAGACCGTGCTCAACATGTTTTGCTACACCGGCGGCTTCTCGGTCTATGCCATGCGCGGTGGCGCGAAGCTCGTACACTCGGTGGACAGCAGTGCCAAGGCCATCGAACTGACCAATAGAAACATCGAGATGAACTTCCCCGGCGACGCCCGTCACGAGGCATTCTGCGACGATGCGTTCAGGTATCTCGATGCCAACGACAACAAATACGACCTCATGGTGCTCGATCCGCCGGCCTTTGCCAAGCATCGCGGCGCCCTGCGCAACGCGCTGAAGGGCTACACCCGCCTCAATGTGAAAGGACTGGAACGCATCAAGCATGGCGGCATCCTGTTCACATTCAGCTGCTCGCAGGTGGTGACCAAGGACAATTTCCGCAATGCCGTGTTCACCGCCGCGGCTCAGACCGGGCGCAAGGTGCGCATCTTGCACCAGCTGCACCAGCCGGCCGACCACCCCATCAATATCTATCATCCTGAGGGCGAATACCTCAAGGGACTGGTGCTCTACGTTGAATAACCCCTGATCATGACGTTCATCCACCACATCGAAACCTATATCAGCCGCCATGACCTGCTGCGTCGTGACGGCTTTTATGTCGTGGCGCTATCGGGCGGGGCCGACAGCGTGGCGCTGCTGTGCGCCTTGCGGTCGATGAACTTTAGGGTGGAGGCGGCGCATTGCAACTTCCGGTTGCGTGGAGAGGAGAGTCTTCGCGACGAGAATTTCTGCGTGTCGCTGTGCCAGCGGCTGGGCGTGACCTTGCATCGCATCCATTTCGACACCCAGACCTACGCCTCGCTGCACAAGGTGTCTATCGAGATGGCCGCGCGCGAGCTGCGCTATCGATATTTCGAACAGCTGCGACAGGACCTCGGGGCCGACGACATCTGTGTGGCCCACCACCGCGACGACCAGGTGGAGACGGTGCTGCTCAACCTCGTGCGCGGCACGGGGCTCACCGGACTGCAGGGCATGCGCCCCCGCAATGGCCACATTGTGCGGCCTCTGCTCGGCGTGTCGCGCGAGGAAATCGTGGCCTATCTGGACTCCTTGGGGCAGGACTATGTGACCGACAGCACCAATCTCGAAGCCGATGCCATGCGCAACAAGCTGCGCCTGAACATCATCCCGATGCTCGAGGAGATCAATCCGGCGGTGCGGGAGAATATCGCCCGCATGACCGAGAACCTCGGCGAGGTGAGCCTCGTGGCCGAGAATGCCGTGGCGCGGGCCCTCGACGCTGCCCTCACGGAGGACGGCAGCTACGACCTCCGCTCGGTTCTCGCCTCTCCGTCGCCGCTCTATGTGGTGTGGAGCTTGGTGGGAAGTCGGGGTTTCAACCGCTCGCAGGCACAGGAGATGCTTGCCCATCGCGAAGGCTGCGCCGAGTGGACGAGCGAGCGTTGGGTGGCCGCCATCGACCGCCATCGGCTCTATCTCCTTGACCGCAAGGCGTGGGAGCGACCGTTGCCCACCCTGCGCATACCCGAACCAGGCACCTATGTCTATCCCATGGCCATCCCATCGCTGGGCCGGCAGGAGCCTGAGGGCGGGGAAACCAGGTTCCGTTTCACGCTGAAGGCCATCGACCCCGACTTCCCCATCGACCGCTCGACAAGTGTAGCCACGCTCGATGCCGACCGTGTGAAGTTCCCGCTGACCATCCGCCCGGTGGGCTCGGGCGACCGCTTCGTGCCGTTCGGCATGAAAGGCAGTAAGCTGGTGAGCGATTTTCTCACCGACCGCAAACTGCCATTGCCCCTGCGTAGGGCCCAGTTGGCGGTCTGCGACGCCAGCGGCAGCATCCTTTGGCTTGTAGGGCAGCGTATCGACGACCATTTCGCCCTGCGTTCGGGGCAATCGCGCCAGGCACTCATCGTGACCCTTTGACCCACTGGCGGACAAAGAACAGATATTTCATCGCTTTTTATCCAATATCTCTTCGTGATTTGATAAATATTGGCTATATTTGTTGTATCAATCAAAACCATAAACTTAAAACACTATGTTTACAGAAGCAGACTATAAGCAGATAGAAGGTCGCGGCATGACTGTGGCCAAGGTGGAGCATCAGCTCGAACAGGTGAGACAGGGATTCCCCTTCCTCCGATTAGAGGGAGCCGCTGCCGTTGGCAAGGGAATCATCGCCCCCGACGAGGCCGCGCGCCAGAAAGCCGTAGCCGACTGGGAAGCCTATAAGCAGCAGGGCGGCCACAAGGTGGTGAAGTTTGTGCCGGCTTCGGGTGCCGCCAGTCGAATGTTTAAGAATATGTTTGCCTTTGTCAGCGCCGACTACGACGTGCCGACGACTGATTTCGAGAAGAAGTTTTTTGCCGAAATCCATGAGTTTGCCTTCTTCGACGCGCTCTGTGACAAGTGTAAGGCCAACGAGGGAAAGACCGTTGACGAGCTCATTGGCACTGGAAACTATAAGGCTGTGGCTGCCAATATGCTGGAGACGGCGGGCCTGAACTATGGTCAGCTGCCCAAGGGCCTGCTGCTGTTCCACAGCTACGACGACGGCCCGCGCACCCCGATGGAGGAGCATCTCGTAGAAGCCGCGCTCTATGCCGGCTCAAACGGCGAGGCCAATGTGCATTTCACCGTGTCGCACGACCATCTGGAGCTGTTTGAGAAACGTGTGGCCGAGAAGCAGAACTACTACGAACAGAAGTTCGGCATCCACTATAACATCTCGTTCTCAGAGCAGAAGCCGAGCACCGACACCATTGCCACCAACCCCGACAACACCCCGTTCCGCAACGAAGACGGCTCGCTGCTCTTCCGTCCGGGCGGCCATGGCGCGCTCATCGAGAACCTGAACGACATCGATGCCGACGTGGTGTTTATCAAAAATATTGATAATGTGGTGCCCGACAGGCTCAAGGCCGATACCGTGGAGTGGAAACAGGTCATCGCCGGCGTGCTCGTGGAGATGCAGCGCAAGGCGTTCGACTATCTCAAAGTGCTCGACAGCGGCGTTTACAACCATCAGAAACTGGAGGAGATCATCCGTTTCGTGCAGCGCGAACTGTGCTGTCGCACGGCCGACCTCAAGGAGATGGAAGATGCAGAACTCGTGGTTTACCTGCGCCAGAAGCTCAACCGACCCATGCGTGTGTGCGGTGTGGTGAAGAATGTAGGTGAGCCCGGCGGCGGCCCCTTCCTCGCTTACAACCAGGATGGCAGCGTTAGTCTGCAGATATTGGAGAGCAGTCAGATTGACACGAGCAACGAAGCCTACATGAAGATGTTCACCGGCGGCACCCATTTCAATCCCGTGGACCTTGTCTGCGCTATCAGAGACTACAAGGGTCAGCCCTTCCACTTGCCCGATTATGTGGACGAGAGCACCGGCTTCATCTCCTCGAAGAGCAAGAACGGCCGTGAGCTGAAGGCGTTGGAGCTGCCCGGATTGTGGAACGGCGCCATGAGCAACTGGAACACTATCTTCGTTGAGGTGCCCCTCTCCACGTTCAATCCTGTGAAGACCGTGAACGATTTGTTGCGCGACGCGCATCAATAAAAAGCCTCTCCCCCTTGCCCCTCCCCCGAAGGGAGGGGAGTAAAATGCAAGGTTATCGGGATTCTGGTTGAGGCAGAGCGGTGGTTTTGTAGGGACATCCCCCGTGGATGTCCGCACCGCCGGATGGCAAACGCATCCACGCAATATCATTCTACATCATGGTATCTGCAGTCAAGAGCCCGTGTCCTGATGCCACCGTAGGTGGCGAAGGGTGCTTTTGTCTCCCGCATGTTTTAGAGATTTTCTGTGTTTTTTGTGGACAAGAAAAGGTTTTATCCACAAAACACACAGAAGAACTCTAAGACATAGTACCGTCGTTTTGAATCTCACCAAGCATCGCAAGGCGATGGCTAAGTACACAAAAGGCTCCGCGATGGGAGGCTATTCAGGCTGTTCTTCGGGTTGCGGACATGCACGGGGCATGTCCCTACTGGTGGACGTGCGATGCAAAATGCTGGCTTTGTAGGGACATCCCCCGTGGATATCCGCACCGCCGGATGGCAAACGCATCCTTGCAACATCATTCTACATCATGATATCTGCTTTCAAGAGTCTGTGTCCTGATGCCACCGTAGGTGGCGAAGGGTGTTTTCGTCTCCCGCATGGTTTAGAGATTTTCTGTGTCTTTTGTGGGCAAGAAAAGGTTTTATCCACAAAAAACACGGAAGAACTCCAAGACATAGTACCGTCGTTTTGAATCTCACTAAGCATCGCAAGGCGATGGCTAAGGACACAAAAGGCTCCGCGATGGGAGGCTATTCAGGCTGTTCTTCGGGTTGCGAACATGCACGGGGCATGTCCCTACTCGTGGACGCGCGATGCAAAATGCTGGCTTTGTAGGGGCATCCCCCGTGGATGTCCGCACCGCCGGATGGCAAACGCACCCACGCAATATCATTCTAAATAGTGGTATCTGCAATCAAGAGTCTGTGTCTTGATGCCACCGTAGGTGGCGAAGGGTGTTTTTGATTCCTGCATGTTTTAGAGTTTTTCTGTGTCTTTTGTGGACAAGAGAAGGCTTTATCCATAAAAAACTCCCGTACAAAGACAATCTAAACACTTTGTCTTTGTGCGGGAACTCTTTATCTTCCGCAGGTGAAAACTCTTAAAACTCTATGAAGAAGCAGGGGCATATCGCCGCACAGCCTCCTACTTCTCCTCAACTGTGTGTGGAAAAAACACAGCGCAGCCTCCTTATACTCTGCGGCTCTGCGTGAGGCCCATAGCCCTGCATCTCCTCGGCCACGGCCTCCGAGAAACTCTATTCCCAGCTCTTGCTACGGATTTCTGCCAGCGCTTTCACCCAATCGGTGTCGAGAGAGAAGGGCGTGGTGAACTTGGGGTTGTCGTAATAGGCCAGCACCAGGTCCTTGTCCATGTCCTGGAAAAGGCTGTTGTTCACGCTTGCGTTCTTGAAACGGGCCACGGCAATATCCTTCTTCTCCTTGTTGGAGGCCTCGGAGAGGCGCTTGAAGTAGAGGTTCACAAACTCTGTCATGGCCATGGTCTGCTCGCCCAGCCTGTTCTCGGTGAACGTGGAATCGTCCTTGGCTCTATAGAGCATATATTCGATGGCATCCCATTTGAACGACGCCACCTTGCGCTCGTCCATGTCTTTCGACTTGTCATACTTGATGGCCTCGAAGGATTTCTGCATGTTCTTCACCTCATTGAAGATCTGCTGGGCACTGACGTTCACTGTGAATGCGCAGCAGAGGGCAAACGCTAAAATGATTTTCTTCATCTTTTTCAATTGTTATTTGTTTCTGTTTGTAATCCTGAACCTGTCTCAGCATCGTGCCATCAGTGTCTGATGAGTTCTATGCGATGGTCGATGCAGGCAGGCATCTCGCTCTCGTAGTGGGTCACCATGATGAGCGTTTTGTTCTTGCGCTGGCAGAAAGTCTCTATGACGTTCTTCACCAGCTGGCGGTTTCGGTTGTCCAACCCGTGGAGCGGCTCGTCGAGAATGAGCAGCTCGGGGTCTTTGACAAATGCCCTCGCTAATAGTACAAGACGCTGTTCGCCACTCGAAAGTTTCATGAAAGTGCGATTTTCTAACGTTTTTATACCAAAAACCCCCATCCAGAAGCGGCAGATGTCGTATTCGCTCTCCTGGGGTTTCACGTAGAGTCCCACACTGTCTTTGAGTCCGCTCGCCACGATTTGGATGGCCGGGAGGTCGCGCTTGTAGGCCCGGTGCATCTCGGGAGACACATATCCGATGTGCTTCTTGATGTCCCAGATGCTTTCGCCGGAGCCGCGAGGATTATCGAAGAGCGCGATGTCGCAGGCATAGCTCTGCGGGTTGTCGGCACAGACGAGGCTCAGGAGCGTCGACTTGCCGGCTCCGTTGCGACCCTTGAGTGCCCAGCGCTCGCCGTTGAGCACTGTCCACGACAGGTCTTGGAGGATGGTGCGCTCGCCGTAGCGAATGGAGACGTGGCGCATGTTGACCACCTCGCGGGTGTGATATTCGTTGTCCTTATAGGGCAGGTCGATGATGCTCTGTGCCACATGGCTACTCAGCACTTGAGGCGGCAGCTCGGGTCGACGCGCCAGATAGTCGGCCAGCGCTACCTTGGGCAGTGCGATGTTGTCTCTCACCTCCACCACATGGGTGATGAACGGTGGTATGTCGTCGCTCTTTGAGAGTACGAGCATGATCTGCAGGTCGAGCTCACGGGAGATGGTGGCGAGCAGTTCGCGCAGCTGGTCGCGAGTCGGAGCGTCGAGCCCGATGAAGGGATTGTCCATGATGAGCACCCTCGGCGCGGCGAGAAGAGTCTCGGTGAGCTTGAACTTGCGCAGCTCGCCGCTCGACAGCAGGGGCGTACGCTTGTCTATCAGTTGGTCGAGCCGGAAGGTGTCGTAGAGCTTCTGCTGCAATTTGCGGCGCTCCAGCGTGTCGTCGCCCGTGCGGCGGTAGGCCTCTTCGAGCTTCTCGCCCACGGTCGGGGTGGCTTCGTCCATCTCGGTGCGGTTCCACCGTTGCTGGAGGAAATAGGTGCGGTCGTTGTCGCCGCCGTAGGCATCGAGGAAGGTGATATACTTGATATTGTCGGAGACCAGCGGTAGCTTGCTCGGCCGGAAGTCGTATTCGGGGTCGCGCATGAGCAGCGGATAGCGCCCGATGAGGATGTTGACGAGACGCGTCTTGCCCCCGCCGTTGGGGCCAACGATGGCGATATGCTCGCCGTTGAGGCTCGTGAAGTTGACCGGTTGGGCCATGCGCCACTCGGGCATACGGCACACACCGTCATGAATCTGGATGATGGGCCACGAACTGCCGGCCTCCGCTTGACTTGAATGCTCCATTGTCTGGTCTCTCTTTACAAAGATTTCATGGGGCCGGGCGCATGGCTCAGCTCCTCACTTTCTTGGGATTGCGCTTGGCAAAATCGGCCCAACTACCATAGTGTGTGGCGTCGGTGACGGGCGTAGACAGCTGCAGGAAATGGCAATAGGCCGCTCCGAGCGCGTCGGTGGCGTCCATAAATTTGGGCATGTCGGCCTTGTCGATGTGCAGCAGTCGTTGCAACATGCCGGCCACCTGCTCCTTGGACGCCTGCCCCTGACCTGTGATGGCCATCTTGATCTTGAGTGGCGCATACTCGTGGATACAGATGTCGCGATGGATGGCGGCCGCGATGGCCACGCCCTGAGCACGTCCGAGCTTGATGAGCGACTGCACATTCTTGCTGTAGAACGGTGCCTCGATGGCCATTTCGTCGGGGTGATATTCGTCGATGATGCCGATGACACGCTCGAAAATCTTGCCCAACTTGAGATAGGTGTCACTCATCTTGCGCATGTCGATGACGCCGAGCGCCAGCATCTCGGGCTTATTGCCCAGAATGCGGAGTACGCCATAGCCCATGACATTGGTGCCGGGGTCGATGCCCAGTACGATGCGCTCAGTGGGTTGTCTCTTGGTTTCTACCATGCTTCGAGTGGTTTTCGGCTTCGTTCAGATGCCCGCGTCAACGGTCGAGATAGGGATTGCTGGCCACCTCGCGGCCGATGGTCGTGGTCTCGCCGTGGCCGGGATAGACCGTGGTGTCGTCGGGCAACTGGCAAATCATGCGCAGGCTCTGGATGAGCAGGAACATGGAGCCGCCGGGGAAGTCGGTGCGGCCGATGCTTCCACGGAAGAGGGTGTCGCCCGAGAAGGCCACTTTTTCCTCCGCACAATAGAAGAAAACACCGCCGGGGGTGTGGCCGGGCGTCTCCAGGACGGTGAACGTGTGGTGGCCAAACGTAATCTTGTCGTCGCCACAGATATAGCGCCCCACCGGAGCGAAGGCGTCTTCCTCCATCACCACGCCACAGATACTCGCGGCCTGGAGAGGCAGCTTCGTGATGGTTTCCTCCTCCGAGGCGTGGATTTCCACTTTGAGGCCCCAGTTGTCGTAGACGAATTTGTTGCCGAGATTGTGGTCCACATGCCCGTGAGTGGCTATGAGTCGCACGGGGCGAAGCTCGTTTTGCTCGATATATTGCTTGATGGCAGCCTGCTCGCTCGGGTAGAACGCACCGCAGTCGATGATGACGGCCTCGCCGGTCTCGTCGCTGACCACGTAGGTATTCTCCTGAATCATGTTGCAGACAAAGCGCTGGATATTGATCATAATGATGAAAATTGAAGAAAAACAGTTGGGGATAAACGAACTACAACGGCAGATAGATCACCTTTTTGTCGGCAAACCACTCGTCGTCGAAATAGCTGGTGATGGGCGCCTGCTCCACAATCTTACTGAAAGGCCTGAGTTCCTCGTCGAGGTTGCCGCCTTTGAGCACGATGATTCCGTTGGGCAAGGCATTGTGCTGAGACTTGGAAATGTTCTTGCGTACAATCTTCACGAGGTCGGGTAGGGGCATGACGGCTCGCGAAACAATGAAGTCGAAGCGGTCTTTCTCCTCCTCGCCGCGGCGGTGGAAGGCCTCCACGTTGGTGAGGCCGATGCTCTGCGCCACCTCGGTTGCTACCTTGATTTTCTTGCCAATGCTGTCGATGAGACGGAATTGGCAGTCGGGAAACATGATGGCCAGGGGGATACCGGGGAAGCCGCCACCCGTGCCGATGTCGAGGATTCGGGTGCCGGGCTTGAACGATGTGTACTTGGCAATGGCCAAGGAATGTAGCACATGGTGGAGATAGAGGTTGTCGATGTCCTTGCGCGAGATGACATTGATCTTCGAATTCCAGTCGCGGTAGAGTGCGTCGAGAGCCTCAAACTGCTCTTTCTGGCGAGCAGAGAGCATGGGGAAATAGCTGAATATGTTCAATTTATCCATATTTTGCAGGCAAAGTTACGATTTTTTGTCGTAACTTTGCGGCCAAAGAGATATAATAATGATTAAAGCCGCTTTATTTGATTTGGACGGGGTGATCCTCGATACAGAGACCCAATATTCGAAGTTCTGGGGTGCCCAGCTCAGCCACTATTTCCCCGGGACAACGGGGTTGGAGCAGAAAATCAAGGGTCAGACGTTGGTGCAGATCTATGGGAAATACTTCGACGGACAGCCCGAGACGCAGCAACGCATCACCCAGGAGCTCGACGAGTTTGAGCACAACATGGGCTATGAATTCATAGACGGCTTTGAACAGTTTATCCAGTCGCTGCGCAGCCATGGCGTGAAGACTGCCGTGGTGACGAGTAGCAACCGAGTGAAGATGGAGAATGTGTACCAGAGGTTGCCCGTTTTCCAGTCTTATTTCGACCGAATCCTCACCAGCGAGGATTTCACCAAGAGCAAACCCGATCCACAATGCTATCTGTTGGGTGCCCGATTGTTTGGCGCTGAGCCCAGCGAGTGTGCCGGATTTGAGGATAGCATCAATGGCTTGAAGGCGGTGCGAGCCGCCGGCCTCTATTGCGTGGGACTTGCCACGACCAACCCTCGCGAGGTGGTAGAACCGATGTCCGACCTTGTGGTCGACGATTTCACGCAGCTCTCTGTGGAGCATTTGGCTGGAAAGTAGTTTCCGGCAGGTCTGACCGGTCTGGCCAGTCAGACCTGTCGGATTGAGCCTCTCATCTCTTGCCGCCTATCGCTGCGGCACTACCGTTTCTTTATTCTTCTTTTTTCTCCACCTGAAGAGCGATTTCCAACTGTCGAAATCCTTCTTCAGAATGAAGCCTATGCCCTGTGTCGTGAGCGAGTTGCGGGTGAAATAGCGGTCGTTGGTCTGGTTGTAGACACGTACGCTGAGGTTTCCGTTGGGTGTGATGAGGTAGCGCAGGTCGAAGTCGCCGATAAACGAGGTGGTGGCATTCTGGTTGTCGCGATAGCCGAACTGCCCGTTGAAGAGCAGTCGGTTGTTGAGCATTCGGCCGCTCAAGAGTCCTTCGTATTCGGCGTTGTTCCAGCCTTCGTTACCTGTGGAGATATTGGCGCCCACGTTCCAATTCACGTTTTTCACCACCGAATTGAGCACAGTGTTGAGCTGTTGGCTAATCTGCCCACTGAGAATACTCTGCATGGCCAGGCTCGTCTGGTTGCTCGTCGAGGTGCCTGCGGTGGAGTTGTTGCTGCCCTGTGAGTAGAACCGGCCTACGGCCAAGAGGTAGAGCACCTGCTGATTCATCTCCTCCTCGCTGTTGATGAGGCTGTAGATCATCTGTTTGGCGTCGTTTCCGATGGTCGGGAGGTCGAGACTGAAGTCTATTTTCGGCGCGCTCGGCGTTCCGGTGATATTCATGATGCAGTTCACGCGGATGTTGTTGCTCGAAAAACTCTTGCCAATCTGCAGGTCGGAGAGGCTCACCGAGTTGACCATATACTGCGCTGTGAGGTTGAGGTTGGCCGCGTAGGGGTCGCCTCCAAACACGATGGTGCCACCCTGCGCGAAGTTGAAGTCGCGCTTGATGACGTTCTGGATGGTCAGTTTGTATATGCCATGGTCGATGAGATAGTTGCCGAAGATGTCGAGCCCGCCCTTATTATAATAGGAGGCGCGTATCATTCCCGAGCCGTTGAGGTCGATATAGTCGCCCGTGGTCTTGTCCATGATGAGCTTGAGCGTGGCATCCGGATTGGTGTTGACCAAGAAATTGATATGGATATCCGTGGGGATGTCGGGCTCATTGATATGCTCCCGGGTACTGTCGGGCGCCAATGCAGGGAAGCGTATACCCGAGAGCACAGAGGCAACTGAGTCGTTGGTGTTCCAATGAATGAACTCGCGGGAGCCAATGGCATCGGGAGAAGCCGCGTCGTAGACCACCTGCGAGCCTTTTTGCGGGGTGACATTCACGTCGATATTTACCTCGCCCGAGCGGCCTCGGATATTCACGTCGCCTGTGCCATAGACCGTGCCGTAGAACGTACTGCCGTAGGTGGGCCCCCAGTCGTAGGCCAGGAAGTTGTTGGCACGGGTGTTGATGTTGTAGCTTAAATCGGACAGGTGATCGTGGTAGAGACTTCCGGTAACGATGCCGGGATTGCCGTTGCGGTCGTAGACGGTGTCGTTGATGAACTTAATCTCATTGACTAAGCAGCGGATGGTGTCGTTGTGGAGCGTGTAGACGGTATTGAGCGGCGTGATTCCAATCTTCCCATTGGCCACCATCTCGCCCGTGAGGTTGATGTTTTTGAGGTCGCCCCACACCCTGACTTTACCATTCGCCGTGAGGTCGGTGTGGTTCATGAAACTCGAACAGAAACTCTCGATAAATTCTCCACGTGAGTTCTTGGCCGTGATGCCGAGGTCGATATAGTTGCGCTTGGGCGAGACATAGCCAGTGATGGTCGTCGTTCGGAGCTTGGGCTGTATGCCTCCGACGATCATAGTGTCCACCGCTTGGGCATCGATATCTATCTCTTCTTGCGCCCTGTTCCAGTTCACGTTGGCGTAGAGCGTACCCATGCGACCGTCCTGGAACCGGAAATCGTCTACTTGCAGCTTGCCGCGGGCCTCCGGTCGGCCGAAGAGGTGAGACAGATAGGCACGCCCCGAGGCATATCCGCTGAACTCCACGGCATGGAAGTTGACCAGGTTGAGAATGTAGTTCACATTCACATGGTTGAGGTCTACGAGCAGGGAGTCGGGGGAATCCTTCGTGGTGATGCCATTGATCTGTATGTGCTGGCTGCCGCTGGTGACGAGGAAGTCGGACACTTCCAGATGATTCTTACTGTAGATAATATCCGACGGATGGATGGTGAAAATGCTGTCGCCCACCTTTACCTCAGAGGGATTGATGCTCATGCGGGCCTGGGCCTGCCCCTGGGCGTTGCGCATGAACTGCACTACGGAGTTCAATCGACCCACAAGTCGCTTCTGCCGCGCATGATTGTCGAGCGAAAGCACCGACACCAAGCGGTCGTTGGTGGCCGAAGCCTCCAGCCGATACTCGGCGCCAACGCCGTTCTTGCCCACCTTTACGGCACTGATGTCGGCATTCAGATTATCTTCTGGCGACGTGACCACGATGGAAACGTTCTTGTAATGCTTGTTATCGTAGATGATTCGGGGCGCGAAGATGTTGGCCTCGATATTTTCTGATCCATGGTCCATGCTGCCCGAGATGCGCATGGGCTCGGACAACTCGACCGAAACTCCGAAGAATTCGCGTAGCCAGTCGGTGCGATTCACGGTAGCTCGCACGGAGAAATCGTTGGTTGGGGTGCGTCGATACTTTATGGAGGTGAGCTGCTGGATGCTCGGCAACTTGCGGACGATGGCGTTCTTCACCGACTGAACCAGCGTTTTATAGTCGAATTTGCCGGTGACCTGAGCATCGGCGAAGTCGCTCTTCAGCGTGAGATAGTGACCCTCGCGGTTGTTTCCGGCCTGTAGCAAAAGCGAGTCGAGGGCATATTCACCATCGGCAGTCTTCTTCCTAAACTGGGTTACGGAGAGGTTTCCCATAGCCGTGTTGAGGCTGTTACCGGTGAACGAGGCCACGATGTTGCCGCTATAGGTGGCATTGCCCAGCTCATTTTGGAGCAGTTGGAGCGCCGACGGATTGAAATGCTGCACCTGAGCGGTGAAGTGGGCGGCCATATTCTGCTTGTTGGTGTTGAGATCTCCGTTGATGTCGGCCACGAGATTGGGGTCGTTCACGCCGAGCTTGCCGTTCAGTTGACCATGGTCGAAGGTGCCGTCGAGCACCACGTTGTGATAGCTGTAGCCGTTGTAGTCGATGCGCGAAACCGTTCCGCGGGCCTCATAGACCTTCTGCTTGATGTTGCCGGCCACATTGATGTTGGTGGCCAACTCGCCGAACTTCTGGTCGTTGAGCAGTTGGCTCATGTTGAATCCGTCGGTCTTGAGATGTCCGGTGAAGTTGTTATCGTGCAGATCGAAGGTGATGTCGGCATTGCCCGTGCCCGAATGGAGCACGCCTTGGGTGCTCACGTTCTTGCCTATGCCATTGGCCCGACCCCGATAGCTGAAGTATTCCATCCGCTCCACCACCTCGGGAATGTCGCCGGCGAGCAGTTCCATGCCGGTCTTGTCGACCAGCAGCTCATGAATATTGGCCGACCAGTAGGGTATGGTATCCCACGAATTGACATAGCCGGATATCGAAACCCTGATATCCGAGGGCGAGGCCAGCGTGGGAGCCTGGGCTGGATGGGGCACGGAAGCCTGCAAATCCTGCAGTCGCAGACTGTTGTAGGTGCCCGAGAACGTGGATTGCAGCAGTACGGGCCGGTTGAATTTCTTCGCCGACGGCACGATGGCGGCAATGTCTTTCGGGTTTACCGTGGAGGGCAGGAAGCTGCCCAGATATTCCAAACTGGCAGGGTCCACCTTCTTGTTCTTTACCCGATAGGTGGCGTTGATGTCGCCCAGCATCAGCCGGGAAGATGGGAGCACGAGCTCAAAATTGCTCAACGATGCTCTGTGGTTGTTGGAAATGAGCTTGAAAGTCAGCGACTTCACGTCTACTCCCGATGTCTCCAAGAGCGACAATCGCTTCACATTGAGGTTGATGGAATCGTCGCGAAGCGTGTTAAGCAGGATGTGGGAACTGAGGTTTCGGATATGGAGGTGATGCACATCAAACTGCGGTCGGCGTGGCGCGTCGAGCTGATGGTAGCTCACTTCACCGTGGCGGATGATGAGACTCTTGAGTTCTATGTTGAGCGGCTTGTGCTGTGTGGTGTCCTTCGAGGCCAGCGAGTCGAGCACAAACTGGAAGTTGGGCCTGGCCTCGGCGGTTTCCTTATAGAGGCTGGCCTTCATGCCGAAGAGCTGGGCCGAGGTGATCGACACCTGGCCACGCATGAGTTCAAGATAGTCGAACTTGGCCGAGAGACGCGATGCCCGCAGCATCTCCTTGTCCTTCTGGTCGAGGAGCCTCACGTCGTCGATGATGATTCGGTTGAGAAGACCAAGGTCGACGCGCCCCACCCATACCTTGGTGTTCAACTTCTTGGACAGTGCCGAGGCTACCTGCTTGCCGATAAACGACTGCACAACAGGTATGTTGACAAGGATGGCCATGGCGAGATAGAGCCCGGCAAGGGCCCATATCAGCACATTTATATAATGGAGTATCTTTTTCAATCAACTTGCAAAATTAAAAAAATAAACTCAATTCTGAAATATTACAGATTTTTTTATCTCAATTAAGTTATTTTTGAGTATATTTGCAGCGGCTAATAAACTTGATTTATTGTAGTTATCGTAGTTATTTTACTAAATATATATTTTATCAATTTACAATTATGGGTTTTCTATGGCAAATGTAATTAAGTTGCGCAAGGGCTTAGAGATTAACTTGAAAGGAAAAGCCAGAGAAAAGAAAATATCGACACAGGTCTCGAATGTGTACGGCTTAGTGCCAGAAAATTTCGTTGGTGTAACTCCGAAGGTTGTTGTCAAGGAGGGCGATCATGTGCTCGCGGGCGAAGCGTTGTTTGTGAACAAGGCCTACCCGGAGGTGAAGTTTGCGTCTCCAGTCAGCGGAACCGTTACAGAAGTCCTCAGAGGCGATCGCAGAAAAGTGCTCTGCGTCAAAGTCCAGGCGGATGCTCAGCAGGAAAGTTGTGACTATGGGAAGAAGGACGTTCGCACCTTGGATGCCGAGGCTGTGAAGCAGTCGCTGCTCGAAGCTGGTCTTTTCGGATATATCAATCAGCTGCCTTACGCCGTTTCTACCACTCCGGACACCACGCCGAAGGGTATTTTTGTTTCAGCATTAAGGGATATGCCTCTGGCTGCCGACTTCGAGTTTGAGCTTGCAGGCAATGAGGAAGCCTTCCAGGCCGGTATCACGGCTCTTTCTCGCATGGCCCCCGTCACTCTGGGCATCGGCGCCCACCAGTCGGCTTCGGCGCTGACTGAGGCTAAGGATGCCGAGGTCGTGGTATTCGACGGATCATGTCCGGCCGGCAACGTGGGTATCCAGGTGAACCACGTTTCTCCTATCAGCAAGGGAGAAACGGTGTGGACCGTGGAGCCAACTTCAGTGATTTTCATCGGGCGATTGTTTCTCACCGGTAAGGTAGACCTGCGTCGCACCATTGCTGTTGCAGGCAGCCGTGTGACCGATCCGGCCTATACCGAGGTGCTCGTGGGTACGCCGCTGGCCGATATCCTCAACGGACGACTGGCCTCGACGGAGCATGTGCGCATCATCAACGGCAACCCGCTGACCGGCGTAGTGTCGGGTCTCGACGGATTCTTGGGCGGGCACACCTCAGAGGTGACCGTCATTCCCGAGGGCGACGACAAGGACGAGATGCTGGGCTGGATTCTTCCGCGCACCAACGACTACTCCGTGTCGCGCAGCTATCTGAGCTGGCTCATGGGCAAGAAGCGCGAATACGACCTCGATGCACGAATTAAGGGCGGCGAGCGCCACATGATTATGAGTGGCGAGTACGACAAAGTGTTCCCCATGGACATCTTTGCCGAGTATCTTATCAAGTCGCTTATCGCCGGAGATATTGACAGACAGGAGCAACTGGGCATCTACGAGGTGAGCCCCGAAGACTTTGCCCTGGCCGAGTTTGTCGACTCTTCGAAGTTGCCTCTCCAGAAAATTGTCAGAGACGGTCTCGACATTCTGAGAAAAGAGAATGCTTAGACCATAGACAATAGCATATAAACGATATAATCTGCAACAATGAATGCATTAAAGAAATATATTAATGGCATAAAACCAAACTTCGAGGAGGGTGGCAAGCTCCACGCTTTTCATAGTATATTCGATGGATTCGAAACCTTCCTGTTTGTGCCAAACACGACTTCCAAATCGGGAGCAAGCATCCATGATGCCATCGACTCGAAGCGCATCATGAGCTTCGTGGTGCTCTCCGTGGTACCTGCCATGCTCTTTGGTATGTACAATGTGGGCTACCAGAATGCGCTTGCCGCCGGCAAACTGGCCGAGACAAGCTTCTGGGCTATGTTCCTTTTCGGATTCCTGGCCGTACTGCCCAAGATCCTTGTGAGCTACATCGTTGGTCTGGGCATTGAGTTTGCGTGGGCCCAGTGGAAGCACGAGGAGATTCAGGAAGGCTATCTGGTTTCCGGAATCCTTATCCCGCTCATCATTCCTGTCAATACGCCGCTGTGGATATTGGTAGTTGCCGTGGCCTTCGCTGTGATCTTCGCCAAGGAGATTTTCGGTGGAACGGGCATGAACATCTTCAATGTAGCCATCGCCGCCCGTATGTTCCTGTTCTTCTCCTACCCCAGCCAGATGACTGGCGACAAGGTTTGGATCAGTCAGGATTCTATCTTCGGACTGGGCTACACGCTCCCTGACACCTTCACCGCAGCCACTCCGCTGGGTGAGCTCTCGCAGAACATCCTGCCCCATGAGACGCTGAGCGACATGATCTTGGGATTTATTCCGGGGTCTATCGGCGAGACGTCAGTAGTGGCCATCGCCATCGGCGCCATCATCCTGCTGTGGACAGGTATTGCCAGCTGGAAGACTATGCTGAGCGTATTTGTAGGTGGCATCTCCATGGCACTGATCTTCTCTGCCACGGGCATGACCCCCATTCCATGGTATGAGCACCTCGTGCTGGGTGGATTCTGCTTCGGTGCCGTGTTTATGGCTACCGACCCGGTGACCGCCGCGCGCACCGAGACCGGCAAATATATCTACGGTTTCTTTATCGGAGCCATGGCTCTCATCGTGCGTGTCATGAATCCGGGCTTCCCCGAGGGTATGATGCTGGCTATCTTCTTTGGTAATATGTTTGCTCCGCTTATCGACTACTTCGTGGTGGACTCCAACATTTCAAAACGTGCCAAGCGAGTTGCTAAGAAATAAGGATACTATTGCAAGAAATCAACAGGCATGAAAACAAATTCAAATACATATACGATCATCTATTCCGCCATCATGGTGGTGGTCGTTGCTTTCCTGCTCGCCTTTGTCTTCCAGGCTCTCAAGCCCACGCAGGACATCAATGTGGCGCTCGATAAGCAGAAGCAGATACTCTATTCACTCAATATCCGTGGTCTCAACGACAAGGCTGCCGCTGCCAAATACAAAGAGGTGGTCGTGGCCGACGAGATTCTTGATGAGGCTGGCAAGGTGGTAAACCCCGGCACGCAAGGGGGCACGACGGCTGGATTCAAGCTCAACTCTGCCGATTTGAAGGCCGGGAAACTGGCGCTTTACGTGTGCAAGGTAGACGGTAAGGACAAATATGTGATTCCCGTCTATGGCATGGGTCTCTGGGGCCCCATCTCGGGCTATCTCGCTTTGGACGATGACCGCACCACAGTCTTTGGTGCTTACTTCAACCATGAGAGCGAAACCGCAGGTCTGGGCGCCGAGATCAAGGACAACCTGGCTTGGCAGGAGCAGTTCCATGGCAAGAAAATCTTCAAGGGCAACGACCGCACCGCCATCGTGCTGTCGGCTCTCAAGAAGATCGACGACCCCACCACGCAGGTGGACGCCGTAACCGGAGCAACGCTGACATCTAACGGAGTCACCGACATGTTCAGGGAGTGTCTCGGCAAATATCTGAAATTCTTAAATGGTAAATAAGACTATGGCATTATTTTCAAAACAAAATAGAGAGGTGCTTGGCAAGCCGTTGAACATGGATAACCCCATCATGGTTCAGGTGCTTGGTATCTGTTCTGCCTTGGCTGTTACGTCGCAGCTCAAACCTTCTATCGTGATGGGTCTGGCCGTAACCGTGATCACCGCTTTCTCCAATGTGATTATTTCACTGATTCGCAACACCATTCCCGTGCGTATCCGCATCATTGTGCAGCTGGTAGTGGTGGCAGCGCTGGTAACCATCGTTAGCCAGTTCCTCAAAGCCTATTCCTACGATGTGAGCGTGCAGCTCTCGGTCTATGTGGGACTCATCATCACCAACTGTATTCTCATGGGCCGTCTGGAGGCTTTTGCCATGATGAACAAGCCTTGGCCCAGTTTCCTCGATGGTATAGGAAACGGTCTTGGCTATGCCCTGATACTCGTAACGGTGGGATTCTTCCGCGAACTCTTCGGACGTGGGTCACTTCTTGGCTTCCAGATCATACCCGACAGCTTCTACCAGATGGGATATATTAATAATGGTATGATGACCATGCCGGCCATGGCCCTCATCCTGTTGGGCTGTGTCATTTGGGTTCATCGTGCATATTTCTATAAAGAAGAGGAAAATAAATAATTATGGAACATCTGATTAGTTTATTCTTCAGGTCCATCTTTGTGGACAACATGATATTCGCGTTCTTCCTGGGAATGTGCTCATTCCTTGCCGTATCCAAGAATGTGAAGACTTCATTGGGACTGGGTGCCGCCGTGACCTTCGTGCTCGTGGTGACGGTGCCCGTCGACTATCTGCTGCAGACCAAGGTGCTCGACCCCCTCGGTCTATCCTATCTGAGCTTCATTCTGTTCATCGCTGTCATTGCCGGCATCGTGCAGATTGTGGAGATGGTGGTAGAGAACTATTCTCCCTCGCTCTATTCGTCGCTGGGAATCTTCCTGCCGCTCATTGCCGTGAACTGCGCCATCATGGGTGCGTCGCTCTTCATGCAGCAGCGCATCAACATGGACCCGGCCAGCAGTCAGTATATCGGCGACGTGTGGGATGCCATTGTCTACGCCTTCGGCTCTGGACTGGGATGGATGCTTGCCATCACCGCGATGGGTGCCATCCGCGAGAAGATGCAGTATAGCGAAGTGCCCAAGCCTCTCCAAGGTCTCGGCATCACATTTATCACAGTAGGACTCATGGCTATGGCCATGATGTGCTTCTCAGGACTTAAAATATAGAATAACAGCTTATGAACTTTATATTAAGTAGTGTTGGAGTATTCCTCCTTGTGATATTACTCCTCGTTATCATTCTGCTGGTGGCCAAGAAGTTCCTTAGTCCCAGTGGCAATGTAACCATCACCATCAACGACGACCAGAAACTCGAGGTAGCCCAGGGCGACAGCCTCATGTCTACGCTCAATGCCAACGGCATCTTCCTGCCCTCAGCCTGCGGCGGCAAGGCCAGCTGCGGCCAGTGCAAATGCCAGGTTGTAGAGGGCGGCGGCGAGATACTCGACTCCGAGAAGAGCCATTTCAGCCGCAAGCAGATCAAGGATCACTGGCGTCTGGGATGCCAGACCAAGGTGAAAGGCGACTTCAAGATCAAGATCGACGAGTCTATCCTCGGCGTGAAGGAGTGGGAGTGCACCGTGATCTCCAACAACAACGTGTCGTCGTTTATCAAGGAATTCAAGGTGGCTCTGCCCCCGGGCGAGCACATGGACTTCGTGCCTGGCTCGTATGCACAGATTACTATCCCGCAGTACGACTGCATAGACTACGATAAAGACTTCGACAAGAACCTTATCGGCGACGACTATATCGGTGCGTGGAAGACGTTCAATCTCCTCTCGCTCAAGGCCAAGAACCCCGAGCAGACCGTGCGTGCCTACTCCATGGCCAACTATCCGGCCGAAGGCGACATCATTACGCTCACCGTGCGCATTGCTACCACACCGTTCCTGCCGCGTCCGCAGGTGGGATTCCAGAACGTGCCCACCGGCATTGGCTCATCTTACATCTTCAGCCTGAAGCCCGGCGACAAGGTGATGATGAGCGGTCCCTACGGCGAGTTCCATCCCCACTTCGACTCCAAGAAGGAGATGATATGGATTGGCGGAGGTGCCGGTATGGCCCCGTTGCGTGCGCAGATCATGCACATGACCAAGACTCTGCACACCACCGACCGTGAGATGCACTTCTTCTACGGTGCCCGCGCCCTGATGCGAGGCCTTCTTCCTGGAAGACTTCTGGGAACTGGAGAAGCGAATTCCCCAACTTCCATTTCCACCTTTCGCTTGATCGTCCCGACCCGAAGGCCGACGAGGCAGGAGTGAAATACTATGCCGGTTTTGCCGTGAACTGCATCCGCGACACCTACTTGAAGGACCACGAGACCCCCGAGGACTGCGAGTACTACC
>DCJH01000065.1:0-5926 GCA_002317385.1 Prevotella sp. UBA1705 | reverse complement strand
AGCATCATGTTCGACGACTTCGGATAACAGTCGATACACCGGAGAGCATCCTTACGGATTGCTCCGGGCGAAATACTTGGGCCGAGGCCCATCACAATTCTATGCTCCGGCAAACTCCATCGGGAGTTTGCCGGAGTTTTTGTTTGTTTCTATCTGTTCCGTAACTTATTGATAATCAGTGTCTATTTTCTTGCTTTGAGATAAGGTGCTAATCGCGTCGCGTTTAGTACTTTATCGTCGTGCGAAAAGGTACTCTTCGGCTCGCCGTTACTACCTTATCCTCTCGCGATTCATTCCCCTTCTCGTAGCGGGCATGCACGGGTCATGCCCCTACATGGCTATCACTCTTCCTCCATTATCTTTTTGAATCGGTATTTGCAGGCAAGAGTCTGTGCTCTTTGGCCATGGGAGATGGCCCATTCTCTGCTCTCGTAGGCTGGACTTTAGTGGATTTTCTGTGTCTTTTGTGAACCTAAAGTCGCCCTCTCCTCGACAGACACGCCACCCCCCAAGGAATCCAATCCACCTATTCTATTACACGCTCTCCGACGGATAAGCCCCTGCCCCCGCTACGAATGAATCTTACATCCATCTACACGCCCTCTCCCCGACACTCCCAGCATCTCCAAACCGTATAAAAATACTTATTTCGTGGTACCCAGATGCCCACATGTCGGCCAAATGCAAACTACGTTTTACAATCTGATATTATAACTATGATAATTGTTACAAAGTACCTTAATTTTTCGCTTGGGCTCTTTCAATTCAGAAATAAATATTATACCTTTGCTGACAAATTTATTGTTTACAGGAGACTTTATAGACGAAGGCTACCTATATCAGTATTAAAAGTTTAACAAAGATGGTAAAAATAACGAAAGAGGCTGCACTTGAATATCACGAGATGGGTAAGCCTGGAAAAATCGAAGTAAAGCCAACCAAACCCTATCGTACCCAGACCGACCTCAGTCTGGCCTATTCGCCGGGTGTGGCTTATCCCTGTCTGGAGATTCAGAAGAATCAGGACGATGCCTACAAATACACCAACAAGGGCAACCTTGTGGCCGTGATCTCCAACGGAACGGCTGTGCTTGGCCTGGGCAACATCGGTGCCATGAGCGGCAAGCCGGTGATGGAAGGCAAGGGATTGCTCTTCAAGATCTACGGCGGTGTAGACGTTTTCGACATCGAGGTCAACGAGGAAGACCCTGAGAAGTTCTGTGAAGTGGTGGAGCGCATAGCTCCCTCTTTCGGCGGCATCAATCTGGAGGACATCAAAGCGCCCGAGTGTTTCTACATCGAGGAGCGCCTGAAGAAGACCCTCGATATCCCCGTGATGCACGACGACCAGCATGGCACGGCCATCATCTCGGCGGCCGGACTGAAGAATGCCCTTGAGGTGGCTGGCAAAGATATATCGCAGGTGAAGCTCGTTGTGAACGGTGCAGGTGCCGCCGCCATCAGTTGCACCAAGCTCTATGTGGCTCTCGGCCTGAAGGTGGAGAACATTGTGATGCTCGATTCCAAGGGTGTCATCACCTCCGACCGCCCCAACCTCACCGAGCAGAAGAAGCTCTTTGCCACCGATCGCCGCGACGTCCACACCCTCGAAGAGGCGATGGTGGGTGCCGATGTGTTCGTGGGCCTGAGCAAGGGCAATATCCTCACCAAGGAGATGATCCGCTCCATGGCCGACAATCCCATCGTGTTCGCCCTGGCCAATCCTATTCCTGAGATCAGCTACGAGGATGCCATGGCCAGCCGTCCCGACGTGCTGATGTCTACCGGACGCTCCGATTATCCCAATCAGATTAACAATGTCATCGGTTTCCCCTTCATCTTCCGTGGAGCCCTCGATGTACATGCGCGTGCCATCAACGAGGAGATGAAGCTCGCCGCCGTGCATGCCATTGCCGATTTGGCCAAGGAGCGCATCCCCGACATTGTGAACGAGGTGTATCATGTGAACGACCTCGCCTTCGGACCCAACTATTTTATCCCGAAGCCAGTAGACCCGAGGCTCATCACCGAGGTGTCGGCCGCTGTGGCCAAGGCTGCCATGGACAGTGGCGTGGCCCGCACACCCATCAAGGACTGGGATGCCTATAAGAACCGCTTGCGCCAGCTGCTCGGTCAGGAGACCAAGCTCACTCGTACCCTCCATGCCACTGCCGCCCTGCATCCGCAGCGCGTGGTGTTTGCCGAGGGCGGTCACCCCACCATGATGAAGGCAGCCGTCCAGGCTTATCAGGAGGGCATCTGCAAGCCCATCCTGTTGGGCAACGTAGACCGTCTGACCCGTCTGGCCAGCCGATTGAAGATTGACCTCAACGGCGTGGAGATTGTAGACATGCGCGCCGACAAGGAGCAGGGCCGGCGTGCCACCTATGCCAAGCACATGGCCGAGAAGCTGGCCCGCAAGGGTTATACCTTCGAGGAGGCCTACGACAAGATGTATGAGCGCAACTATTTTGGTATGTCGATGGTCGAGAACGACGATGCCGACGCATTCATCACCGGTCTCTACACCAAGTATAGCAACACCATCAAGGTGGCCAAGGAGGTGATCGGCATGCGTCCGGAGTACAACACCTTCGGCACGATGCACATCCTCAACACCAAGAAGGGCGTGTTCTTCCTCGCCGACACCCTCATCAACCGTCATCCCGATAAGAATGTGCTCTACGACATTGCCCGATTGTCGGCCCATACGGTGAAGTTCTTCAACACCGAGCCTGTCATCGCCATGATCAGCTACTCCAATTTCGGCACCGACGACGCCGGTTCGCCCATGGCCGTGCACCAGGCTGTGGAGCGTTTGCAGGCCGATTATCCCGACATGCTCATCGATGGCGAGATGCAGGTGAACTTCGCTTTGAACCAGCAACTGCGCGACGACAAATATCCATTCACCCGACTGAAGGGCAAGAACGTGAACACTATGGTGTTCCCCAACATGAGTTCGGCCAACAGCAGCTACATGCTCATGCAGGCCCTCGACCCCGATGTGGAGATCATCGGCCCCATCCAGATGGGTCTGAACAAGGCCATCCACTTCACAGACTTTGAGGCAAGCGTGACCAATGTGGTCAATGTGACTGCCGTGGCCGTAATCGATGCCTACGTAGAAAAGAAGAAAAAACAGCAGAAGAAGTAATGGCCTCTGCGGCCTTGTGAGATACTGACCTGAAGGTCTGGTGATTCGAGCGATGACAATCGGTGGGAAAACTCCCGTAAAACGATGAAAATCGGTCGGGTCGCCAGACCTTTTTATTTTTTCATTTCAATTGTTAAGATAGGTATCAAAAGTTTTGTAGTATTGCTATTTAAATGTACCTTTGCACTCAATTTTAATGCATTCAACAAAATGAACAAAGAACAGAAAACAAGGTACCTGCTTCCTGCATTGGCCTGTCTTGTGATTCTTGCCGGTGTGGGCTATTATTATTTCTTCACATCGTTTACCGGGCGCAGTGAGACGAGCTACGTTTATCTTGACGACAACGACAACTACGACTCGCTGATGCACAAGCTCGAGCCCATCGCTCAGAAGCATTGCTACCACGCGTTCAGCACGCTCGCCCGCCACAGCAGTCTCGTAGACCATGTGCGGTCGGGCCGCTACGAGGTGAAACCCTCTATCGGCGCCCTGCAGTTGTTCCGTCATATCAAGAACGGACTGCAGGAACCGCTCGACCTCACGGTGCCCAGCGTCCGCACGATGGACGACCTGGCCGGTGCGTTGGGCCAGAAACTCATGCTCGACAGTGCTGAGTTGGCCAAGGCATTTGCCAGTCAGGAGTTCTGCCAGAAATATGGCTACGACACGCTCACGCTGCCTGCGATGTTCATTCCCAACACCTACGAGATGTATTGGACCGTCTCGCTCGAAGGCTTGATGAAGTATATGCAGAAGGAGAATAAGAAGTTCTGGGATGACGACCGTACGGCCAAGGCCGCCCAGCTGAAGCTCACTCCGGTGCAGGTGGTGACCTTGGCGAGCATCGTCGACGAGGAGACGGCCAACAATGGAGAGAAACCTATGATTGCCGGTATGTACTACAACCGACTCATGCTGCGCGATGCCGAGTATCCCGAAGGCATGCCCCTGCAGGCCGATCCCACCATCAAGTTTGCTTGGAAGCAGTTTGCCTTGAAGCGCATCTACAACAATCTGCTCCACATCAACAGCCCCTTCAACACCTATCGCTTCCCCGGTCTGCCCCCGGGACCCATCCGCATCCCCTCGGTGGCCGGCATCGACGCCGTGCTCAACATGGTGCACCATAATTATATATATATGTGTGCGAAGGAAGATTTCAGTGGAACCCACAACTTTGCAAACAACTATGCAGAGCACATGGCCAATGCGCGCCGCTATGCAGAGGCGCTCAACCAGCATGGAATAAAATAGCGGGGAGCCCCCAGGTGGGGCTTCTCTGAATACAAATAAAAAATGGCGCTCGCTTCACAGCGACCACCATCCATTCTCAATAGGTATTAGCCTTTTCATTAAGGTAAAAAGATTGTATTCAGGATAACGCTGCAAAGGTAACGCTTTTTAGTGATACGTGCAAATCTTTTTGAACCTTTCGCACGGCCATTCTAAGAAAAAATCATTAACTTTGCATCTATATAATTGTAAAGCACAGTAAAAATGGATATTCAAGAGAATAGCATCGAGAAAAAGCCAAGCATAAGTTTCGTTGAACAATTCGTAGAAGAAGACCTTGCCGAAGGCAAGAACGGTGGTCGCATCCAGACCCGTTTTCCGCCGGAGCCCAACGGATATCTCCACATCGGACATGCCAAGGCCATCTGCATGGACTTCGGAGTGGCCGAGAAATACAACGGTGTGTGCAACCTTCGGTTTGATGATACCAATCCCTCGAAGGAGAACAACGAGTATGTGGAGAACATCCTGCACGACATCAAGTGGCTCGGTTTCAACTGGAACGAGATTTATTATGCCTCCGACTATTTCGAGAAGCTCTGGGAGTTTGCCCTCTGGATGATCAAGAACGGCCACGCCTATGTGGACGAGCAGACCTCTGAGCAGATTGCGGAGCAGAAGGGAACGCCCACCACTCCGGGCACGGCGAGCCCCTATCGCGACCGCCCCGTGGAGGAAAACCTGCGTCTCTTTGAGCAGATGAACACTGCCGAGGCTGTGGAAGGCTCCATGGTGCTCCGTGCAAAGATGGATATGAACAATCCCAACATGCACTTCCGCGACCCGGTGATCTATCGTATCATCCAGACACCGCACCACCGCACCGGCACGAAATGGCACTGCTACCCGATGTATGACTTCGCCCACGGACAGAGCGATTACTTTGAAGGCGTGACACACTCTATCTGTACGCTGGAGTTTGTGCCCCATCGTCCGCTCTATGACAAGCTCGTGGATTTCCTCAAGGAGAGCGACGGTACCGCCGCCAAGGGGCTGAACGACTTCCGTCCGCGCCAGATTGAGTTCAACCGACTCAATCTTACCTACACCGTGATGTCCAAGCGCAAGCTCCATCAGCTGGTCGACGAGCATCTGGTCAACGGTTGGGACGACCCCCGTATGCCGACCCTGTGTGGTATGCGCCGCCGCGGCTACTCGCCAGAGTCGGTGCGCAACTTCATCAAGTCTATCGGATATACCAAGTTCGATGCCCTGAACGACATCGCATTGCTTGAGGCAGCCGTGCGCGAAGACCTCAACAAGAAGGCCACCCGCGTGTCGGCCGTGGTCGATCCCGTGCGTCTTGTCATCACCAACTACCCCGAGGGACAGAGCGAGGAGATGGAGGCTGAGAACAATCCCGAACTTGAAAACGGGGGCAGTCATAAGATAACCTTCTCCCGCAATCTCTGGATCGAGCGGGCAGACTTTATGGAAGACGCTCCGAAGAAGTTCTTCCGTATGACTCCCGGA
>DCJH01000016.1:29429-29570 GCA_002317385.1 Prevotella sp. UBA1705 | reverse complement strand
GTCGAGGAAGCAACGGATGGCCCAGGGCACTGTCTCCTGGCACGAAGCGTCGAAGTGGCCCTCCGCCCCAATCTTATAGATATCCCTCAACGGCGGTATGTCGTAGCCGAAATTGCGCTTCACCGCGCTCTCCACCTCCTC
>DCJH01000016.1:28759-29398 GCA_002317385.1 Prevotella sp. UBA1705 | reverse complement strand
TTGGTAATGCGGCACGTGCGGAGCCAATAGATGAGCGTGGCCACACATTGCGCCCCGGTGATAGCCTCTTTGTGCATGTGACTGCATATGGCACTGCGCTTAGCTTCGCGCATCACGTCGTGATAGTCGCTGAAAAGCCAGCCTACAGCCGACACGCGCATGGCCGCGCCGTTGCCCCATGAGTTGTGGGGCTTGGGGTCGTCGGAGGCCAGCCATTGGGCAAACATCCCCCCATAGGCCCCTTTGGGATTAGGATATCGGTTGCCCCAGTCGTGCATCGCGTCGCGATATTCCCTATGGTTCATGATGGCATCGGCCACTGCCACCGTCATCACCGAGTCGTCGGTGTAGTCGCAGCGCGGCTTCTCCATAAACAAAGTAAACTGGTCTTGGGGTGTTTCGTCAAACTCGAAACGCGAACCTACAATATCTCCGATGATGGCTCCAAGCATAGTGTGAGGGGTTAGTAGTTAGGAATTACGAATGTGGGGTGTGCCCATGGGAATGTGGAGAGTGGGAGGAAGCATGACCATTGTAGTTGTATCATCGCCCAACAGTCATCGTTCTTGACAGTCCATTCATCCTTTGTCGCCCTTCATTCGTCACTCATCGTTCGTACTCCGACCGGGAATCGAACCC
>DCJH01000016.1:1068-28737 GCA_002317385.1 Prevotella sp. UBA1705 | reverse complement strand
TCCATTGAACTATCAGAGCCCATTGTATCTTTATTCTACAAAGGTAAGGCATTTTGTGGAAAAGCACAAGAAATCCGCCGAAAATGTTATGGCAGGGGAGTGGAGAGAGGTGTTCTGAGCAACTATAATACAGTAGAATACAGGTTAAAAAAATAAGCAACCCCCAACAGCCTCTCCCCCTGCCCCTCCCCCGAAGGGAGGGGAGTAAAATGCCTGATGGTCGATATAATCATGGAAATAAAGCGTATGCTTAGTAGGGACATGCCCCGTGCATGTCCGCCACGCCGGATGGCACCATAAAATTTCCCTTTCAGCGCATCGCGACGAAAGGGAATCTCTGTGGACTCCAAGATTTATTGCTGGTACCATTGCGCCAGCCTCTGTGTTCTCTGTGGACTCTGTGTGAGAAAAAACAATCGCTGTGTGAGAAAAAATCAATCCTCAAAGGAGCAACACTCAGCCCTGAAACTCCCATCCGGCAGTGCGGACATGCACGGGTCATGTCCCTACTGGGCGATAGATGATATCGTAATCCACCCATAAGAACCCTCAGATGCTTGGACATTCTACTCCCCTCCCTCCGGGGGAGGGGCAAGGGGGAGAGGCTTTTTATCTAAAAAAATCCGCCTCAACACATGGTGCTGAGGCGGATTTCATGATGTTGCCGATAGCCTGAGGCTATGCGGATATGGGGTTATTCAGCCTTCCACAGACCGTGGAGGTTGCAGAACTCGCGAGCGCAAACAGCCTTGGCGCTGGTCTTGAACTCAGCCACGGGCTTGTCGGTGGGCTCCAGATACTTGCGCAGCACCTGGTTGTCGTCGGTGAAGAGCTCAATCCACTGGATGTAATGAGCCTCTGTCATGGGATGCTCCACAGAGCCCACGCTCACGCGATAGCCACCCTCGATCTGCTCGACCACGGGCACGTGCTTCTCGGTTGCGGCGTCGGTGGTGTTCTCTACCAACTGCTCCAAATCACCTGCAAGCTGACCTTCGCCTGCGTACAATACCTCAACAAGTGCGCCTGATGCTGCACTCTTATAGATTTCGTTTCTTTTTGCCATAATTGTTATTATTCGTAATGTTTTCGTACTTGTTTTGCAAATATAGGAGTTATTTCCGAAATAAGCAAGTATTTTGTTGTAATTATTTCAATTTTAGGCCTTTTTAATATTTCAATATCCAGCGAGACGCATTGCCTTTGGGATTATTCCACCGTGAGACGGCGACCTCTGCTGTGCTTCACCTGGTAGTCGAGCCTCAGCTTCTGCACCTCGCCGGGGGCAAGACGGAGCGTCCACACGACGCGACCATTGGCTTTGTCGAGCTGTCCGCCACTGAGTTCGATGGGCGAAACACTGATGTCGGAGTTGCGCGACACGGGTATCTGGTCGTAGATATTGATTTCCACTTGCTCCGACCGAGCGTTGCGCACGCTGATTTCCCAGTTCATCGTCTCCACCTCGCTGCTGCCGAGTAATCGGCGGGCGGTGTTGCTCTTCACGAGTCGGCGCTCGATGTGGATGCCGTTGTCGCGCCCCATGGAGAGGTGTAGGGTGTCGCTCTGCTGGTCGGGGTTAAGGATGGTCTTGCCCACATAGCTGTTGTCGAAGAACACCGAGGCCTCGCCCTCGACGAGATGGAGGTCACCCCATCCAGTAGCATCGGCCACGAGGAAGGCGTCGCGGTCTATCTTGGGCACGCCCTTATAGGCATAGGTGGTGGGCAGTTCGTACTGGGCTATCTGGCAACTCACGGGCTTGCTGTCCGAAAGAATGGTGAGCGGATGGGCTATCTCAAACTCATAGCCAAACCGTGCGGCCGTAGAAGCTACGTCCATGCTGTTGTCGTCGTCCACCCGTCGGGCCTTGATTTCGGAGTCTTTCTTGATGACTGGAGCCGTGAATTTCGCTTTCTCACCAGCATAGTCAGGTGAATATCCCGTGACCACCACCTCTTCCAGCCTTTGTTTGCTGTCCTCCAACCGGAAGTCGAGGCGGCTACCGGTGGCCTTCTTCTCCTGCGATTCCATACCGATGTAGGAGGCCTCCAGGGTGCGACTGCCGTTGGGAAGCGTGAGGGTGTAGTGCCCATCTATGTCGGTCGAGGTGCCAATGGTGGTGCCTTTCACGCGGATGCTGGCCCCGACGACGGGATTATCCTCCTCGTCGGTCACCGTACCCGACACCTTGTTGTTATCCAATCCAAACTCGTAGGTGGGTGCCGCAAGCCCATAGTCGAGCCAGTAGGTCTTGAGTTCGGGTGCCACTTGGCTGCGGTTGGGGTTGGCCGAGGAGAGCGTCACGGCGGCATTGCGCCAGTCTTCGTTGGTCTGCTGGGTGATGTTGGCCTTGTAGGTGAGCTGCAGGGGCGACGCGGTGCTGGCCGAGCGGAGGTCGTAAGACGGATACCAGGCGGCACCATCCACATAGTAGGCAAAGGTGAAATTGGCCGAAGTGGCCTGCCGTGCATCCACCTTCACATCAATGACGGCTATACGTTTCATCTTGATGCCGGCCAGCGAGTCTACGGTTTCCTGTCGCCGCGCCACCAGTTCCTTAGCCTTCTCTTGCTCATCGTCGAGGGCGATAATACGGCGGTTGATGGCCATCGTCTCGTCGTAATAATATTGGTTGAGCTGCTTGATGCCTTCGAGCGGTGTGGCCACGGTGCGGGCGGCAGTGGAACTGTTGGTCTTCACCATCTCCAGCTGCGACTGGAGCACGGCACGGCGCGCCTCCACCTCGGCGGCCTGATGGCTGGCCTGGCGCAGGCTGGCCTCGGCGCTGCGCATGCGGGCAGTCTGCATGAGGCTGTCGGGGCGCACCATGCGATGACTCACGCCGAGGATGGTGACCCTTCCCTGCACCTTGACCTGTAGGCTATTGATGTCGATATAAGGAGAGATGCCAGTAAAACTGAGCGTCTGCTCGCCAGTTTTCAGTGCCACCTGCTTGTGGCGATACACCTGTGCGCCATGCGAAAAGATGGTTACCCGGTCCAGTTCGGGCTGGCCGTTGCCCTGCGCGAACATAGCCATCGAGGAACACAGGCAGACTAATAAGGTTATGATATGGGCTTTCATAAGGTGTTATATGATATTGGTTAACCGCAAAATTAGGCAAAATAGGCTAATGTTGCAAGTCTTATGGCTGAAAAAAAATAGCTGATGAAATGATTTGAAAATAGTGGTCGTGAGAATCGCGTATTCTAAAATCAAAGTCTCCCGGTTGTCTACACGCGAGAAATGGCGCGTCTTAAACTCATTGGCGACCAGCAGCTTCCGATAAATTTACATCTTTTGGTCCTGCGATAACTATCTATTGGGCTCGCGAAAAGGGCCTTTTCGCATAGCCGTTGTGGCTTTCTCGTCTTGGCATGAAGGCCTTATCCCGCCGCCATTAGGGCCTAATCGTGCGGAAAATGCTGGGGAATGGCTCCACAAGTCCAACTTTTGCTTCAGAAAATGGGGTCTTGGTGCTTCTGGCCCTGTGATTTCTTCGCTGGATGAGTAGCGTCGGAAGTGCTCGTTTTGGTATAATAATCTTGACATTTCGGATCATATCCGCCTCTCTCGACAGCCCCTGTGAGCCTATCCGCCACGCCGGAATCATACCCCCGGAAAACAATCATGCCAAGCCTCTGAGCGAAGCTTGGCATGAAAATAAGTTGTTGTCCTACGCGGATTCGAACCACGACTGAGAGAACCAAAAACTCTAGTGCTACCATTACACCATAGGACAATCGGTTTGATTGGGCTGAAGACGCACTTCAGCGGGTGCAAAGGTAGTGGTTTTTTAGGCCACTACCAAATTTTTATTCCACTTTCTTTAACCTTTCGGAGGGGCCTGAAGACTATTTCACGGTGATGAGATAGTAGTTTTTCTTGCCCTTCTGCACGAGCAGATATTTGCCGTCGATGAGGTCGTCGGCGGTGACAGGCTGGTCGAAAGCGGTGAGTTTCTCCTTGTTGAGGCTTACTCCTCCGCCCTTCACCATCTTGCGCATCTCGCCTTTGCTGGGGAAGATGTCCCAACCTTCCTGACAGAACAGGTCGATGGCGGTGCCGCCGAGCAGGTTGCGTGAGAGCTCATAGTGGGGCACATCTTGGAACACATCGTTGAGCGTAGCCTCGTCGAGCTGCGACAGCTGGTCCTTGGTGGCCTTGCCAAAGAGGATGTTGGAGGCGGCAATGGCCATGTCGAGGTCTTCCTTGGAGTGCACCATGGTGGTCACTTCCTCGGCCAGTCGGCGCTGGAGCACACGGCGACCGGGGTCCTGACGGTGCTCGGCGATGAGGGCCTCGATAGTGGGTTGGTCGAGGTCGGTGAAGATTTTGATGTAGCGCTCGGCATCATCATCGGTCACGTTGAGCCAGAACTGGTAGAACGCGTAGGGCGTGGTGCGGTTGCGATCGAGCCATACATTGCCGCTCTCAGTCTTGCCAAACTTCTTGCCGTCGGCCTTGGTGATGAGCGGACAAGTGATGCAGAAGGCCTCGGCCTCGTTGCCGAGGGTACGGCGAATGAGTTCAGTTCCGGTGGTCATGTTGCCCCACTGGTCGTTGCCGCCCAGCTGGAGGCGCACGCCGTACTTCTGATATTGGTAGAGGAAGTCGTAGCCCTGGAGCAGCTGATAGGTGAACTCGGTGAAGCTCAGACCGTCGCGTGCCTCGCCGTTGAGACGCTTCTGCACGCTGTCTTTGGCCATCATATAGTTCACGGTAATATGCTTTCCCACGGTGCGGGCGAAGTCGAGGAAGGTAAAATCCTTCATCCAGTCNNTCGGTGAACGACATGCCGTCGCCCTCGCCGTTGAAGCGTTTCTTCACGGAGTCTTTGGCCATCATGTAGTTGACGGTGATGCACTTGCCGATGTCGCGGATGAAATCGAGGAACGTGAATTCCTTCATCCAGTCGTAGTTGTTGACAAGCTCCGCCTTGTTGGGCTCTGTGCCGTCGAAGTCGAGGAACTTAGCCACCTGCTTCTTGATAGCCTCCTGATTGTGATAAAGAGTATCCGAATCGAGCAGGTTTCGCTCCTGGCTCTTGCCCGAAGGGTCGCCAATCATGCCTGTGGCACCGCCTACGAGCAGGTAGGGCTTGTGTCCGCAGCGCTGGAGGTGGCGCAGCATCATGATGCCGCACAGGTGTCCGATGTGGAGCGAGTCGGCCGTAGGGTCGGTGCCAAGGTAGGCCGAGGTCATATTCTTCTGCAAATATTCCTCGGTGCCAGGCATGATCTGGGCCAGCATTCCGCGCCATTTCAGTTCTTCTACAAAGTTCTTCATATCTTGTTGTTGTTGGTTTTTGGAGGATGGTTTTTACCAGAGTGGTCTGAGTTTTCAGACCACTCTGACTGGCCTGACCTGTCCGACCTGTCTGAAATTACTCATCATGCTCAAGGCACTGGGTCGTAGCCGCTGCCGCCCCATGGGTTGCACCTCAGTATACGCCATACGGCGAGCGCCATGCCCTTGATGGGACCGTGCTTCAGCAGGGCCTGACGGGCATATTCAGAGCATGTGGGGGTGAATCGGCAAGAGGGTGGGGTGTAGGGGGTGATGAACTTCTGGTAGAACACAATCGGCTGAACCAGAAGCCATGCGATGGCGTGCGAGAGTGCCTGGACTATTTGTTTCAATCTTCTCATGGTTGCGTCTCCTCGTGTTGCAAGCGCTCTCCCACCCGTTTGAGCAGGTTGGAAACCTTGGCCTCTACTTCCTCGGTCGTGCGCAACTGGCTGTCGAGCCAGATAAAAGCCAGTGCCACGGGATAGGCTGCCACAAGCTCTTTGTGCTTGCGATAGGCCTCACGCACCTGGCGTTTCACCCTGTTGCGCTTCACCGCACGCTTGAAACAGCGTTTGGGAACGCTGATGAGGAATTTGGACTGGGGTTTCCCGGTGGGCAGCACCGTGGCAGATTCCAGAGGCATATACACAACTCTCAGAGGGAAGGCCGACATGGAACGACTGTGGCCACCCTGGAAGAGGGCATCAATCAGCTTCTTGCTATATATCCGCTCCTCCTTGGGAAGTGTGGAGGGAAGTGCAGGCATAGCACCCGTTATTTCTTTTTCTTTTCTTTATCCAGATAGTCTTGCAGCGCGCTGATCATCGAAGGATATTCCTTGGTGCCTGCCACGAGGTCGGCCTTGAGACCGGCATCGGTAATAGCCTTGCCCGTAGCGGGGCCGAATGCGCCCAACTTGAGCTTGCCTTGTTTCAGGTCTGGGAATGCCTTGGCCAGATATTCCACGCCAGTGGGAGTAGAGAAGATGAGCATGTCGCAGTCGAAATTCTCCACCTCCTCGGGGGTAAAGTCGTTGCTCAGAGTGCGATACATCACACATTCGGTGTGGGTCAGCCCCTTGGCATCGAGCTTTTCCTTGATATCATCGTTATGAACGCTGCTCAGGGGAACGAGAAATTTCTCTCCTTTATGCTTCACCATGGCAGGAATCAAGTCGTCGATCTTGCCAGTGCTACCAAAGAACACTTTGCGCTTGCGATACTGCACATACTTCTGAATGTAGAGCGAAATGGTCTCTGTAACACAGAAATAGCGCATGTCCTCGGGGATGGTGAGGCGCAATTCCTTGGCAAGCTGGAAGAAATGGTCTATGGCATGGCGTGAGGTAAAGACCACAGCGGTGTGGGAGAGGATGCTCACCTTCTGCTGGCGAAACTCTTTGGCCGAGAGGCTCTCTACCTTGATGAAGGGGCGGAACACAAACTCGACTCCATATTCTTTCTCGAGATCGTAATAAGGAGACTTGTCATTAGCCGGCTTCGGCTGCGATATCATAATCTTCTTTATCATCTTTGTTCTATAAATTTACTTTCAAATAATTGTCCGTCAGCACGAGTACGCCCCATAAGGCGCCCAGTGGCATCATTTCAAATGCACAAAAGTACAAAAAACTTTGCACAATGCCGGTGTTCTTATGGAAAAAGATGAGATAGGTCTTATAAAAAGATAGCAATTTGCCCAATATGATAATCAAAGCGCAATAAATAATGGTCGACTCAATGGAAATATTGAAGTAGGCCAGGAGCATTACAATGGGGAAAAGAGCTATGCCCTCAGTGGACACTAAGAAGAGTCCGGCCTTCATCCATTGTTCATTTTTTTTCCTATCAAAAAACACCCAGTTGACCAAGGCGTAGAGCAGCGCTTTGACCATGAAATAGCCCACGATGATGGCGGTATAGATGCCGATGATCAAGTATTGGGGTACGGTGAAAGTTTCGCCGACGAAGGTCTTGGTACACAAAAAGAAGATGAGGGCCAGCAGAAGACTGGTCTGCAACAGCAGGAAGAACTGGAAACGCAGTTCGCTGCTGGTCTCTGTGATCACGGTGGTACCCTCTCGCTGGGTGTGGAAGAAGTTCTTGAATTGTCGCTGAATAAAGTTGCCCGACTTGGCAATCGATATCATGGCCAGGATAAAACAGCCGATGAGTATCGACGTGATGAGGTTATCGTTGGCAATGCTATAGGGCACAGGGTCGCCTGCCACGCCCTGACGATAGACCGCATACTCCGGCCTGTAGGTGGAATCGGGCTGTACCATCGACTTGCTGTGGTACATGGGCTTCTTCAAGGAGAAGCCAGAGCCTGAGTCGGCACGGGTCTGCGGGGTGCGCATGGGGTTGTTGCGACGACTCCAATCCACCTTCGGAAACTTATAGTTCGCCCGGATAGCCGAGTCCTGCTGCCACGGCGTTGCGGTGCGTGGCAGCCAACTCAGTATCTCGTGAGGGGAATGATAGCCTCCGCGAGCGGCCGGCGCCGAGTGGGAGCTGACCGCAGGGGCAGAGGTTGTGGGTGCAGATATGGAGTCTTGCTGTATCATGCGCGAATAAAAAGAGGTATCAGAGGCCGAACGCCTGACGTATGCGCTCCACCTGATCGAGCTTCTCCCAAGTGAAGAGCTCTATCTCGACGGTCTTCTTCTCGTGGTAGAGGCTGGTGAAAGTCTTGCTCACCACCTGATTGGTGCGGCCCATATGGCCATAGGCTGCGGTCTCAAAATACATGGGCTGGCGCAGTTTCAGCGCACGCTCGATGGCCTTCGGACGGAGGTCGAACATCTCCTGGATCTTGCGGGCAATATCGGCATCGCTCATGTTGACGTGGCTACGGCCGTAGGTGTTGACATACACGCTCACCGGTTCAGCCACTCCAATGGCGTAGGCCAGCTGCACAAGCATCTCGTCGGCCACACCTGCAGCCACCATGTTCTTGGCAATATAGCGCGAAGCATAGGCTGCCGAGCGGTCCACCTTACTGGAGTCTTTGCCCGAGAAAGCGCCGCCGCCGTGGGCTCCACGACCGCCGTAGGTGTCTACAATAATCTTTCTTCCGGTGAGTCCGGTGTCTCCGTGAGGGCCACCAATCACAAATTTGCCAGTAGGATTGACCAGATATTTGATGTCGCCATTGAAGAGCGCGCGCAACTTTTCGCCGGCCTCGGCCTTCACGCGAGGCATCAGGATGTTGATCACATCCTCGCGAATCTTGGCGAGCATGGCCTCATCGGCCTTGCGCTGAGCCTCTGGCGTGTCGTCGGTGGGCTCCACAAACGGGTCGTGCTGGGTAGACACCACGATGGTGTCGATGCGCAGCGGCTCGTTGTTGTCGCCGTATTCGATGGTCACCTGGCTCTTGGCATCGGGACGAAGATAGGTCATCTGCCGACCCTCCTTGCGTATCTCGGCGAGCTTATACATGATGAGGTGGGCCAGATCGAGCGTTGCCGGCATATAGTTGTCGGTCTCGTTGCTGGCATATCCGAACATCATGCCTTGGTCGCCGGCACCTTGCTGGTCTTCCTCCTCGCGCGAAACGCCGCGGTCTATGTCGTCGCTCTGCTCATGAATGGCCGTGAGGATGCCACAGGAATTATAGTCAAACTGATATTCGGCCTTGGTATAGCCGATGCGTTGGATAGCGCGGCGCGCCATAGTCTGTAGGTCTACATACTCGTTGGAGCGCACTTCGCCCATGATCACTACCTGACCTGTGGTGACAAAGGTCTCTACGGCACAGTGGGACTTGTCGTCATAGGCAAGAAACTGGTCGAGGATGGCGTCTGAAATCTGGTCGGCGACTTTGTCGGGATGACCTTCAGACACTGATTCTGATGAAAATAGATAACTCATTTTTCCAATCTTTTTAGTGGAAAAACGCCAAATAACCGTAAAATCTGAGGGGTGATTTCGCAGTTTTAGCATTTTTTAGTGTGGTTGCAAGCAGCCAAATTCTTCCACATTCGTTATACAAAAATCTTTTCGGAGTGCAAAGTTAGTGATATTTTCTAATACCTCCAAAGGTTTTATCACTAAAGTTTCAAACACAGAGTCCTCCCACTGCCCGGCAACGCGTGGCAGTGGGAGGACTCTCCATAGATATTATGCCGCTTACTCCTGTGGCATCATCACGACTCTAACCTTATTGGCTCCTGCCATATATTCCTTGGCAAAGGCGGAGATTGAGGCCGGGGTGAGACCCTCTACAATACTCTTATAGTTGGTGTAGTCGTCGCTATTCATCATGTAGTTGTCCAGAACGATGTTGCTCCAGAAGCGGTTGGTCTTGGCGTTGTCGTCGATCTGCTTGAGCAGCAGCTTCTGAACCTTGCCCAACATCTCTGCATCGCAGGCATTGCCAAGGTTCTTGGCCTCCTCGTCGATGATGTTCATGGCGATGTCTTTCTTATCAGGCTTCACCGGACAGTAGGCGAGCATCTGACCCACGTGGTAGCCATCGTCGGCCACTGTCATGTTACCCTGAGCGCCCACGGTATAGGCAGCGCTGGCCTCCTCGCGGATTTTCTTCAGATAGATCATCGAGAGCACCTGTCCGGCCACGTCGGCCTTGATGGCATTGTCGAGCGAATAGGGCATCTTATGGTTAATCCAGAACACCAGCGAATTGGCCTTCGGGGTCTCCATCTTGCGATAGAACGTGTTGTCTACGTTCTTGCTGGTGGGCTGAGAGGTGCGCACACCTACTGGATTCTTACCCTTGGAGGGCAACGCGCCGAGATACTGGCACACAAGCGGGCGGATGGTGGCCTCGTCGAAGTTGCCTACAATCTCGAATATCCAGCCGTTGGCATTGGCAGTGCGCTCCTTGGCCATCTGCAGAATACGGTCGTAGTTGATATTCTTCACGTCGTTGAGCAGCATGGGAGCAGAACGCCAGCTGCGGTCGGTGATGGCTGCATTGAGCGAGTCGGAGAACGCGGTGTTGGGGTCCAGCTCACGATTCTTCAATCCAACATTATATTGCTGGATGAGGTTGTTGAACGCATCCGGGTCCTTCTTGATATTGGTGAAGTAGAGATATGTCATCTGAAGCATCGTCTCCACGTCCTTCGGGGTAGAGTTGCCGTCCACGGCCATGCGGCGGTTGCCCATGGTGAGGTTGGCATTGGCAATCTTTCCAGCGAGGGCCTTCTGCAGTTCGGTGCTCGAAAAGTTGGCCAAGCCGCTCACTCCAATCACTTCGTCGAATGCCTTGAGGTTGGCAAAGTCGGCCTTGTCATAGTTAGACACGCCGCTGCCGCCTACGCCATTCATCAGCACCTGGTCTTTCTTGTAGTCGGTCTTCTTCAGAAGCACGGTCACGCCATTGCTCAAAGTGAGGATGCTATAGTCGAACTTCTTGCTCTTCACCTCTTTCTTGATCTTGCCGGGCTTAGGCATCACGGTCATCAGCGGCTCGTTCTTCACGTTGTCCACATAGGCCTCCACCTTGGCGGCACGGGCCTGGTTCACAGCCTCCAAGAGCTGAGCCTCGGTGGGATAGGTGCCACCGTCCTTCTCGTTGTTAAAGTTGAGCACCACCATATTGGAGTCGCTCTTGCTCACCAACTCAGGCAACACCTGGTTGATGGCCTCCAATGGGATGGCGGGCACAATCTGCTTCATCATCTGATACTCGTAGTCGATGCCGGGCATAGGCTCATTGCTGAGGAAATATCCCAGTATCTCGCGATAGAACTGCGACGAGTAGCGCTTGTCCTTGTTGCTGTAGTTCTTGTCGAGAGCACTCAGATACTCGTCCTGATAGCGCTTGTACTCAGTGGGGGTAAATCCGAATTCGGCAGCCTGGCGCACCACCTCGAAAGCCGACTTCAGCGAGGCGGCCGTCTGGCTCATATCCTTGGGTGCCACGCCCAGGTCGAAAGCGTCCTTGGTCTTGGAGAAAAGGTAGTTGCCGTCGCTCACCGAAGCCTCCACATAGGGGCAGTCGGCCTTCTGCGCTGCCTCCACAAAGCGCTTGTTCAACATATTGCAAGCAGCCTCCTTGGCATAGTTCTGTATGAGGTAAGGCAGGCTCTGCTTCATGCTGTCGGGAAAGTCATCATGCTTCATCAACAGCTCTGCATAGCTCTGCTGGAACTCTTTATCCTTGTCCACGATGACGATGGGCTGGGCGTTGTCGGGCACCAGCTCGTCTACGATAGGTGCCTCGTTCTCCGGGTTCTTGATGCTGCCGAAGAGCCGTTTGATCTCAGCCTCGGTGCGGTCCACGTCTACATCGCCCACCACGATGATACCCTGGTGAGAGGGGTGATACCACTTGTGATAATAGTCTACCAGCTCTTTGCGCTTGAAGTTGTCGATCACCGACATCAGACCGATGGGGAATCGCAGGCCATACTTAGAGCCTGGGTAGAGCTTCGGCAGGTTGCGCTCCAGCATACGGGTGTTGGCCGATGTGCGCAGGCGCCATTCCTCGTGGATCACGCCACGCTCCTTGTCGATCTCCTCCTGCTCCAACAGCAGTCCGCACGACCAGTCGCGCAGGATGAGCAGACACGAGTCGAGCGTGCCCTGGCGCTGTGTGGGCACATTGTCGATATTGTAGACTGTCTGGTCGATGCTGGTATAGGCGTTGAGGTCGCCACCAAACTCGATTCCATTGGCGCGGCACCACTCAATGAGCGAGTTGCCCTTGAAGTTGTCGGAGCCGTTGAAAGCCATGTGTTCCAGGAAGTGGGCCAGTCCACGCTGGCTTTCCTCCTCTTGGATAGAGCCCACTTTCTGGGCAATATAGAAGTTAGCACGATTCTCCGGCCAGTTGTTGTGGCGGATGAAATAGGTCAGACCATTGGCCAGTTTACCCATGCGCACAGCTGTGTCGACGGGCAAAGTCATGTCGGGCATCTGTGCCTTTACCGAAGTAGAGGCAAGCATCAACATGGCCATCAATACATTTTTTAATCTCATAAATAAGAAGTTAGTGTTTTTGTGGTGATGTCTTTTATATTGCAAAGATACGTTTTTTCTACATACGATACAAATTAAATGTTGCCAAAAATATGACAATTTGTTATCAAAAGCAATGTTTTGAGCGACATGCCATCACCATTTTACCGATGGAATGGGCCAAATTCAAGGTTCACCTACCCATTTCAACATAACTCTCGCCACTCTTTCCGCCACCACCATTGGCCATTCTCCCCCTCAAATCTCCTCTCCATATCATAGAACTCTAATATATTTTCAGATCGAATACCATGCCCCAAATATACAGCCTCTCCCCCCAACCCCTCCCCCGAAGGGAGGGGAGTAATATGCCTGATAGTCGAGTTATCCATGGAAACCAAGCGAATGCTTAGTAGGGACATGCCCCGTGCATGTCCGCACTGCCGGATGGCGACATAAAATATCCCTTTCAGCGCATCGCGATGACAGGGCATCTCTGTGTCCTCCTATTATTATCGTAAGCACCATTGCGCCAGCCTCTGTGCTCTCTGTGGACTCTGTGTGAGAAAGAATCAATCCCTGTGTGAGGAAAAATCAGCCATCAAGGCAGCAACACTCACACCTTAAGACTCCCATCCGGCGGTGCGGACATGCACGGGGCATGTCCCTACTGGTGCAGAGGATTTACCATATGGAAAAGGTGGGAAATAGAGAGGGAAAAAGCACCGTTATCTGGGCGCATTGAAATAAGGTACTAATCGCGACGCGAAAAGGTAGTAATCGCGCGTGGATTAGTACCGAATCGTCGGGCGATTAGTACCTTATTGTTGAGGGACAAAATATTGACCTGATAGGCACTTGATTCCACCCTTTGTAAGAGCAGGGATAGAGGGATATTGGAGAAGGGACGGAGGGAAGCAAGACGAGGGGTGGCGGGAGGGATGATCAGGCAAGGTGGGAGGAATGATTAGGCAAGGTGGGAGGGGCATAAAAAACCAAATCCCCATCTCTCCACAATGGGAGATGGGGATTTGTGCTAACCTAAAAACTAATCTTCAAATTACCTTAAATGACTAACAACCTAATGAATAACCTAAAAATCTAATCTTAAACCTAAAAACTAAAAACCTATATGAAACAATCTACTAACCTTAAACCTATTGAATAAAGTCTTGAGGAATGTCTTCTCACGAGGACCTTGTTTCCTTTTGACAATGCAAAGGTAGGGCGAAATTCCTCACCTTCCAACTATTTTTGGCTGTTGTTGCATAAAAGTTAGGTTTTCTTGACCTACATCAAAGATATGTGTGCGGACACAAAATAGCACTTAATCTATGTCAAGTCCATGCCCGTGGTTTCTCGTATGATAGGGTATGAGATGTATAACTCTTTGATATAAGTCAATTTGAAACCCATCGGCGACAAAAAAGTGTAAAGTAACCTTACTCCAACCCCTATTTTCTGCCTCATCCATGCGGCTCTTCCTTGTTTGTCAATATTATTTCAAGGGATTGGGGAGGATAGAAGATGAAAAGACGAGAAAAGCCATGGGATATTGGGCTTCGGGCGCTGTTGTTTGGCTACTTAGACCTTCTCCCTATATTAATAAGGTGTAAACTTAGGTGATGGGTATGGCAATTCGCTTGAAAAGGGACTGAAATCGAGACCGAATCAGCACCAAACAGACCGAACAATGGTATTCGGCCGCAGAATGAGGAATATAACAAGGGTAAACGAAAAGCACCTCGAAAGGTAGCATCCATACATGAATTGCTACCATTTCGAGGTGCGTTTATCTCGAGAATCCCAGCCTACAGGCGTAAGACGGGGATAAAGAAAAGTTTATTTCTCGGCCAAATGACGGGCCGAGAGGCTACTTGGTGAGCTTCCAGGTGACGCCATCCTTGGTGTCTTTCACCTCGATGCCGGCCTCGTTGAGGGCGTCGCGGATGTGGTCGCTGGTGGTCCAGTCTTTGGCACTCTTGGCCTGTGAGCGCCAGTCGAGCACGATGTCCATCACCTTGTCGAACGCCTTTTCGAAGGCTCCGTTATTCGACGTCTTCTCGTCGCGGAGGCCGAGGAGCTCGAAAGCGAACATGCGCATGGTGGAAGAGAGCTCTTCGAGGCACTCGGCGCATATCTTGGCCTTGTGGTCGAGCAACGTGTTGACCACGCGGCAAGCCTCAAACAGATAGCTCACCACGAGCTGCGTCTGCAGGTCATCGTTCATAGCGTCGTAGCAGCGCTGGCGCAACGACTTGACAAACTGCTCGGTCTCGGCATCGCAACTCTCCGACACGGGCACGCGACCGAGGTCGGCAATAGCCGTAGAGAGCTTCTCCAGACCCTTCTCGCTGGCCTTCAGGGCATCGTCGGAGAAGTCTACCGTACTGCGATAGTGGGCCGAAAGGATGAAGAATCGGATGGTCATGGGCGAGTAAGCCTGTGACAGACTCTCGTGCTCGCCGGTGAAGAATTGCTCCAAGGTGATGAAGTTGCCGAGCGATTTGCCCATCTTCTGCCCGTTGATGGTGATCATATTGTTGTGCATCCAGTAGTGNNGTCGCCCTGGCTTGCCACGGCCTGCGCTATCTCGCATTCGTGATGCGGGAACACCAGGTCCATGCCTCCACCATGTATGTCGAAGTGGTTGCCCAAATACTTGCGGCCCATGGCTGTGCACTCGCAATGCCATCCGGGGAAGCCGTCGCTCCATGGGCTCGGCCATCGCATGATATGCTCGGGCTGTGCCTTTTTCCAGAGCGCGAAGTCGGCCTGGTTGCGCTTCTCGCCCACGCCGGCCAGTTCGCGGCTATTGTTCACGATATCCTTCAGGTTGCGGCCCGAGAGGATGCCGTACTTGTGGGCATTGTCATATTTCTCCACATCGAAATAGATGGAACCGTTGCTCTCATAGGCGAAGCCGTTGGCGAGGATCTCCTTCACCAGCTGTTCCTGCTCGATGATGTGGCCTGTGNNCAGCACGTTGAGCGCCTCCATGGCCGTGTGATAGCGGTTGGTGTAGTGCTGCGCTATCTCCATCGGCTCGAGTTGCTCCAGTCGAGCCTTCTTCTCTATCTTGTCGTCGCCCTCGTCTGCGTCGTGTTCGAGATGGCCCACATCGGTGATATTGCGCACGTAGCGCACCTTGTAGCCCAAGTGTTTGAGGTAGCGGAAGAGCACATCAAACGTGATTGCCGGGCGCGCATGGCCCAGATGTGGGTCGCCATAGACGGTCGGACCACACACATACATGCCCACGTTGGGTGCATGCAGCGGCTTGAAGAGCTCCTTGCTTCGCGTGAGCGTATTGTAAATCAATAAATTCTGTTCCATAATCAATAATGATTTAATAGCTGCAAAGTTAACCATTTCTATTGAAAAATATGGCCATTAGTACCTATCAATGTCATTTTTTATCTGCCTTTCCTACCCGATAACCATTTATTTTCAGTAAATTTGCCGCAATTATCCCATGATAACCACCTCTTTGGGAGTACCCGGGCGTATGCCGACGCTGCCTTTAGCAGGTGTCTTGGGCTTCCCATCGTGAGCAAAAACAACGTCTGTGACCGTCACTGTGACGGCCTGAAAGAATTGAAATTGACTTTTTTGGAAAATGAAAAATAGGATTCTCACCTCTTCGTTCGGTCCGTTTGTTGCCCTGATAGCCAACTTGGTGCTGGCCTTCGCGGTGTATTTTGTGGCGCGAATAGAGTTTCTATTGGAGAATTTCAGCTATTTCTCCTCCGACCTCAGCCTCTCCACCCTCTGGGGATTGTTTCGTGGCGGCCTGATGTTCGACCAGTCGGCCATAGGCTATACCAACAGTCTCTACATCCTGATGATGCTTCTCCCGCTGTGGCTGAAGGAGACCCGGCGCTACCACCAGGCCTGCAAGTGGGTGTTTGTGGTGGTCAACACGCTGACGCTGGTGCTCAATCTCGGCGACTCGGTCTATTTCCCCTATACCCTGCGGCGCACCACGACGAGCGTTTTCGATGAGTTCAGCAAGGAGAACAACATGCTCGACGTGTTTGGCGGAGAGCTGGTGGTGCACTGGTATCTGGTGGTGCTTGCCGCCCTCATGGTCTTTGGCCTGTGGAAGCTCTATGTGATGCCTCGCACAGAAGCCCGCCAGTTTGACTCCGCCGGGCCCAGGCTTCGCTTCTTCGGCATCAATCTGGGACTGCTCGGCATAGCGGCGTTTCTCACCATAGCCGCCTGCCGTGGCGGGTTCACCGGCGAAACGCGCCCCATAACCATCAACAACGCCAACGAATATGCCCGCCGACCCACCGAGTGCGCGCTGGTGCTCAACACACCTTTCTCCCTCATCCGCACCATCAACAAGAATGTTTTCGAGGTGCCCAAGTACTATCCGTCGCTTCAGCAGGCCTCGGCCCAGTTCGATCCCATCCATCTGCCCGACTCATCGGCTACGGGAGCCCGGACGATGAAGAAGAAAAACGTGGTGATTCTCATTGTGGAGAGCTTCGGACGGGAGTATATCGGCGGCCTCAACAAGATGTATTTCGACGGGAAATACAAGGGCTACACCCCCCAGGTAGACAAGATTATCGAGAAGAGCGCGGTGTGGCAATACTCCTTCTGCAACGGGCGCAAGAGCATAGACGGCATGCCTTCCATCCTCAGCGGCATCCCGATGTTCAAGGAACCCTTCGTGCTCACCCCGGCTTCGATGAACGATTATACCGGCATTCCCGGCCTGCTGGCCAGGGAGGGCTACTCCACCTCATTCTTCCACGGTGCCATTCGCGGGTCAATGGGGTTCCTGGCATTTGCCAACAAGATAGGCGTGCAGGAGTATTTCGGCAAGGAGGACTATGTGAAAGACAGGCGATTTGGCGGCAATGCCGACTACGACGGGCACTGGGGAATATGGGATGAGCCGTTCCTGCAATACTGGTGTGCCAAGCTCGGCGACATGAAGCAACCGTTCATGTCGGCTTGTTTCACCGTCTCCTCGCACACGCCCTATGTCGTTCCCGACAAATACAAGGACGTTTATCCCGAAGAAGGCATCGAGATCCACAAGTGCATCCGATATACCGACATGGCTATCGGCAAGTTTTTTGCCGCTGCCTCCAAGCAGCCGTGGTACAAAAACACCATCTTTGTCATCACCAGCGATCACACAAACCTAAGCGACCACAAGCAGTATCAGACCGATATCGGCGGCTTCTGCTCGCCCATCATCATCTTTGACCCATCGGGCGAGGTGAAGCCGGGCATGCGAAGCGGCATCGCCCAGCAGATAGACATCATGCCCACGGTACTGGGACTGCTGGGCTACAGTAAACCGTTCCTCTCTTTCGGCTGCGACCTGATGAAGACTCCCGATAGCGATACCTACGCCGTGAACTATCTGAACGGCATCTATCAGTATGTGAAGCATGGCTATATCATGCAGTTCGACGGCACGCGCACGGTGGGAATGTATCGGCTCGACGACCTGCTCATGCAGCATAACCTTGTGGGACGCGTGCCCGAGCAGGCCCAGATGGAGCGCGAGCTCAAGGCCATCATCCAGCAATACATGTATCGCATGGTCAACAATCAGCTCGTTCCCTAATCCCCCAACAGGCGTTATGAAGCATCTTCTCAACAACATCGCTTACGCTCTGAGCTACGGTCTGTGGTACATCATGTCCCTCTTGCCGCTGCGTGTGCTCTATATCCTGTCCGATTTGCTCTATTTCCTCGCGGCGAGGGTGGTGAGATACCGCCACCGCGTCATCTGGAAGAACCTCACAGAGAGTTTCCCAGAGAAGAGTACAGACGAGTTGCGGAGCATTGAGAAAGACTTCTACCACTCGTTTTGCGACTATCTTGTGGAGACCATCAAGCTCATGAACATGTCGGAGAAGCAGCTCAAGGAGCATCTTGTATTTACCGGTTTGGACGAGGTGAACCGCTGTTTCGACAACCATCAGTCGGTGGCCGTCTATCTCGGACACCTTTTTAATTGGGAGTGGATTACCTCCCTGCCCTACTGGGTGCCCGAGAACATTCAGTGTTGCGAGATTTATCATGCGCTGGAAAACAAGAATTTCGACCGCCTCTTCAAGTCGGTGCGTGAGAAACAGAATGCCCTTTGCATTCCCATGGCCGACTCGCTGCGCCGCATTCTCGACTACAAGCGTCAGCGACAGACTGTTATCGTGGGTTACATTGCCGACCAGGCGCCCTTCTGGAACAACATCCATCACTGGGTAAACTTCCTGAATCACGACACGCCGGTGTTCACAGGGACCGAGCGTATCGCCAAGCACACGGGCCAAGCCTGCTTCTATGGATATATCCGCAAGCTGCGACGGGGCTACTACGAGTGCGAGATGCAACCCATGATGATAGATACTGGGAGTTATCCCGACTACGAAATCACCGACGAATACTTCCGCCGGCTGGAGGCAAACATACACGAATATCCCGGCCTCTACCTGTGGAGCCACCGCCGATGGAAGCGAACGCACGAGGAATTCAATATCCGCTACAATCCGGCAAACGGGCGAGTGGACCTCAGAGATATAGAAACCATCAAACGAGAAAAGGGAATCAGTTAAGCCATGCTGTTCGTAAGAGACAAAGGAAGGATGTGTAACAACATTCTACAATATGCACACGTGTATGCCTGGGCTATGGAACACCACCGCCATAGCCTATCCATGCGGTTTGCCTATAAGTACCCTTACTTCCGCATTGGAGACACGAAGTATCACCATTTCCTATTCTATCTTCTGGGCAAATACAGCGCCAAGCTGGGGCTCCTGCCCACCGTTACCTTTGACGAAGGCTGCGATGTCAAGGCCAAGGAGGCCGAGATGCTGACCCATCGCCACCTGATGGTCGAAGGATGGTATGTGCGTTTCTACGACCTTTTTATCAAATACAAAGACGATATCAGGCAGTTGTTTGCCTTTCACGATGATATTGAGCAGAAGACAGCGGCCCTCCTGGCCCCCCATCAGTCCACGCTGAAGCTCGGAGTGCATGTTCGTCGGGGCGACTATGCACGCTGGCAGGGAGGCAAATACCTCTACAACGACGAGCAGTTCATCGGTATCATCAGCCAGTTTGTGGCCTTACATCCCGACCGTCGGGTGTCTATCTGGGTCTGTGGAAACGATCCAGACCTCGACCGGGAGGCCTATCGGCAGGCCCTGGGCAGCAACAACGTGCACTTCCCGGCAGGAAATCCGGGCGAAGACCTGTGCCTGTTGTCCCACTGCGACTATCTCATCGGCGCGCCAAGCACCTTTACCCTTGTGGCCTCTATGTACCGGGACCTGCCCCTCTACTGGATCATGGATGCGCAGGAAGCATTAACCCACCAATCATTCAACACGTTTAACCATTTATTCAAGCATATCATCTAAAACACAATTTACCTATGACAGTGATGTATCTCATCTTCGGAGACACTATATCCTATCATGCCCAAGCCCACTTATCAATGCTCACGTTCAAGAAACAGATGGATGACACCGACCGAATCGTCATGGTTACCACCCATCCGGAGTTCTATCGGCATGCCGACTATGTGCATGTGGTGCCCATAGACGATGCCCAAGTGAAGATGTGGCAGGGGGAACACCAGTTCTTCTGGCGGGCAAAGATCAAGGCCATAGAGCATGTTGGCCTCATGTTTCCCGACGATGACCTCTTGTATCTCGACACCGACACTTTCCTGTTCGGGCCGATTCAGAAACTCAGACGTGCGCTGAAAGCCAACAAAACACTGATGGACGTGGACGAAGGTCACCCTTCGGCCATGAAGTCGAAGTCTCTGAGCATGTGGAAGACCGTGGAAGGCAACACCTATTCGGGCGTGACGCTCAGCCAAAAGCATCGCATGTGGACTGCCGGCGTGGTGGGAATACCCCGCCGACTCAAGGAAGACACGCTGCAGATGGCCCTTGGCCTGTGCGACGGCATGCTGGAATCTGGGGCAGAGCGCGTGGTGATAGAACAATATTCGCTATCTATAGCGCTCTATGAGATGGCTCAGAAATCGCGTACCCGCATGCTGGAGACCAAGCATGTGATCGGCCATTACTGGGCCAACAAGGGGGCATGGCAGAAAGTGGCCAACGAGATGCTGCTGAAATCGCATTTCACCCATGCCTCGTTGGAAGACGAATTGAAGATGCTCGACGACATCCAGTTTGGGCAGATACCCGTCTATGTGCATCGGTCGCACACGGCAGAGAAACTGAAAGGCATCGTTGCCAAGCTGTTTCCCGACAGAGACCATCGGCGGATGAGCCATTGACAGGCCTGCGGAAATCCTATTTCCGCAGACGCTTCTCGATGATCTTGGCCACCATGAGAAACTGATAGAACCCATCAATGACACTTGATATGAAGCCGGGCAGACCGTTCATGAATCCCCTGTCCATGAAATAGGACTTGAAAAATCGCCACATCGGGCGCCACAGCAGGGCACCGAGGCCATAGCTCTTGCCCTCACGCTTCATCACTTCCCCATCGGTATAGCGATTGGTTTTCTCCATTCGCTCCCTCAGATAGTTCTCATCGAGGTGCACAAGGATAGCCTCGGGATCGTCCTTGAGCTTCTCCACCCGCCCCTGGACCTGCGGGAACGTGTGCACATAGGGCGGCCAGACGGTGCCCTCGCGGATGAAAAACCTCAACTGATAGTCGCGCAATCGACCCTTGTCGAGCACGTTCATCACCCGGTTGCGGCGCGCAATATACAGTCCCTGCGGACTGTTGGGGTCTTGAATGAGCCTATATAGATAGGTGTGGAGGGCCGGTGTCACCAGCTCATCGGCGTCGATCACCAGCACCCACGGGCAACTGGCGCTCTGAATGGCAAATGTTCGGGCCGGCTCGGCACTCATATGGTTGCCTTTCTCAAACGTCACGATGCGGCAACCGTTGCGTCGGGCGATGTCGAGCGTGCCGTCGGTGCTTTCCATGTCGCATATCAATATCTCATCAAAGCCCTTTACCGCGTCGAGCACGGGCTGCAGATGCCTCTCAGCATTGTAGGTATTGATGACGACAGATATCTTTTTTTCTTCATTCATATCTGCAAAGATAATCTTTTTTTCGTATATTTGCATCGCTCATGGACAAAATAAAGATGATAGGATTTGATGCCAAGCGCATCGTCGGTAATGGCACCGGACTGGGCAACTACGGCCGGACGCTGGTCAATTCGCTGGCCCATCTGCCTGCCGGTCCTACCTTGAGGCTATATGCTCCCGATAGCGGGCGCGACGACCTTCGCCTCCAGGTCGAGGCCCATGAGCGTGTGGAGTTTGTCTATTCTGGCCGAAAACTCCGCATCTGCCAGGACCTCTGGCGCTCCCGTGGCATCGTGAACGATCTCGTGAACGACGGCATTCCGCTCTTCCACGGCCTATCGGGCGAGCTGCCTGCAGGCATCCGCCGGGCGGGCATCCGCACCCTGGTGACCATCCACGACCTCATTTTCCTGCGCCATCCGGAGTATTATCACTGGATAGACGTGCAGCTCTACAAGCGCAAATTCTACCGCACGCTGCGGGAAGCCGACCGCATTGTGGCCATCAGCGAGTGCACCAAGCGCGACATTCTCCACTATTCCGACTTCCCCGCAGACCGCATCGACGTGATTTATCAGAGCTGCGGCACGGCCTTCCATGCCCCGGTGAGCGAGGAAAAGATAGCCGAAGTGAAGCGGAAATACCAGCTTCCCGACCGCTATATGCTCCAGGTGGGCAGCATCGAGGAGCGCAAGAACCTGATGCTTGCGGCCCAGTCGCTGAGCCTGCTGCCCCCAGACCTCCATCTCGTGGCCGTGGGACGCCCCACCAATTATGCCCGACAGGTGGCCGACTATGCCGCGCACCACGGCCTCGCGCCCCGTCTCCATCTGCTCCACGGCATCCCCAACGACGACCTCCCGGCCATCTATCAGGGGGCGCAGCTATTTGTCTATCCCTCGCGATACGAGGGATTCGGCATCCCCATCATCGAGGCCATCCAGAGCGGACTGCCTGTGGTGGCCGCCACGGGCTCGTGCTTAGAGGAGGCCGGCGGCCCCCACTGCCTCTATGTAGACCCCGACGACGTGGCGGGCATGGCCCAGGCCGTGAGCCAATACCTCACGGACAAGCCCTTCAGAGACGATGCCGTGGCACAGAGCCGTAGCTTTGTGAGGCGCTTTGAGAACGCAGACGTCGCCCAATCGATGATGGACGAGTATGCCAAACTTATGGGCTGACACCCTGCCAACCCATTTTTCCCACTCCTTTTTCACAGTTTCAGCCTCAGCTGCACCTCCAGATCGGTCATGCTGCGGCCCATTACCTGCTGCAGTCCGCTGCCCATCGAGTCGCGGTCGAAGTAGCGGGTGGAGCCCAGTTTGGCCATCATCATGGTGCGACTACCCACGTCGGCCCTCACGCTGAGCGCCCATCGCAGTCCCTCGCCGTAGAACGAAGGGAAGGAAAACTGATAGAGCGGCCCCGGCTCGTAGACGTAGACGCGCGAACTGTAGTCGTCGGTGTGGAAAAAGCCCAGTGTGGCCTGCAGTCGCAGGGGGCCGTAGCGGTAGGTGGCATTCTCCGTCATCATATAGCCGAAGCTATGCTGTCCGAATGCGCAGAGGCTCATGTCGGCCTGCGTGCGAGTGGTCCACGAGCCGCCGTCGTAGCCTAAGGCCAGTCGGGCGCGATGCTCATTCCGATAGATCAAGGCCGTTTTGGCATCGTTGTCGAGCTCCCTACATTTCATTCTGTAGCGCGCAAGGAAATCCCATGCGCCACGTTCATAGGTCATCTGCACGAAGTGATCCCAGCTATGCGAGGCCGCAGACGCCTGATAGCGGGGCCATGCGAAATAGGCCACGTCGGTGTAGAACACCACCGCCATGCCCCTCATGGGTGCCCAGTTGCCGCCGAGATACACCCCGCTCTCATTGTTCACCGCCCCGCCGTCGGCAAAACTCTCGCCGAAGACAGCGCAGAACTGGTAGGGATAATAGCGCTGAAGGGCCATGAGCGAGAGGTTGGACAGCAGCTGATAGCTCACGCTATTGATAGTGGCCACGCTGCCCCGGGTGCCCGTGGCGGTCTCGCCGGCCACATTGAGCCGGCCCGAAATGTAGCCGTAGTCGATGCTCGCGTTCCAGAACCGTGAGCCCGAGGCATACCATCGCCTATAGAGCGTCGAGACGTCGGGACGCAGCTCACGACTGAACGAGGTGTAGAGCGCCGTGACACCCACGTGGAATCCTCGACTGAAAAAGTTGAGGTTGCCGCCCGTGAGCAACTGCGAGGTGTTGCGGCGGCGCGCCATCTCGCTCTCCGTGCGGTGATAGCCCGAGCGCAGGAGGGTGGCCACGGTGGTGGAATCGGCGTTGAGCGTGGCATCGATCTGGCGCCACGACACAAATGCCGTGGCATCCAAGCCTCGGGCAAGGGTCACCGTTGACGCCGCGCCCTGCAGGTAGTTGGCCTCCAATCGGCTGCTGTGGGCATAGATATGATTGCCCGACCGCCCGAGCATTGCGAGCGTGTTGAGTTTGCCTAAGCCAAAGGAGTTGTTCATGATGAGTCCCATGCCCAGTCGCAGGCGGTAGCGACCGAGGGCCAACGCGCGTATGCGGCCCACATCGCGCAGCAGCAGATAGGCCGAATAGAAGTCGTAGCCCAGACTGTTTCTGCCCGCGAAGAAGGGCTCGCCGGCATCCTGCGAGGCCACGAGGCCGGCCTTCACGTGCTGGGTGGAGGTAAAGGTGTAGCGCAGCCAATGCTTGTATTTGTAGCCCAGATAGCCGTTCTCGTCGCCCCGTCGGGTGTAGAAGGGCAGCTTGAGCGTGCCCACCAGCTCGTGCCGGCCATAGCGGAGCAGCTGGCGCAGCGACGGCAGCGTGTCGCGGCGCACCTCGGGCCTGACCTCCACAAACTGCAGCAGCATCTCCACGTCGCGCCATTCCATCGAGGGGATGAGCCGCAGCTCCACCACCGACTCTATGCGCCTCGCCCGGTCGCGGTATTCCATGAGGTCCATGATCTGCTGTGCCGAGAGAAACGGCAGGCGCTGCAGGTCCTCCCGGCTGCATCGGTTGAGGTCGAGTTTATGGTCTGCCATCTCGCTCAACTCCTCGTAAGTCTGCTCCCAGCCCTCCGACTCGGCATCCTCCCGCTGCCCCATCTGGCTGAAATATTCCTCCCAAGACTTCAGGGTTTGGGAGGAGAGGGGCACGACAGAGCATAATAATATGGATAGAGCAAGTAGTTGGCGCAGCATGGTAGGTATAGAGTTTGAATCATCGGCAAATATAGGAGATTATGGCAAAAGCCACAAGGATTTGAAAAATAAATTGCTCAAAAACATGGGATTACATGCAAAAAGCCTTATATTTGCAATGGAGGAATATATTTATGGAGACCTATTCTATACATAACGAGCACGCCAGCGAGGACGCTCTCTACACTTTGGCCAGCAATCTGAATGCCCAGTCATTAGAGAAATTGGTGAAGAGACTGAGCAAGTTGGTCAGGAAAAAGCAGACCAAGGAGACGGAAATGAGCTTTGAGGAGGCCTTAAAGCTCCTCGATTCCATGTCGGTATCCACTGGCCAGCCGGTGCCCCCCGAAGAGGATGGAAAGCATTTGAGGATAGAAAAATACATGGAATGATGAAGGCTTTTCTCGATACCAACATCTTCGTTGACCTCATTTGTCACCGTGAACCCTTTGCCGAAGAGGCGAAGATGATATTTGCCTTGGGTATGACACACAGGGTGCAACTGTGTGTTTCGGCCCTAACCATTGTCAATACCATATATATAGGGCGGCATTATCACATAGACCAGCAAGAACTGAAGAGCAAAATAGACGGCTGCAACGCATACGTAAACTGTCTGGATATCAGTGCATACCATATTGCTGAGAGCCTGAAGGCAGACTGGAAAGACTTCGAAGACGCGGTGCAATACCACTGTGCCAAGGACGAAGAAGCCGATTGTATTGTGACAAGAGACAAGTCGGGATTCGACAAGTCGGCTCTCACTGTCTACTCTCCTTCAGAATTTTTAAACCTATTCTCTTTGTCAGTGCCAAAATAGATTGTATTTTTGCACCAGAAATGAGAAGGCTATCTTTCATCTTACTCATGCTGTCGCTGTCGTTGGGACTATTTGCCCAGAGCGACCGCCCAGGCTATATCAACCCCGAAGACAGGGAGGTGGATATGGACAGCCCCACGTTTGTGCCGATGGTGAAGATGGGCAAGGTGCTGGTGGGCGGCGATTCCATACAGTATGTAGAGATGAACAACGTGTGGGTGTTCTCGCCACCGGTGTTCAAAGACGCCAAGCAGCGGGCGGCCTACAACCGTCTGGTGTATAACATCAAGAAGGTGCTGCCCATCGCCAAGGAGGTGAACCGCATCATTATCGAGACGGGCGACTATCTCGAAACGCTGCCCAACAAGAAGGCGCGCGACGAGCACATGAAGCTTGTAGAGGCGAGCATCAAGCAGGAATATACCCCGCGCATGAAGAAACTCTCCTACAGCCAGGGCAAACTGCTCATCCGTCTGGTCTACCGCGAGTGCAACAGTTCGAGCTACGACCTCATCAAGGGATTTCTCGGACCTATCCGCGCAGGATTCTATCAGGCCTTCGCGTGGGTGTTTGGCGCCAGTCTGAAAAAGCAATACGACCCCGATGGCGTGGACCGACTCACCGAGCGAATAGTGCTTCAGGTGGAGGCGGGGCAATTGTAACCCGCATTTCTTGGCGCAATTGTGCCTTGATTCTGCTCTCAATCTTTCGTTTTATTGCCCCTCTCCATAGGTTGTTTCTACCTATGGAATAGCTATTCTTGTCAGGATTATTCAGCGTTTTTACTGCTTCAGATAGGAGTTTTATGAGGGATTTTTGCGGAATTTTGAGCCTTGGGAGTGGGTTTTTGGAGCGCTAAACGGCCTCATCCCTCTGCGAAAGCTATGTTTTCGCGTGGCTAAAACGTGGAAAGAAGTCGGCGATAGAGGCCAAATCGTCGGGCGAAAAGGTAGTAATCGCCTTGCAATAAGGTACTAATCTCGATTGGAGAAGGTGCTCTTTCCCCTGCCAATCCTTTGTCGTTCTTGATAAATGACTGTCTCACAGAGAGTTGATTTTTTGCTCGTTTTTTCACGATTTTTAGTGTGAGTTCCTGTCATTCCTCATTATTTTCAGCCTTTGCACCGCCTTTTTCAAATTATTTCATCATCATTTTTTTCTCACGCAGAGGCGCAGAGTGGAAAGAGAATGGGCACATTCGTTTACCAGTAGGGACATGCCCCGTGCATGTCCGCACCGCCGGAGGGGGAGGCCTATGTCTGATTGTTATCGCTTGGGAGGCTGTTTTTCCTCACACAGAGGCCACAGACAACACAGAGGCTGGCGCTTTTGGGCCTGCAATAATTCTTGGAGGACACAGAGAGGACCTTTCATCGCGAGGCGCTGAAAGGGAAATTTTACGTCGCCATGCGGCGGTGCGGACATGCACGGGGCATGTCCCTACACTCTCATCGCAGTGCAATCGGCCATCCAGTAGGGGATTTTTACGGCGCCATGCGGCATGGCGACCTACCGAATAACCCCCTATGGGGTTATCCCAAAAATATGATTCCACCCCCATGAATCACCCACCGAGCGATGCAAAGGCCAAAATTCTTTTTCCATTTTCCTTTGCGCTTTCTGTTTTTTCTCACTAACTTTGCAATTATCTATGCTTCAAGCAGGAATATAAACACAACACACTATAATGGAATACAACTTCAGTGATATCGAAAAGAAATGGCAAGAGCGATGGGTAGAGCAGAAAACCTATAAGGTTGTGGAAGACCCCAATCGCCCGAAATACTATGTTTTGAACATGTTCCCATACCCCTCGGGGGCCGGACTCCATGTGGGCCATCCGCTCGGATATATCGCCAGCGACATCTATGCACGCTATAAGCGACAGAATGGATTCAACGTGCTCAATCCGATGGGCTACGATGCCTACGGCCTGCCTGCCGAACAGTATGCCATCAAGACCGGACAGCATCCGGCCATCACCACCGAAGAGAATATCAACCACTATCGCGAGCAGCTCGACAAGATTGGATTCTGCTTCGACTGGGACCGCGAGGTGCGCACCTGCGACCCCGAATACTATCACTGGACGCAGTGGGCCTTTGAGCGAATGTTTGATTCTTATTTCGACACCGAGCTGCAGAAGGCCCAGCCCATCGACAAGCTCGTGGAGCATTTCCAGGCTCAGGGCACCCAGGGACTGCACGTGGCGCAGTCGGACGACACGCTGTCGTTCAGCGCTGAGGAGTGGAACGCCATGGACGAAGCCGCTCAGAGCCGCGTGCTGATGAACTATCGCATAGCCTATAAGGGCGAGACGATGGTGAACTGGTG
>DCJH01000016.1:622-1012 GCA_002317385.1 Prevotella sp. UBA1705 | reverse complement strand
GAAGAAGATGAGCCAATGGTGCCTCCGTGTGTCGGCCTACGCGCAGCGACTGCTCGACGGTCTGGACACCGTGGAGTGGAGCGACTCTATCACCGAGACCCAGAAGAACTGGATTGGACGTTCGGAAGGCACTGAGGTGGAATTCAAGATTCAGAATTCCGACTTAGAGATTACGATTTTTACCACCCGTGCCGACACCATGTTTGGCGTGACCTTCATGGTGCTTGCGCCCGAGTCGGACTATGTTGCACAGCTTACTACGGCTGAGCAGAAGGCCGAAGTGGACGACTATCTGGACTATGTGAAGAAGCGCACAGAGCTCGACCGTATGTCCGATCGCAAGGTGACGGGTGTGTTTTCCGGCTCCTATGCCATCAATCCCTTTACCGG
>DCJH01000016.1:0-556 GCA_002317385.1 Prevotella sp. UBA1705 | reverse complement strand
GGCCCACGACAGCCGCGACTATGCGTTTGCCAAGCATTTCGGCCTGCCCATCATTCCGCTCATCGAGGGCGCCGACGTGTCGGAGGAGAGCTTCGACGCTAAGGAAGGCATCGTGGGCAACTCGCCCATGGCAGGCAAGGCAAGCGTAGATGGGTTCAGCCTCAACGGCTTGACGGTGAAGGAAGCCATAGCCGCCACGAAGCAGTTTGTGACCGATAAGGGCATCGGAAGGGTGAAGGTGAACTACCGCATCCGCGACGCCATCTTCTCCCGCCAGCGCTATTGGGGTGAGCCGTTCCCCGTCTACTACGACAACGGCATCCCCAAGATGATTCCCGAGGAGTGTCTTCCCATCGAGTTGCCCGAGATCAAGGAGTATAAGCCCACCGAGACGGGCGAGCCTCCATTGGGCCGCGCCGAGAAATGGGCATGGGACACGAAGCAGAACAAGATTGTGGAGAATACCCTGATTGACAACGTTTCGGTTTTCCCTATCGACCTCTACACCATGCCGGGATTTGCCGGTTCGAGCGCCTACTACCTGCGCTACATGGAC
>DCJH01000064.1 GCA_002317385.1 Prevotella sp. UBA1705 | reverse complement strand
GCCTCTTCAACCACTCGAGCATCTTTCCCTTTATGGTCTAACCCTGCAACTCTGTTTGCGAGTGCAAAAGTATTACATTTCGCTTAAATATTACGGAAAAGTCGGGATTTTTATAATTCTTTAATGATTTAAGTCGGCTAATCGCTGACCTCCACGCCAAACAATCGCTTGACATTGGCATTGGTCACTCGAGCCAACTCCATGGTAGAGACCCCATAACTCTGTGCCAACGTCTGCAACACCTGCTCCACAAAGGCACTCTCATTGCGCTGTCCACGATGGGGCACCGGGGCCATATAGGGGCTGTCGGTCTCCAGAACGATGTGCTCCAAAGGCACGGCTGCCGGCAAGTCTTCACGCAGATGACTGCTCTTGAACGTAGACACACCACCGATGCCGAGGCAGAACCGCTCCATCTGGAGGAATGCTTCGGCCTCCTTCTGGTTACCGGTGAAGCAATGGAACACACCGCCAGGCAATTCCTTGGCGTAGGGCTTCAACACGTGCAGCATCTCATTCTGCGCCTTACGACAATGGATCATGAGGGGCAACTGGTATTCCACCGACCATCTCACCTGCTCTTCGAAGGCTGCCAACTGCTCTTTCTCAAACTCCCTACTCCAGTAGAAATCGAGCCCACACTCACCTACTGCAATATATTTCCAGGGCGAATGGGCTTCCTCCCGCAGGTTTTCCTCCAAGGCATGGCGCATGGTTTCGAGCACAGAAACCCAGTCTTCCTTCACCTCCTCGGGCTGAAGGCCTATCATCGGATAGCAATATCCGGGATAGGCGCGGCACACCTTCATCACCGACGAGATAGAGTTCCCGTCGATGGCCGGCACCAATATCGCCCCCACCCCAGCCTCCTGGGCTCGAACGATAGTCTCCGGGAGGTCGTCTCTGAACTCCTCTCCGTCGAGATGGGCATGGGTATCTATGAATCGAAGCATGCTACACCTATTTAATATTTACGCTCCATCATGCGCTCGGCGTAGGCTCTCAGTTCCTGTTTACGCTCCTCCGCCACCTTCACAGCGTCGATATAGCGCTTGCTCTCGTTGAAATAATAGAGTATTTTCTGCTGTGCCAACTGATCGATGCCTATCTGATTGTAGAGTTCGGTCATGGCCTTCACCTTCTCGTCGCGGTCGAAGGTCTCTGCCTCGACCCACCGCCTGAGTTGCTGAGCCTGCTCGGCGTTGGCGCGATTGAAGGCATTGATGAGCATGTAGGTCTTCTTATTCGACGTGATGTCGCCACCTACGGCCTTGCCAAAGACCTTCGGATCGCCATAGACATCGAGGTAGTCGTCCTGCAACTGGAACGCCAGACCAATCTGTTCACCAAACTTATAGAGGTTCTCGGCATCGTCCTCGGGGGCCCCGGCCAGCAGGGCGCCAATCTTCAAGGCACATGCCAGGAGTACGCTGGTCTTGAGACGAATCATCTCTATGTACTCGTCCTCGCTCACATCGTTACGAGTCTCAAAGTCGATGTCATACTGCTGGCCCTCGCCTATCTCCAAGGCCGTGCGCGTAAAGAGGTCGAGCACCGCCTTCAGCTTGTCCTCACGGCAGGCAGCCATGCGCTGATAGGCCAGCACAAGCATAGAGTCTCCCGAGAGGATGGCCTGGTTGGCGTTCCACTTCTTGTGCACCGTCTCATGGCCGCGACGCAGGTCGGCATTGTCCATGAGGTCGTCGTGCAACAGCGTATAGTTGTGATAGGTCTCCAGACCCACAGCCTGCATGAGGATGGTCTCCACGTCTTCCTTGAACAGGTTGTAGCCCAACAGCATGAGCGTGGGCCTGATGCGCTTGCCACCCATAGAGAGTACGTATCTCACGGGGTCGTAGAGGTTGGCGGGCTGGCGGTCTATGGCCAGCTGTTCCATAAACTGATTGACCTTCTGCAGGATTTCGTCGGCTGTATAAATCATCATGATCGTGTATAGTTCTTAGTATAAATTGGGGTTGCTAAATCTTGAAATTCACAGGAATGGCAAACAATGTGCGGCAAGGTTTCTCATTCATGATACCTGGTTTCCATTTGGGCATCATCTTGATGACACGCAGCGCCTCACTGTCCAACAACGGATTGGCCGACCGCTCAATCTTCGGATTGGCAATCGAGCCATCCTTGTTGACGATGAACGACACCACCACCTTGCCCTCGATGCGCTGTTGCATGGCCAGCACGGGATAGTGGAGGTTGCGCGTGAGCCACTTCATGAACTCCACCATACCCCCCGGAAATTCCGGCAACTGCTCCACGGTGCGCAGCACATTGTCGTCTTCGGCCACCGGAGTCTGTGGCAATGCCTCGGTCACATTGGCGTCCTTGGTCACGCTCTCGCCCTCTCCTATCACCAGTTTGCTGGTCACAGGGGCGATAGCCTGCGTATTGTCGGCCGTCTTTTCCACCTCTTTCACCTGCTGGGTGATGGCCTTCGAGGCCGGGGCGGGGGCTGCGGAAATCATGTCTTTGGTATCCATGGCCGGCATAAGATCCATCTCTTCGGAGAGATCGTCGAGCATCTCGCTGTCGCTCTCGGGGGCTTCCGGCCTACTGGTATATTCCAATCCGGCAAACAACAAGGCCAGAGCACAGACCAAACCCAGCAGGAATCCTTCCAGGCGGCGGTTCTCTAAATTGGCCTTATCACTCTTCTTGATTTCCATTGCAATATTATTCCTGTAGACTCGTTAATTTAACGAAATCATGATGCAAATTTACACACAATCTTCAGAAAAGCAGTATCTTTGCCGAATAATTAGGAATTTTAAATGAAAAAAGCCGTTTTAGCCATCCTCCTCCCTCTTTGGGCAGGCATTGCCTCTGCCCAGACGGAGAGCCAGACGGAATACAACTTCCTCCGATTGCCTGTCAGTGCCCATGCCGCGGCCCTTGGAGGCGACAATGTTTCCCTCATCGAGGACGACGAAGCGCTTATTTTCAACAATCCCGCTCTCTTGTCGTCGGTATCCGACAAGACCATCAACCTCAACTATATGAACTATATGTCGGGGGCCAACACGGCCAGCGCATCCTTCAACCGCGTGGTGAAGGAACGGGCTTCGTGGGCTGTCTCCGGGCAGTTCATGGACTATGGGAAGATGAAGGAGGTAGACGAGAACAACGTGCAGACGGGAGAATTCACGGTCCGCGACATCTCGGTGGCCGGCTATTTCTCCTATATGCTGGGCAACCGACTGGCTGGCGGTATAGCGGCCAAGTTCATCACGTCGTATATCGGCAGCTACAACTCCATAGGATTCGGCGTAGACCTCGGCCTGAACTACTACGACCCAGACCACGAATGGTCGGTCTCGGCAGTGGTGAAAAACCTCGGCGGACAGCTCAAGGCCTACGACGAGAACTTCGAGAAAATGCCCATCGACGTGCATATGGGCGTGAGCAAGCGGTTTGCCGCGGCTCCCATCCGACTCTCGGCAACGCTCGTAGACCTCAACCACTTGGATTATAAACTGATCAACCATATTGTACTGGGCGCCGAATTCCTGCTATCCGACAATTTCTGGATAGGCGGAGGCTACAACTTCAGGCGCGCCAACGAAATGAAAATCACATCGACCGACGGTAAGAGCAGCAGCCACGGGGCAGGGCTTTCCTTGGGTACGGGCATCAATCTGGAGCGTTTCAAGCTCAACCTGGCCTACGGAAAGTATCATGTGTCGAGCTCCAGCGTTGTGCTGAGCCTTGCCTACAGTCTATAGAATAGTATTATCCCAACAGATGATGAGAAAGATTACGATAGCCATTGATGGCTTCTCTTCGTGCGGAAAAAGCACGATGGCCAAAGACTTGGCCAAGAAATTAGGTTATGTCTACGTAGACACGGGCGCCATGTATCGCTCTGTAACCCTCTTCGCCATGCGCCACAACCTCTTCAACGAGGACGGCAGCGTGAAGGTAGACGAGCTCGAACGGCAGATGAACGACATCTGCATCTCGTTCAAGTTCAATGCCGAGGCCGGACGCCCCGACACCTATCTCAACGGCGAACTGGTGGAACAGCAGATTCGTGGTATGGAGGTGAGCTCCCACGTGAGCCCTATCGCCACCATCCCCTTCGTGCGCACGGCCATGGTGGCCCAGCAGCAGCAGATGGGGCGCGATAAGGGAATCGTGATGGATGGGCGCGATATTGGCACCACCGTCTTCCCCGACGCCGAGTTGAAAATATTTGTCACGGCCTCGGCCGAGGTGCGCGCGCAGCGCCGTTACGACGAACTGAAGGGCAAGGGACAGCCTGCCGACTATGCCGAGATACTGAAAAACGTGCAGGAGCGCGACTATATCGACACCCATCGCGACGTGTCGCCGCTCAAGAAGGCCGATGATGCCATAGAGCTCGACAACAGTTACATGACTATCGAGGAGCAGAACGAATGGCTCATGCAACAGTTTAACAAGGCCGCGCAAGCTTAGCGATTCCAGCCTGTCGCAAAGACCTACTCACGGTCTCTATTTACAGAAAACTTAACACTTATTTCAAGGCTGAAAATATAGGCCAAAAAGGCTCTCACATAACACCTGAAACGGGGTTTGTCCACATCGTCGGACAGGCCCCGTTTCTCATTTTTACCTCTTGAAAAAAGTCTTTGCGTATCCAGGATACAATATTGGAAATGGAATGAATTAATATTCAACACTAAATTAAAATTATTTCAACATTTTACAATATCATATTTTTCTCATAATCATAGCAAACAAACGATATACAGAGAGAATTGTTAATACATTATAAAAATTATGAAGGGTATAATAAATATCAACAACTTTGCGTTATCTTTGCAACATCATTCATGTGAAGCAAGTCAATAGATTATAAATTTTGAGTTAATTACTGTTTTTTGAAGGAACCGGCTCGTGATGGGTAGGTTCCTTTTTTCTTTGTCCCTTTTCCACCCCACCCTACCATCAGAAAACTTTTCTGGGAAAACTGTATCTATTTTCAACTTTTATTGACTCACTTTCGAAGCCTGAACATTTAATTCCCATGAAATAAATTGAAGCCTGAAATGCTGTGCGCCATCCAGCGCCGGAAGCTGGTCGGCCGGCCAAAATTTCGCCAAAATGAGCCATTCGGGAGAAGGCTATCAGTCAGCCACTTGTAATTCTTTGACACTTTGCCGTTTGGCGATAACTATCTTTTCGTCCGGCGATTAGTACCGATTCGTCCGTCCATCAAGCCCTATTCATCCTGCGAAACAGGCCAAATAGAAAGGCAAAAAAGGCCTTTTTGATGCTAAAAAAGGTGAAAACTGCAGCGAAATCCGGTCTGTATGGTGCAAGATTGGGGCTGTGGCAGGCATTTCAGAAAATAGTAGAGAAAAAATGATTGGTGAACAATCTTGACAGCTGGGCTGTCTTCCGACTGGTCCGACCCGCCCAACTGGTCTGAGCAGCGAGAGCCCCTGGGGCTCCCGCCACCCTTGAAAAAATGATAAATCATACCGCCGTTTGAGCCAATTTACAATTTTATTTTTTATCTTTGCAATATTATCAACCAGAGTTTTCCATATGAAAAAGGTAATATACACGCTCGTTATGATATTGATTCCGCTCTCCATGTTCGGAGAAAGTTATACCTCTCTTTGGAAGAAAGTGACCGAGGCTCAGGCCAAAGACTTGCCCAAGACCCAGATAGAATGGCTGCGGCAGATTGTGGCCAAGGCCGAGAAAGAGTCTCAGTATGGGCAGTTGCTCAAGGCTCAGCTCATGCAGGCTGCCGTGGGCACACAGATTTCGCCCGACTCCACGGAGGTGGAGATAGAGCGCATAGAGCAGCGGGCACAGGCCGCCAAGGACCCCGTGCTCAAGGCTGTGTATGCTTCCGTGCTGGGAAACATCTACAAAAACCAGCCCCAAGGCGATGCCAAGAGCAAGCAGTGGTTTGCCCGTTCCATGGAGAACCCCCAGCTGCTGGCCCAGCATGAGGACCACGAATACGAGCCTGCCCTGCTCAACGGTATCGACAGCAAGATATTCTACGACGACCTGCTCCACGTGCTCGGCTTCGAAGCAGGCGACTTCACCACGCTTCGGGAATACTACACGAGCAAAGGCAACCGCGCCGCGGCTTGCATCAGCGCCAGCTATGAGATCATTGCCAAGCGCCAGAGCGGCGAATGCGAGTGCCGCAAATCGAAGTATCTGCAGGTGGTAGACTCGCTCATCCGCGTGTATGCCGACCTGCGCGAGGCCGGCGAACTGGCCATTGAGCACTACGATTTCATGTCGAAATCGAACGACGCCACGGTCGAAGACCGCGTGAACTACATCAACTATGCCCTCAGCCGCTGGGGGGCGTGGCCCCGCATGAACCTGCTACGCAATGCCCTGAGCGACCTGCAGAGGCCGTCGTTTAACATCAATATCGGCGACTACATGCTGCTGCCCAATGCCGAACGTCTGCTCCGCGTGAACTCCATCCGCAACGTGGGCGAGCTCAATGTGAACGTCTATCGGCTCAACGTGAACGGCAACACCGAGCTCAACCCCAACGACAAGGACGACTATGCCAAGCTGCAGAAGCTCATCTTCCCAGGCTCTGCGCAGACCGTGCAGCGCCGCTACATCGGTCAGCCGGCATGGAAAGAGAATTCCGACTCCATCACCTTGGAGGGACTGCCCATCGGCGTCTACCTCATCGAGGCCACAACCGACAATAAAGACATTGCCCCACAGCGCGCGCTGCTCCGTGTGAGCGACCTCTTCGTGATGCACGAGGCACAGCCCGACAACACCTATCGGTTTGTGGTGGTCAATGCCACCACCGGAAAGCCGGTGCCCGGAGCTACCATAGAGCTCACCACGGGCGGCATCTACGACAACGAGAAGCAAACCGTGGATAGGCTTACAACCAACAAAAGCGGTGAGGCCTACTACCAGTGGAAGCGCAACCGCCCCGAAATCTATGTCTATACCGACGACGACCGCGCCTGCGGTAAGTTCGATGTCAATGGCTACTACAACCATTGGGAGAAGTCTCCATTAGAGCATCGCATGAGCATCTATACCGACCGCTCGCTCTATCGCCCCGGTCAGCAGGTGCATGCCACAGCGATTTCGTGGAGCACCGACAACCGGACGCTGAAGTCTAACGCGGCAGCCGATGAGGAGATTGCCTTCCGCCTGCTCGACGCCAATGGCAAGGAGGTGGCCACCAACAAGGTGAGGACCGACCGGTTTGGTACGGCTTCGACCGATTTCACCCTGCCACAGAATGGGCTCACCGGCCGATTCAACATCGTTGCCAAGGGTACTCACATGAGTAACTCTATCTCGTTCAATGTGGAGCAGTACAAGCGGCCTACGTTCCAGGTAGAGTTTGAGCCTTACAAGAAGGAGTACCATGCCGGCGACACCGTGCTCGTGAAGGGCACAGCCAAGAGCTACGCCGGTGTGCCGGTGCAGGGCGCTAAGGTGAGCTACACCGTCAGCCGCCGACAGAGCGTATGGTGGAGATGGTTCGGTAACGACGAATCCAGCGACCTGCTCACCGACTCCACCGTGACGGCCGATGATGGCAGTTTCATGGTCAAGATGCCCATGATGTATCCCGACAGGCAGGCACTCGACCGACCCGTACTATATAATATGGTGGTCAGTGCCAAGGTGACCGACGTTTCGGGCGAGACACGCGAGGGACAGACCTCACTTCCGCTGAGCAATCGGTCGTCATTTCTCACCGTCGACCTCCCCAACCGTCAGCTTCGCGACAGTCTGAAGACCCTCACCTTTACCCGCAAGAACGTTGCCGGGCAGGAGATTGAGGGCGTGGTACGCTATCGTATCGATGGCGGCGCATGGAAGATTGGAGCCGCCAACAAGGAGATGGCCATCGACCAGAAGCTCAATTCGGGGAAGCATCACCTTGAAGGCATCTGCGAGAACGACACCGTAAAGCAGGAATTCGTGCTCTTCAGCTACACCGACAAGAAGCCGGTGGTGGAGACCCACGACTGGTTCTATGTATCGGGAAGCCAGTTCCCCAACGACGGCAAGCCCATCTATCTGCAGGTGGGCACCTCCGACGAGGATACACACATATATTATTCGGTATACTGCGGCAACAAGATTCTGGAGAAAGGCAGCAAGGTGCTCAGCAATGAAGTACACACCGAGAAGCTCACCTATAAGCCTTCCTATGGCGATGGCATCACCATCAGCATGGCATGGGTACGCCGCGGTCGTCTCTATGAGCACAGCCTATCGTTGCAGCGGCCCGTGCCCGACAACCAACTGAAGCTCTCTTGGAAGACGTTCCGCAACAAACTCACTCCCGGACAGAAGGAGGAGTGGACGCTCCAGATACTCTCTCCCGACGGAAAACCGGCCAAATCGCAACTCCTGGCCGCTATGTACGACAAGAGTCTCGATGCCATCAAGACCCACAACTGGACTTTCTCCAACAACTATTCGCTCAATACGCCTTGGGCAAAATGGTTTGGCGGAAACGACGGAACGGTGGGACTCTATGGTTTCCAGGACTTCAAGTCACTGCCCGAACGTGAGCTCGACATCACCCACTGGGACGAGCAGATGTTTGAATTCATATCTCCTTATACTTTCTTTACCCGCTCACGGCCGATGATGATGGCCACAGGCAGAGCTGATTTACGCATCCGCGGCAGCAAGAGAATGGTGCAGACCATGAGTGCCGATGCTGCTGCGCCCGAGGCGATGCAGGCCAAATCCGCTACCGGTGCGCTGGGAGAGGAGGAGATGAAGGCCAATCAGCAAGACTCTGAAAAGGCTGGAAAGGGCCAGACCGACGGGCAGGGACTGCAGGGGCAAGGCCAGGTGCAGATGCGCGAGAACCTCAACGAGACCGCCTTCTTCTACCCCGCCCTCACCGCCGACGCCCAAGGCAATGTGGCCATCCGCTTTACTCTGCCCGAGAGCGTCACCACTTGGCGCTTCATGGGCTTAGCCCACGACGAGCAAATCAACTATGGTCAGATCGACGCCGAGGCCGTAGCGAAGAAGACTGTGATGGTGCAGCCCAACCTTCCACGATTCATCCGCATGGGCGACAAGGCTCTGTTCTCCACCCGTATCTTCAATACCTCGGAGCGTCGGGCTACCGGAACTGCCCGCTTGCAGCTCTTAGACCCGGAGAATGAAGCCGTAGTGAGCGAATGGACCAAGCCTTTTGCCATAGACGCCAGCAAGACAGAGAGCGTCAACTTCGACGTAGACGCCGACCAACTGGCTACGGTGAACAAGGGCAATAATCTGTATATCGTCCGCGTTATAGCAGAGGGCAAGGGATTCAGCGATGGTGAACAACACTATCTCCCGCTGTTGCCCAACCGCGAATACGTTACCACGACCGTGCCTTTCACCCAGAACGGGGCTGGCACAAAGACCATAGACATCAGCAAACTCTTCCCCGTGAACGACCGAAACAACAGGCTCACGGTGGAATATACCAACAATCCGGCATGGCTCATGGTGCAGGCGCTGCCCACAGTGGCTACTCCTTACGACCGCAATGCCATCTCGCTGGCTGCGGCTATCTATGCCAACACCATCGGACAAAGCCTCCTCCAGTCGTCGCCTGCTATCGGACAGACGCTGAAACTCTGGCAGCAGGAAACCGGAAAGGAGACTTCTCTGATGAGTAATCTGCAGAAAAATGAGGACCTCAAGACCATGGTGCTCTCTGAAACTCCATGGGTGGCCGATGCCACCAACGAGACTTCGCAGAAGCAACAGCTCATCAACTACCTCGACGAATCGGCTATCGGCTATCGCCTCTCCACCTTCACCTCCAAGCTCAAGGACCTCCAGAACCCAGATGGATCATTCTCTTGGTGGCCGGGAATGCGCGGAAGCACCTACATGACCATGGCCGTGGTGAAGATTCTTACGCGTCTCAACAGCATGGTGGGCGCTCAGACCTCCACCCGTGAGATGCTCTCACAGGCCTTCTCCTACCTCGATCGCCGCATGGCCGAGGAGGTTTCCGAGCTGAAGAAGCAGGAGAAGAAGGGCTCCAAACACCTCTATCCGAGCGAGACGGCCTGCAATTACCTCTATGCCAACGCCCTGGCCAAACGACCGGAAACCAGTGACGTGAAGTATCTCGTGGCCTTATTGGACAAGATGCCCACCGAGCTCACCATCTATGGAAAGGCTGGAGCCGCCATCATCTTGGCCCAATATGGCAAGACGCAGCACGCCAAAGACTATCTGCAAAGCCTCAACGAGTATGCCGTCTATAAGGAAGAGATGGGCCGTTACTACGACACGAAGAAGGCTTACTATAGCTGGTTCGACTATAAAATCCCCACTCAGGTGGCTGCTATCGAGGCTATGAAGGCCCTCAACTCTGCCGACAGCAAGACCGTGGAGGACCTGCAGCGCTGGCTTTTGCAGGAGAAACGCACCACCGGATGGGCCACGCCGCTCAACGCTGTGGACGCTGTCTATGCGTTCCTCGCCGATAACCATGGCAAGGCCGACATGAGTAAGCTGGCCAATGGCGAGCAATCGACACTGAAGATAGACGGACAAGCCATCGAGTTGCCCAAGGCAACGGCTGGTCTGGGCTATGTGAAGACCTCTGTTCAGCCTGCTCAAGGCAACACCTTCACCGCCGAAAAGACCTCTGCCGGAACCTCTTGGGGCGCACTCTATGCCCAGTATTGGCAAAAGGCTACCGACGTAGACAATGCTGCTTCGGGTATGACTGTAAAGCGCGAGATTATCGCAAGCAACAAGGACAACGGCTCCACGAACTTCAAGGTAGGCGACAAAGTGACGGTGCGCATCACCATTACGGCCGACCGCGACTACGACTTCGTGCAGGTTCAGGATAAGCGAGCCGCCTGTTTGGAGCCCGCCGAGCAGCTCAGCGGATACCGCGGAGGCTACTATTGTGCCCCCCAGGACAATGTGACGAACTATTATTTCGACCAGCTGGCCAAGGGTAAGCACATCGTGGAGACCACTTACTACATCGACCGCGAGGGCGACTACACCAGTGGAATATGCACGGCTCAGTGTGCCTACAGTCCTGAATTCTCAGGTCGCGAAGCTGCCAAGGCCATCCACGTAAGCCGTTAACCGATGTAGAACAATATTGATCAGGAAACCCATTAAGGAAAAATGAATAAGAAATATATGTCTGCAGCACTGCTCATGCTCATGTCGATGAGCGGCAGTGCGCAGGAAATCACCACAGAAAACAAGACCATAGACTGTGGTCAGATTGCTTTCAAACACCCCGTGACGGCCGATTTTGAACTGAGAAACAGCGGCAATCAGCCTTTGCTGATTAAGGAAGTGCGCACCGATTGTGGCTGCACCACCGTTAGTTTTCCGCGAGACCCTATTGCCGCCGGCAAGACTTTCCTCATCACTACCACCTACGACGCCAAGCAGATGGGACATTTCACCAAACAGATTGGCATCTACAGCAACGCCTCAGGCGAGCCGATGACGCTCTCGCTGAGCGGTGTCGTGGTGGGCGAGGTTACCGATTTCCAAGGCAAATACCCCTTCCAGATGGGCGAGCTGTCTGCGGATGTGAACAACATTGAGTTCGACAACGTGAACCGCGGCGACCGTCCCTTCCAGAAAATACATATCAAGAACAATGGCACAGAGACCGCCGAGCCGGTCATCATGCACCTGCCCGACTACCTCAGAGCGGAGATTACGCCCTCGAAGATTGCGCCGGGCCACTCTGCCACAGCCACCATCATGCTCGACTCCTACCGTCTTCGCGACCTCGGACTGACCCAGACGTCGGTCTATCTCGGCTCGTTCCTCGGCGACAAGGTGTCGCAGGACAAGGAAATCAGCATCTCCACGGTGCTCCTTCCGGGCTTTGAGCGCATGACGTCAGACCAGCGTGCCAAGGCGCCGAAGATGAGACTGTCGGCCGGAAGCCTCGAAATGGGCAGCTTCGACGGCAAAGATAAGAAGAAGGGCGAGATTGAAATCACCAACGAGGGGCGCTCTGTGCTCAACATTCGGTCACTCCAAATGTTCACCATCGGGCTCGAAGTGTCGCTCAACAAGACAGAAATCTACCCGGGCGAAACAGCTAAACTCAAGGTCACAGCCCTGGCCAAGGGGCTGAAAGCAGCACGTTCCAGACCACGCGTACTGATGATTACCAACGACCCAGAGAACACAAAGGTGGTCATTAACATCAATATTCAATAACAGCAAACAAGTGTTTTGGGAGTTAACGAGATGAGGAGTTAAGAAGTTAAGACAATAGTTCAAGCGCTGTGTTATGCCATAGCATACACCAACACAGGCACTTGTCTTAACTCCCCAACTCCTTAACTCCTCAACTCCCCATCTAAATTATGAACGTACAGATAGAAATAGACGGTGGAAGCGGATTCTGCTTTGGAGTCACCACCGCCATCAAGAAAGCCGAGGAGGAGCTTGCCCGTGGCAAGACACTCTATTGTCTGGGCGACATCGTGCACAACAGCATGGAGGTTGCCCGGCTGCACGCCAACGGACTCATTACCATCAACCACGACCAGATGAAGGAACTGCACGACGTGAAGGTGCTGCTCCGTGCGCACGGTGAGCCGCCCGAGACCTACGAGCTGGCCAAACGCAACAACATCGAGATCATCGACGCCACCTGTCCGGTGGTGCTTGCCCTGCAGAGCCGCATCAAACGGAAGTACGACAGCGACGTGGAGGGCCAGCTGGTGATATTCGGAAAGAACGGCCATGCCGAGGTGCTGGGACTCGTGGGACAGACCCATCAGGAGGCCATCGTGGTGGAAAGTCTGGACGATGTGAAGAAACTCGACTTCAATCGGGATATTACTCTCTACTCACAGACCACGAAGAGCCTCGACGAGTTCCACCGCATCATCGACTATATCCAGTCGCACATCTCGAAGGAGGCCACCTTCAGGAGCTTCGACACCATCTGCAGGCAGGTGGCCAACCGTATGCCCAACATCACCGACTTTGCCTCGAAGCACGACCTCATCCTCTTTGTGAGCGGACGAAAGAGCTCCAACGGCAAGGTGCTGTTCAAGGAATGCCAAAGCGTGAACCCCAACAGCTATCAGATAGAGAGTGCCGACGAGATCAACTTCGACTGGCTCAAGGGCGTGAAGACCATCGGCATCTGCGGAGCAACAAGCACACCCAAATGGCTCATGGAGGAGTGTCGCGACGCCATTCTGCGCCACGAATAAGCGCCGACGCTACCCCACCCTGCAATCAGGACGCGCGTGTTTTGTCAAGTTTTATACGCCAAATCCGTGCGTCTGAAATCTCTGAAATAGGAAATTCCTACACCCTCTGAGGCTCATCAAGCACCATCAGCCGACGCTCCGAGTCGACTTTTTGATGCTTTTCAGACCCTTAGAGGCCGAAATCAAGGCCGGAACGCATCGTGTTCCGGCCTTTTTCGTGCGATGATAAGGCCGTATCGGCCATGCGATTAGGACCTAATCGCAAGGCGAAAAGCGCCTTATCGCGAGGCCATTTTTGTAAGATTATTACAACCTCATGGCTTTCAGGCATTTACAAACGGGCTTATTTTCGGCGTATTCTCCACCAAAGATTTTTTGTTTTAGAATATGCGAAAATGAGAAGCACTATGTTCAAGTTATTTCATCAGCATATCCCTTACCACCTAACACCTGTCCCCTACCACCCCAAACCGCCATTTTGTCTCCACGAAACAGGTGTTTTATGCCAATATGTCTCTATCTACGGGTTGGGCATATCGTTTGAGGAGAGATGGGCAGAAGGATTCATTCAAATAAGAAAGGAGTAGAATATGACATTCGACAAATTTACGATCAAGGCCCAAGAGGCCGTGCAGGAGGCCGTGAACACTGCCCAGCAGGCAGGTCAGCAGGCCATAGAGCCAGTGCATATCATGCAGGGCATCCTGCAAAAAGGCCGCGATGTGACCAACTTTGTGTTTCAGAAGTTGGGCATCAACGCCATGCAGATAGAGAATCTGGTACAGCAGGAGTTGCAACATCTGCCTCGTGTGGAGGGCGGGCAGCCCTATTTCTCCAACGAAGCCAACCAGGTGCTGCAGCGTGCACAGGACATTTCGCAGAAGATGGGCGACGAATTCGTGTCCATCGAGCCCATGCTGCTCGCGCTGTTGCAGGTCAATTCCACGGTGAGCCGCATCCTCAAGGATGCCGGATGCAACGAGAAAGACGTGCAGCAGGCCATTCAGGAGCTGCGCCAAGGGCAGAAAGTGCAGAGCCAGAGCGGCGACGAGAACTATCAGGCACTGTCCAAATATGCCAAAAATCTGGTGGACGACGCCCGCAAAGGCAAGCTCGACCCGGTGATTGGACGCGACGACGAGATACGTCGCGTGCTGCAAATCCTCTCCCGCCGCACCAAGAACAATCCCATATTAATAGGTGAACCGGGCACGGGCAAGACGGCCATCGTCGAGGGATTGGCCGAGCGCATCGTGCGCGGCGACGTGCCCGAGAACCTGAAGAACAAGCAGCTCTACTCGCTCGACATGGGCGCGCTGGTGGCCGGAGCCAAATATAAAGGTGAGTTTGAGGAGCGGTTGAAGAGCGTCATCAAGGAGGTGACCAATGCCGAAGGCAACATCATCCTCTTCATCGACGAGATACACACGCTCGTCGGAGCCGGCGGCGGCGAGGGAGCAATGGATGCTGCCAATATCCTGAAGCCCGCCTTGGCCCGCGGCGAACTGCGTGCCATCGGTGCGACGACCCTCAACGAGTATCAGAAATACTTTGAGAAGGACAAGGCTTTGGAGCGTCGTTTCCAGACCGTAATGGTCGACGAGCCGGACGAGGTGGACGCCATCTCTATCCTGCGCGGCCTGAAAGAGCGGTATGAGAACCACCACAAGGTGCGCATACAGGATGATGCTTGCATCGCCGCCGTGAAGCTTTCGGAGCGCTATATCTCCGACCGCTTCCTGCCGGACAAGGCCATCGACCTCATGGATGAGGCCGCCGCCAAGCTGCGTATGGAGCGCGACTCTGTGCCCGAGGAGCTCGACGAGATAACCCGCCGGCTGAAACAGCTGGAGATTGAGCGTGAGGCCATCAAGCGGGAGAACGACGAACCGAAAATCATGCAGCTCGACAAGGACATCGCCGAACTCAAGGACCAGGAGCGACAGTTCCGTGCCAAGTGGGAGGCTGAGAAGGGATTGGTGAACAAGATCCAGCAGGACAAGCAGGAGATTGAATCGCTTCGCTTTGAGGCTGAGCGGGCCGAGCGCGAGGGCAACTATGGTCGCGTGGCCGAGATACGCTATGGCAAGCTCAAGAGTCTGCAGGACGACATCGACAATATCCAGCTGCAGCTCAAGGCAACTCAGGGCGGCACTGCCATGATTCGCGAGGAGGTGACGGCCGACGACATTGCCGAGGTGGTGAGTCGATGGACTGGAATACCCGTGACCCGCATGATGCAGAGTGAGCGCGAGAAACTGCTCCACCTCGAAGAGGAGCTCCATCACCGCGTCATTGGTCAGGACGAGGCCATCCAGGCCGTGTCCGATGCCGTGCGCCGCAGCCGTGCCGGACTGCAGGATCCCAAGAAACCCATTGCCTCGTTCATCTTCCTCGGTACCACGGGTACGGGTAAGACCGAGCTGGCCAAAGCCTTGGCGGAGTATCTGTTCAACGACGAGAACATGATGACACGTATCGACATGAGTGAGTATCAGGAGAAATTCAGCGTCTCCCGCCTCATCGGCGCACCTCCGGGATACGTGGGTTACGACGAGGGCGG
>DCJH01000062.1:3060-5970 GCA_002317385.1 Prevotella sp. UBA1705 | reverse complement strand
GCCGCCTATCTTCTGCAAAGATAGCAAAAATTTGAATGAAACCGCATAAAAGCGCAAAAATTACCTGCGGCTTCAGAGCAGGAAAAAGAGGGATACGCCCACCACCGACACTATGGCGCCGACCACCGCCTTCAACGTGAGGCGCTGGCGAAAGAAATACCACGACGGCAGCAAAATGATGATGGGGGTGGTGGCCATGAGCGTGGAGGCGATGCCGGCCGCCGTGTATTGCACCGCCATGAGCGAGAATCCCACCCCGAGAAACGGCCCGAAGACCACGGCCACGCATAGCATGGCCATGCCCCGACGGTCGTGGCGGCCCTCCACCCAGCGCTTGCCCTCACCGCGGAGGAGCAGCCATAGCGAGAAACAAGCCAGTCCGGCCAGGCAGCGGATGAAGTTGGCGGAGAACGGCAGATAGTCTACCACCTGCGGCAGGAGCTGTGCGGGCACGTCGGCCTCATAGCTGTCGAGGCCCATTTTGCTCAGCACGAGTCCCACGCCCTGCCCCATGCCTGCCCCGATGCCAAAGAGCACGCCCTTGAGCGGCAACTGCACCGACACGCGATGACTGCCTCCGCGCCCGAGGATGCTGATGAAAATGCCGGTGAGGGTGACGCCCATGGCCAGCAGACTATGCCAGCCGAGCACCTGCCCCATGGACACCCACGCGGTGAGGGCGGCAAACATCGGCGCCAGCGTCATGAAGAGTTGGCCGAAGCGCGAGCCGATGGTGAGGTAGGAATTGAACAGACACCAGTCGCCGAAGAAGTAGCCCACCACCCCGGAGAGCAGCAGCAACAGCCACGTGTGGGCACCGGCATAGACCGGCACTCCACTGCCCAGCGTAAGCGTGCAGAGCACGGCGGTGCACAGGGCAGCCAGCATCATGCGCCACACATTGGCCACAATCACGCCGAGATGCTTGGTAGCCACCTCACTGGCAAGGGCGGTGATGGTCCACGAAACGGCCACGCCCAAGGATAATATCTCACCAAAATATTGCATAGCGGGTGCAAAGATAATGAAAATAGGTGTACAACCGCACGCCCTCGCCACAGAAATCTTTCAGGGGCTGCTGCATCGTCGCAACACGAGGTGGCGCAGTGGTCTATTCGGGCTCATCCTGCCCCACCCCACACGGCCATGGAATATCCACAGCAAACCGGCTCGGCGAACAGCCCGTTCAGCCTACCTGGCGCACCAATAAATTATTGATGAAAAGATTTGAACCACTTTCAGATTACGCCCCGTCTGCGCCAGCGCGAAGCCATCAGGCTGGAAAAAAAACGAAAAACTGGCGATTTTGAACCCACTGAAAGCCAGGGAGTTGTAATAATTTGACAAAAATCGTATAGCGATAAGGTAGTAATCGTCTCGTGATAAGGTACTAACGGCAATGCCAATAGGTGCTTTCGATAGTGCGAAAACCTACAAATAGGCAGACCATCAGGCCTATTTCATGCGAAAAGAGGTCCTCGCCGCACCCGGATTCCATCATTTTAGGGCTCAAGCCACGCCGATTTTAGAGTACCAGAAAATAACAGCGAAAATATTATTGATGAATGATATTAACAAAACGGCTACCCTTCGGGTATCCCGCCCAATAGGACTTTGCACAGCTGTTGCACTTTCGGGTGGTTATTATTTATTAAATAAGAAGAAACTTTAAATTCTTTTTATTAACTTTGCACATTACAAAGAATATATTCGAACAGGACAAATATGAACATTTTAGAATTGAGTGAGCAGGAGATTGGCCGCCGCCAAAGTTTGCAAGAACTGATCAACATGGGCATAAACCCCTATCCCGCCGCCGAATTTCCAACCAACGCGTTCTCCGAGGACATCATCAACGAGTTCAAGGACGAGGAAAAGCGTGAGGTGGTGATTGCCGGACGTATGATGGGTCGCCGTGTCATGGGCAAGGCCAGCTTCGTGGAATTACAGGATAGCAAGGGACGAATTCAAGTATATGTAACACGCGACGATATCTGTCCGGGCGAGGACAAGGAGCTCTACAACAAGGTCTTCAAGAAGTTGCTCGATATTGGCGACTTCATCGGCGTGCGCGGATTTGTGTTCCGCACGCAGACCGGCGAGATCTCCGTACACGCTCAGGAACTCACCGTGCTGAGCAAGAGCCTCAAGCCTCTGCCCGTGGTGAAGTATAAGGATGGGGAGGCTTTCGACAAGTTTGACGACCCCGAGATGCGCGCGCGCCAGCGTTACGTAGACCTCGTGGTAAACGATGGCATCAAGGACACGTTCCTCAAGCGCGCCGTCGTGCTGCGCACCATGCGCCGATTCTTCGACGAGGCCGGATATACCGAGGTGGAGACGCCCACGCTGCAGAGTATTCCCGGCGGTGCCAGCGCACGCCCGTTTATCACCCATTTCAATGCGCTCAACATCGATATGNNGCTCTACCTCAAGCGCCTCATCGTAGGTGGCTTCGAGGGTGTGTATGAGATTGGCAAGAACTTCCGCAACGAGGGAATGGACAAGTTCCACAACCCGGAATTCACCTGCATGGAGCTCTATGTGCAGTATAAGGACTACAACTGGATGATGTCGTTCACCGAGCGTCTGCTCGAAACCATCTGCGTGGCCGTGAACGGTACCACCGAGGTGAAGAACGGAGAAAACATCATTTCGTTCAAGGCGCCGTTCCGCCGTCTGCCCATCCTCGACGCCATCAAGGAGAAGACTGGCTTCGACCTCTATGGCAAGACCGAGGAGGAGATCTACAAGATAGCCACCGAGGACCTGAAGATGGAGACTGTAGACGAGACCTTCGGCAAGGGCAAACTCATCGACGAGATATTCGGCGAGTTCTGCGAGGGCACTTATATCCAGCCCACCTTTATCATCGACTATCCCGTGGAGATGTCGCCGCTCACCAAGATG
>DCJH01000062.1:0-3033 GCA_002317385.1 Prevotella sp. UBA1705 | reverse complement strand
GGTCAACGGCAAGGAGCTGGCCAATGCCTACTCTGAGCTCAACGACCCGTTGGATCAGGAGCAGCGCTTCGTAGACCAGATGAAGCTTGCCGACAAGGGCGACGACGAGGCCATGCTCATCGACCAGGACTTCCTGCGTGCCCTGCAATACGGAATGCCGCCCACCAGCGGTATCGGCATAGGCATAGACCGCCTCGTGATGCTCATGACCGGCCAGCCTAACATACAGGAAGTGATGCTCTTCCCGCAGCTCAAGCCCGAGAAGAAGATGCCTCAGAGCACTGTGGCAGAGTGGGCAGAGCTCGGCGTGGCAGAGGATTGGGTCTACGTGCTGCGCAAGGCCGGATTCAATCTGATATCCGACATCAAGGACGAGAAGGCACAGGGCTTGCAGCAGAAGCTCGGCGAGATTGTCAAGAAATATAAGTTAGACTATGCAAAGCCGTCGGTAGACGATTTCCAATCGTGGATCGACAAGGCCAACCAACAGTGAAAAGTATAAAGGTAAGAAGGTAAAAAAGTAAAAACTCTGATGGGCCTCACTATCCCGACGACCATAAGCGACAGAGCAAGCAGGCTGTAATCTCGCCTCTAACGCTCTCACTTTTTTACCCTTTTACCTTTTTACCCTTTTACCTTTAAAGATATGTTCAACGTAGGCAAGGTAGCAATCATCGGAGGAGGCTCGTGGGCAACGGCCATCGCAAAGATTGTGGTGAATCACACTCACCACATCGGCTGGTATATGCGACGTGACGATCGTATCGAAGATTTTAAGCGATTGGGGCACAATCCGGCTTATCTCACTTCGGCTCAGTTTGATATTGACGAGATATTCTTCTCTTCTAACATCAATGAGATATGCAAATCCTACGACACGCTGGTCTTTGTCACCCCGTCGCCCTATCTCAAGAGCCATCTCAAGAAGCTCAAGACGAAGCTCTCCGACAAGTTTATCGTGACGGCCATCAAGGGTATCATTCCCGAGGAAAACCTCATTTGCTCGGAATATTTCCACCAGGTGTACGACGTTCCCTATGAGAATCTGTCGTGCATCGGCGGCCCGTCGCATGCCGAGGAGGTGGCGCTCGACCGGTTGAGCTACCTCACCGTGGCCTGCAAAGACCAGGAGAAGGCCAAGGCTTTCACCGAGGTGCTGGCGTCAGACGTTATCAAGACCAAGGTCTCCACCGACGTGGTGGGTATCGAATACTCGTCCGTGCTCAAGAATGTGTATGCCATTGCCGCCGGCATCTGCAACGGATTGAAATATGGCGACAACTTCCAGGCCGTGCTCATGAGCAATGCCGTGCAGGAAACCAACCGGTTTCTCAACATGGTCTACCCCATCGAGCGGTCGATATACGACAGTGTTTACCTGGGCGATATCCTCGTCACGGGTTACTCCAACTTCTCCCGCAACCGCACATTCGGTACGATGATTGGCAAGGGCTATAGCGTCAAGACAGCCCAGATCGAGATGGAGATGGTGGCCGAAGGCTATTTCGGCACCAAGTGCATGCGCGAAATCAACCGCCACCTGCATGTCAACATGCCCATCCTCGATGCCGTCTACAACATCCTTTACGAGGGAATCAACCCCCAACGACAGATAAAACTCCTCACGGATTCGTTCAGATGATGTTGGGAGTGAAAGGAGTTAATGGAAGTGAAAGGAGTGAAAAACAACACTTCAAGCAACTATGCACCATATAAGGACATGATGAATGGCGGAGTGAAAGGAGTGAAAGACAATACTTCAAGCATCAGAAAAGAGAGGTAAAAAGATTTTCAAACAGATAGAACAAAGGATTTATCTATAACCATTTTAATTCAATGGAGCGACGGAACGACAGGACAGCGGTGAGCGAAAGGTAATGGCTTTAACTCCCTTAACTCCTACAACTCCCTTAACTCCACCATAAAACAATGAAAAGTATTACATTAGACACCTCGAAGGCCACCCAGTTTCTCGCAGCAGGAACAATGGAAGGCTATGAGTCAAAGGTGAAGGCCGCCCAGGAAGCACTGGAGAACGGCACGTGTGAGGGTAACGATTTTCTGGGCTGGCTGCATCTGCCGACCGAGATTTCAGACGAGTTCTTGAGCGAAGTACAGGCTGTGGCCAACACCCTTCGTGAGAAATGCGAGGTGGTTGTGGTAGCCGGCATCGGCGGTTCCTACCTGGGTGCCCGTGCGGTAATTGAGGCATTGGGCAACAGTTTCGCCTGGCTCGTTGGCGAAAAGAAGAATCCTACCATCCTCTTTGCAGGCAACAACATCGGCGAGGACTACCTCTACGAGTTGACCGAATATCTCAAAGACAAGAAGTTTGGTGTCATCAATATCTCCAAGTCGGGCACAACGACCGAGACCGCCCTTACTTTCCGTCTGCTCAAGAAGCAGTGCGAGGCACAGCGTGGCAAGGCCGAGGCCAAGGATGTAATCGTTGCTATCACCGACGCTAAGAAGGGAGCAGCCCGCACCTGCGCCGACAAGGAAGGCTATAAGAGCTTCATTATCCCCGACAATGTGGGCGGACGCTTCAGCGTGCTCACCCCGGTGGGTCTGCTGCCGATAGCTGTTGCCGGTTTCGACATCCAGGCATTGGTGCTCGGCGCACAGGATATGGAGAAGGCAACAGGCGTGAACGTTCCGTTCGCTGATAACATTGCAGCCCAGTATGCCGCCGTGCGTCAGGGTCTTTATACCCAGGCAGGCAAGAAGATCGAGATCATTGCGAACTTCCAACCCAAGCTCCATTTCATCGCAGAATGGTGGAAGCAGCTCTACGGAGAGAGCGAGGGCAAGGACAACAAGGGCATCTTCCCCGCAGCTTGCGACTTTACCACCGACCTGCACTCTATGGGACAGTGGATTCAGGACGGCGAGCGCAGCATCTTCGAAACTGTGATTTCGGTGGAGAATCCTAACTGCAAGCTCGACTTCCCCGCCGATGAGGAGAACCTCGACGGCCTGAACTTCCTGGCTGGAAAGCGTGTAGACGAGGTGAACAAGATGGCAGAGCTCGGC
>DCJH01000023.1:12168-33715 GCA_002317385.1 Prevotella sp. UBA1705 | reverse complement strand
CGGGCATCTCGGGCAGGGATGCCGTTTCCAGCACATCGATAACCAACACCGAGTGATGGGCTGCCAAACTGCGGCCGCTCTCAGTGATGATGTTGGGGTGGGTGATATTATTCTTGTTGGCTGCATCTACAAACGTGTACACGCAGTCGTTCACATACTCCTGGATGGAGTAGTTGACCGAGCTCTCGCTGTTCGAGGAGCGGGTGCCGTCGTAGTCTACTCCGAGTCCGCCACCGCAGTCCACGAAGTCGACATCGTAGCCCATCTTGTGGAGGTTGATATAGTATTGTGCAGCCTCACGTAGGGCTGTCTGTATGCGTCGAATCTTGGTGATCTGACTTCCGATGTGGAAATGGATGAGCTTCAGGCAGTCGTGCATGCCCATGGAGTCGAGTTTCTCCAAGGCTTGGAGTAGCTCCGACGAGGTGAGACCGAACTTCGAGGCGTCGCCTCCGCTCTCTTCCCACTTGCCCGAACCCGACGATGCGAGCTTGATACGGATGCCGAGGTTGGGCTTCACGTTGAGTGTCTTGGCCACGCGAGCTATGATATCCAGCTCGTTGAGCTTCTCCACCACAATGAAGATGCGCTTGCCCATCTTCTGGGCGAGCAGCGCCAGCTCGATGTAGCTCTGGTCTTTGTATCCGTTGCAAATGATGAGCGAGTCGCTCTGACACTGCACGGCGATCACTGCATGTAGCTCAGGCTTCGAGCCTGCCTCCAGTCCGAGGTTGAATTTACGGCCGTGAGAGATGATTTCCTCTACCACAGGCTGCATCTGATTCACCTTAATGGGATAGATCACAAAGTTCTCTCCCTTGAAGTCGTACTCCGCTTTGGCCTTCTCAAAACATGAGGCTGTCTTCTCAATACGGTTGTCGAGGATGTCGGGAAAGCGGAGCAGCACAGGCGGAGTGACGTCGCGCAGGGCGAGTTCATCCATCACGTCGCGCAGGTCTACCTCTGTGTTGTCCTTGCAAGGCGTTACAAACACGTCGCCCTGTTCGTTGATACTAAAGTAGGAAGTGCCCCATCCGTTGATGTTGTAGAGCTCCTTCGAATCTTCAATAGTCCACTTCTTCATAAAGGTAAAAAAGTAAAATGGTAATAATGTAAATATGAATGGGTAAAAGTCTACGGCTGGCTACTACGCGTTGGTCAGCGCCTCGATCAGCTTGGATACCGTTATTTTGATTTTGTCGTAATTGTCCATCAAGGTCACATCGATGGTATGCTTGGCCTTGTTATAGTAGGGTTCGCGCACCAGGAGCTGCTCATGGATGAACTGTTCCACTTCTTCCTGGGTCTTGTTGAGCAGCAGCGGCCTCACCGTCTTGCCCATGCGGAGATGCTTGTGGAGTATCTCGGGCGAGCATTTCAGGTAGACCGTCTCTCCCTGCTGGTTGATATAGTCGATGTTGTCGTAGAAGCAGGGAGTGCCTCCACCGCAACTGATGATCACGTTTTCGAACTCGGCCACCTCGTGGAGCATGTTTCTCTCAATGAGGCGGAAGCCTTCCTCGCCCCGCTCATCGAAGATTTGCTTCACCGTTTTGTGCATGCGGCTCTCAATATACCAGTCGAGATCGTAGAAGGGCATGCCCAAATCGGCCGACAACGCCTTGCCGACGGTGGTCTTTCCAGAGCCCATGTAGCCGATGAGGATGATGCGAAGCCTCCCCAAGTTCCTCAGAGGGAGGGGGTGGTGATTACCAACGTAGTTGGTCGTTTCGTCCTGTGGCTTTTCCTGCATGGTCTCTTCTTTAATAATACAGCAACTCTTTCTTCGTATGCTGCAGCCTTATTTTTTCTATTCTTTGTCCCCCTTTTAAATTTGCCGCAGCCCCTTATAGCATGCGATAACCTATATCCCCTCCCTTCGGAGGGGCTTGGGGAGGCATGGGTTGGGCCTGGATGTGGCTACTTCCTCGCCTTCTTGGCCTTTGGTGCAGGGGCATTGTTCACGATATCCATGCACTCGGCGAAGCTCAGATCGCCGGCCAGGGCGCGCTCGTGGAGCTTCTTGTCGATGCGATAGTTCTGCCCGTCGAAGGCGATATATGGACCGTATCGACCCTTGAGGAGTTCCATCTTCGAGTCTTCCTCAAAGGTCTTGATGTGGCGTTCCTGCTCCTGAGCACGCTTCTCCACGATGAGCTGGGTGGCGGTTTCGAGCGTGGTTGTCATTGGGTCTTCTCCCTTAGGCAGCGACACATACTTCTTGTCGTGCAGGATATAGGGCCCGAAGCGCCCCTTGCCGATGCTCACCTCCTTGCCCTCAAACTCGCCGAGGGTTCTCGGCAACTTAAAGAGCTCCATGGCTTCTTCCAACGTAATAGTCTCGATGCTGAGGTCCTTGGGTATCTGTGCGAACCTCGGCTTCTCCTCGTCGTCGGCCGATCCTATCTGGACCATGGGTCCGAAGCGACCGATTTTCACAAACACGGGCTTGCCGGTAGCAGGCTCGTTGCCCAGCTCGCGCTCGCCCACCTTGTGCTCCGAGCGGCTCTTCATCACGCTCTCCACGGTTGGTGTGAAGTCTTTGTCAAACTTCACCATCATGTCTTTCCATTCTTCCTCACCCTCGGCGATAGCGTCGAACTGGCGCTCCACCTTGGCCGTGAAGTTGTAGTCCATAATCTCGGGGAAGTTGTCGAGCAGGAAATCGTTGACCACGATACCGATGTCGGTGGGCAACAGCTTGCCCTTCTCCGAGCCGGCCATCTCTTTTTTCTTCTTCGGCGTCACGAGATTGCCCTTCAACGTATCGATGATGTAGGCGCGCTCGGTGCCTGGCTTGTCGCCCTTCTGCACGTATTCGCGCTGCTGGATGGTCGAGATGGTGGGGGCATAGGTAGACGGACGGCCGATGCCCAGTTCCTCAAGCTTGTGCACGAGCGATGCCTCGGTGTAGCGCAGCGGGCCCTGTGAGAATCGCTCCGTAGAGGTAATCTCGCGGCGTTCGAGCCTGTCGCTCACCTTCAGGGCGGGCAGCAGGTTGCTCTCCTCCTGGTTGGCGTCATCGTCGTCGGTCGACTCGTGGTACACTTTGATAAATCCATCGAAGGCCACCACCTCGCCGGTGGCTATGAATTTCTCGTCCACGCCGTCCACATCAATGGTCACCGTGGTCTTCTCTATCTGCGCGTCGGCCATCTGCGAGGCAATGGTGCGCTTCCAGATGAGGTCGTAGAGGCGGCGCTCCTGGCTCGTCCAGTCTTGCCCAGCCTCCTGACTGAAGGTGGGACGGATAGCCTCGTGAGCCTCCTGCGCGCCCTTGGCATGGGTGTGATAGTTGCGCGGGTTGCTATATTCCTTGCCGTAGGTCTTGACGATCTCGTCCATGCTGGCGTTGATGGCCAGTGTGGAGAGGTTCACGCTGTCGGTTCGCATATAGGTGATTCGTCCGCTCTCGTAGAGGCGCTGGGCCACCATCATGGTCTGGCTCACGGTGAACCCGAGCTTGCGGGCGGCCTCCTGCTGGAGGGTAGAGGTGGTGAAGGGTGGCGCGGGGGTGCGCTTCAGGGGCTTCTTCACAATGTTGTCTACGGTGAAGGTGGCGTCCTTGCACTTGCCGAGAAACTCCACAGCCTCCTCGTGGGTCTTGAAACGCTTGTCGAGTTCGGCCTTCACCTCACTCTTGCTGCCGTCGGCATTGGTCACGGCAAACACGCCGTTGATGCGGTAGAACGGCTCCGAGCAGAAGCCCTGAATCTCTCGTTCGCGCTCCACGATGAGTCTCACGGCCACGCTCTGCACACGTCCGGCCGAGAGGGCAGGCTTCACCTTGCGCCACAACACGGGCGAAAGCTTGAAGCCCACGATGCGGTCGAGCAGTCGACGGGCCTGCTGAGCGTTCACCAGATTCATGTCCAAGTGGCGCGGATGCTGTATGGCGTCGAGTATGGCACCCTTCGTAATCTCGTGGAAAACGATGCGCGAGGTCTTCTGTTCGTCCAGTCCGAGCACCTCACAGAGGTGCCAGCTGATGGCCTCTCCCTCGCGGTCCTCATCGGATGCCAGCCAGATCTTGCCGGCTGCCTTGGCATTCTTCTTGAGTTCAGCCACGATTTTCTTCTTCTCTTCAGGTATCTCGTAGTCGGGTTCGAGGGTATCTTCGTTGATGCTAAGCTCTTTTTTCTTTAAGTCGCGAATGTGTCCGTAGGACGACATCACCTTGAATTCCTTACCCAGGAACTTCTCGATGGTCTTGGCCTTCGCGGGGCTCTCTACGATAACTAAATTATCTTGCATACTTCCACATGATTGTTTAATGGTTGGCAAAAGTAATTAAACTTTTTGCATACACCTTATTATATAGGCTTAATTTTTGTTTTTTTAATAGACTTCCCCTTCCCGTGCCCTACCTGCAAGGCCATGGCCTCATATTCCTGTTATATTGATGCACATGCGTGCTCATGCGTGCGTATTCGCGTAGAAGTCTGTATAATGTTGCGATTATTCATTGCGTATTATCCTCTTTGATCCCTATTTTCTCAGTTCCTATTCTCCCTCGTATCCATTATCCTTATTTTTCTTCCCGCTAAATCCATCTATATTACCCCATATTTTCGCCCATTTCATCGTTGTATTCTCATTCCCCACCCCAATCTCCCACCTTCTTCATCCAGTTCGCCCTCCTTTCTCTCCATTTATCATCCTATCCATCTGCTATTTTCAAAGTAAAAATCTTTCCTATCTCTCGCCTGAATAGCCATCGCTTTGTAGGGACATGCCCCGTGCATGTCCGCCTACCTCTATTCTCTTGCTTGCTTCCTCCCACTCACCCTCTGCCCGTTTCCGAGCGTGTTGCGGGCATGCACGGGGCATGCCCCTACTGGGCACGTGGCATTCCAATACCCTGATAGAATCCCTGTTCCACTTTCTTGATATTGGGTGAAATACGCATTGTATTTTTGGCCTCTATCTACCCCCTTTGAAATAAGGTACTAAAGGCAAGGCGAAAAGGTAGTAATCGCGAGGCCTTTAGGTAGTAATCGCGAGGCGATTAGTACCTTATTTCAGAGGGGCGGAATAGAGGTGGAGAATAAAACAATCTCGCGTCTCATCCCTCCAGCCTCTCTCCCTTACTCCTCCTCAGCAGAGAGGGGGGAGGAAAATGTAGGGTTATCGATATACCATTGTGGGCAAAGCGGCGCCCCAGTAGGGACATGCCCGGGACATGCCTCTACTCTGCGGTTTCCAGCGGTGCAATTCTCCGAAAAATATTCCTCAAAATCCCGTTGGAATCATGAATGTTTTATATCTTTGCAATATTGATGGAAACCTAAGAAACCGGGGGTGGAGAATTGAGAAAGATGAAAACCGCCTGCCCCAACGACCTACAGACACTCTGAAGACTTATTTTTAGCGATAGCCACACATGTGGACGGACCGCAGAAACCCTGCGAAATGACGCTCCTCGAGCGCACAGTCTCACTGCCTTCCCCTCGTGCACGCTACGCCGCAAACACCCACAGATGCCTAATCGAAACGTTACTTTTAAATTGACATAGGATGAGAAAGACAGCAAAACTTATGGGGCTGTTCATGGGCCTCGCGCTCAACGGCTATGCACAACCCTCGGCCACGAAGCCCTACAAGGCCTACATGGTGGCCGACGCCCACCTGGATACACAATGGAACTGGGACATCCAGACCACTATCAAGCACTATGTGTGGAACACGCTCAACCAAAACCTGTTCCTCATGAAGCAATATCCCGACTACATCTTCAACTTCGAGGGCGGCGTGAAATATGCCTGGATGAAGGAATACTACCCCACTCAATATGCCGAACTGAAGCCGTTTGTGAAGTCGGGGCAGTGGCACATCGCCGGATCGAGCTGGGATGCTGCCGAGACCATCGTCTGCTCGCCCGAGAGCTGGATACGCAACATCCTGCTCGGACAGACGTTCTACCGGCAGGAATTCGGCGAAGTGAGCGACGATGTGTTCCTCCCCGACTGCTTCGGATTCCCTTATACCCTGCCCACGCTGGCCGCCCACTGCGGGCTGGTGGGCTTCTCGTCGCAGAAACTGCAGTGGCGCGCCACGCCGTTCTATGACAATGGGCGCGAATATCCGTTCACCGTCGGACTGTGGCGGGGTATCGACGGCTCACAGATCATGATGACCCACGGCTTCGACTACTCGCAAGGCTGGAAAGACGGAGAGGACCTTTCGCAGAGCGCAGAGCTCATACGGGAGGCCAAGCAGAGCCCGCTCAACACGCTCTATCGCTATTATGGCACGGGCGACATAGGCGGCTCGCCCGACCTGAAGTCGGTGCAGGCCGTGGAGCGCGGCCTCCGCGGCAACGGCCCGGTGCAGATTATCAGTGCACGGAGCAACCAGATATACCACGACTTCATGCCCTACGACCGGCATCCGGAGCTGCCCACAATAGACGGCGAGATGACCATGGACCTGCACGGCAATGGTTGCTACACCTCGCAGGCGGCCATGAAGCTCTACAACAGGCAGAACGAGCATCTCGGAGATGCCACCGAGCGCGCCGCCGTGATGGCCGACTGGGCGGGCGGCCTGGACTATCCCACCCAGCTGATGACCGACAACTGGCGCCGCATTATCCTGCATCAGTTCCACGACGACCTCACCGGCACGAGCATTCCCAATGCCTATACCTTCTCGTGGAACGACGAACTGCTCACCAGCAAGCGCTTCGCCCAAACCCTGCAAGCATCGGTCAACGCCCTCGCCACGCGCCTCAATACCAACGTGAGCGGCGAGCCTTTCATCGTCTATAACCCTGAAAACTTCACCGTGAACGCCCTGGCCACGGTCGACCTCACGGGCGGCGACCGCTCCTTCCGCGTGACCGACGACCAGGGGCGGCCCGTTCCGTCGCAGGTTGTCACCAATGCGCAAGGCCAGCCGCAGCTCATCTTCGACGCCAGCGTGCCCTCGGTGGGCATGCGGGTCTATGGCATCAAGCCCCTGAAACGTCAGGCGGAGACCATCGCCGACGGCCGGACCATCGAGAATTCGGTCTACCGGATTACCGTAGACCCTCGTGGCGACATCAGCAGCATCGTGGATAAGCGGGCCAACAAGGAACTGGTGGCCTCGGGACAGGCGCTCCGCCTCGTGGTCCTCGACGACTGCAAGTCGACCTCCTGGCCGGCTTGGGAAATCCAGAAGCGCACCTTAGACAAGGCGCCCGTGGCCATCACCGACGGCGTGAAAATATCGAAGCTCGAAGATGGAGCGCTCCGCAAGACCATCGTCATCGAGAAACAGTATGGCGATTCCCACATCAGGCAGTTCATACGCCTATACGAAGGCAGTCTGGCCGATAGGATTGACTTCAACACGCAGGTAGACTGGAAGTCGTATAATGCCCTGCTCAAGGCCGAGTTCCCGCTCAGCGTGAGCAACGACAAGGCCACCTACGACCTCGGACTGGGTACCATTGAGCGCGGCAACAACAAGCCGACGGCCTTCGAGGTCTACTCCCACGAGTTCACCGACCTTACCGATCGCAGTGGCAGCTACGGCGTAACGATTCTCAACGACAGCAAGTACGGATGGGACAAACCGGCCGACAACGTGATGCGCCTGTCGTTGCTCTACTCGCCGCAGACCTCGCAGGGCTACCGATATCAGAACCGTCAGGACTTCGGTCACCACGAATTTACCTATAGTCTGGTGGGCCACGGCGGGGCATTCAATCCCATCGATGCCAACCAGAAGGCCTTGGCGCTCAACAGTCAGCTCAAGACCTTCCACTCGCTCAAGCACAGCGGCGAGCTGGGCAGCACGTTCTCGTTTGTCGAGAGCAGCAATCCCAACGTGATGATCCGTGCCATCAAGCAGGCCGAGTCGGGCGATGGCTATGTGGTCAGGGTCTATGAGCTCTCCGGTAAGCAGCCTCAGACCGCCCGGCTTACCTTCGCGTCGGCCATCCAGGACGCGGTAGAGACCGATGGAACAGAGAAGACCCTCGGCGCGGCCACATTTAGCGGCCATGCGCTCAGCGTAGACATCAAGCCGTTTAGCGTTAAGACTTACAAGATCCATCTGCAGTCGAAGCCATCTGCCCAGCGCCCCACCGCGGCGTTCCTCCCACTGGCCTACGACCGCAAATGCTTCTCTTATAACGAGATGCGCGACTATGCCAACTTCGAAGGAGGCAACACCTACGCTGCCGAACTGATGCCCGATTCCATCGTCAACGTCGACGGCATCCCCTTCCGCATGGGTCCTCACGACTCGTTCAGCGGCATGTCGTGCCAGGGCAACGTCATCACCCTGCCCCGGAATCACCGTTTCACGCATCTGTATCTGCTGGCCTCGTCCGACGACAAGGACCGAAGGGCCTCCTTCGGCGTGGGCAAGGCCACGCAGGAAGTGGCTATTCCCTACTACAGTGGATTCATTGGGCAATGGGGACACGAAGGCCAGACCGCGGGATTCCTGAAAGAGGCCGAGGTGGGCTATATCGGCACGCACCGCCATTCGCCCGAGGCCGACGAGCCCTACGTATTCACCTATCTCTTCAAGATGCGGCTCGACATCCCCAAGGGCGCCACGCAGGTCACCCTTCCGCAGGACAACCACATCGTGATCTTTGCCGCCACCGCTGCCGACGACGTGCAGGGGGTGACGCCAGCCACACGTTTCTTCCGCACCAACAACATCTCCGACCAGACCGACGGCAGTGCCACAGGTAGCACTTTCGGTGAGAACGTGATGCCCATGGCCAAGGTCATCGGGCGGTCGGGAGAGACTCGTCAGGACGAGCGCGCGGAGCTTCTCATCGACGGCAAGGACGACACCAAATGGTGCGACGTATCTACCGCACCCAACTGGGTGGCCTTCGACCTCGGCCAACCCCAGACCGTGAGCGGATGGAAGCTACTCAACGCCGGTCAGGAGACGCCGGCCTATATCACTCGTGCCTGCCTCCTGCAGGGCCGCAATCAGCCCAACGAAGACTGGGTCACCATCGATATGTTCGACGGCAACCGCTCCGACATCGTAGAGCGCCACTTCGCTCCCGCCACCGTGCGCTACGTGCGCCTCTTCGTCACCGCCCCCGTCCAGGAGCTCAACGGTAATGCCGCCCGCATCTACAACTTCGAATTATACAAGAGCAAATAGCTCTTCCGCCATCCCTTCGCCCTCCCGCCTCCTCGCGTCCCGGCCTTGGGCTGGCCCCATCCGCCCCTCTCGGGCTTCCTCCCACCCCTAAAACCACCTCCCCCCGCCCTGCTATCCGATGAATAGCGGGGCGGGGGGATGGTATTTTACTACCTTGACTTAAGCTAATAAGTAGCCTTTACTTTGTCCTATGCGTTCTAAGATTAGAGGCTTAGCATATTGTATATGGCACTATCCCTGCCATACCATTACCCTTGCACGATTTGTTTCATGAGCTTTCAAAACGCTTTCTTCTTGATATTCTATGCAATAGATTTAAGTATCAGCACCAAATTGCTACCTTTAGACCGTTGTTCTATTGATAGAATATAAATATTTTTGCTATCATGAAAACAGACATCAATAAAGCTTTTGGTAAAAGAATTGCGCAATTAAGAACGGAGTCTGGGCTGTCGCAAGAGAAGTTCGCCTTCAAATGTGGCGTAGACCGAACTTATATTGGCACTATCGAGCGTGGAGAAAAGAGCCCCACGCTGAATACCATCGATAAATTAGCAACAGCTTTAGGGGTGTCTTTTAAGGAATTATTCGATTACTAAACCTAAGAGTTAGATACTAAACAATGGCAGAAATCGAGAAAGAGAGAATCAATGAACTTGTTGATTTTGTTAGGTCTGAGGCTCTTTCCATGGGCTATAAAGACAATGTAGTGTTTCGCAACGCCACCAATCTTCAAAGCGTTGACTTCGATAAAGGAGCCTATTTCGGGTATATTAATCCAGATGAAGCACCCAGTGGCGCTTATTCAGACTTTAGTTTAGTGTTCTTTCCACAGAGAGATTGCCAATATTTAGTAGTTTCTTTTACAGTCGGTTCTCTGGGGTTTAAGAATGATCTTGAACTTGCTATGTTGCCTTGGACACGTCGACTTTTCAACAAAATACGTTTTTCGGGAAACGACAATTTCTTTTTCAAAAATGATTTCTCTGATATTGAAACACCGACGGGGCTTTTGAGCAAACTCAAAAGCGATGACAATCTGGCCAATCTTAGGAGTGTTATTACGAGCTATAAGAATGTGTTACAAGCTTGCCAGTTACTTTCAATAGACGAATCAGAGCTTTATAAAACTTACATTAGCGCCTGGCTGGCCCAATATGCCATCTTGAGGTCTTTGCCAACAAATAATAATCATCGAAAAGAGATTAGCCGAGCACTAGGAGATTTCGACCAATTAAAACATAAAGTCATTGGAGAATCGAACACCACCGATGAGTATTCGGAAATCAAAGAGGCTTTATTTGAGCATCGTTTCATCATACTCCAGGGTGCTCCAGGTACCGGCAAGACATACAATGCGTTGCAATTAGCGGACAAGGAATTCCAAAAAGGCAATGTTTTGTTTGAGCAATTCCATGCAGAAACCAGCTATTCAGATTTCGTTTATGGCATCATTCCCAATCTTCAAGGGGAATCTCTATCGTATAAAGCTAAGCAAGGTGTGCTCTATCAGGCAATCCAAAAGGCGCAAACAAGGCCTACTGAAAATATATTACTTATCATTGATGAAATCAACAGAGCCAATCTTTCCAATGTGCTTGGTCCTATTTTCTATTTGTTTGAAAGGCAAGCAGGTCAGAGAACAGTGCCGTTGAAGATTGGGGATATAGAAATTGCGACCTTGCCGCACAACTTATATGTGATAGGCACCATGAATACTGCCGACCGAAGCCTTGCTGTGGTCGATTTTGCTCTACGTCGAAGGTTCACTTGGATTGCGCTTCGCCCACATGTTGTGGATATCAAGGGCATGACATTCCACCATGAAGAGTTTAATCAATTTGCCGAACTATTTGAGAAATACGCTACAGACGAGGAGTTGAATCTACAGCCTGGGCAGTCCTATTTCATCACTCACCCCGATGAAAGCATGGATAACCGGTTACGCTATGAGCTCATGCCACTGATGAAAGAATATTTCAATGAAGGCTATTTGGCTAAAGCAAAAGACGACTTTAGCAATTATTTCTATCAAAAGATAGGCCTATTCATGTATGAATAACAAAGTATCGGACACCTATTTCCTGTCTGTTTTGAGTGAAAAAACGATTTCATACGACAATCTTCAGAGCGTATGGAAAACTGATAAACGCTATCCTGAAGCGTCTATCCAGCGATTCATTCGACTCAATCAGAAGGCGTTCGACTTTATAGGAATAACTGCAAAGGGGACGTATATCAATGAAAGGTATGTCTTGGTCCTAACCACTTCGATATATGCTGGTGTCATCACCATTTTGTCGCCTAAGGATGGTCTACCATTTGGCAACATCCTGGTAAAAGGAAGATACGGAGAGGACATCTCCGAACTAATGTCAACCATTGGCGAATATGTCCAACCAGAATTTGATGAAAGCTTAAAACTCAAAGCCGATAACTTTGTTCATGCACCCCTATACATGGAGTGCATGAAATATATCGACACATATATCAAAGCCCGACAACTGAAATGGCATAAGTTTGAGAGTGCTCCCATTGTGCAATCACAACCTTCTAACAGTACCCAATGGGAGAAATATGCAGAAAGAAGCTATAATCCCATCAACCATTTGCGATTTCCCAACAAGCCCAATACACTAACTACACTTCATCCAGAGTGGCTTGAGCTACAATACGTGCTCTGTTGTGCCATCCAAGAAATAGAATCCAGCCGCACGCCTCTAATGGTCAAGACATCTTACCTTGGTAGGATTTCTCAGTTAAAACAAACCATTAGTTTTAAGAATTTAAGGTCAATCGCAGAGATAAAAGCACATAGTTCCGACCCTGCAATAATCAAAGAGCTAAAACATTTGGCCAATAAGATTCTCCAAAACTCCAACAATTCGTTTTGTGCTTGGCGCATAGATTATGCAGAATTCTACGAACGCTATTTGCTTTACATCTTCAAAGATTTGGCGATGCGTAGGGGTGCCAAACTGCTCTATAAGCCCAAATACAGAATTTCGGGTGCACACCCAGCATGGGGATTGCAATATCTTGAACCCGATTTTATCTTGCAAGATCAAGGTTACCACTATGTGATAGATGCAAAATACAAATCTCACATGTATAATGTGTCGAGTTCCAGCGACATAGAACTCAAAGATACATTCCGACACGACTTACATCAGGTCCTGGCCTATGCTTCTTTCACGCCGCAAACTCATAAAAACGTCATTATAGCCTACCCGGCTTCTCATTTTATTTGCATGCAGCAATCCATCTTGAGCACTCTCACTGGAGTGAGCTGCAACGTAAAACTGATGGGCATTCCCTTGGTTAAATCGATGATAGAAGAGACCAAAGCCCATATCATGAATGCTCTTACCGCACAGATTTCGCCTTTATCTGAAGCCCAGGAATCCTTTTCCTCGGTTCTATAATAGTTGATTTTGGAGATTTATCCCACAAGGAGATAGAAACCATAGGGCCTCATTCCGAGAAAGACACGTTGTAAAAATTCATGCTATTCTGGTTTGTTCCATCCCTCCAACATGGAGTTTCATGAATCCTATGACAGAGATGCCATCGAGCAAATGTCATTATGTATGAGTCATTTACCCTGTAAAAATTTGTATAATAGAAAAAAAAGTAGTTATTTTGCAGCGGAATAGAGATTCATAAAAATCAAAAACTCATAAATTAAGGTAAGAAAAAGATGAAAAAGATTCTATTGGCTCTTGTAGCCCTGGTGGCAGCTTTGCCTACTTTCGCACAGTATAGCAGCGGCGGTTTCAGACTCGACGAGGAGAACCTGTACTACGGTGTACGCATCGGTATGACGGTTTCGCACCTCAACGGCGACGCTGCCAAGTTCACAGCAGACGGTTCTAAGGCCGGCCTCACCCTCGGCGGTGTGATTGGTCTGCGCCTTTCCGACACCACTCCTATCTTCTTAGAGAGTGGCCTCTACTACACAGAGAAGGGCGGCAAGGGTACCGACCTCGGTGTAGACCCTGCCAAGACTAAGGCTACCACAAGCCTCGACTACCTTGAAATCCCCGTGCTCATCAAGTATGGCGTAAAGGCTGGCGACAACATGGCCCTGCTGCCTTTCTTCGGTCCCTACTTCGCCACAGCCATTGGCGGTAAGACCAACAAACACAGCGCATTCAACGAGGACTATTTCAAGCACTTCGATACTGGCTTCAAGCTGGGTTGCGGTCTGGAGTACAACATGCTCTACCTGGAGCTGGGCTACCAATTCGGTCTGACCAACATCTCTAAGAACGACGACTTCTCTGCCCACAACGGTGCATTCTTCGCTAACTTCGGAGTAAACTTCTAAGCTGAGCGCACGGGGGATAAGACCTCCGCTCAGTAGAAAAGATATCATAGCGCCGAGTCAACCATGTGTTGATTCGGCGCTTTTTCGTGGCGTAGGGAGTGGGAGAATGTGGCTACCATCCATGACTTCCCATGGTCTGGAATCGTGGGAAATGCCGATGAAATAAATTGAAGAATATCTCTCACAGCGGCTTTTATCCTGTGTTTCTCGTGCAGAGGTAGGCCATGGTGCGGGAAAACAATCATTCGTAACTCGCTGATAACCAGTGGTTGCATTTTCCAGATATTGATTTTTGGGCAGGATTAGTACCTCAAGAGGGGTATCAAAGCTATGTTTTCGCATCGCGAAAAGGTACTAATCGCGAGGCGAAAAGGTACTAAAGGCGAGGTGAAAAGGTAGTAATCGTAGGAGGATTAGGTACTTATTTCGAAGCAAAAAGTATATGATTCGTATTTGCTTGAATATAAGTCATATACAAGTAAAGGAGTTCTTGCGCTCACTCCCTCCCCTGCGGGGGAGGGCTGGGGAAGGGTCTTTTTCTTCTTCTCCTACGCTCATGCTTCTCCCTCGCTGCTGGCTCCCCTCCCTCGGAGGGGCGGGGGAGGAGGCTTCTGCATCACTTGACTATCGTCAACTCTTATAGCCAATATCGAAATTAACCAATATAAAACCTTCGTGGCTATCGAAATTATCAATACCTTTGCATCCGAAACTTCTAATGGTAGGTTATGAATATTTTTGAAAACCTGTTCCGGGGTTTCCCGGACTTGTGGGGCGGAGGTGTCGCCCACTCTGTGATGCTCCTGTCGTTGGTGATTACCCTGGGGCTCTTTCTTGGTAAAATCAAGGTGAGAGGCATCTCGCTGGGTCATGCCTGGATACTCTTCATCGGATTGATCTTTGGCTATTTCTACTTCAATCTCGACCAGAACCTGTTGCACTTCCTGAAGGAATTTGGCCTCATCCTGTTTGTCTATTCCATTGGTCTGGAGGTGGGCCCGAGCTTTTTCTCGTCGTTCAAGAATTCGGGCAAGACGCTCAATGCTCTTGTAGGCATTGTGGTGGTGCTGGGAGTACTGACAGCCCTCTCCATATTCTATATGACCAGCACGCCCATCGAGACCGTGGCGGGCATCTTATCGGGTGCGGTGACCAGCACTCCGGGGCTCGGCGCAGCCCAGCAGGCGTTCAGCGATCTGCGCCACATAGACGCTCCTGCCATTGCTACGGGCTATGCCGTGACCTATCCGATGGGTATCATCGGTGTAATTCTCTCGTTTCTCATCCTGCGCTATTCGCTGCGTATCGACAAGGAGGAAGAGGAGGCTGAGGCCCAGCGCGGGCGCGGACACCTGGAGGAGATGACGGTCAACACGTTTTCGGTGAAGATAGACAACCAGATGATCGATGGCCAGACGGTGAAGCATATCCACGAGTTGCTGAAGCGTGACTTTATCATTTCGCGCATCTGCCGTGCCGACAGCGAGGAACAGCAGCAGGTGGTGAACGGGCAGACGGTGCTCAACCAGGGCGACACGGTGCTCATCGTGGCCCGTCCGGGCGACCAGGACCCCATCTGTGCACTGCTCGGAACGGTGGTGGAGATAGACTGGGCCAAGTTTGGCAACGACCTCGTGTCGCGCCAGTTGCTCATCACCCGCTCGTCGGTTCAGGATAAGACTATCGGCCAGCTCAACCTGGGCAGTAGCCGCGAAGTCAATATTACGAGCATCAACCGGTCGGGTGTAGACCTCGTGGCTACCCCAGACCTGAAACTCCAGATGGGCGACACGGTGAATGTGGTGGGTACGGAGCTGGGCGTGAGCCATGTGGAGAAGAAGCTCGGCGCCTCGGTGAAGCGCATGAGCGACCCCAACCTCATCCCCATCTTCCTCGGACTGGTGCTGGGTTGCATCGTGGCCAACATACCGTTCATGCTCCCCGGCATCTCGGAGAACCTGCGACTGGGACTCACCGGCGGTCCGCTGGTGGTGGCCATACTCATTGGCTATTTCGGTCCGAAATACAATCTGGTGAACTACAACACGCTGAGCTCCAACCTCATGCTGCGCGAACTGGGCCTCTATATATTCCTGGCCTGCATCGGTCTGGGCACGGGTCGCGAGTTTATGAATACCATTGTGAGCGAGTCGGGACTGCTGTGGATTGGCTACGGACTGGCCATCACGATGATTCCCATTATCCTCGGCGGACTCATCGGTCGGTTTGTGTTCCACATCAACTTCTTCACGCTCATGGGTGTGCTGGCCGGAGCCAACACCAACCCATCGGCACTGGCCTACGCCAACGATATGACGCAGAGCGATTCGCCTGCTGTGGGCTATTCGTCGGTCTATCCCTTTGCCATGTTCCTGCGCATTGTGACCATCCAGATCATGATCTTTGCGCTGGGATAAACTGCTGAAACCATCATCCATCCATCTCAATAGGTGATGACTCCGGGGCCGCCGCGCATCGTCGCGGCGGCCCTTTCCCTACAGACCTGGCGTGTACCCGGGGGCGTGCGCCATAGCAAAACGATTATCACCCCTACATCAAATCATCATCATCCATGGATATCAGACAACTGAAATACTTTCTCAAGGTGGCCGAGACGCTCAATTTCTCGGAGGCCAGTCGCCGCCTGTTCATCACCCAGAGCACCCTCTCTCAGCAGATCAGCCATCTGGAGCAGGAGATTGGGCTGCCGCTCTTTGAGCGCAATAGCCACGAGGTGTTCATCACCGAGGCCGGGCGCGAACTGCTGCCCTATGCCCAGAAGGCCGTGGTGGCCACCAACTCGTGTCTGGAGCACATCGAGGACCTGAAGCAAATGCTCACCGGAGAGCTCAACATCGGCGTGACCTACTCGTTCAGCACCATCATGACGGAGACGCTGGTAGAGTTTATGAAGTCCTATCCGGGGGTGAAACTCAACATCCATTATCGCACCATGGAGGAGCTGATGGCTATGCTCAAGAAGCGCGAACTCGACTTTGTGCTGGCCTTTAGACCGCTGAAAAAGGACAAGGATATAGAGAGTAGGGTGATTTTCAAGAATCGGTTGGCAGCCATCGTGCAGGCCAGTCATCCGCTGGCTCACCTGCAGGAGGTGGGACTCGAAGACCTGCAGCGCTTCGACCTGATGCTTCCTGCCCGTGGCCTGCAGGCCCGCAACGCCTTCGAGACGATGGTGGCCGACCAGGAATTGGAATTCAATATCAGGGTCGAAGTGAACAATGTGAACATCATTCTGGAGCTGCTCCGCCACTCGCAATATGTCACTATCTTGTCGGAATCGACCGTCATCCAGCAGTCAGGACTGCGTGCCGTACCCATCAAGTCGGCCGCCAGTGCCATGGAGGGCAGCATCCACACCCTGCGCGGAGCCTATATCAAGAACTCGGCGCAGGAGTTCCTGCGCATGCTCAGCCACTCCACCTCACTCATGGCCAGCACGCTTCTGACCGACATATAAAGGCTGTTTTTAATTCAAAATTCAAAATTCAAAATTCAAAATTGGGCCATTCGGCAGTCTAAATCCGTCATTCGTCACTCCAAACTCGTCATTCATTATTCCAAACTCGTCACTCCACACTATTAACTAAATTGTCTTAAAAATCTTCGTCCTCATCTTTCTCATCCACGGAAATTGCGTATTTTTGTGAAAGATGAATACAAAGAAATATATTTTTGAGACCCGGATGGACGTGCGAGACTATGAATGCGACATCCAGGGCATAGTGAACAACGCTAACTATCTGCACTACACCGAGCACACCCGCCATCGTTTCCTGCATTCGCTGAACGTGAGTTTTGCGCAGCTCCACGAGCGTGGCGTAGATGCTGTGGTGGCCCGTATGCAACTGAAGTTCAAGCAATCGTTGAGGTCGGACGATGAGTTCATCTCTCGCATGAATATCCGCAAGGCAGGCCTGCGCTACGTGTTTGAGCACGATATCTACCGTGCCGCCGACGAAGCACTGTGTTTCCATGCCGACGTGGAGCTGGTGACGCTCATCAATGGGCGCCTCGGAGCCAGCGAAGACTATGACAATGCCTTCCGCCCGGTGCTTGAAAAAGAAAAGGAACTGGGTATCCTGAGCGATTAGCGGCAAGCCGAAAGGGCTGACTTTGAGGCGCTAAGCGATGGATGCTGAATAAAGATGAACGTCTGACAGGTAAACCATGGTTTCTCAAGAAGAGCTGCTCAACACAGCCATTCTCACCCGGTTGAGCTATTTCAACCTCAACACGATGGTGGAACTCTACCGACAGTTGGGTTCCGCCACGGCCATCGTGGAGCATCGGCACGACCTCCCGACAGTGGTTCCCGGCCTCTCGCCTAAGGTGGTGGAGGCCCTGCGCGACGTGGAAACCATGCGCCACCGAGCCGAGGAGGAACTTGAATACGACGAGAAGCATGGCATACGGGTGCTCTGTCTCAACGACGCCGAGTACCCGCAGCGGCTCCGCGAATGTCCCGACGCGCCGCTCATGCTCTTCTACAAAGGCACAGCCGACCTCAATGCACGGCGCATCATCAATGTGGTGGGCACGCGCCATGCCACTGCCTACGGCAAGGACCTCATCAGAAAGTTTGTGGCCGACCTGCGCACTTTGTGCCCCGGCATCGTCATAGTGAGTGGACTGGCCTACGGCATTGATGTCTGCGCCCATCGTCAGGCATTGGCCAACCATATCGAGACCATAGGCGTGCTGGCCCATGGACTCGACGATCTGTACCCTCCTCATCACCGCGACGTGGCCAATGAAATGGTGTGTCACGGCGGACTGCTTACCGAATTTATGACCCACACCAATGCCGACAAACTCAATTTCGTGCGTCGCAACCGCATCACGGCGGGCATCTCGGATGCCTGTATCCTCGTGGAGAGTGCGGCCAAAGGTGGCGGGCTCATCACTACGCGCATCTCGAAAGACTACAATCGCGACGTGTTTGCCTTCCCAGGACCTGTGGGAGCGCCCTACAGCGAGGGGTGCAACCAGCTCATCCGCGACAATGGCGCCGGACTGATAACGTCGGCCGAAGACTTCGTAAAGGCTATGGGATGGGACGACGACACCCGGATTCAGGCTGCGCGACAGGCTGGAATAGCCCGCAATCTGTTCCCCGATTTGTCGCCCGACGAGCAGAAGATTGTGGAACTGCTGCGCAAGACCAACGACCTTCAGCTCAACATCATCAGCGTGAAGACGGCCCTGCCCATCGGTTCGGTGTCTTCGCTGCTCTTCAATCTGGAGATGAAGGGCATCGTGAAGCCCTATGCGGGAGGAACATACCATTTGATACAGTAATTTGTTAAAAAGGAAAGATGAAGATTTCAACTATAGATTTCGGACCTCAACCGCTCTTCCTGGCTCCCATGGAAGACGTGACCGACATTGGTTTTCGCAAGCTTTGCAAGCGATTTGGGGCGGATATGATGTACACCGAGTTTGTTTCGGCAGAGGCTATCGTGCGTAGCATCAAGTCGACCTTAGACAAAATGAAGATCGACGACGACGAGCGCCCGGTGGGAATACAGATCTATGGCCGCGACGTGGAGTCGATGGTCGAGGCCGCCAAGATAGTGGAGGAGGTGCATCCCGACATCATCGACATCAACTTCGGGTGCCCGGTGAAGAAGGTGGCGGGCAAGGGCGCCGGCGCTGGAATGCTGAAAAACATTCCCATGATGCTCGACATCACCCGTGAGGTAGTGAAGGCCGTCCACACACCAGTAACGGTGAAGACCCGTCTGGGGTGGGATTTGAACAACCTCATCATCACCGATCTGGCCGAACAACTGCAGGATTGTGGCATCCAGGCACTTACCATCCATGGGCGTACACGCTCACAGATGTACACTGGAGAGGCCGATTGGTCGCTCATTGGCGAGGTGAAGAAGAATCCTCGCATCCATATTCCCATTATCGGAAATGGAGATGTCACTACCCCCGAGGGTGCACGACTGGCCTTTGAGCGCTATGGAGTGGATGCAATCATGATTGGACGTGCCACCTTTGGGCGCCCATGGATATTCAAGGAGGTGAAAGACTATTTGCAGTCGGCCATTCATCCGGATGCGCCGGCCCCTCAGCCGCTCACACTCGACGACAAGATCGACATTCTCGAGGAGCAGCTTCGCATCAATGTGGAGCGCATAGACGAGTATCGCGGCATATTGCACACGCGTCGGCACCTCGCCTCTTCGCCCATCTTCAAGGCCATCCCCAATTTCCGACAGACGCGCATCGCCATGCTTCGGGCAGAGACCGTGGCCGACCTCACGGCCATCCTGGAGGAGTGTCGCACGGTGCTGAAGGCCCAGCAGTAGCCTGCAGGTCGCAGGAAGAAGGCTTTACGGCATCATTAAGAACAACATTACAAACCCATTTATAACCCCCACAATCACTATGCAAGACTTTGTTTATTATGCCCCGACCGAGGTGGTATTCGGCAAAAGCGCTGAGCAGCAAGTGGCCCAACTCGTGAAAAAGTATGGCGGCCACAAGGTATTGGTACATTATGGCGGCAAGAGCGCTAAGGCCTCGGGCCTACTCGATGCCATCTGCGGCTATCTGAAGGATGGCGGAGTAGACTTTGTGACCCTCGGAGGAGTGGTGCCCAATCCGCGCCTCTCGCTGGTTTACGAGGGCATCAAGCTCGTACGTGACGAGCAGATAGACTTCATTCTCGCCGTGGGCGGGGGCAGCGTCATCGACTCCTCCAAGGCCATTGCCTTCGGAGCGGTATACGACGGCGACGTGTGGGACTTCTACGACTACAAGGCTCAGGCCGAGGCCTGTCTGCCAGTAGCTGCTGTGCTCACCATCCCTGCGGCCGGAAGTGAGATGAGCGAGTCGTCGGTCATCACCAAGGAAGATGGAGATGTGAAGCGTGGTTACTCCAATAACCTGAGCCGTCCGCGCTTCGCCATCATGAATCCCGAGCGCACCTTCACCCTGCCGCCCTATCAGACGGCTGCCGGAGTGACCGATATGATGATGCATACCATGGAGCGATACTTCTCTCATGACACCGACATGACGCTCACCGACAACCTTGCGGAGGCCGTGTTGCGCACCATGAAGGAATGTATCCCCGCTGTGCTCAAAGACCCGAACGACTATCGCAACCGTGCCCAGATTATGTGGGGCGGAAGCCTTGCACACAACGACCTCACCGGATGTGGTCTCATTGGTGACTGGGCTACCCATCAGATTGAGCACGAACTCAGCGCCATGTTCGATGTGACTCATGGTGCAGGTCTTGCTGCCGTATGGCCGAGTTGGGCCCGCTATGTGATGAAGGAAGACGTCCAGCGCTTTGTTCGCTTTGCCGTCAACGTGATGGATGTGCCCAACGACTACACAGCCCCTGAGGCCACTGCCCTCCGTGGCATCGAGAAGATGGAGGAATTCTACCATTCCATCGGAATGCCCATCAACATTCACGAACTGATTGGCCGTGAGGTGACCGACGAAGAGATTCACGAAATGGCCCGAAAGTGTACCCGAAACTATACCACCACGCAAGGAAACTTCAAGGTTTTGAAGGCTGAAGACATCGAGCAGATTTACCGCATGGCGCGCTAATTAAGCTCTGATAGGTCGGATGGGTCAGACCTGTCAGGCTGGTCCGACTCGTCCGACCTATCTCTCAGCAACCACAAAATCCGGCATTCGAGTCCCCTATATGCAATCTTTTCAGTATCTTTGCACAAAAATCAATTGAATGGCAGAAGACTTTGACATCAGAGAAGAGCAGCTCTCGTCTACGGAGAAAGAATTTGAGAATGCGCTCCGACCCATCCATTTTCGCGACTTCAACGGTCAGCAGAAGGTGGTGGAGAACCTCGAGATATTTGTTGAGGCTGCCAAATATCGTGGCGAACCGCTCGACCACACCCTGCTCTATGGCCCACCGGGACTCGGAAAGACCACGCTGAGCAATATCATTGCCAACGAACTGGGGGTGGGTTTCAAGATAACATCGGGGCCAGTGCTCGATAAACCCGGCGACTTGGCCGGCATATTGACCTCGTTGGAACCCAACGACGTGCTGTTTATCGATGAGATTCACCG
>DCJH01000023.1:9982-12163 GCA_002317385.1 Prevotella sp. UBA1705 | reverse complement strand
CTCTGCCATGGAAGACTATCGCATAGATATCATGATCGACAAAGGGCCGTCGGCGCGCAGCATCCAGATAGACCTCAACCCTTTCACGCTGGTGGGAGCCACCACCCGAAGCGGCATGCTCACCGCACCGCTGCGTGCTCGTTTCGGCATCAACATGCACCTCGAATACTACGATCCGGAGACCTTGGAGCGCATCATACGACGTTCGGCCATGCTCCTCAAGGTGCCCATCGAAGCCGATGCTGCCACCGAGATAGCCCGCCGAAGCCGTGGAACGCCTCGTATAGCCAACGGATTGCTGCGCCGTGTGCGCGACTTCGCTCAGGTGAAAGGCAACGGAACCATCACCACCGATATCGCGCAGCTGTCGCTTTCGGCCCTCAATATCGACCAATACGGCCTCGACGAGATCGACAACAAGATACTCCTTACTATCATCGACAAGTTTCACGGTGGCCCTGTGGGTGTCTCCACCATTGCCACGGCCATCGGCGAGGACTCCGGTACGGTGGAGGAGGTCTACGAACCCTTCCTCATCATGGAGGGCTTCATCAAGCGCACGCCCCGCGGCCGCATGGCCACCCGGCTGGCTTACGACCATCTTGGGCGCAACCCCTACGACGGAAACGTGATGCAACCAGAGCTGTTCTAAGGCCATGCCCCAGAATGAGGCAGATTCTTGAACCCTTCGCCACACTCCCACATCAACCGACCCACCCACCAGGTAGGTCGGTTTCCTATTATATATAGGTGTATTTATCTTTCTCATTCTTGTCTTATCTTCTTTCCTTGGGCTACTTTTTCTTCTTCTATTCCCATGACACCAGCCTNNCCCCTCCCCCGAAGGGAGGGGAGGGAAATGCAGGGTAGGTGGGACTACAGTGGTGGAGAAAGGGGAAAAATTGTAGGGCTATGCCCCGTGCATGTCCGCATCGTCGGAGGGGGAACGATGAGAAGGAATAGGGGAAATGGTGTGAAGAAAAAGGGTAGAAACAGAGAAGAAAAGGAGGAAGAAGCGTGGGGTGGAGGGCGGGATGCTACAGATAGAGCACCGACTCGTTGCCCTCGTTGAATAGGAGGTCGAGGATGGAGAGGTTGGGTTGGAAGCCGTGTTTCTGCTCGTAGACCTGATAGTAGCGTCGAGGCTGGAAGTCGGGGTCGGCGAGGGGATGCTTCGGATGGATGGCATCGCGGAAATCGTGCGGGGCAGGGAGCGATGGAGAAGCCTCGCCCCAAGCCTCCGTGAGACGGATCTTAGGCTCGATGTCGAGCAGTTCGCACATCTTGTGGGTTATCTCCAGGTTGAAGTCGAAGAGGTAATCCCAGCGACGTTCAAAGAACGGACGGATGTCGTCGGCCAGGAATTCGAAGAATGGACTCTCGCCGTAGGCCGACAGAAGGGCATTCCAATGCAGATGCCTCCAGTTGCCGTGGTCGCTGATGCGGATATCTTTCATCTCACATTTCAGTCCGTCGTATTTCTCGATGGGCACGCTCAGCGCCTGCAGTCCGTTGGTTGTGGCGATGACGCAACGGTTGCGATAGGTCTGCTTCACGAAGTTGTCGTGTTGCTCTATCCAACATTCGGCATATCGGTTGAGCTTCTGGTACCACTGGACTGGACCGAAATAGGTGGTGGAAAGCAAGCAGGAATCTGTGTTCATAAGATGAGAAGGAAAGATGGGCCCTGGTTTTTGGTTCTCTGAATAAGTCTCGGGTGCACAACGAGAAATAATATTAAATGCTATGTTCTACCACGGCAGGTAGAACAATCGGCGGGCCTTGCCCACCATCTGATGCTTGAAAACCAAGGCTTGGGTGCTGCCGAGGCTCACCATATAGAGTTTGCAGTCGGGGCAGAAGCATCGGTCGCAGCAGCGTTTGGGGATGACATAGCGGTTGGTTCCAAGCCTGACGGTGTCGCCGGGAAGGGCTTCCACCCTTCCGATGAGCTCGCCATGGTGATGGAAAACCACCAGGTCGCCCACCTTCGGGCTGGCGTGCGACAGCCTGTTCACCATTACCCGGTCGCCTCTTTTGAGCATCGTCGTGATGTCGGTCGGTACGGTGTAGATGGTGAATGCGTAGGCACGCACTGCAAAAACAATGATCAGAGCAATGCCAAGAGCTATCAGAGCCTTTATAGCCTGACTCCTTTTTAATTCATAATGCATAATTCAT
>DCJH01000023.1:9685-9938 GCA_002317385.1 Prevotella sp. UBA1705 | reverse complement strand
ACAATTCATAATTCATAATTGGCTGCGCACGGCCTCAAACCGGATGGCCATTATGAATTATGAATTGTGAATTATGAATTATTTAATGTTGTCCACCCATCGGAAGAGGCGGCTCCAGCGCACGCGGGAGAATCCCTTGCGATCGGGGTCGGAACTCCACCAAATGAAGATGGGCTTACCCACAATGTGGTCCTCCGGCACAAAACCCCAGTAGCGACTATCGGCAGAATTGTGGCGGTTGTCGCCCATCATC
>DCJH01000023.1:1870-9678 GCA_002317385.1 Prevotella sp. UBA1705 | reverse complement strand
TAGTCCATCTTGAAGGTGTAGCTGTTGGCCAGTTTTCCGTTGATGTAAATCTGGTTGTTCTTCACCTCCAGCTCGTTGTTCTCATACACCCGGATAGGCCGTTCGTAGATGGCAATGTTGTCGAGGGTGAGCTTCACGGTGGCGCCCTTCTTCGGAATCCATACCGGTCCATAGTTGTCGCGGGTCCATCCTGTCACCATGTTCAGCGGATAGAGGTCGCCGGTGGTAGCGTCGTTGTTGGGCTTGATGCTGGCCACGAGGTCCTTGCGGGCCGCCAGCGCCTTAGCCGTAGCCTTGGTGAGCGGCATGAATCCACTCTGATTGAGGCTCGTGAGGTCCTCCATCGAGATGCCAAGCTCATGCAACACATCGTCGGGGAGGTCGCGCTTGAGCTTCACATAATAGGTATATTGCACATTGTCGGGCTCCTTGTTGGCCTTTCCGTCGAGGTAGACGATGCGGTTCTTAATCTGCAAGGTCTGGCCGGGAAGCCCCACGCAACGCTTCACATAGTTCTCGCGGCGGTCTGTGGGGCGGTGGTCGATGTTGCCATATTCATTGGGATTGGCCACGATATAGTTGCGCCCGAGGTTGTAGACCATCTTGAAGTAGTCGAATTGCTCCTGCCGATTGAGGTTGGTGGGGTCCACTGGCTGCGGGTTCTGCTGCTGATAGATTTGCTCGCCAAAGCTATAGACCATCTCGTAGTAGTCGGCTGCCTGATAGCGTTCCTCGGTCACGATGGTGTCTCCGGCAGGATAGTTGAACACCACAATGTCGTTGAGTTTCACGTTGCCCAGTCCCTTCACGCGTCGATAGTCCCAATGAGGGAACTCAATGTAGCTCTTGGTGTTGATCACGGGCATGGTGTGCTGGGTGAGCGGCATGGTGAGCGGCGTCTGCGGGATGCGCGGACCATAGCTCAGTTTAGACACGAAGAGGTAGTCGCCGGTAAGCAGACTCTTCTCCAGGGAGCTCGAAGGGATGACATAGTTCTGGAAGAAGAAGAGGTTGATGAAGTAGACTGCCACCAAGGCGAATATCAGGGCGTCGACCCAACTCATGATGAAGCGCACAGGGCCCTCGGCAGTTTTCCACCACTGCCACTTGATTTTCTTGGTGATATAGACATCGTAGATGAAGGGAACAACGAGCAGTCCGAGCCAGCTCTTTACCCAATAGAGAAACAATAGGTAGAGCACGAGGACCACAATAAACTTGGCCCACTGCTTCTTCATGTTCAAATTAGCTTTTTCTTTGTCGATCATTGTGATGGAAAATAATTGTCTGCTGTGGAGTATATAAGCCTGTCTGGCTGGGTAGAGAATTCAGACGGGTCGGACAAATCAGACGTGTCAGACTGGTCGGAAATCTCTTCCTCTCCCTTTTCTAAAACTTAAACAAGTCGCTGGTGGTCAGCAATCCAGTATGGTCTTTGGTATATTCGGCAGCGAGCACGGCACCCAGGGCGAAGCCTTTGCGCGAGTGGGCATCGTGGGTGATGGTGATGCGGTCGGCCTCCGAATCGTAGCTGATGGCATGGATGCCCGGCACCTCGTCGTGACGCACACAGTTGATGAGCAGCTCGCCGTCCTGATGGTCGGCCGAACCCTCCACGCGACCGTCGTCCCAGGTGGTTGTTCCGAGTTTCCAGTCATGCTTGCGGTCGATGTTTTCCATCACGCCTTCGGCCAGAGTGATGGCTGTTCCCGACGGCGCGTCGAGCTTATGGATGTGGTGGGTCTCCTCCATCTCCACGTCGTACTGCGGAAACTGGTTCATGATCTTGGCCAGATACTTGTTCACGGCAGAGAAGATGGCCACACCGATAGAGAAGTTGGATGCCCAGAACAGCGTCTGCTTGCCGTCGCGTGTCATCTCTTCCACCTCAGCCCGATGGTCTTTCATCCATCCCGTAGAGCCGCTCACCACCTTCACATGGTGCTTGAAGGCGCGCTGATAGTTGTCGAATGCTGCGGTGGGGTTGGTGAATTCGATGGCCACATCGGCCGAGGCGAACTCCTCACTATCGAAGTCTTGAAGATTGTCCACGTCGATCTTGCAGACAATTTCATGGCCACGGTCCAGGGCAATCTGTTCTATCATGCGTCCCATCTTACCGTAGCCTATTAAAGCTATCTTCATGTTTAATTCGAATTAAAACGTTTCTGCAAAAGTAGTTAAATTCTACGAAAGTCATTGATAAGCAGGCTTAAATTATTCAAAATGCGGGCATTTAGTCATTTTTAACCGCCGATTAACGTCCAAAACCTTTGTCGCAAAAAATAAAAAACGTACTTTTGTATTCTATTCTGACAAATCTTCTACACATGGGCATACTCGTTTCTCTGACAGGTAGGCGTATGGCCATGCTCTTTTTTGAATCGAATTTACCGTATGAATGGATTTCGTTTGTTGGCAGCAGGGCTGATTTGTGCCTCGCTTTCTTCATGTTTTAAGGATGAACCACTCAATGCTGAGTGCGACATTACGCAGGCCTCCATCCATCTCGACAACCCCTTAGCCACTTTTTTCAGCCTCAGCGACACGCTGAAGACCGTGCCCTCGTCAGATACTACCATCACTTTTGTGGTGCGCCGCAACCATGAAGCCGACCTCACGACGCTCCAGCCGCGCCTCACTATCACCCCCGGCGCCACCCTTGAACTGGGCGTTGCCGAGATGAACAGCGAGCTGGGCGGCTACCGGAAGTATCGCGTCGTCTCCGAAGACCGGCTCTGGCATCGCGACTACACCATTGCCATCACTCCCGTTCTGCGTACCGTGAACGACACGGTGGACTACGATTTCGAGCACTTTGAGCTTGAACCGCGCGAACAGAAATACTATATCTGGCACAATGTGCAGTTCGACGGCACTCTTGGCAACGACTGGGCCACGGGCAATCCGGGCTTCCGCCTGAGCATGGGCACAGCCACTCCCGAGGAATATCCGTCGGTGCCGTTCTCCAATGGCTACGACGGCAAGGCCATACAGCTCACCACCCGCAGCACCGGACCGTTCGGAGCATTGGCCGGCAAGCGCATTGCCGCCGGCAATTTCTTCCTTGGAACCTTCGACGTGACCAACGCCTTGAAGGACGCCCTCCATGCCACCAACTTCGGAGTACCCTTCGACCGCGCCCCCGTCGCCCTCACCGGCTACTACAAATACCAGCCCGGCCCCACCTATCAGGATAAGAACGGCAATGCCGTGGCGGGCCGCACCGACCAGGCGGCCATCTATGCCGTGCTCTATCGCAACCACGACGGGCAGGGCGATGCGGTGACGCTCCATGGCGACGACGTGAAGACCAGCCCATTGATTGTGGCCATGGCCGACATGGGAACGGTGAAGCCCACTGCCGAATGGACAGCCTTCAGTCTGCCGTTCAGCTACAACGGCACCATCGACTACGACCTGCTGGCCGACCGTGGCTACTCGCTCGCCATCGTGTTCTCATCGAGCAGCGAGGGCGACAAGTTCGAAGGCGCCATCGGTTCGCAGCTCTGCGTAGACAAGGTGAGGGTCATCTGCAAGAAAGAGCAGTAGTCGGGCCAGTCGGTTCCCGCATTTCCCATCCCAGAAAAACCATTTCAACACATGAGAACGACTAAGATTTTCATCACCATATCGGCTCTCTTCCTCGCGCTCGGCGCGTCGGCCGAGGGATTCATGAGCGACCTGAGCATCAATGGGCGCATAGGCTACGCCATCGGCGGAACGGCCCCCGTAGACCTCCCGGCGTCTATCCGCAAGCTCAACAAGTATGTGCTCCAGCCCAATTTCAGTGTCGGTGTCGATGCCACCAAGCCCATCTCGGGCCGGTGGGGCGTCACCTTCGGCGTGAAATATGAAAACAAAGGCATGAATGAGGATGCCCAGGTGAAAAACTATCACGAGGCCATCGTACGCGGAGGAGAGATGCTCGACGGCCGCTTCACGGGCGATGTCACCACTCAGGTGCGCCAGTGGATGGTCACGCTGCCGCTGCAGGCCAACTGGAGGGCATCGCGGAGCCTCAACCTGCGCATAGGCCCCTATCTGTCGATACTTACCAGCAAGTCGTTCACGGGCTACGCCCACAACGGCTATCTGCGCGTGGGCAACCCCACCGGACCCAAGGTTGAGCTGGGCGACGACCAGTCTACCCGCGGCAACTACAACTTCACCGAGCACATGCGACCTCTGCAATGGGGCGTCGGGATGGGTGCCGACTGGTACTCCGGCCACCGCGTCGGACTCTATGCCGACATCAGTTGGGGCATGAGCGGGGTGATGAGAAGCAGCTTCAAGACCATCGAACAGTCACTCTACCCCATCTTTGGTACGCTCGGCGTAACCTACAACCTTAGATAACAATACATAAAAAACGTTTAAACACTGTAGAATATGAAAAAAATCCTTACTCTCTTGGCGCTTGTCGCCCGCGTGATGATGGCCTCGGCTACCGACTATACCGACCTCCTTACGGTCGATGTCAATGGCAACACCACGTCGCAGACAGCCACCATCAGCCTGAACCAGCAGACCGATGGCACCTATACCTTCATCCTCAAAAACTTTGTCATGTCTCTGGAAGGCGTGCAGATGGGCATCGGCACCATCGAAGTGAACCGTGTGGAGGGCATCGACGTGAACGGCGTGACTACCCTTGTGGCCAATCAGACAGTGGCTATCCAGGAGGGCGACGTGCCCTCGCCATCCGGTTTATGGGTTGGTCCATCGCAGCTGGGTAGCGTTCCGGTGAAGCTTGTGGCTGAGCAGCGTGGCGAAAAGCTCTATGCCGTGATTGGCATCGACCTGCAGTCTACCCTCGGCCAGGTCATTAAGGTGACCTTCGGCCATGGTGGATACCAGATTGGCAACAGCTCCTTTGAGGACTTCCACACTGAGAACGCCATCAATGAGCCCAACCACTGGCACTCCTTTGCCAGCTGCACGGGATCGCTCGCCGGCTTTGTCAAGGGTACGCCCCACACCTTCATCTCCGACGTAGTACGCCCCGGCACATCGGGCAGCCACAGCGTGCTGCTCACCTCGACCAGCATCTTGGGCATCATTGCCAATGGCACGATGACCACCGGACGCATGAGCGCCGGTGCCTTCTCGGCCACCGACCCGGCCAACCACGCCGAGATGGATATGAGCTCTACCGCCACCGACGCCAACGGCGACCCCTTCTACGCCGAGATGAACGGCCTGCCCGACTCGCTCGCCGTGTGGGTGAAGTTTAAGCAGGGCACAGCCAATGCCCAATATCCATACGCCACAGTGAGCGCCATCGTGACCGACGGCACCTACTATCAGGACCCCGAGGACAAGACTTACAGCAACAAGCTGGGCCGCGCCATCAACAATACCATCGCCACCAGCGACGCGCAGTGGCAGCGCATCTGTGCGCCTTTCAACTATTTCGACAACCCGTCGACCCCTAAGGCCATCCTCGTGACGCTCTCCACCAATGCCACCCCTGGTCAGGGCAGCATCGACTCGCTCTATGTAGACGACCTGAGCCTCATCTATAAGCAGGACATCGGCGTGAGCGCCATCAGCGTACAGGGCCAGGCTCTCACCGTGGCCGACACGATGGTGTATGCCAGCACCGCTGCCAAGCCCATCTCGGTCGACGACATCGTGGTGACTACCGCAGCCCCTAAGGTCATCAAATCGATGGAGACGACGGCCGACGGCCCCGTGGCCCACGTCACCGTGGCCTCGCAAGACCTGCAGACTTTCAAGACCTACACCATCGATATGACGGGCACCACGGCGGGCATCCATGCCATCGGCGGTGCTGCCGCCGCTGCCGAGACCATCTACAATCTCCAGGGCCAGCGCGTGGAGACCATGGCTCCGGGCCGCGTCTACATCGTGGAGCGCGGTGGCAAGGCCGTGAAGGTGATGAAGAAATAGAATCTTAGAGATTCCACGAACATATCTTTTGCCCGTCTTTCAGCCCCGTTCGGTAGGCTGGAAGACGGGCAAACCGTCTCTGTCTACTGCGACAAAAGCCTGAATTGAAAAAAAGTTGGTCCGAAATCGGGTTGCCATCAGATTTTTTCCTAAATTTGCTTCATACTTTACCACCCCCTGATTCGCATCAACCTACTACGCATGGAACAACTCTTGCACTATGTATGGAAGCACAAACTGTTTCCGCTCCATCCCCTTACGACCACCGACGGGCAGCCGGTGGAGGTCATCGACACCGGACTTCACAACCGCCATGCGGGCCCTGACTTCTTCAATGCCAAGGTGAAGATTGGCGGGGTGCTATGGGTGGGCAACGTGGAGATACACGATCGCTCGACCGACTGGAACGCCCACGGCCACGAGCGCGACCCTCACTACGACAACGTGGTGCTGCATGTGGTGGGCGAGGCCGATGGCGAGGTGACCACCGCAGGCGGCAACCGCCTGCCCCAACTGCAGTTGGAGGTGCCCGAGCAGGTGCGACAAAACTATGAAGAGCTGCTCCGGGCCGACAACTATCCGCCGTGCTACAAGATCATTCCCCACCTGTCGCGCCTCACGATACACTCGTGGATGAACGCGCTGCAGACCGAGCGGCTCGAGCAGAAGACCGAGGCCATCAACGAGCGGGCGGCCCAGTGCGACGGCTCGTGGGAGTCGGCCCACTTTGTTACCATGGCGCGCAACTTCGGGTTTGGCATCAACGGCGCGGCCTTCGAGGCGTGGGCCCTCTCCATTCCGCTCCACGCCGTGGACCATCACCGCGACGATCTCTTCCAGATCGAGGCCATCTTCATGGGGCAGGCGGGCCTGCTCCAGCCTGAGTCGATACCCGAGCGCTACCGCGAGGCGGCCTTGAGCGACGACTATTTCGTCCGACTGCGCACCGAATATGCCTATCTCGCCCATAAGTTCGGGCTTCGGCCCATCGACTTCAGGCTCTGGCGATTCCTCCGACTGCGCCCGCAGAACTTCCCCCACATACGCATCGCCCAGCTGGCCAACCTCTATTTCCATCGGCGCATGGGCCTCAGTCAGCTTGTGGAGTGTGCCGACGTGCAGGCCGTGGGCAATTTGCTGCGCATCGGCGTCACACCTTATTGGGAGACTCACTATGCGTTTGGCTCCCCGAGTGAGCCGAGCGAGAAGCGCCTCTCCGCCGCGTCTATCAACCTGTTGCTCATCAACACCGCCATCCCCATGCTCTTCGCCTACGGCCGCCACAAGCAGCAGGAGGAACTCTGCGACCGTGCCTTCACCTTCCTGGAGCAGCTCAAGGCCGAGAACAACCACATCATGCGACTGTGGCGCGACTGCGGTCTGCAGGTGGATAATGCCGGCGACTCCCAGGCGCTCATCCAGCTGAAGAACGAATATTGTGATAAGAAGGAGTGTCTGAGGTGCAGGATTGGGTATCAGTACTTGAGTAAAAGCCTCCCCTGCCCCTAACCAAATGCCTCCCCCGCCCCTCCGAAGGAGGGGAGCCAGCGTGCGGAACCCAGCAGGATGGGGTGCTTTGATGGGGAGAGTTAGAAGCAAATGTCTGTGTCCTTGCGCCATCGGAGATGGCGAAGGACGATTTGTTTCTAAGGCTTGTTTTGTGTTTTTTCTGTGTCTTTAGTGGACTACAACGTTTTCTATCCACTAAAGACGCAGAACTATCCAGCCCTGTTTTCTTGCTGTTTTAGCTCTTTATCCATCTATGTAACTGGTTTTTATATTGTGTATAGTGGCCGCTTCTGCTTGGTTGGGGTATGGCCTCAAACGGGCTATAGAATAAGGTGGGAAAAAGCCTCCTATGAGATGGCTTTGAAATAAGGTACTAAAGGCGA
>DCJH01000023.1:0-1827 GCA_002317385.1 Prevotella sp. UBA1705 | reverse complement strand
GGTACTAATCGTGACGCGAAAAGGTAGTAATCGCGAGACGATTAGGTAGTTATTTCAAAGGGGGTAGGTAGAGAGGGGTGAAAGGAGAGCATGTGATGGATGGGAAATGGGTGCTTGTGGAGCATGCAAGATAGGGTTAAAAAAAGAGGTGATAAATAGTTTCTGTGGTAAACTATCTATATAATTAATATGGTATAAAGTGCTATAATATGCGTGATTTAGTGAAATTTTGTAAATAGTTCAATTTCTATAGGAAAATAATTTTGTAGTTCAGATTATTTCATTAACTTTGCATCATCAAACTAAAGGCGAACGAATGCCTTACGAGAAATTATACATCATCAATCGAAATTAGATTTTATATGAATCAAGTCATGGCCCTTGTCGACTGGGTATTGCGTTTGTCGGCATCATTGAAAGGTTTAGGAGTACATCTTATACGCGTTGCTATCTTCATCATCTTTGTGTGGATTGGCGGACTCAAGTTCTTCAACTATGAAGCTGAGGGCATTGTGCCGTTTGTGGCCAATAGTCCGTTCATGAGCTTCTTCTATGCTAAGGACGCACCCGAGTATAAGGACTACAAGCTCAAGGAGGGCGAGGTGGATGCCAAGAAGCAGCAGTGGCACGAGGAAAACCGCACCTATGTGTTCTCTAAGGGTCTGGGCATCGCCATCATGTCGTTTGGTATTCTCACGCTCCTCGGCATCGTTTGGCCCAAGATAGGATTCGTGGGCGCCGGGCTGGTGTTCATCATGACGATAGGAACGCTATCGTTCCTCATCACTACGCCGGAATGTTGGGTGCCCAATCTGGGCGGGCCTGAACATGGGTTCCCGCTACTCTCGGGTGCCGGACGACTGGTGATCAAGGACGTCTGCATCCTGGCCGGAGCCGTAGTGGTGGCGGCCGACTGTGCCCAGCGCATCCTGGCGCAGAAGCGCGACTAAGTGGTTGATACAGAAACCATCATCCGTCGTGTCGCCCCGATGTGGCAACGATGGAAACAATGATACGAATGGCCCCGGCCTTGCCCATGCGGTGCAAGGTCGGGGCCATGGTTTTGTGAGAACGAGGCATGTTCTTTTTGGGAATTGCGAGAGGGTTTATGTCCTAAAAGTACGCCTTGGAGGGATTTTGAGTGAATAAATCTTAAAAAGTGTAATAAACCGTTTTGAGTCATGCGGCGATTCTATATCTTTGTGTTTTCAAACTTAATAACTTAAACAACAATAAGATGGCAAACGTAAAGCCCGCTGAGGGCAAACTCGGAATCATGGTCGTCGGATGCGGCGCCGTGGCTACAACGTTTATGACCGGAGTGCTTATGGCTCGCAAAGGACTGGCAAAGCCGGTGGGGTCTGTGACACAGTATGACAAGATCCGCGTAGGAAAGGGAGACCAGAAGCGGTATCTCCACTATCAGGACATTGTGCCTTTGGCCAAGTTGGACGACATTGTGTTTGGTACATGGGATGTTTATCCGCAGAACGCCTACCAGGCCGCTGTGTATGCGGAGGTGCTCAAGGCCAAGGACATTGAGCCTGTGCGCGATGAACTGGAGAAGATTGTGCCGCTGAAGGCCGCCTTCGACAAGAACTATNNCAAGAACTATGCCAAGCGTCTCGACGGCGACAATGTGAAGACTTGTGCTACCCGCTGGGACATGGTGCAGGAGCTGAAGGCCGATATAGCCAACTTCAAGCAGCAGACGGGCGTGAACCGCGTGGTGGTGATCTGGGCAGCATCTACCGAGATCTATGTGCCCTATGATGAGCAGTTCCACGGCTCTATCGATGCCCTGGAGCAGGCCATGAAGGCCGACGA
>DCJH01000053.1 GCA_002317385.1 Prevotella sp. UBA1705 | reverse complement strand
GACCTCCAACCTCGGAAGTCAGTACATTCAGGAGCGTTTCGCCGATCTCAACGACTACAACCGCGAGGAAGTGATTAATGATACGCGCACGAATGTGATGGAGATGTTGAAGAAAACCATCCGTCCGGAGTTCCTCAACCGTATCGACGACATCATCATGTTCCTGCCGCTTACCCAGCAGGAGATAGCCAAGGTGGTGACGTTGCAGATGAATCATGTGCGCAAGATGCTCGAACCGCAGGGCTTCAGCATCGAGTGGACACCCGATGCCATAGATTGGCTGGCCGGCGTAGGCTACGACCCGGAATTCGGTGCGCGCCCGGTGAAGCGAGCCATACAGGAATATGTGCTCAACGATCTGTCCAAACGCATCCTCGCCGAAGAGGTGCTGCGCGAGAAACCGATTATCGTTGACGCCAACGCCAAAGGCTTGGTGTTCCGAAACTAAGACCTCTGGGGAGGGCCGATTATATCGGGGAGTTAAGAAGTGAAGGAGTTANNNNAAGGAGTTAAGGAGTTAAGACATTAGTCCGTCGGCCGTATCAAACAGCCATGAGACATTCGTCTTCACTTCATAACTCCTTCACTTCTTCACTTCTATCTGACCTTTATAATTTATCAACTCGTCAACTTCTTTATGCCTTTTTTGTTCCTCTTTTAGATTTTTTATTATCTTTGCAAGCAATAATAAACAATCTAAAGACTATGGACGAAAAAGAGAAAGAGGCAGTTCAACTGCCCGACAACGCGTTTAGAGAACTGAAAGAGGGCGAAGAATATGAGCCCGTGATGAAACCCTCGCAGGTCTATCCCGAGGTGAACGTATGGTCGGTGACATGGGGTATCCTCATGGCCGTATTGTTCTCGGCTGCCGCCGCCTACTTGGGACTGAAGGTCGGACAGGTATTTGAGGCCGCCATTCCCATCGCCATTATTGCCGTGGGCGTGTCTACCGCCACCAAACGCCATCAGGCTTTGGGCGAGAATGTCATCATTCAGAGCATCGGCGCGTGCTCGGGCGCAGTGGTTGCAGGTGCCATTTTCACCCTGCCCGCTATCTATATTCTCGAAGCCAAATACCCCGAGATGACCTCGTCGTTCCTCAATATGTTTCTGGCTTCGGCCCTGGGAGGCGTGTTGGGCATCCTTTTCCTCATTCCGTTCCGCAAATATTTCGTGAGCGATATGCACGGCAAATACCCCTTCCCAGAGGCTACTGCCACCACGCAGGTGCTGGTTTCGGGAGCCAAGGGCGGCGACCAGGCCAAGCCGTTGCTGCTTGCCGGTCTCGTGGGTGGACTCTACGACTTCATCGTGGCGAGCTTCGGTTGGTGGAATGAAAACTTTACCAGTCGTTTCATTGGGCTCGGACAGGACCTCGCCGACAAGGCGAAGCTGGTGTTCAAAGTGAATACCGGTGCTGCCGTTTTGGGCTTGGGCTACATCATCGGACTAAAATATGCCCTCTACATTTGCTTCGGATCGCTGGCTGTTTGGTGGCTCATCGTACCGGGAATGTCACTCATTTTCCACAACTCCGTGCTCAATATGTGGGACCCTACCATCACTTCGACGGTGGGTGCAATGACTGCTGAGCAAATCTTCAAGGCCTACGGCCGCAGCATTGGCATAGGTGGCATAGCCATGGCAGGTGTCATTGGCATCGTGAAAAGCTGGGGAATCATCAAGAGTGCCGTGGGATTGGCCTCGAAAGAACTCAAGGGTAAAGACACCGGCATGGCCGATGTACAGCGTCCCCAGCGCGATATCTCCTTCAAAATCATTGCCATCGGCAGCATCTTGGTTATCCTTCTCACCTTCCTTTTCTTCTGGTTTGGCGTGATGGATGGTAGTCTTCTGTTTGCCATCGTGGGCATCCTGCTGGTGGCTTTCATCGCTTTCCTCTTCACAACCGTAGCTGCCAATGCCATCGCCATTGTGGGAACCAACCCCGTTTCGGGCATGACGCTCATGACACTGATATTTGCCAGCGTGGTGATGGTGGCCGTGGGACTCAAAGGTCCCAGCGGAATGATTGCCGCATTGGTCATGGGTGGCGTGGTGTGCACGGCCCTCTCGATGGCCGGCAGCTTCATCACCGACCTCAAGATTGGCTATTGGCTGGGCGTGACGCCTAAGAAACAGGAAACCTGGAAGTTCCTCGGCACCATCGTCAGCGCTGCTACTGTGGTGGGCGTGATGATTGTTTTGAACAAGACCTACGGCTTTGCCAGCGGCAAACTCGCTGCTCCCCAGGCCAACGCCATGGCCGCAGTGATCGATCCTCTGATGAATGGCGTGGGTGCTCCATGGGTGCTTTATGGCATCGGAGCGGTGATAGCCATTATCCTCGACCGCCTGCACATCCCGGCATTGGCCTTCGCTCTGGGTATGTTCATCCCCTTGGAACTCAATGTTCCGCTGGTAGTCGGTGGCGCAATCAACTGGTATGTCACCTCCCGCAGCAAGAATGAGGAAGTAAACAAGGCTCGCGGCGAAAAGGGAACGCTTATTGCCAGCGGATTCATCGCAGGCGGCGCGCTGATGGGTGTGGTATCGGCATTGCTCAAATTCGGTGGCATCGAAGTGTCGATTGCGGAGACCTGGTGGGCCAATCCGATGTCGGAGGTTTGCTCATTGGTAGCCTACATCTGTCTCATTGCCTATTTCATCTGGGCCACAAAGGTCAATAAGAACTAAGGTTCTACACCTATTATATATATCATACGGCAGCCCCGGCACTCACCTGAAGTGTCGAGGCTGCTGCGTTTAGGTATGATTCGGGGTTGATTCTTAATGCTGGAAGAACGACATGATGGGCTCAAGGAAGCGCGAAGGGCGCTGCGGCTTCACATCCCGACCTATCCGACGCGACAGACAATGGCTCACAATAAGGCGACGTTTGGCCCTCGACATCGCCACGTAGAGCTTTCGGGCATCCTCGGCAAGGGCCTTGGGATTGCCCTGATTGTAGTAGCTCGGCAGACGACCGTCCACTACATCGAAGATAATCACGTTGTCGAACTCTAATCCTTTGGCTTTATGGATAGTGGTTACAAATATCCGATCGTCGATGGTTGAGGAGCCGCAGAGGTCGGCTTCCTTAAAGGTGGTGAGTTCCATGATATGTTTCCCGAGCTGCTCGACGAGCGAAGGCTCGTGCGAGACGTCGATAATATCGTCTTGAAGGAACCGATAAATATAACTCATCTTGGGCACTTCGCGCATCCATCCGTTGCTTCTCATCTGCCCATAGAACCGCTGCATCTCGGCCACGAGGGCTGGAGTCTGCGTCGATTCGGGCCGGAGATACAAAGCCTTACGCCCTTCGGCATAGAGCGGTCCATAGTTCTGCCGCAACAATCGGATGCGTTCCTGCACACTCTTACGGCTCAGAAACTCCCGCTGACTGTTCAAAAGCTCATGTCCCCGCCGCTGACAGTAGCCCACAAGCGATACCGTGGCGTGCACGTCGTCATCGGCAAGATGAGAGTTTTCGCCCTCCAAGCCCAGTTCTTTCAATAGCCATTTCAGTTTGAAAGCCTTGAGATCGGGGCGCAGCAGACGTATCAATTTCAGGGAATCGAAGCATCTGGGATGCTCCCGTTGCCACTCCACGGCAGACAGATAGCGCCGCAGATTGTGGTCCATGATGTGGTAATCGTAGTCGGCATTGTGGCCCAAGAGCACATCGTTGCCAATAAAATCGACAAACATCTGCAGGGCCTCGGCGGGCGGATAAAGTGTTTGATGTTTGCGTTCCTCTATGATAGGATTGACCACATCGCCCAGCATCGTCGGGATTTCCCTATTGGTCTGGATGTGCACCGAGAACTTTCCGACGCTCTTTCCGGCCCTGATCTTCTCGGCTGCAATCTGGATAATGTCGTCTTCAAAGACGTTCAGGCCCGTGGTCTCGGTATCGAACACCACCATTTCCTGCTGCTCATAGACCTGTAGGAAGTCTTGCAGATAGGTGGAATCGGTGTATTCAAAGAAGTCGGTGGGCACAATAGCCCTCACCTCCAGCTGGTGAACGAACTGCCGGGCGGTCGTATTGGTCTGGCAAACCATCATTCCCTTCATCAGTCGAGACCATGCAAGGAAGTTGCGCTCATTGTCGAGCACACTGAGATGGGCCATGATGAGTTTCACTTCGGGTGTGGAGAAGAGGTCGATGCCCGAGACCTTGAAGTGAGACTGCCGGGCCTCGGCAAGCTTTTCGCTTATCGCATCGGCATCGTTGTTGGCGTTGACAATGACCGCCACGGTCTCTTCGGGATGCCCGTCGGCCAGCGCCATGGCCATCCGGGCCACGTCGGCATACTCCGTTTCAATGTCATCGCTCGACACCAAACGCAGCTCATCGCCCTCGCCCACGTCCTCACCCTTGGGTTGCGGCAGCAAGTCGGCATCGAAACCCAGCTGTTTCACGGCGTAGGTGTTGAAGAGATCGACCAGGTATTTAGGTGAGCGGTGGTTCACTCCAAGGTGGTGAATGTGTCCCAAACAGCGGTTCTTGAGCAGTTCCAGTATCTGCAACTTGGCGCCCATGAAGCTGAAAATGGCCTGCATCTCATCGCCGAGATACATCAGCGTGCCCTTCGACTCATCCTCGCAATGGCCTTCCGCATTGAACGTGCAAGTGGAAAGCAGGTCGATGATGGCCAGTTGCATGAGGTTAAGATCCTGTACTTCGTCCACCTGAATCCACGGATAGCGCTTGTAAGGAGTGCTCCCCGACAGCGCCACATAACTGTATTCGAGCAGGTCCTCGAAGTCGAGCAGGTTGTTTTGCCGTTTATAGGCCTCGTAGGCATGGGCAAACTTCATCTTGGTGAGCATCTGTTGGGCCTGCTGGCGCAGCGCCACGTCGAAGGCGTCGGATAGGCAAAACTCCTGATAGAAATCGTTGTGGTCGTAGATATCAATCATCTTCTCGGCCGTGAAAGGCTCCTGCTGCAATCGGCAGATGGCCTGCATCACGGCCACATCCTCCTTGGAGGCACTCTCCGGATGCAGTCGAAGCGACTTGGGAATGCCGTGGCGAATCTCAAACATGAGGTGGGAGAAGAACACAATCTGACTGTAATATCCGCGCCTCTGCTTGTTGCTGGCCACGCTCTGCTCCTCCTCGTTGAGGTAAGTGGCCAGTATGCTCACCGTGGTGTCGTCGTCGATGATGGCACTTTCGGCTGCCACAATCTGATTCTCAAACAGAAACCGCGCACAGAATCGGTGCACGTTGCCCACAAACACATCGGTGGTGCCCACGTCACGGATATGCTCCTCAATGCGCTCGCGCATGCCACGGGCGGCCCGATTAGTAAACGTAAGGCAGAGCATATCGTCGTAGGCCACCCCTTTGGCATGGGCCCGACGTATGCGCTCGGCCAGAATCTGTGTCTTGCCACATCCCGGCGGCGCGAGCACCAGATGGCAACCATGTTCGAGTTCGATAATATGTTGTTGGGTGGCATCGGGTTGCCACCGAAGCGTCTCTTCCTGTTCCATAGACAATAGTTTCTACAAACATACGGATTTTTTACAAGATATCGGTGGGAAAAAGCTATTATTCGTCATAAAACACTAACTTTGCACCAGATGAAGATTATCCGCAACCGCATATTGCCCCCCCGCCACTATGATGCCATCAACATCATCGGCCTGCTCTTCTGCAGGAAAGGCACCCGCATCACGCCCGAGCTCGTGAGGCATGAGCAGATTCATACGCGGCAGATGGTGGAGACAGGCTTCATCGGTTTCTATCTCTGGTATTTCATCGAATGGCTCATCCGCCTGCCCCTGAAGGGCAATGCCTACCACCACATCAGCTTTGAGCGCGAGGCCTACGACCACATGGACGAGCCCGACTACCTGAAAACCCGTCGCCACTATGCCTGGCTGAAGTACCTGAAGCGCAAGAAACGCCATCGCAGCCGTCGCTCCAAGCACTGACCCGTGGCCCCGAGCACACTCCGCTGCCCACCCCATTTCTCCCAAACAACAAAGGCATGCCCTTCCGGCATGCCTTCATTCTTGTATTCTATTGCCTCTGCTGGCGCCCGTTCCCCTGCTTCCGAGGGAGGGGCCGGGGACGAGGTTTCTACTCCAATACGATGCCACCCATCGGCTGCAAGGTCACCTTGGCCTTGCCGTCCTTGCCAATCTTGAGCTGGCGCAGCTCCGAATCGGGCCACAGCTGGCCCTTCTTGGCCTTCTTGTCGATATAGCATTTCACCGTCTTTCCGGCCAGCATCGGCAGATTGAGCGTCAAGGTCATGGGCTGACGCGTACCATTCAGTCCGCCCACCAGCCACTTATCGTCCGTGCGACGGGCCATCACCACATACTTCGTGGGGTATCCGGCAATGTAGCGGGTCTCGTCCCAGGTGGTGGGAATGGCCTTCAGATAATCCTGCACATAGTCGGGCAGACCGTCTACTACATTCGGTGTCACCTCCACGCAGTTCACACTGCACTGGTTGGTGATGGCAGTGGCCATCTCAAACACATCCGACGTGTAGCGCTGGTGGCGGCTACGATTGTCCTTACTCATCATGCGGTTCATGATGACACCACCCCAATCGAAGCTGCCCACGGCGTTGCGGCCAAACGGGTGCATGGTCATGTCGTAGCCCTCACGCTGGGCATGCTCCTTGGTGAAGTAGACATTCTCCGAGGCCAAGGCCCCTTCAGACCCGGCATAGTTGGGATACATGCGCTCCCATCCGCGCGGAAGGGTGCAGCCATGGAATATCACTTGCAGCCCATAGTCATTGGCATCGCTCAGGATGTCTTCGTAGAGTTGCATGGTCTGCTGCTTGTCGCCGGCAAAAAAGTCTACCTTGATACCCTTCACGCCTATCTTCTTCATCCACGCCATCTCCTTCTTGCGGTTGATGGCACGGTGCATGATGTTGCGCGGGCCCTGCGGGGCGTCGTTCTCGAAGCCGTTGGAGTTGTACCAAAGCAGGAGGTGTACGCCCTTGCTCTGGGCATAGCGGGAGAGTTCTTCCATGCGGTCGCGACCAATATGCGTATCCCACCAGTCGTCCACCAGCACATACTCGTAGCCCAGTTTGGCGGCGGTGTCGATGAATTTTACCTGGTCTTCATAGTTGATGCTCTGGTCTTGCCATATCAGCCAGCTCCAGGTGTAGCGGCCCGCACGATAGTTTTCGCTCGGCGCATACTGCTCCTCGACCACATCGAAGGGGATGGTGGTCTCGGCAATCGGCGCGAGGGTCTGCCCCACGGTGATGGTGCGCCACGGCGTGTGGCCCGGCAACGAGATGGCAGCCCATGGCGTTCCGTTGCCATTCATCTCGCCTTCCTGCGGATAGGCAATGGTGTAGCCCTCGCCAGACTGGTATTCTCCGAGTCGGGCACCCACATATTCGCCGGTCACACCGGTCTCAGACACGAGCACCCATCCATCGGTTCCCACGCGGAAGAGGCAGGGGAAAGTGTAGCCCACGCCATATTGCGACTTCTGAGTCATAGGCGCATCCGATGAGAACACCTCCTCGTAGCTCGGCTTGGTGCGCTCCCAGCCGGTCATGGGCTGTATCTGGGGCGAGAGGAATGTGGTGGTCTGGTCGGGCAGATTGAACGAACTGGCCTCGCCATAGACCACGGCACACTTGGGATTGCCCTTCTTGGGGCGTGCCAACGTGTAGCGATAGGCCACATCGTTGTTGGATACATAGAACTCGACCTCCATCTGCAGGTTTTTGTCGTTGGCAAACACGAGGTTCACCCTCCGTGCCTGCTTCTCCACGCGCGATACCTTGGTGCGCGTCATGGTGTAGCTGTTGGTGAAGAGCGTATCGCCCATGACCGTCATTGAGAGATGGTCGGTGAGGTCGCCGATGTTGGTTTTCAGGCCAAGACGAGAGTCGCGCAGCATGGTCTTCCCACCGTAGCTGAGTCGGTAGTTGGCCGTACCGCCATTGTCGTTGACCGTTACCACGAGTTTGCCGTCGGGCGAAGTGATGGTCTTTTCGGTGCCCATCGCAGACAGGGAAGCCAGCAGGGCCATCGAGAATAACAGGGTTGATTTCATGATGTAGTATGGTTTTGTTTGGGTTTGTTGCGTGGTGGGGTCCTCCATTCGGTAATCGGGTTTGACAGAGAAGTTTCCCATCTTCCCGGCATCGAATAATTGTCATAACGCCACTATAGGTTTAAGTGATTGCAAATTTAGCCAATTATGACTACAATTGCAAGTTTCCAGCAAGTGAATTTCACTAAAAAATAGTTAAGTTGAGAAGCAATTGAGAAAGACAGAGCATTGCCTTACTCATCAAGGCAACGTGAAATTGATGCCGTTGGATGCGCTGAGACATGTCAAAAAGGGTGGTCATCTGTCGCACCAATGCACCTCTAACCACACCCATCTCTCCATGAAAAAACAATAGAAAATACCGATGAAATAAATTGAACCGGCTCTCAGACAATGCCTTTTAGACCAAATACAACCATCATTGGCTGAAAATAGCCCACAAAAGAGCCTCATCTTAATATGCTGAACAATAGACATTTACAAAACAACAGAATTTCAGGGCTTTGCGATTAGGTAGTAATCATCCATCGATTACTACCTAATCGCATGACCAACAAGGCCTTATTCATATCCAAAACAGTGCTTTTAGCATCGCCATAAGGCCCTATTCACCTATGAATTCTACGAGATGACATCATGAGGAAGCCTTGGCGCCCCTCAAAACGAGTCGGATTCGCTCCAACAAAAGCTATCTCAGAAATTAAAGATGAGGAATAAAGTTGACAGAATAGCATCCTATGATTAGTCCGTCAGCATACCATCGTTTGCGCTGGAAACCACCCGAAGCAAACCCACAACCTTGGCTCGGCCCAAAAACAAAACCGCCCGGACATCACGTCCAGGCGATTTCGAATTCTCGAATGTTTCAGCAATTTGTCTTTATGTAGTTATGATCTTAGAAATCTAATATAACATCATTTACTCTTTAGGACACTGCAAAGGTAGGTATAAAATTGATTCATGTCAAAATAGAGGCCTATTATTTCGCAAAAAACCACGCAAACGTTTGCGAAACTGAGACCTCGTTTGCGAAACAATATGAAAAAAAGCGGGAGCCAAAAAGAGTTTTTACAATCTTTTCTGTATCTTTGCACCATATTATAAAGACATTAGATGAAGGAATTTGTGATATCAGAAGTCAAGGCCGAAACCGCTGTTCTCGTGGGCCTCATTACCCCCGAGCAGGACGAAGCCAAGACCAAGGAGTATCTTGACGAACTTGAATTTCTGGCCGACACGGCCGGCGCTGTCACCGTGAAGCGATTCACCCAGCGTGTGCAAGGCCCCAGCCAGGTGAGCTATGTGGGCAAAGGCAAGCTCGAAGAGATTAAGAAATATATCAAAGACGAGGAAGAAAACGACCGCGAAGTGGGTATGGTGATCTTCGACGACGAGCTGTCGGCCAAGCAGATGCGCAACATCGAGAACGAGTTGCAGGTGAAGATACTCGACCGCACGTCGCTCATCCTCGACATCTTTGCCATGCGCGCCCAGACCGCCAACGCCAAGACGCAGGTGGAGCTGGCCCAATACCGCTATATGTTGCCTCGCCTGCAACGTCTCTGGACCCACCTGGAGCGCCAGGGCGGCGGCTCTGGCTCGGGCGGAGGAAAAGGCTCTGTGGGTCTGCGTGGACCGGGAGAGACGCAGCTGGAGATGGACCGCCGTATCATTCTGCACCGCATCACTCTCCTGAAACAGCGCCTGTTGGAGATCGACAAGCAGAAGACCACCCAGCGCAAAAACCGTGGCCGGCTCATCCGCGTGGCCCTCGTGGGCTATACCAACGTGGGCAAGTCGACCATCATGAACCTTCTGGCCAAGAGCGAAGTGTTCGCAGAGAACAAGCTTTTCGCCACACTCGACACCACAGTACGCAAGGTGGTGGTGGAGAACCTGCCGTTCCTGCTGGCCGACACGGTGGGATTTATCCGCAAACTGCCCACCGACCTGGTAGACTCCTTCAAGTCGACGCTCGACGAGGTGCGCGAGGCCGACCTGCTGGTGCATGTGGTAGACATCTCGCATCCCGACTTCGAGGAGCAGATTCAGGTGGTGAACCAGACGCTCAAGGACCTGGAATGCTCCGACAAGCCCATGATGATGGTGTTCAACAAGATAGACAACTATCACTGGACAGAGAAAGAAGCCGACGACCTCACGCCTGAAACCAAGGAGAACATATCGCTCGACGAGCTGAAACGCACCTGGATGGCGCGCCTGCAAGAGGGGTGTCTGTTCATTTCGGCCAAGCAACGGGAGAACCTCGACGAGTTTCGCGACTCGCTCTATCGCAAGGTGCGCGAGCTCCATGTGCAGAAATATCCCTACAACGACTTCCTCTATCCGGTGGAAGATTAATAAAAAAGCCTCCCCAAGCCCCGTCTTCAGAGGGGTTGTTGGCTAATCTCACACTTCCCGCAAAGGTCAGGGTAACCTGACATCCCCTCCTTGGGAGGGGCTTGGAGAGGCCCCCAATACTAACAATTATGGACTACAGAAAACTCACCGATGAGGAGATCATCACCCTCGAAGACCGCAACTGCTGGGCCGAAGACTGGAACAACATCAATGTTTCGGAGGATTTCAGACCCAACTACATGCACCGCGTGCTGCTCTATGGAGAGGTAAACCTCGGCACATTCGATAAGAATATCGAGGTGTCGAAAGACTTTTTCAAGCACTCGGGCATCAACAATGCCACGCTGCGCAATGTTACCGTGGGCGACAACTGCCTGATAGAGAATATCGGCAACTTCATCAACAACTATACCATCGGTGACGATTGCTACATCTCCAACGTCTCGACCATGGAGACTACCGAGGGAGCAACCTACGGACAAGGCAATCTTATTTCTGTGCTCAACGAGGTGGGCGACGGCAACCTGGTGCTCTTCCGCAACCTGAACAGTCAGTTTGCCGCCTTCATGGTGAAGCATTTTCACGACAAAGACCTCAAGGACGCCATCCGAAGGCTCATCCGTGAGGATATCGAGATGACCACGCCCGATCGTGGCACCATAGGCGACAGGGTGAAAATAGTGAATACCAAAGAGATTACCAATACCGTGGTCGACGACGACTGCGAGATCAACGGAGCCTCCCGACTGAGCGACACCACCCTGATCAGCGCGTCGAGCGCCAGCGTCTACATCGGAACGGGGGTGATTTGCGAGAACTCTATTGTGGGCGATGGGTCTTCCATCACCAACTCTGTGAAGATACAAGACTGCTTTGTGGGCGAGGCTTGTCAGCTCACCAGTGGTTTCACCGCATCGGCCAGCGTGTTCTTTGCCAACAGCTACATGAGCAATGGCGAGGCCTGTGCCGCTTTCTGTGGCCCGTTCACGGCCAGCCACCACAAGAGTTCGCTGCTCATCGGAGCCCAGTTCAGCTTCTACAACGCCGGGTCGGCCACCAACTTCTCCAACCATGCCTACAAGATGGGACCCATGCACTGGGGAGTTCTGGAGCGCGGAACGAAGACGGCGAGCGGCGCCTACCTGCTCATGCCGGCCAACATCGGTACGTTCAGCGTGTGTTTCGGCAAACTGATGCACCACCCAGATACACGCAATCTGCCCTTCTCCTACCTGGTGTCCTACAACGACATCATGTGTCTATCACCGGGGCGGAATATCACCACGGTGGGCCTTTACCGCGACATACAGAAGTGGCCCAAACGAGATGTGCGCCCCAAGAACAGTCAGAAGAGCATCGTGAACCTCGACTGGCTGTCGCCGTTCTCCGTGGGCGAGATCGTAAAAGGCAAGAAGATATTGGAGGATCTGCGCAATGCGTCGGGTGAAGACGTATCGAGCTACAACTTCCACGAGTATGTGATCAAGGCCTCCTCGCTGCAGAAGGGTATCAAATACTACGACATCGCGCTGCGCATCTATATGGGTGCCGTGCTCAAGCGCGTGCTGAAGCGCGACCCCGAGCTCCACGCGCCCACCACCAATGTAGGTGTAGGCGACTGGAACGACCTCTCGGGGCTGCTCCTCCCCGACTCCGAGGAACAGCGGCTCATTGCTGAAATCAAGGACGGCACGCTCGACACCATCGACAAAATCATCAACCGATTCCAGGATATCGATGCCCATTATCGTGAATATCAGTGGGCATGGACCTACCGCCTCATCCTCGACTACTATGGATTAATTGAGATTACACTCGACGATGTAGCCCGTATCCGCGAAGACTACGTCACCGCGCGACGCGCTTGGATAGCCGAGATTCGCAAGGATGCGGAGAAAGAATATCGCATGGGCGACGTGGAGAAAGATGTGTTAGACAATTTTGTGAACAGCCTGGACCACGAAGGCGACTACGAGAATTAATGGATATATCAAAGAGTTTGCTTAACTTTGAATCATGATAAAACTTAAAACCGCTCTGGCTGCGATGGCCACAATGTTGGCCACAGCCGTTTCTGCACAGACCTATCACTATGAAACGGTGAAGGGAGACCCTATGCAGAGTCGCATCTACACCCTCAACAATGGGTTGAAAATCTATCTTTCGGTGAACAAGGAGAAGCCGAGGCTGCAGGCCAACATCGCCGTGCGCACCGGTTCGCGCAATGATCCGGCCGAGACAACGGGCCTGGCCCACTATCTGGAACACCTGATGTTCAAGGGAACCACGCATTTTGGCACCAGCAACGCCGCTGCCGAGGCACCCCTGCTCGACTCTATCCAGAATCGGTATGAGGCCTATCGCAAGCTCACCGACCCCGCGGCGCGCAAGAAGGCCTACCACGAGATCGACTCGTTGTCGCAGCTGGCCGCCCAGTACAACATCCCCAACGAGTACGACAAGCTCATGGCGAGCATCGGATCAGAGGGTACCAATGCCTACACCTCTAACGATGTGACCTGCTATGTGGAGGATATCCCGGCCAATGAGATAGAGACTTGGGCCAGAATAGAAAGCGACCGTTTTAAGAATATGGTGATACGTGGTTTCCATACCGAGCTGGAAGCTGTGTACGAAGAGTATAACATTGGCCTCGCCAACGACGGAGAGAAGGCCTGGACGGCCCTCGGCAAACTGCTCTACCCCACCCATCCCTACGGCACGCAGACCACCATCGGCACTCAGGCCCACCTGAAGAACCCGTCGATAGTAAACATCAAGAACTACTACAACCGCTACTATGTGCCCAATAATGTGGCCATCTGTATGTCGGGCGACTTTGATCCCGACCGCGTGGTGGCCATCATCGACAAGTATTTCGGCGATTGGAAGAAGAGCGAAAGTCTTTCACGGCCCGAATACGCGCCCATCAAAGACCGTACATCTCCTGTCGATTCCACAGTCGTTGGGCAGGAAGCCGAGTATCTGATGATGGCTTGGAGAACCCAAGGAGCAGCCAGCTACCAGGCCGATACACTTCGCGTGATAGCCGACATCCTGAGCAACGGCAAGGCCGGACTGCTTGATGTGGACCTCAACATCCCCATGAAGCTCCAGCAAGCGCAGGCCTTCTATGAAGGAATGCACGACTATGGGCAGCTGCTCATCGAGGCAACGCCCAAGGGTGGGCAGTCTTTGGAGTCGGTAAGAAATATGCTTCTGACCGAGATGCAGAAGCTGAAGAAGGGTCAGTTTGCCGACAACCTTATCAAATCGGTAGTCAACAATCTAAAACTCAACTACTATAAGACTTTGCTCAACAACAAGTCGAGAGCAGGAATGTTTGTCAACGCCTTTGTCAACGACCAGCGATGGGACGACAAGGTGCATGCCCTCGACCGCATGGCAGGCATGACCAAGCAGCAGATTGTGGATTTTGCTAACCGCCATCTCGCCGACAACTATGCGGTGGTATATAAGCGTCAGGGCAACGATACCACCATTCACAAGATAGACAAGCCTGCCATCACCCCGATTCCGACCAATAGCGACAAGCAGAGCGACTACCTGAAGGAGTTGGTCAACGTCAAGGCCGACCCCATCCAACCACATTTTGTAGACTTCAACAAAGACTTATCGAAGACCGATGTGGACAAGAACACCAAGGTGCTCTATAAGCAAAATACGGCCGACGACCTTTTCACGCTGAGGTTCGACTTCCCCACCGGACTCGAAACAGACAACCGTCTGAACGTGGCCTCCGACTTATTGGAATACGCCATGGCCGGAAAGATGACAGCAAACGATATCAAAAAAGCCTTCTACGCACTGGCTTGCGACTATAATGTGAGGCTCTATGGCAGTCACACTCTATTCACTTTGAGTGGCCTCAACGAGAATATGCCTGCGGCGTTAAAGCTTTTTGCCACCCTCATGGAGAACGCCAAGATCAGCAAGAACGACTACAACAACGTGGTAAACCTTATCATCAAGGCGCGCGAGGACCGCAAAAAGAACCAGCGCGACAACTTCAACGCACTGCGAAACTACGGTATCTATGGCACGTTCAACCCCACGCTCAACCAGATGCCGGCCGACAAGCTGAAGGCTGCCGATGGCAACGCGCTACTCGCCAACCTGAAAAACGTGCGCCATCTCTATCCCATGACCGTGATGTACTTTGGTCCTTCCAAGGAGAAAGACGTCATTTCGTTGGTACAGAAGACCTATCCGCGCAAGTCAGTGAGTGCTCAGCCCAAGGCCGCCACACAGACTTACCAGTCTCAGCAGACCGACAAGGCCGAGGTGCTGATAGCTCCCTACGATGCCAAGAATATTTATATGGTGCAATATACCAACGAAAATAAGGCATGGACACCCAATGATGCCGCTGTCGAAGCATTGTTCAACGAGTATTTCGGGGGTGGAATGAATGCTATCGTCTTCCAGGAATTGCGTGAGGCCCGCGGCCTTGCCTACTCGGCATGGGCTGTCTATCAGGAGCCGTCGCGCAAGCAGGACAAGGAGTATTTCTACACCGGCATCATCTCGCAGAGTGATAAGATGATGGATTGCGTGAACGAATTCAACAGCCTTCTCAACAACATGCCTCAGCGCCCGGCTGCTTTCGACCTGGCCAAGCAGGGCTTGCAGAAGTCCCTTTCCACCAAGCGCACCACCCGATTCAACGTGCTTCAGGCCTACATGGATGCTCAGGATCTCGGCATCGACTACGACATCGACCAGAAAATATATGAGCAACTACCAGCCTTGAAACTCGACAATCTCATGAAATTCGCCGCCGACCGTGTGTCGAACAAGCCTTACAAGTATCTGATCTTGGGCGATGAGAAGAACCTCGACCTCAAGAGCCTGGAGAAAATAGCGCCCATCCGCCGCGTCTCGACCAAGGAAATCTTCGGCTTCTAACGGTTCCCGTCCTTCGCCATACCATGGCGGAGAAATACGGTAAAGTCTATAATTATTATCCAATAAAATACAAAAACAACAATGGCAAATCCAGTAGAATTCAAGTATGCGCCCATGTTTCAGTTGGGCAAAGACGACACTGAGTATCGACTGCTGACCAAAGAAGGTGTCAGCACCGCCGAGTTTGAAGGCAAGGAAATCCTGAAGGTAACCCCCGAAGCCCTCACTCTCGTGGCCCAGCAGGGTTTCCACGATGTGGAATTCATGCTCCGACGCGAACATAACGAGCAAGTTGCTGCCATCCTTACTGATCCCGAGGCCTCCGAAAACGATAAGTACGTGGCCCTGCAGTTCCTTCGCAATGCCGAGACAGCAGTCAAAGGTGTGCTGCCTTTCTGCCAGGACACCGGCACAGCCATCATTCATGGCGAGAAGGGACAGCGCGTATGGACCGACTTCGAGGACGAGAAGGCACTGAGCCGCGGTGTCTATAACACCTTCACCGAGGACAATCTGCGCTATTCGCAGAACGCACCGCTCAACATGTACGACGAGGTG
>DCJH01000049.1 GCA_002317385.1 Prevotella sp. UBA1705 | reverse complement strand
CCTAAACAAAAACGCCGCACTAAGCGGCATTCTTGATGACAACTTGGAGCTGGAAACGAGACTCGAACTCGCGACCCCGACCTTGGCAAGGTCGTGCTCTACCAACTGAGCTATTGCCGCAACAAACTCTTTTTACAGAGGCACTTCTCTAAATGCGGTTGCAAAGGTACAACAATTTTCTGAACTCGCAAACTTTTCCTCTGATTTTTTCAATAAAATTTTAACCTTTCTCTCGGGTCATTAGGTAGCCACGGGCATCAAACTTCTGGCTCTCACCAGTTTAGTTGAGATGAGAAGGGGAAGACAATAAGGCCTTGGCACACTTAGCCTGCATCGTCAAAGCAGGCCGAAAGGCGTTTCTTGGGGTGGTGAGAGGGCTCCAAAGGGTTGCCTGATAGGCGGGAATGAGCCACCTGAAAAAATGGAATGGACCGCCTAAAGGATAATAATCCTACCTATCTGATAGACCAAAGCTGAGACCATCCAAGCCAAAACCGACGTATAGACCGCCGCGAAGCAGGCCCAACGCCATGAGCCCGTCTCCTCTTTGATGGCCGCAATAGTGGCCACGCAGGGGAAATAGAGCAGCACGAAGAGCAGGAAACAATAGGCCGTGAGCGTGGCCATGGGCTCCACTTTGTTCTTGGCTATCTGGTTTACAGCAGCCAAATCGCTTGTGATGTCCTGATGCAGACGCTCATATTTGCTACTGTTGGTCGCATTGTCACCATCGGCAAAGCTGTCGTCATTGGTGTAGAGCACTCCGATGGTCGATGCCACAATCTCCTTGGCGCCTACTCCGGCGAGTAAGCCCACATCGAGTTTCCAGTTGAATCCCTGCGGACGGAACACGGGCTCTACGGTCTTTCCGATGCGCCCAATGAAGCTCTGCTCCTGCTGTTGCTGCTGGGTGAGACTGTCGTCATGGGGAAAATATCCAAGTGCCCACACAATGATGCTGGCCACCAGGATGATGCCGCCCATCTTCTTGAGATACTGTTTGCCCTTCTCCCACGTGTGGCGGAACAGCGCCTTGGCCGTGGGGAACCGATAGGGAGGCAGTTCCATCACAAAGGGCACATCCTCACCGCGGAGAATCGACTTGGTGAGGCCCTTGCTGATGAGCATGGCCATGAGAATGCCTATCATGTAGAGCGAGAGCATCACCAGCCACTGCATGTGCAGGGCAAAGAATGTTCCCACGATCATTATATATATAGGTATACGCGCCTCGCAGCTCATGAGGGGCAGAATGAGCATCGTGACCAGTCGCGAACGGCGGCTCTCAATGGTCCTTGTGGCCATGATGGCCGGCACATTGCAGCCAAATCCCATGATGAGCGGGATGAAAGACTTACCATGAAGTCCTATCTTGTGCATGAGCTTGTCCATGATAAAGGCGGCGCGCGACATATAGCCCGAGTCCTCCATAAACGATATGAAGAAGTAGAGAATGAGGATCTGAGGCAGAAACACCACCACAGAGCCTACGCCTCCGAGCACGCCATCGACGAGCATAGCCTTGACAGGGCCCGCCGGCAGATACTGTCCCACGACGCCTCCAAGCCACACCACCAGTTGGTCTATCCAGTCCATGGGATAGGCTCCGAGGGAGAATGTGGCAAAAAACATGATGCAGAGCACGATGATGAAGATGGGGAATCCCACCAGACGATTGGTCAGGATGCGGTCGAGCAGGTGCGTGATGCGATAAGTGTCCTGCTTGTTGCCGGTGTGATATTCGGCTTCCTTGAGGGCGCCGTGGATGAAACCATACTTCGCGTCCATGATAGAGGTCTCCAAGTCGACCTTGGTTTCCTCCTTCACACGCTCTGCCGTGACGTCGCGATGGTGCAGAATCTCGTCGGCATCGGGAAATTTCCGGATGAAACTCTCCACGTCGCGGTCGTATTCCAGCAGTTTGATGGCCAGATAGCGGGTAGAATAATACTCGCGCAACTGGCTCTCCATCTTGAGATGTTCCTGGATATCGGCAATGCCATTCTCAATCTCATGTCCGTGGTTGATGTGGATATGGCGGAACGACGGCTCACTATCTTCGATGCCTTCGTAGGTCTTGATGACTCTCCGGAAGAGGTCGTCTACACCCTCGCCCGACTTGAACACCGTGGGCACCATGGGCACACCGAAGAGCTCGGAGAGCTTCTTGTAGTCCACGTTGTCGCCGCGCTTGCGGGTCTCGTCGTACATATTGAGTGCCACCACCATACGAACGTGCATGTCGATGAGCTGCGTGGTGAGGTAGAGATTGCGCTCGATGTTCGACGCATCGATTACATTGATCACAATGTCGGGGGCCTTCTCTACCAACTGCTTCCTCACATAGAGTTCCTCGGGCGAGTAGGCCGAGAGCGAATAGGTGCCGGGAAGGTCTACGAGATTGAACCGATATCCCTCCCACTCCACGTGGCCCTCCTTGGCATCAACGGTCACTCCCGAGTAGTTGCCCACATTCTCATGGGCTCCCGACACGAAGTTGAAAAGCGAAGTCTTGCCGCAATTGGGGTTGCCCACCAGCGCCACATTGATCACGCGACGCTTGCTCATGGCGGCTTCGCGCAGCTGTTCGTCGCTCAGGGCATCGCTGCCATTAGTGGTCGAAGCGTCAGAACCGTGGGGAGGTATATCGTCGAGCGTGAGGCTCTCGGGCTCACCGGCAAACTCGGCGGCAGCTTTCTGCTTGGCCAGCCGTGCCTCTTCCTGCGTCATCACCTCGATCATGTCGGCCTCTGAGTGGCGAAGGCTCACCTCATAGCCCATGATCTTGTATTTCACGGGGTCTTTGAGCGGGGCGTTGAGCAACACCTCGACCTTCTTGCCTCTGATGAATCCCATCTCGACAATGCGCTTGCGGAAACCGCCGTGACCGGTTACCTTGACGATAACTCCGCTCTGACCTGTATGTAATTCTGACAACTTCATGTGAAGAAACTTAGTGGCCTGCAAAGGTACAAATAAAATAAGGTAACTGATTTGGTTTTAACGACTAATCGATAAGAATACCTAAAAATGGGGATAACCACCTGCCCACCCTGTCAAAATCATCATATAAAATCGTCGTTAGTATCTATTCTTTACGAGGTTTTTAGTAACTTTGCAACAAACACATACGATTATGAAGGAAATCAGTTGGGGATTCATAGGCTGCGGAGAGGTTACCGAGAAGAAGTCGGGGCCCGCATTCAATGAGGTGGAAGGCTCCCACGTAGAGGCTGTCATGGCTCGCAACGAGGAGAAGACGCGCGCCTACGCCGAGCGCCACCACATCAAGAAATGGTATACCGATGCCCAGCAGCTCATCGACGACCCCGAGGTGAACGCCGTCTACATTGCCACGCCGCCGTCGAGCCATGCCACCTTCGCCATCATGTCGATGCGCGCCGGCAAACCCTGCTACATCGAGAAACCGCTGGCTGCCAGCTATGAAGACTGCCTACGCATCAATCGCATCAGCGAGGAGACGGGCGTGCCCTGCTTCGTGGCCTACTATCGCCGCTATCTGCCCTATTTCCAGAAGGTAAAAGAGATTATCAACGACGGCACGCTGGGCAAGATCCTCAATGTTCAGATACAGTTTTCGGTGCCTCCGCGCGACCTCGACTATCAGTCGTCGCAAAGCCGTCCCTGGCGCTTGCAGCCCGACATATCGGGCGGCGGCTACTTCTACGACCTGGCTCCCCACCAGCTCGACCTCCTGCAAGACCTCTTCGGCATCATCATCCGAGCCCACGGCTATCCTACCAACCGGGCCCATCTCTATCAGGCCGAAGACACCATCAGTGCGTCATACATCTTTGCCAACGGCATCCCAGGCAGCGCCTCGTGGTGCTTCGTGGGCCACGAGAGCGCCAAGGAAGACAGCATCGTCGTGGTGGGCGACAAGGGCTCGCTGCGCTTCTCGGTATTCACCTACCGGCCCATACGCCTCATGACATGCGACGGTGTGTCGGATATCGCGGTGCCCAACCCCGTCTACGTCCAACTTCCCATCATCCGTGCCGTCATCGAGCACTTGCAGGGAAAGGCCCAGTGCGACTGCACGAGCGTGTCGGCCACGCCTGTCAACTGGGTGATGGACCGTATATTAGGCAAGTTTTGATGGCGCATCGCAGAATCATTTCCACCCTGTTGTTCGTGCTTCTGGCCGGCACCCTATTGGCCCAGAGCGCAGACTCCCTGACCGTGGCCTTGCCGCAGCCGGGGCACAAGGTGCGCTATCCGCTGCTCAACACGCTCTATGAATTTGTGAAGGAGTTTTCGAGGGTCGACACCAACTATGTGGAGCCTCAGCACTACAACTTCACTTTCATGCTCCAGAACACCAACACTTACGAGATCTACCACCTGCGCAACAAGGCGGGACAGGAAGTGGTGTTCTCGCCGCGGCCCGCCTATAAGCTCGGGCCCTACTTCGGCTGGCGATGGATATTCCTTGGCTACACCTTCGACCTTACCCATCTGAAGGACGGCGACGGCCGGCAAGATTTCAACCTCAGTCTCTACAGCAATCAGATTGGCGTGGACCTGTTCTACCGCAAGTCGGGCAACGGCTATCGGGTGAACAGTCTGACCCTCGCGCCCAATATGAAACTGGGCGACCTGAAGAATGTGCCGTTCGACGGATTCCATTCGAGTGTCAAGGGCTTCAACCTCTACTATATCTTCAACCACCGCAAGTTCTCCTATCCCGCCGCCTACAGCCAGAGCACCGTGCAGCGGCGATCGGCGGGCAGTCCCATCGTGGGCATTGGCTATACCAAGCATAAACTCAACATCGACTGGCAAGCTTTCGACCAGCTCATAAGCGAGAAGGTGGGCAAGGTAGATGCCGAAGGACTTGTAGACACCACCATGGTGCTCAGCAATGTGAACTATACCGACTACTCGGTATCAGGCGGTTATGCCTACAACTGGGTGTTTGCCCACAACTGGCTCTTCGACATCTCGCTGCAGGCCGCACTGGGCTACAAGCGCTCGACGAGCGACATGAACACGTCGGACCAAGGATTCCTCCGCACGTTCGACTTCCGCAATATCAACATCGACGGCATCCTGCGCACAGGCGTGGTATGGAACAACACCAAATGGTATGTCGGTGCCAACTCCATCTTCCACGCATACAACTATCGCAAGAGTCAATTCTCAACCAACAATATCTTCGGAAGCGTGAACGTCTACGTGGGGTTCAACTTCGGAAAACGATAATTCATCATGCACAAAAAACTTATTCTCTCCTATATCATTCTCTTCTGGGCCAGCGCCGTCAGTGCTGCCACACAACCCGACTACTGGCGCAGCGACTCTGTCAAGGTGATGCGCCTGCTGAAACAGGCCATGCAGCTCGACTCGAATGCCAACTATACGCTCTATTTCGCACGCCAGTTGCGCGGCCTGCCCTATGTGGCCAAGACCCTGGAGAAGAACAACAGCGAGCGGTTGGTGGTGAACCTGCGGCAGTTCGACTGCACCACCTACACCGAAACGGTGCTTGCCCTCGCGCTCTGCATGAAGCAGAAGAAGGCCAATTTCGCGCAGTTCTGCCATAATCTGCAGCTGCTGAGATACAAGGATGGCGTGGTGAGCTACCCCAATCGGCTACATTATTTCACGTCGTGGATAGAAAACAACCAGAAGAAAAAGTTGATTGTGGGCATCGATGAGCCACGCGCCATCTTCTCGGCCACGCAAAATGTCATGGCCAACTACATGACCACCCACCCCCATCTCTACCCCATGCTGGTGAGAAACCGCAGTTGGATAGACTCCATCCGCTCCATGGAGAAGGAGATCAGTGGCCGACAATACAAGTATATTCCCAAGAACCGACTCAACGGTTCGGCCCTGTTGCGTCAGGCCATACACGATGGCGACGTCATCGTTATCCTCACTTCGAAGCGTGGACTCGACACGAGCCACATCGGCATCGCGGTGTGGCATGCCGACGGCCTCCACCTGCTCAACGCCTCGCAGCTACGCCATCAGGTAGTAGAAGAGCCCAAGACCTTCTACCAATACATGCGCGAGCACCCCACACACACGGGGATAAGGGTTGCAAGACTAACGGGGGATAATTAGAAGTTAGGAATGATCAATTAATAATGATAATAACCTTGTTGGATGATAACGCCGGAGGGTAATTATCAATTCTCAATTATCCATCATCAATGATGATGATCTCGAAGGATGTGGACCGTGTAAGGCAATAAGAATCATCTATCTTTCTCCAACATTTATCTTGGGATAGGCGGAGACTCAGTAGGGACATGCCCCGTGCATGTCCGCACCGCCGGAGGGCAAAAACAGCACGATTCTTCTCTAATCCTTCTCAAATCGAAAGACTTTCCCTCTCCACAAGGAGGATATGAGAGAGATTTTTCCTACTTATTTCTACGCCACCATCCGGCGGTGCGGGCATGCACGGGACATGCCCCTACAATGATGGTGGTGAGACCGAATGGGGGTACTTTCGCAAGCAATATTCGCACGTTTTGAAAAGAGGTACTAACGGCGTTGCCGTTACTACCTAAACGCATTGCCATTACTACCTTATCGCATCGCCGTTACTACCTTATCGGAAATAGGTGAAATAGATATAGGCCAGCGCACCCACAATGACGAGCAACGAGATGATGCGGAACAGGCAGCTCGTTACTTTCTTCACGATGATGATGCCCACCACAATGGCCAGCAAAGCATATATATATAAGGAGAAATTAGAATCCATAATCTTTATTTACTGGGGATGAACAATTGTCTGAAAGCAAAGGGAATCTGCGTCTGAAACTCCATGGGCTCATGGGTCACAGGGTGATAGAAGCAGAGCACGTAGGCGTGGAGGCAGAGCCGTCCGATGGGATCGTCGCCATTTCCATACTTCGGATCGCCACACACAGGGTGCCCCATGTCGGCCGCATGCACGCGAATCTGGTTCTTGCGGCCCGTCTCCAACTTGAATTCCACCAGCGAATGGTTGGGCGTCCGGTCGAGTGTGTAGAAGTGGCTCACGGCATACTTCCCGCCGTTGTCGGTCGGCGAGCTATAGGTGATGTAGGCTTTGTTGTCTTTCAGCCAGTTGGCGATGGTGCCTTGCTGCTCTTCCATCTCGCCCGAGAGCACCGCCACGTAGCGCCGGTCGAACACCGTGTGGTGCCAATCCTCCTCCAACGCCAACTCCGTCTTCTTGTCCTTGGCATAGATCATGAGCCCGCTGGTCTCGCGGTCGAGCCGGTGCACCACGTGGGCCTGGCAGTTCTGCTTGGTGTGTTGGAAGTAATCGTCGAGCACAGTCTTAACGTTTAGCGAGCTGTGTCCGGCCGCCATGGAGAGGATGCCGATGTTCTTCTCCACCACAACAATATATCGGTCTTCGTAGACCAGCTTCACATAGCGGCTCTTGAGCGACTCGTTGCGCTTGGTCTTGCTCACCGAAATCTTCATGCCAGGGGTGAGGGCGTAGTCGAACTGGGTAACGACCTTGCCGTTAACCTTGATGCCCTGCCCATGGAGTATGGCCTTGGCCTTCGACCGGCTCTCGCCGATATGGGCAAGAAGCCAGTCGAGCAGCGGCGCCTCGGCATCGACCACGTAGTTGGCATATTGCCCCTGGGCGCTGCCCGCGGGATTCTGCCTGTTGTTCTTGGATGGGGTTTTCACACGCAATAAATAGGATTTTAGAGTGAAATGTCAGGGTTATTCCTTGCGCTTCCAGATGCGCACAATCTTCTGGCGCACGGCAATAAGATTACAAATGCTTACCACCACAAACAGCACCAGGCCGAGACCGATAGCCGGCATCATGCTGCCACCGTCGAGATCGGGGAACAGCGTCTCCACCACGCCCATATAGTAGGCGCGGATGAAATAGAGAATGACCCATGCAATGAGCAGCACGCCCACGTTGAGTCCGATGGTAAGCAACTGGTAAGGGCGCGCCACCTGCCCGGGACTGTAGCCTATGAGCAGCAGGTTTTCGAGCTTCGACGAGTTCTTCTGCACCAGCAAATAGATGCTGAGCATCAGGATATAGAAGCTCAGAACAGAGATAATGAGGCCCACCACCATCACGATCGAGACGGTCATCCGTAGGAAATAGGTGGTCTTCTCGGCCTGCAATTGGTTGTCTTCCACCTCATAGCCCTTGCGATCGATATATTTCGTGACCGTCTCGTCGGCCGGATTATCCACCTGAAGGATAAGGCGAGTAGGGTCGTTGTGGCCGTCGGGCGCAAAGTAGTCGTTGCTCCAGTCCATGAATGCCTGCGGCACGAGGATGGTGCTCATGCGACTTGAGAAGCCGATCACCTTGCCCTTGAACGACTGCTGATGCCCATTGCCCTGGATAAAAATGTCGAAATCGATCATCCCCACCAGTCCATCGCTGATCTTAGGCAGTGCATGGCTCTGGGCGAAACCGAAGTTATACATCGCGATATAGGTACGCGGCAGGATGATGGGGACCTCTTTTGCCCCCGGTGTATAGTGCCAATCCTTGAGCGGAACCTCTATAAACTCATCGGGAATGCTCTCAAAAAACAGCTCCGAATTGAGCACTTCGGTGCCGTTTACGCCCATATGGGCATCTACTTTATAGGCTGTCGAGGTAAACTTGCCCACCTTGCGGGCAAACGACTGCGACGTGAGGTCGTCTATTTCGGCATTGCCGAATGCGTTGGTTCGGCCCGAAATGGTGCTGCCCGTGCCTATCTTCTTGCTCAGAATCACAAAGTTTGTCTTCATGAAGGAGTCTTCGGCGGTGAACACCGGCATCACATCCTTGTAGAATTGGAAGCCCAACAGCACGATGAACATGCCGAAAAGGTTGGCCAGAGCGAAGCCCAGGAACTGGGGAACACTAATGTGTTGACGTAGTAATTTCCAGACTAAGTTCATAGCTTCAGCGTTTTTTCGTAGTTCAAATCGATGTGCTTGCCAATGCTTGTCACGATAACGCCAGCACCTTGGGCCTTGGCTTCCTGCATCATAATGTCGCCCATGAGCTGCGAGTTGGTGTCGTCGAGGTGAGAGATGGGCTCGTCGGCCAGGATGAAATCGAACGGCTGGACGAGCGACCGGATCATGGCCACGCGCTGTTGCTGCCCAAACGACATGTGGGCTATCTTGGCGTCGAGCTTATCTGCGATACCCAAGGCCTCGAACCAATCCCTGATTTGTGCCTCGGTCTTGAAGTTGGTGAGCTTGTTTTTTATCTGCACGTTCTCCAGAGCGGTAAGTTCCGGAAACAGCCTCAGCTCCTGAAACAGATGGCTGATGTGGCTCTGGCGCATGCCAACCCAGTCGCGAACCTTGAAGTGCCGCGTGTCGTGGTCGTCGAACAGCACCTGACCGGTGTAGTCGTGCCTATATCCTACGATGTAGCTGCAGAAGGTACTCTTACCCATTCCCGAGTCGGCCTCCACCAGATAGAGGTGTCCTTTCTCGAATGTGATGTCCTGATCCCACACCTCCGACACCATGTCGGTGCGATGGGCAAATACCTGGGGCATGACAGACACCATGCGAATTGTGTTCATTATCCTTATTTTAATGTATAGACAATGGCGTTGAGGTTGCCGAACATCGGCTTGAGGAGCGATGTCACAGCCTCTGCCTTGCTGCCCTTGAGGGCTTCAAAGTTGACCACCATCACCAGTTTCTCACCTTTGATCCGTCCTTGTATGTCGGCGTTGATGGGATTCTTGGAAGGCGACACGCTCTGGAGCGCGGCCTCCTTGCTGCCTCCACTCATGTACTGCCAGTCCTGGGTGACCCCAAAGAAGTAGGAGGTCTTGTCGCCGGTATAGTAATAACAGTCGCGCCCCCAATCGCCGATGTGACCGCCTTGGGGCACACTCTGCTTCCAATAGTCCACATCTGCCAGCCAGTTGGCGTGCTTGAGCTTGGCCGACATCATCAAGTTGAAGTTGTCGCCACCCATCGACGGAGTGATGATGGCCATGTCGCCATTGATGCTCTTGATGATATTGTCCATGTCGATAGCCGAGTTAATGCCCGAGAGCATGGCCTTCAAGCCACGGTTCTGGCGCATGAGCTGGATGAACTGCGTGCCGTCTACGTTCATGAAGATGCCCACGGCGTCGGTGTTCGACATCGACTTGGCATAGCGGCCCTCTATCGGACGGTAGCCCTGGGCCGCCTTCTCCAAGGCCGAATTGATACGGCGATTGAACGAGAAAGTATGTCCGTTGATCCACAGACAGCCCTGCTTCACCTCCATCTCGGCCGCTATCAGCACCTGAGAGGCATCGGCATCCTTAGGCGCACCCAGCGTAAAGGGAGCGACAAACTGCTCGGGCAGGGCCTGAGCCTGGCTCACCATGGCCATCGGAGCATGGATAGAGTCGAGCTTTTCGTACATTGGCGTACCACTGATGCCCGCCTCCTCGTCGGCCGAGAGATACTTGGCCATCATGCTCATGGTCTCTCCTTCGGCTGCCGGAACCACCGGGCCCATCATCAGCGCAGCCTTATCGGAGTAGCCGATGACCCAATGATTGGGTAGCACAGCGAAGTCGAAGCCCCGCCGCTGCTGCATCTTCAGTCCGGCCCTACCCAGTGTTTCGCCGAGCTTCGCCCGGTCGTCCATCTTCGCGCAGAGCCCCAGGTTGCCCTGGGCATCCTCGAAAAAGAAGAGGTTGGCAGAGAGATCCAGCCCCGTGTTGTCGAGATTTGACACATGGAGCAGGGTCTTGAGCAACACCGGGTTGCCCGCACCGCTCAGCTTGGCGGTGTTCATGGAGATGAGCAGGGTGCTCTCTGCCGGGATGGCGTTGAGGTAACCCTTGTCAGAACACGACGTCAGCACCGACAGGGTCAGTGCCAACAGCAAATATACAATTCTTTTCATGACTTACGTTTAGATAGATGCCCCATTGCGACGGCCATCAGTCCGGCGGTCTCGGTGCGCAGTCGGCTGCTGCCGAGCGATATGGATTCATAGCCATGGGCCATGGCCAGAGTGACCTCGTCGATGGAGAAATCGCCCTCGGGACCCACGAGGATGGTCACCTCCTCGACCGCGTCCATCTGCCGGAGCGTAGAGAAGAGGTCGGCCTTGGGCACCTCGTCGTAGCAGTGGGCAATGAATTTCCGACCCTCGCGAGGCTGTTCGATGAACGCCTTGAAAGCCGTGAGCTCATGAACAGCGGGCTTCCACGCCTTGCGGCTCTGCTTCATGGCCGACACCACAATCTTGTCTACGCGGTCGATGCGGATATTTTTGCGCTCGGAAAACTTGCATTGGAGAAACGTGAGCTCGTCGAAACCCACCTCCGTGGCCTTCTCGGCCATCCACTCGATGCGCTCCATCATCTTGGTGGGCGCTATGGCGAGGTGGATGCGTCCGTGCCATGTCTTCTCCTGGGGCAGTGTCTCAAGGATGGTGTAGAGGCAGTGCTTGCCCGACCCCATAGACACCTCGGCCCGATAGAACGAGCCTTCGCCGTCCATGAGAAATATCTCGTCGCCCGGCTGCAGGCGCAATACGCGCAGGGCATGCTGTGCTTCGTCTGCCGGCAACTCTGTCTCGGAGGCCGCCCAGGGCACATAGAAATAGCGCACTTCCTTCATTCCTTATCGTCGGTTGGGGCCTCGGGCTCATGGGCCTGCGCCTCCTTGCGGCGGCGGTTGAGCTCATCGCGCAGTTGCGAGGCCATCTCATAGTTCTCATTCTTCACAGCCTTTTCGAGCGCGCTCTGCAGCATCTCGTCGGTAATGGTGTTCACCGGGAGCGATATTCCAACGGCTTGACTGTCGTAGACGGTGCTCTGACGCATGAACAGCGACTCCTCCATGAGCACGGGAATCTCGCCGCGCGACACGAAGGAGAGGAGCACGGCGTCGGATGCCGACACCGGAATCTCCTCCAGCGTGTCGGCATTACTCAGCAGGGCTCGGTATTTGCCGTCAACCAAGGTGTCGATATGCACCTCCAGACGGAGGTCGGTCTGCCAGTGGATGACATTCCACAGCACCTCGGGCAACAGCTTATCGATGACAGGATTGTTTTCCATGCGCAGTCCGAACTCGGCGAGCACATGGGTGTCACACGGCAGAGCCACCTGTCGTTGCTCGGCCGAATCGGTCAAGACCAGCAGTCCGATGTCTTTCGAACCGACAATCTCCGATACGCTCCTGAAAACCAATCTTATCCTTTGCATTATTCTGCGGCTACATCTTCTTTCTTAGGACGGAATATCAAAGCAAACGACACGCCCACCACCAAGGCATAGGCGGCAAACGTGAACCAGCACGACGGCCATGCGGTAACGCCGTCGGTGGTGTGCGCGTTGACCACAGCCTGCGCGGCAAAAGAGCCTATCGTGGCACCCAGACCATTGGTCATGAGCATGAACAGGCCCTGCGCCGACGAGCGCATAGAGGGATCTGTCGACTTGTCGACAAAGAGAGAGCCCGAGATATTGAAGAAATCGAAGGCTACTCCGTATATGATCATCGACCCGATGAACATCCACACGCCAGGGCCGGGGTTGCCCGCGCCGAGCAGACCGAAGCGGAATACCCATGCGAACATGGCGATGAGCATCACGTTCTTGATGCCATACTTCTTCATGAAGAACGGTATCATGAGGATGCAGAGGGTCTCACTGATCTGCGAAATGGAATAGAGAATCACCGAATGCTTCACTCCAAACGTGTCGGCATACTCGGGGAGCTTGGCAAAGCTCTCCATGAACGGGGTGGCGAAGCCATTGGTTATCTGAAGGCTCACACCGAGGAGCATGGAGAAAATGAAGAAAATGGCCATCTTCTTCTGCTTGAACAACGAGAACGCCTGCAGGCCGAGGGCCTCGCTCAGCGACTTCTTCTCGCCGCCCTTGGATACGGGGCACGCCGGCAGGGTGAAGGTATAGAGGAACAGCGCGATGCTCAGCACACCGCTAACAACAAACTGAAGTTCATTGGACTTGTAGCCCATGATGTCGACAAACCACATGGTGCAGATGAAACCCACGGTGCCGAGCACTCGGATGGGCGGGAAATCGCGCACGGTATCCATATTGGCTTGTGTCAGAGCATTATAGGCAACCGAGTTGGTGAGGGCGAGCGTGGGCATATAGAACGCCACGCTGAGCGAATAGATGGTAAACAGAATACCAAACTGGGCATTGCTGCCCTGAGTAAATCCGTACCAGGCAGCCATGAGCATAAACGCTCCGGCCATGAGGTGGCACAGGCCCAGAAGGCGTTGCGCGGGTATCCAGCGGTCAGCAATGATACCCATCAATGCGGGCATGATGATAGAAACGAGGCCTTGCATGGCATAGAAAGAACCAATATGGGCGGCCAACCCAATATGGCTCAGATAAATTCCCATGCACGTGAGGTACGCACCCCATACGGCAAACTCCAGGAAATTCATCACGGCTAATTGTACTTTTAGATTCATTAGTGTATTTAATTAATTACGATGCAAAGATAATACTTTTCTCGAAAATACATTAACTAAACCCCAATAAATACTCGGCGCTCCCTTCCCACGTCCTCAGCACGGTGCACGATTGCTTTGTCGAAACGCACGCAAGGCACTGAGCATCAACATCTTTCCACCCACCAGCTTCGTGACGAACCATTCCTCGCCCTGCAATGCCCATCCGGTGTCAAACGCCTCGCGATTTGGGGTCTCCGCAATTACGGCCTAATCGCGTTGCCGTTACTACCTTTTCGCGTCGCGATTTGGTACTAATCGTGACGCGATGAGGTAGAGATCACGAAGGGGGGAGTAGGCAGACAAAAAGCCTCTCCCCCAACCCCTCCCCGGAGGGAGGGGAGTAATATGTCTGATAATCGTACTTTCTCTCGCCGCATGGCGATGGAATAGTAGGGACATCCCCCGTGGATATCCGCACCGCCGGAGGGCTATGCCCGACACAATCAATAGACATAGTATCAGAATAACATTTTATTCGGGGTTTTTAGACAGAACTACATAATAGGCATATATTATGACATAAGGACAAAATTCTTTTCATAAGGACACAAGATTTTTAAGACATCAAGACAAAAAGACATATTGAGGAAACATCCATCAGGGTCATCTGCCTGTCATTATGAAACGCGGAGCGTTTCTTATGTCATGGCATCAGAGGCTGGAAAATATGTCATTATGATAAGCTATCTGTCATTATGTTATAAAGATGGAGCGGTTTTGCCAAGCATAGCAGGCCGCCATCCGGCGGAGCGGACATCCACAGGGCATGTCCCTACTGGTGAACGGGCGCTACACGGAGGACAAACAGGCCCCCGATTCAACGTCCTCCACCTATTTAATATAAACCCAGTCAAACGAAAAACGATAAATATTTGTTAATAGAAAAAATAATTGCCCCATTTGCATCATGGTTTCGTGAATATTAATTACCTTTGCAAAATATTACATGAAAACGTTTCATTTCTGAAGCACTTCCCCCGTTTTTAAAAATTTTACCATACTAAAATGTATAGCAAAGAGGAATTATTATCTAAGAGTATTGCTACACTTGAAGATATTGCGAATGAACTTGGCCTCAACGCAAAGGACTATAGCGAGTCCGACCAGCTCATTTACGCCATACTCGACAGACAAGCTGTGAACGAAAGCAGCCAGAACCTGATAGCCACTTCGAAGCACAAACGCACACGAATCACCCGCAAAGAGCCCGACCGCGTATATTCGGTGAAAGGCAAGGAGGGTGAGAATTTTGATACCAAGAATGCCAAAGCCGGCAACACGCAGCCCCCGCTTTTTAGAAACATCCCCGCTCCCGAACCCGAAAAGAAGGAAGAGACGCCCGAGATGGCCAGCGTAGAGTCGCTCGAAGCCGAGCTCGCCGCTCTGCCTAAGCACCGAGGTCCGAAGACCAAACAGGAGCGCGACCTGCTGGCCCAGATAGAGCAAGCCAAGGAAATGGCAGGTGAAAAACCCACCGAGGAGGTGGAGCAACCCGTAGAACAGAAGGAGGAAGAAAGCACAGAAATGGCAGCGGCCGACACCAGCGAGGAGACCATGAACGCCATTCCAGAAGCGGCCTTTGCCGCAGGAAGCCACAGTCAGGACGACAATAGCAACGGCGACCTCATCGCTCAGCTGCAGGCCAAGATCAATTCGAGAAACGAAGGTGCCGACGATTACCGCGACAACAACGCCCCCAGCAACGTGTGGGCAGGCGATCCGGGCGACGGAACCGACTTCATTCCGGTCATAGACCTCCCCATCGAAGACCAAGGCGTGGTGCCCAACTACGATATGTTCGACAATCCCATTGCCTCGTTCTCACAGCCTTCCACACCGGAGTATCAGCAACCCGCTGCTCCAACGCCCAACAATCAGCTCTACGATTTCAACGATATCATTGCCGCCACAGGCGTTTTGGAGATTATGCCCGACGGCTATGGATTCCTGCGCTCGAGCGACTACAACTATCTGTCGTCGCCCGACGATATCTATGTGGCCGGCAATCAGATCAAGCACTATAACCTCAAGACGGGCGACGTGCTCCAATGCCGCGTGCGTCCGCCCCACGAAGGTGAGAAATATTTCCCCCTCACGAGTATCGAGAAGATCAACGGGCGCTCTCCGGCCGAGATCCGCGACCGCATTCCGTTCGACCATCTCACGCCGCTCTTCCCCGATGAGAAGTTCACTCTCTGTGGCGATCCCAAGACTACAAACCTCTCTACGCGCGTGGTCGACCTCTTCTCGCCTATCGGTAAGGGTCAGCGCGCGCTCATCGTGGCCCAGCCCAAGACCGGTAAGACCATCCTGATGAAGAATATCGCCAATGCCATCGCGGCCAATCATCCCGAGGCCTACCTCATGATGCTGCTCATAGACGAGCGTCCTGAGGAGGTGACCGACATGGCACGCACGGTGAACGCCGAGGTCATCGCCTCGACATTCGACGAGCCTGCAGAGCGCCATGTGAAGATTGCGGGCATCGTTCTCGAGAAGGCCAAGCGCATGGTAGAGTGCGGACACGACGTCGTGATATTCCTCGACTCCATCACCCGCTTAGCCCGCGCATACAACACGGTATCTCCTGCCAGTGGCAAAGTGCTCACCGGTGGTGTGGATGCCAATGCGCTGCAGAAGCCGAAGCGATTCTTCGGTGCAGCCCGTAACATCGAGAAGGGCGGCTCGCTCACCATCATTGCCACGGCGCTGATAGATACTGGCTCCAAGATGGACGAGGTGATCTTCGAGGAATTCAAGGGAACCGGTAACATGGAACTGCAGCTCGACCGCTCGTTGAGCAACAAGCGCATCTTCCCTGCCGTGAACCTCATCGCGTCGAGCACACGTCGCGACGACCTCTTGCAAGACAAGACCACACTCGATCGCATGTGGATCCTGCGCAAATATATTGCCGACATGAATGCCATAGAGGCCATGAACACCATCCATGGCAACATGGAGAGGACCAAGGATAATACCGAGTTCCTCATCTCGATGAACCAATAACCCAACGGTCGCGGCTCCTATATTATATAATATGGTATAGGCGCGGCGGTCATCCCTGCCCCGGCTCTGGCCCACGACGCCGATGCCGGAGCGAAACAAGCGTGAATGCCCCATGTATCCAATAAGACGCCTTCTTTGCTTCCTGCTGCTTGGCTGTGCCTGCCTCACCGCAACGGCACAGATGAAATGGAGTCAGCAGTTCCAGAATTACTTTGACCAGTACAAGGACCTGGCCATTGAGCAGATGCTGCGCTACCACATTCCGGCCAGCATCACGCTGGCGCAAGGTGTCTTTGAGAGCCGGGCCGGACTGAGTCCGCTGGCCACTGTGGGCAACAATCACTTCGGAATCAAGTGCCACGGGTGGACCGGGCGCACCATTGCACAGGACGACGACGAGCGCGATGAGTGCTTCCGCGCCTACGACAACGCCCGTCAAAGCTACGAAGACCATAGCAAATTCCTGGCCACGGGGCGCCGCTATGCTCCCCTGTTCCAGATAGCGCAGACCGATTACCGCGGTTGGGCACGCGGCCTGAAGGCCTGCGGCTATGCCACCAACCCCAACTACGCCAACAAACTCATAGAGATCATCGAGCTTTATCGTCTCTATCAGTATGACGGCGCTAAGGATTACGACAAGTTCATGGCCCAGCGCTCAGGCCAGGATCAGCCTGCACAGCGTGGCGGACAGCTGCATCCCATCAAAATCTACAACAAGAACTATTACCTGATAGCCCGAGAAGGCGATACCTTCAAGGCCCTCGGCAAGGAGACAGAACTATCTGGACGCAAGCTCGCCAAGTACAACGAGCGCGACTACAAAGACGTGCTCCATGCCGGAGACGTGGTCTATCTGAAGAAGAAACAGAAGCGCGCGCCAAAGCAATTCAAGCGTGTGCTCCACACTGTAAGACCCGGCGAGAGCATGTACTCCATCGCCCAGCTCTACGGCATCCGCCTCAAGAGCCTCTATAAGATGAACAATCTCGAGCCCGACCACACCATTCGTGTGGGCGAGCAGCTACGGGTCTACTAAGGGGAAAGGCCTCGCGGCCCGCCCCTCAGCCCCCATCCATTCAACCTTCTACTGACACCGACACATGAACAGAATCCTTGCGGGCCTCGCCTTGATGCTCCTTTCGGGCAACATGGCTATGGCTCAGAATTTCAACGACTATTTCCAAGACAAGACGCTGCGCGTAGATTACATCTTCTCCGGCGGCCGAAACACCCAGCACATCGCCGTAGACGAACTGCTGGTGGAGCCCCGTTGGTATGGCAAGCGCAAGCGACTGGCCGAACTTCCGGCCGAGGGCAACGGACAAATCACCGTCCGCGACCACAAGACCGGCACCATAATCTACCGCAATTCGTTCTCCACGCTCTTCCAGGAATGGCAGCAAGAGCCCGAGGCTGAGCACACAGAGCGCTCGTTTGAGAACGTTTTCCTCGTACCGATGCCCCAAGATACTGCCGACATCACGCTCGACCTGCGCGACAACCGACGCCAGATTTCGGCCTCGCTCACCCATCAGGTGGTACCCACCGATATTCTCATCCGTCCCATCGGCTACCACAACGTGACCCCATACGTAGTGATTCAGCAGGCCGAAGATACTACCAACTGCATCCATCTGGTCTATATGGCCGAGGGTTACAGGCCCGAGGAGATGGACGTTTTCATAACCGACGTGCGCACGGCAATGGCTGCTCTCTTTGCCCACGAGCCCTACAAGAGTATGCGCCGCTACTTCAACATCGTGGCGGTGAAGTCGCCTTCGGCCGAGAGCGGGGCCAGCGAGCCAGGCAAAGGCATCTGGAAGAACACTGCCCTGCACTCGCATTGGGACACCAACTACAGCGAACGCTACCTCACCACCAGCCATCTCAAGGACATGCACGACCTTCTGGCCGGCACGCCCTACGAGCATATTCTCGTCCTTGTCAACTCCGACCGCTATGGAGGAGGTGGTATCCTCAACTCCTACTTCCTCTCGACCATCCACAACCGGTGGTCCAAGCCGGTGGTGGTGCATGAGTTTGGGCACAGCTTTGCGGCCCTGGCCGACGAGTATGCCTACGAGGGCGACGAGGTAGACCTATATCCGCTCGACGTGGAACCATGGGAAAAGAACATCACGACCAAGGTAGACTTCCACGGAAAATGGGAGAACCTCATCGGCAAAGACCCCAAGGCGGGATTCTACGAGGGCGCCGGCTACAAGCTCAAAGGCGTGTATCGCGCCTACGACGACTGCCGCATGCGCACCAACGAGATACCCGAGTTCTGTCCGGCATGCCAGCAAGCCACCCGCGAACTTATCGAATTCTACGTGAAATAACCCCACAACCAACCGTCTCATGCCCCTGCACCTGCTCAAAACCCTGCTGCTCGGGATAGCCCTATTGCTGCTATCCCCAGGTCAGGTGGCCCGTGCGCAGCAATCGGATAGTGAGCAACTGGGTATGGCGCTCGACTATTTTCAGGGCGGCAAATACCACGAGTCGCTGCTTATCCTACAGAAACTCGACCGAAAATATAGGCTCAACCCACGCTTCAGGGCTTACATGGGAGTGTGCTACTACTATGAATGGGACTACGCGCAGGCCGCCGAGTGTCTCGATTCGGTCATTCCGCAGCTCAAGTCGTTTGCTCCCCAGGAGCGCTCCTTCTACTGCTTTGCAGCCGCCGAGAGCCATTTCAACCTTAAACAATACGACCAAGCCCTGCCCCTCTACGGGCAGATGCTCGGCCTATGCCGCGACAACGAGAAGCCCGATGCCTATTATCGCATGGGATTCATCTACTCGTTTCGTGAGGAATGGATAGAGGCGCTCGACCATTTTCAGAGTGCTCTGGTCTACTATCGGCGCTTCCGTCCCGACGAGACGGCCCGCATCGCACAGATAAGAAATATGATCAACGGGTGCTGCACAAAGATAAATAATCGCGATTAACCCTTCTTTTTATGTTAATTGCAGGAGCTAAATACTTTATTTTTAGTAACTTTGCCACATGATTCTGTATATTTCAGGAACAGGAAACACCCGATGGGCCGCCCAACAAATAGCCAACGCCACCGGCGATGAGCTGCTGTCGATGGCCGACATCGACCCTGAGGCCACCCTCCGCCCGCTGCAACCGGGCGAGCGTCTGGGCTTCTGCTTTCCCGTTCACGGCTGGCGACCGCCACGCGTGGTGCGCCGATTCATCAGCCATCTGTCGCTACAGACCCAAGGCCACTATGTCTACGCCCTCTGCACGGCAGGCGACACGCTCGCAGAGACCATGGACATCTTGCGGCAAGACCTGCGCCAGCGCGGCATCGGCCTCGACGCATCCTACTCGCTGCTCATGCCCAACACCTACGTGGGACTACCTTTCATGGATGTGGACAAGCCCGACCTGGAGCGCCGCAAACTGGCCGACGCCGAGGAGCGGATGCGCCGCTACACCCTCGACATCGTGGAACGGCGACCCGGAGGAGCACCGCTGGACATCGGCCGATGGCCCAAAATCAACTCCAGACTGCTGGGAGGGGCCTCCGTAGACTATCTCAACTCCGACAAACCCTTCGGGGTAGACAGTGCCATCTGCGTGAAATGCGGCATCTGTGCCGACGTATGCCCGCTCCACAACATCGTTGGAGGCCTCGGTCTGGAGCCCCAGTGGAAGCACGAGGACAGTTGCATGAACTGCTTTGCCTGCTATCACCACTGTCCCCATCACGCCATATTCTACGGCCGGCAGACCCGCCACAAAGGACAATATTTCTATAATCATCCCCAACGTAACAGTTCAAGATAACATCATAAAACCCAAACCCCAACATCAACAGATAATGAAGAAAATATTACTCTCACTCTGTCTCGCCCTGTTTGCGCTGAGCTCGCTCCACGCTTCCAAGGCATGGCCCTACCCCATCACCGTCATTCAGAGCAACGGCACGCCCATCACCGTGTATCTCCGCGGCGATGCCAATTTCCATTGGTACACCGATATGCAGGGCCGCATACTCGAACGCAACGGCAACGACTTCACCGTGCTCGACGTAGACCCGGCGACTTTCCTGGCCGAGGCCAACTCTCAGGTGCAGGCCCAGGCCAAGAGCTATGAGCCGGTAGCAATGTCGGCCAGCAATTTCCCCCACACGGGCACCCCCCGCGCGGTGGTCATCCTGGCGCAATATCCCGATTGGAAGTTCACGGTAGCTAATCCGCGGGCCTCGTTCGACCAGTATCTTAACCGCACAGACGGCCATCCCGTGAACCTCGGAACCTACGAGAACCTGAACTACGGCAGCGTGAAGCAGTATTTCATGGCACAGAGCGACTCGGCCTTCGCACCCCAGTTTGATATCTATGGCCCCGTGACCCTGCCCAACAATCTGGCCTACTACGGTGGAACCAACGATTATGGAAGTGACGAGAAATACACCCAGCTGCTCATCGATGCCTGCAAAGCCATGGACGACTCGCTCGATTTCACCCCCTACGACCAAGACGGCGATGGCAACATCGACCTTGTCTATGTCATCTATGCTGGCTATGGCCAGAGCAACGGTGCCCCCGCCAACACCATGTGGCCCAAGAGTTTCGGCGGATTTACCTCCACCAAGTTCGACGGCAAGGGCGTAAACCGGGGAGGCATCAGCAATGAACTCAATGGCAACCAGGGTGCCTTCGGCTATCAGTTCACCCCGACCGACTCTACCAAGAACTTTGCCACGGCCGTGAAACAGATCAATGGTATCGGACTGTTCTGCCATGAATTCTCCCACTGCCTGGGGCTTCCCGACTTCTATCCGGCCCACACGCAAGGTGTTTACGACAATCAGGGCATGGAAGACTGGAGCCTGATGGACGACGGCGAGTATGTGTCCTATGGCAACTGCCCCACCGGATACACCGTGTGGGAGCGCGAAGCCTTCGGCTGGGATACCATCAAGCCTATCACCGCCGCAGGTCAATACAAGCTCACCAACGCCAAAGGCCAGCGTGCCGTGAAGGTGGTGAACCCCACCAACAGCAACGAATACTATGTGCTGGAGCTCTTTGAGGACAAGGGCTGGAACCAGCGCGTGGCACGATATGTAAGTTCTAAGGAGAACATCAACTACAATCCCACCACCAGCGGCCTGCTCCTCTACCACGTCAACTATGATGCCACTGCCTTCAGTCTGGCTTCCAACAGCGTGAACGACGTAGTGGGCAAATCGAGAATGACTGTGATTCCGGCCGACGGACTGCTGCAGTCGAGCTATCGCATCGGCAACGGCGTCACTCCATATGAGTTTGCCCAGCAGCTCAATGGCGACGTTTATCGGGTGGACTCCAGCGTGAACTATCCCACGTTCACCCAGACCGGCGGACTGCCCAATGCCGCCTGGTGGACCGCCAGCGACGCAACGCCCATCTACAACATCAACTATCTCTCGGGCGCGGTGTACTTCGACTACCTCACCGAGGTAGCCACCACAGGCATTGCTCATACCGAGAGCCAGGCCGCAGCTGCCGGTTCAGACAAGATCTACACCCTCGACGGCCGCATGGTAGGCACCGACGTCAATGCCCTGCCGCGCGGCATCTACATCCGTGGAGGCAAGAAATTTGTGAAATAGCGTCTGCTCCCTCCTCCGAGCCCTCGCTCTTTCCCATCGCATCATCCTCGCATTCCCATCTCTCCCCCTGCCCGGAATGTGAGGATGATTTCGTTTTGTGCCTTCCGTGTCACCCTCCTTCTGTCGTGCCTACACTCCTCAGTTCCCACCTCTCCATCCTCCTCGTTTGTCAAAAATATATCCATCAAAACGCATCAAGATTTTAGCGCAAATAGAAAACCGAAGAGCCGAAATGGATGAAGAAATGAGATGGAAATCGCTCTAAATCGCCTTCGCGAAACGAAAAGGCCGAGATGGTCTCTCGATTAAGTACTCATCGCAAGCCGAAAACTATCTAATGGCAACCCAATTAAGCCCCATTTTCGACCACGATTAGATAGCTTTCGCAGTGCCTCAAAGTGTCAAGAAAATACAACCAACTATGCCACAGCCCTTTGAAACCCACTCATTTTTCGCGACTTTCCCACCAAATATTTTCTGTTTGATTACACGCGAATCTGAGGAGGGGTATTGTCAAATAGTTTCAGAAAGATATTTACAGGGAGATCAAAGCTATCCTCGGCAATGCGAATAAATCAATAAAAGGTTTCGAAACAAATTTCGCTGCGGTAGGAAGAAACGTGAATATTACAGACCTATCGTAGAATTCATAGTGCGATTAGCAATGGATGCAGACTGAAACCGCTTAGGTCGGCAACGAAAAAAGCCATCAGAATCCTCACGGATTGTGACGGCTTGATACCATTTGCTTATGAAAGTGGGTGGTGATGGATTCGAACCACCGAAGGCAAGAGCCAGCAGATTTACAGTCTGCCCCATTTGACCACTCTGGTAACCACCCTTTCTGTTCCGTTCTACTCCGAAACTCTCCTGTTAGAAGTCGGAAGAGCCTCTTGTCGGATTCGAACCAACGACCCCGAGATTACAAATCACGTGCTCTGGCCAACTGAGCTAAAGAGGCATATCCCGCAGCCGCTTAGCGACCTAAAGTAGGACTCGTTGTAAAACGGCTGCAAAGATAGTGTTTATTTTTTAATCCCCAAAACTTTTAGAGGAATTTTTCAATGATTTCTCAATTTTTCCTTGAATTTTTCAAGTTGCACCCGCATGGAATCTACACACTGGTCTACCCCCTCCTCAAAGGTGTCGCACGTCTTCGTCACAAAGAGCGGACCGCCTCCGGGCACTGCTACCGTTATACTTGTTTCCTTATTTAGAGCAGTGGCAGGCTTCACAACTTTTAATTGCACCTCTACTTTCTGAATGTCTTCAAATGATTTTTCCAACTTGGCGGTCTTCTTCTCGATAAACGCCTGTAACTTCTCGGTAGTGTCGAACTTGATCGACTGAATCTTAACTTCCATAGTTACCTCCATTTTTAAAGGTTAAACTCACGCCCTGGGATGGGCATCTTGATACACTCGCTTGAGCTGCTCGAAGGTGGTATGAGTGTATATCTCCGTCGTAGAGACACTTTCGTGCCCCAGCAGTCTCTTTACACTTTCTATTCCGGCTCCGTGGTTGAGCATTGAGGTGGCAAACGTGTGTCGCAGCACATGAGGCGACAGTTTCTTCAGCGTGCTCACTCTCACGAGGTATTGCTTCACCTCGCTGCGCACCTGAGCGGGACTCATTCTGTCGCCCTTCTCCGTAACGAAGAGGGCCTCAGACCCAGCGCCCACCTCGCGATCGCGCTGTTCCATGAACCGCCTCAATGCGTCTTCGAGCTCTGCGCCGAAGGGAACGATACGTTGTTTATTGCCTTTGCCCGTGACTTTCAGCTGACGGCCAACCAAGTCTACCGCGCTGTCGTCGAGCCCAACCAGTTCTGCCAAGCGGATTCCGGTTTCATAGAACGTCATAATTATGGTACGCGCCCGTACTTCTTTATATGTCGTCCCCCACTCTGCATCGTCCAGCAACCTGTCCATCTCGCTCTCCTTGAGAAACTGAGGCAGGGGCTTGGCCTTCTTTGGCGCTTCGACGCGTCGTGCCGGATCCTGGCTGACCAGATTTCGAGAGAGTGCAAAACGATAAAGGGAACGCAACGCTGACAATCTTCTGTTCACGCTTGTCGCATTGTTTCCTTTATCCATCATACTCTCCATCCAGTTGCGAATGACATCGGAGTCTACCGACTCCCATGTGAGCTGATTTCCCAAATTTTTGAAAAAAGCCTCAAAGGCACCCAAGTCCTCCGAATAGCTCTTTACCGTCAGTGGTGAGCGGCGAAGCTCAAACTGCAGATAGTTCAAAAATTCTTCAACCATTGTCATACGTTGCCTGAACATCGAATTCACGATCTTTTCGGCAACGAATATACAGAAATTAATTTAAACTACCAAATTTTTCGGGGAGATTTTACTCTTCCTCGTGACGCAGTTTCTGTACATAGACAGCGTGTTCCATCTTGAGACGCTTCAAGACAGAAGGCTTGTCATACTGCTGACGAGAGCGAAGCTCCTTCACAACACCTGTCTTTTCAAACTTTCTCTTGAACTTCTTGAGAGCTCTTTCGATGTTCTCACCATCCTTTACGGGTACAATAATCATTTTGTTTTGGTTTAAATTTTTAATGTAAAACATTGCAAATGGGCACAATGCCACAAATTGCGGTGCAAAATTACGGCTTATTTTTCAATTAAGCAAATATTTGATGGGATTTTCATAGAATAGGATATATATTGTGGCGAGGTAGAGTCAGCTAACAAATGCAAAATCAAAAGAAGTGTTTGTAAAAGCTTTCTTTTGCTGTTTTAAAATTCAACTTTAGTATTGCCCTATTGTTTATTATATGTTTAGGAGGGCAATGCGACGTAAAGAAAAGTCCGTATGTTTATCAAATAAGATACACATACGGACTTCCTATATATTCTATCTTCTATTATTTCATAGCCTCCTGCGCCCAACTGGCCTTGGCATAGATGGCACGACCCACGCCTATCATGTCTGCCTTGCCCTCCTGTAAGAAAGTCTCAGCATCGTTGATATCCTTGATGCCACCAGTCAGGATAACGGGAATATCACAGTTTTGCTTCACGATAACGGAGGCGTCTGCAAAATATCCGGGATTACGGTCGAGCCCATGGGTAGCGCCATTGAGTCCTCCCGACACATCCATCAAGTCGATTCCGGTAGCAGCAAGTATCCGCGTAGCCTCAGCAAGTTCATCGAAACCACTGCCTCCCTCCATGCCATAATCCACAGCGCCAAATCGAATTCCCACGATAAAATCGGGCCTTACCACCTGACGAATCTCCGTAAGAATCTCGGTGTGCAGGCGCAGCCGTCCTTCGAGTGTGCTACCCGTGTAGGCATCGGTACGCTTATTGTTAATAGGAGAATAGAAAGAGTTGAGCAGATAGCCGTGGGCTCCGTGTATTTCGATGCCATCATAACCTGCCTCCTGAGCACGAAGGGCAGCCTGAACAAAACACTTCTTGACACGATCGATGTCCTCGATGGTCATTGCCTTGGGCGCATTGCCCTTCTTGGCAGTGGCGGCAGGGCTCTCTATGTCTGACGCCGAAATAACATTCTCCGCGCCAACAAGTTCTGCCGGGGCCGATGCGCCGGCATGAGCCAACTGCGCAACAACCTTACTGCCATTCTTGTGAATAAGTTCTACAAGCGTCTTCAGCCCCGGCACGCACGCATCGCTGTATATGCCGAGCTGACCCTTTGCTGCCTTTCCTTCTGGCGCGACATAGGTATGCTCCGTGACAAGCAATCCGATGGCACCACCCTGAGTGCGCTCATCATAATAGCTCAGAATCTTATCTGTTACATATCCCTCGTTGGATGCCTTGCGAGTCTCCATGGGAGGCATCACCAGACGGTTGTGTATCTCTACCTGACCAATCTTGATTGGCTCTTTCATCCATTTAATCATTGTATCCTTTTTGGTTGATGGTGCAAAGTTACGAATAGAATTCCTATCCATGTTACAAAATTATGGGTTGTTTTTGCGATATTACACTGTCGTCATCTGTCTGCGATAGCGCTGAATACGCGCCTCGTCTGCTTCCGTCATTTCGCCGATAGCCCTGTCGAGCAAGGCAAGAATACGGGGTTTATCCTGTGGCAGTTCGCATACAAAGGGTACGGTAACGGTAGATGTCTGCGAGAAGATTCCAATGGGATTCTGCATCTCTTCAATCAGAGTGCGAAACTCCTCGATACGCTCTTTCTCTGTTTCCTCGATGAATTTGCCGTCCCGCACCTCATCAAACAGTACCGTATCGGGCACTACATTCACTGTGGTGAGATACATATAATAAGGATGCAACTGGTTGAGTACACCGACAGAACGCTTCGCACTCTCCACACCCTTGCCTTTCCCAGCCAGTCCTCCCAGATAGATCACACGGTAATTCACCCCCGCTGCCTCCAGTTTCTTGCCGGCCTCAACGATTTGGGCTGCGGTATATCCCTTGTTCGTGTTCTTCAACACCTCGTCGTCTCCACTCTCGATGCCCATCACGATATCGTTAAATCCCAGCGCTGCCAAATGGCGGATGTCTTCGATAGACTTGTGCAGCACATCGTTAACATAGGCATAGGTGGATATTTGCGCCTGAGGCATATACTTTCTGAACAGCTCTGCCAGCCGCTCTAACTTGCTTGTGCTGAGCGCATAGGGATTGCCACCCGACGCCCACACCCGTTCTGCATGAGGCCAACGGGTGGAAGCTTCCATCAGATCGGCCTCTACTTGCTCTAATGGAGCCACACGGAAAGGGATGCCTTTATAAAAATTGCAGAATGTGCAACTGTTGTGGGTGCAGCCCACTGTTACCTCGATAAAAACACTGTCGGCGTCGGTCTGTGGACGCACAATCGGACCATTGTAATGCATATTTTTCTTATTTTGATTTTTCTGGGTGCAAAGTTACGCCGATAATCCATGACCACGATAATAAAAAGCGTGCGAGGATTTGGCAAAGTGTGACCAAATAACTAATTTTGCAATGACAGGTATAAAATGATATGAGAACAATAGACGATTTGAAACGAGTGAACGATGTATGCGGCATCAAGAACGAACTCACGCTATGCTTCCGTATGCAAAGTGAGTGGGGCATAATGGCCGGAGCCGATCCCGACTACAACAACTTCTTTTCGGTCATCATGGTAGAGAGCGGAACGGTGTGCTGTTCTATCAACTATCACAAAGTGCATTTGCAAAAAGGCGACCTCCTTGTGCTCTCTCCCAAACTGTTGTTTGGCATTAACGAGATCTCCACCGACTTCGATGCCTACTATCTTGCCGTAGACCAGAGCAGCTTTGATGGCATGTTGGTCCAAGACACCGCCTTCAAACACCTCATCATGTTTTATACTTCCACCCCCATTCCCGTCTTACACTGCACAGACAAGGCCCAGGAGGTCGTCATAGGCTTTATGGATCAACTGTCGCATCTGATGCAATGTGCCGTGACCAACGTATATATAGACAAGATGATGCTGCTCGTAGAGCAGTCGCTGATGCTCCAACTTGTTAATCTTCTACCACAGAATTTTGAGGAAGAGATTCAATTAAGTCATCAAGAGGAGATTTTCAGGCAGTTCGTCGACCTGCTCATGCAAAACTACAGACGCCAGCACAATAGTAGTTTCTATAGCGATCGGCTACATATTTCCAACAGTTATCTCGCCCGAATACTCAAGAAACTCACCGGCAGAACAGTGAAAAACTTCATCTTCGACCTCCTGCAAAAAGATGCCTCCGACATGCTGAAATACACCGATATGACCATTCAGGAAATCAGCGCCGAACTTGGATTTCCTGAAATCACAGCCTTCAGCAAATTCTTCAAGAACAGTTGTGGCGTGGCCCCAATCTATTATCGCCAGAATAATTCAGCTATTTCTTGACGAAGAAACTGGATTCTGCCCTAAATAAAAATGTAAGGTTCCAACGAAGTCTTATCATTGTCATTGACAAATAAAAAGGCAAAAGGCAATGGACCTTATATCAATAGGGGGAAAAATCGTTGAAAGTGTACCTATATAATCTATGAAAATGTACCTATGAAGCTACTGCGTAGGTTTTGTAATCAGAGTTCATCATTTTTAGCTTTTATAGGTTATCTATTCTTGTCCGATAGCCCATGAGCAATGGGGGTGCAGTTCACCGACGCACCATCTGCCGACAGAAAGGGCGAAAACTCATCTTTCATGAAAAATAATCAGCATAAAGTGTCACAAATTAGATACCTTTGCGTATAGAAAACAAAAACGAGAACCACAACCGATGACCGTCACCGAGTATCAACACGAAGCAGAGCGCATCAGGCCTGCCCTCACCATCGCTGCCCGCAGCTATATGGGCGACGACGACGAGGCGGAGGATGTGGTGCAGGATGTGCTGCTGAAACTCTGGAGCATCCACACCGACGTGAGCATCCCGATGGACGGATATGCCAAGGTCATCACCCGCAACCTGTGTGTCGACAGGCTCCGACGGAGGCATAGGACGGAAGACATCGCCACGCTCGCACTCAGCGAAGCGCCTGCTACCGACACCGACCAGGAGCGCATAGACCGCATGATGCGGGTCATCTCCACCCTTCCCGACCTGCAACAAACCATTCTCCAAATGCGCCACATCAACGGCATGGAGATGAAAGAGATTGCCCAACTCGTGGGCTCTACCGAGGTGGCGATACGCAAGACCCTAAGCCGCGCCCGACAGGCGGTGAGAGACCACTATTTAAAAATGTACCGATCATGACAGATATCCATATACTCATCGACAAATTCTTCGACGGAAACACGTCGCTGGAAGAGGAGCAGCAGCTGTACCAATACTTTTCGGGCAGCGGCGTGAGCCACGACCTGCTCCCCCTGCAGCCCATGTTTCTCGACCTGCCATTCCTTCGGGAGCCCCACACGACAGCCCCGGCGCGCCCCACCATCTCCCGCAGGCTGTTCCGAGGGAGCGTGGCAGCGGCAGCCACCATCACCGCGCTGCTCATGCTCGCCACCTTCGCCAAATACGAATCAAGGTCGCAGTTCGAGATGGAAATCTACGGCAAGCGATACACCGACCGCCAAATGGTGATGCAGGAGGTAGACCGCACCATGAGCGCTGTGCCCGGAGGCACGCCCAACATGGAGGACGAACTGCATGCCGCATTTGGAAACTAAACGACGATTGACTTATGAAACAACGAATCATCATCACTCTTCTCGCCCTCATGGCGATGCTCTCCACCCACGCGCAATCGGCAACGCTGCAGGTGACGAGGATTTTCGACGGCAAGGTGGTGCCCACATCCCGCATGGTCCTCACCCGCGTGAGGGGCAAGGCGCTCAGCAAATACCAGCTTTCGTTCTACCGCAGCGCCCGCTTCCAAGCCACCGAGGCCGAGGCCCGCGAGGTGAACGCCCTGGTGATGCTCGACAAACGGCTCTCCGACAAGGCCCGACTGTCGTCTAAAACCGTGCGCAAGACCCATGAGCAGAGCATCGTCTTCGGACTCCCAGCCGAGAATCAGCTCAACCGCTACATCTGCCTGCACACCAAGACCGAAGGACGGGCCACCATAGTGACCGTCATCTATATGGAGGGCACGGTCAAAGACGTGCTCGAACTCAACAAACTGATCAACAAATAACCTTACAGATATGAACAGACAAATACTTCTGGCCATCATTGCCATCATCGCATCCTGCTCCGCCCACGCCGCTGTCACACCGGCCCGAGACACCGTCATCGTAGACCATCCACGCAAAGTGGTAGTCATCAGCACCGACTCGCTGCTCAAAGTGAAGGTCATGGGAAGCGCTAAAGACTCCACCTATCTCTATGAGAGTAGTTTGCAGAACGTGGACAGCAACTTTGTGAGCACCTCTACCATCAGCAGCGACTGGGGATTCAGCATCGGCGGCATTGGTCGAAAGTCAAATACTGAGTACTATTCGCAGGTGGAAAGCCATTTCCTCTTAGGCTTCAATGCTCCGATGGGTGCGCCGGCCAACATGCCACTCAAGGCTTTTGAGTCGTGGGAACTGTGGTGGATCATCGCGGATGCAAGCACAGCGCCCTGGCACAACGGCCACCGCTTCTCGGCTGGCATAGGCGTCGACTGGCGCAACTACCGCATGCTCGACCGCAACCAGTTTGTCAAGGCCGACGACGGCACGGTCTCCGTTGCTCCGCTGCCCGAGGGATGCGACCCCAAATTCTCCCGCATCAAGGTCTTCAGCCTTACCATTCCTCTGCGCTACCACTATTATTATAAGGAGTGGGGCTTCTCTCTCGGCCCGGTGCTCAACTTCAACACCTATGCCAGCATCAAGACTCGCTACAGGCTCAACGGCGAGAAGCAGAAGGAAGTGTATAAGGACATCCACCCGTCGCCCTTCACCATCGACTTCATGGGCACCGTCACCACGCCCGTCATCGACTTCTATGTGAAGTACGCTCCGTGCCATGTCCTCAACCCCAGCTATGGCCCGAAGTTCCATTCCCTTTCTTTCGGCATCTACCTATAGCCCATCCTCCCCTGCCCGCACCCACGTCTTGATGGATAAATGCAATCTTATGTTCTTGCAAGACAGCCTTATCCGTCCACCCCATAGGGGTGCGGGCATGACAGGGACAGCCCCCTGCCATGCGACCGCCAATCCCATTCCGACCTCATAGCAGCATCATGCCCCTTGCATATCCGCACCGCCATAGGGCAATCTCACCCTCATTCCTCCCCCATCGCCTTCCCCCTCCACTCTACCAAATACCCTTTGAAAAAACTTGAAACACCCCCTTCTCAAATTCGCGTATTTCAAAACAAAAAACATCCGGCGCGAAATTCTTAAAATTTAGCCCTCTCTAAACATCTTACTAACCAGCAAGTTGTAAATAACCAGCAATTCCAGCCCCATCATCACTACCTAATGACGCCCCTAATGCCTACCTTTTCTTCCTGGCATTAAGTCCTTTTCTTACGACAAAAGCATAGTCATCGCCTCGCAATGACTATGCTTTTCCAATTTCTCCCCTATTTTCCCTTCCTCTCATCCCATTTTTCCCTCCTTTCCGCCCCATCGATTTTCTATTTCGAAGAAAATTTTCAAGTGTTTAAAGGTGTATTTTTCAGGACAATCATCCGGCAATTGCACAAATATCATTTGGGTTGCAGGGCTCCACATACACATCCAACACATCGTGCCATAAGCCACGACAACGAAAGGCCTCTCCGCCATCCCCCACTACACCAGCTACCTCCTCACGGTAACAACTGTGTCGTGCACCTCTGTCTTTAAATGATAAGACTGCTCCAGAATCTTCAGGTTCTCCGAGAGATTATCTGCCGACAACACACCGGTAAACAGATCAGACATATCCACCGGAGTGCGGAAACGGAAACTCACACCATAGTTCTTCTCTATCGTTGCCAACACCTGTCGGAGCGTGGCATTACGGAACACCAGTTCGTGCCGTTGCCACGCCGTAGCATCCTTGACCATATCACTGGCCGTGGTCACAGATATGCTTCCTGTGCTTTTATCCAATGTAGCAATTTGGTTAGGCAGAACGATAGCCCTGTCTTGCGAAGTGGTGGAGGTAAACATCACTTTTCCGCGTTGCAAGGCTATCCGCGCCACCGTCTCCCCCTTGCGAGTGTAGAGATTAAAAGCCGTGCCCAGCACCTGAACATTTAACCCTTCGGAAGAAATTCCAAACGGATGCAAACTGTCCTTAGCTACCTCAAAGAAAGCCTCTCCATAGAAAGTAATCTCCCTCTTCGCCCGATTGAAATCCTTGGCACTGTAGGATAAGGCTGAGTTCTCATTCAAAATGATTTTAGTTCCGTCGGGCAACACCACATTAGAGCGCTCCCCAGAACTGGTACTTATCGTTGTTTCACTGGTCTGCAGACTATTTTTCTTGTCATACATCCAGAAGTTTGTTGCCAGCAGAACGGGCAACATGATTACAGCCGCCACCTGCATCCAGCGCCATACCTTATGCCAAGGGTTGACGGTCTTTATCCCGACCTTCTCTTGTATACGCTCCCAAACCTCCTCGGGTAACCTGTCTTCAGCATTGGGCTGCACGCTATCGTCCATCCATTGCTCATACATCTGTTGCCCAATCTCCTCATCCGACGAAGCGTTCACTTTCTCGCGCAGCCGTAGCAACTCGTCCGAGGTTATATCTTGATGATAGTATTTTTGCTCAAGTTCAATCATTATAAATTTCTGTTGTTCTTTGGTTAAAACAAGGATAGCCTTCAATAATACCCATTAATTAACAAAAAATAAGAAAAACAAGGTAAAATATGTAGGACCAAGACTCTGTCGCAAGGATTTTAGAGCTAACGAAAGCTGATTTTTCACGGTCTGTTCCTTTAAGCCCAGAGCATCGGCTATCTCCTTGTTGCTCATCATATCCATACGCGACATTCTGACTATTTTCGTCTGTGTATCAGGTAATCTATCTATGGCCTGATTGACCATGTTTACAAAATCATCGTATTCCAAACGGTCGTTCGTAGAACAAGGCAGACTCCCCATATAGTCCACATAATCTTCAAACACAGGCGAATTGACCGTGGAGCGATAGGCATTAATAAGATAATGACGCATGCGGAGAAACAGAATGGAGTGCAGAGACTGGTGTTGCAAGATGTGTTCCCGATTGGTCCAAAGCCATACAAAAGTATCTTCCACCAGTTCTTCAGACTTCTCCTTGGAGTGAGTATATCGCATTCCAAAGCTGAAGAGTCGAGTTGCATAGTGGTCATACAATTGCCTGAAAGCCTCCTGTGAGTCTTGCTTTAGACCAGAGATTAATAAAGTCTCATTAAATTCCATCGTAATGTCTATGGTATTTCGTTCCGTCGGTTACAAAGTTACACAAAAAAACATACGGTGTGTGTTATTTTGCAAATTAAGTTATCGAATCTTACAAACACCAATCTATATACCCTACATCTCATAAGCCTCAACCTCCCTAATGCTCTGTCCATCATATTGCCGCCATAGGTTGTGATGTATAAATAGAAATTTGAAATCAAAAACAGGCCAAGTTCTCCCGAACCCAGCCTGTCTAAGCGAGAATTTCCTTATTTTTTCCATGCCAATAAGCTCTACGGAAAACTTCAAAGGATATCATGTCATGTTACCCTGAGACGTAAAAATAGTACTTATCACGACTTACTATTCAGAACTATTTTGCTTTGCATAATCTTTATAGAGTAGCAACAGATGGGCAGCACTCCAACTGAAGTGAGACGCCTGCAGCCTGCCGCCTGTAAAGGTGTCATAGTTTTCATGAATGGGAGCATCGCCTGTCAACCCTTCCAACCGGCCGAACACTTGCCGGGTATAGCGGTCTGCCTTAGCCGGCTCGCCATAGTTGCGGAAGCCCTCAATAGCATAATAGGTCTGATCGAGCCATATCGGTCCACGCCAATAGCCATTGCGGTCGTACTTCGGATTATCGGCAGCCACCGTAGGAAAGGGGATATAGGTTGAGAACTTGCGTTTGTCTTCCAGTTTCTTGCGAGCCTTCTCCCACTGACTGCGTGTGGCAATGCGTGTCCAGAAAGGGAGATACCCCTCGCAGCCAGGCTCTCTCACAAAACTACCATCAGCCAACCGGCGATCGAAGAAGAATCCTTCTGTCGAATCAAAGAAGTAGTCGGCTACACGGTCGCGCAGGTCAGGTTCGGAGAACTCCTCACGGAGTATCCCAGCAAACTTCTTCAGCAAAGTGTATTCCAAGGCCAGGTACCCATTGAGGTCTACGCTCTCTTGGTCGATGCTCCATGCTCCCGGACCATTCGGAAGCATCTTAGCACCATCAAAGCGGATGGCATTGTCCATGCCACTCTCCCATGCAGCAGCTTCAAGGGTGCCGTCGGTCGAGCCATACTCACAGATACCGTTGCGGTTGTGGTCGCGACAGCGATACCACCAGCGATAGTAGGCCAACAGCTTGGGATACATCTCGGCAACAAAAGCAGTGTCGTGGGTCTCCTCCCACACCCTGTTGACAGCCCAACTGGCCAAGGGCGGCTTGCTGTCGCGGGCATTATTTTCCTGCGGATTCACATAGATACAGTCGATGATCATGCCATCTGCCTGCTGGTAGTCGAACATGACGCGGATATTGTCCTTAGCCAGTTCTGGAAAGAATGAGGCCATGGCTGCAGAAAAACGCCAACTGTCCCATGCCCAGCAGCCCACAAAATAGCCCACGGCATGGCTGGGGATAATGCCGTCGTGGAGCAGTCCCCCACGTTGCGAGCGCCAATTGGAGATGAGCGTCACCACCGATTTGGCAGCTACGCGGTCGTATTCCAGACGCATATCTCTCCTAATGACCTTGGCGAGATAGCCATTCCAACGGGCCGCATTGGCAGCCTCCAAGGTATCATACTGGGTAGACAATGCCGAAGCGTAGATTTTCTGGGGGGATATGCGGTCACCAGGCAACAACATGGAAATGGCAATCACAGCTGTCTTTAACCCGTGAAAATCAGCCCTATAATTATTCCCCGTTGAGTGAATTGTCACTTCTTGAGGGAAGGTCAGCATCACGGTTTCGTCTGTCGGACCTGTCATCACCACATGATGCCCATCAGCTCTCACCACCAGGGCTGCATGCGGACGATAGGCAGAAAGGGTCAAAGCCTGACCAGAAGGATTGTCCATCCGCAGCAATGCCGTGCGTGAATCGACAAAAATCATCTGTTCATCAACCGTTTTATCACCTTGTCCAAGCTTCAAAGTGACCTTGCCAGGAAGATAGTCGGAATTAACCGTTGGTAAGGGTCGACTATTATTCACAATAGACAAGAGTGACGTGGCCCACCATCTTCGCCCATTGATACTGAACAGACCACACAGTCCGCCCGTAGGCTTGTCGTTCTCTGGAAGCGTGAAACCCATCCATGCTCCCATATCCGTGAAGCATCCTGTTTGCCTCTCCTTACCAGTGGGGGTAAGTTGGATGTTGATGATATGGTGGAAGGCTTCTCGTTGACGATATTGTGAGGCCAAAACTGCAGTCCCCATCCCACCGAAGAGCAGGATCATAAGGATGTAATATTTGATATTCTTCATCTTTTTTACAATTTCTTCAATGGGCGAATGATATAGCTATATTGCCACTCCTGGGGCGTGATGGTATATTCGGGATGCACCTGCGCACCCCAGGTATTATCGCCTCCAACGCCCATATGTCGGTGGTCTATATTGAGCCAGACCATATCTTTCCGCGTAACACTTCCTCCATGGCGGCGAGCTTTCTTGGCCGGTACATACTCCAAGTCCGACTGTGGGAAGTTCCATGCACTCACATTGAGCAATTCCTGCCCTTCCACACGTATTCCCTCACCAGCAGTATTACGGAGTTCCACCCATCTCACATCGGTCTTGTTGGCTGTCTCTTGTGCCCTGACATAGGGATGATACTGCTGCCACACCGTCTGAGAATAGATGTCGACAAGGGCGCTCTCCTTGCGGTCGGCATAACTTTCGTGGGGACCACGACCATACCAAGTCATGTTTTCGAATTCTTCTGGCAGCACCATGCTCATACCCAAGCGCGGTATCTCCGGCAAAGCCTTACTTCCAGGCATGAAATGCATGTCCACATGCAGTGCACCATCGGGGCTGAAGGCATAGCTCAACTCGAGCTGCGAGGCATGTCGGGGCATGTCATAGATTGCCCTAACCACCACCTGACTATCCCGTCTCTCGCTCTCAAAACGAACCAGCTGCATGCTGTCGGCTGCATGTTGCCAAATACCGCATCTCTCCTGAGTACCGTTAGCCACATCGTTGTCTGTCAAACCACGCCAGAAATTGGGACGTGGCCCACGCTTACACATACCCTTGCCTTGATATTCAAGAGCCGTGAGGTCTCCGCTCTGCCGTGAGAACACAGCGCGGAAATCATCTCCAGTCACCACCAATTCGTTGTTTCGGCTGGTCTTCAGCTCTGGGCAACGCCTGCCTGAATGTTCCGGACCCTGCCCCAACTGAGCCCCAGGGGCTACTTTTGGCAGTTTCCATTGGCCATTGGCAATCTCAAAGCCTGTGGGCAAGAAGGGCATCTCATGTAGGGTCACGGCTCGCAAGGTAAGTAAATACTCCCCCGGGACCGTGTATTCGTGGTCAAAAGGAACAGTCACCACGCCGGCATCATGAGCTCGGATGGCAGGCAAATCGAGAACACCTTGTGTCACAATCTTGCCGTCTCGCTTCAGGTCCCACCGTAGTCCATATCCTTCCAAGGTCTTAAAATCAAATTTATTGGTTATCCGAATTTGGTTGTTAGTGAATGGCACAGGGGAAAATTCAATATTCTGATATACACGTTTCACCTCCCAATAGTGAGGATGGGGTACTCGATAAGCGTCAACAAGGCCATTGGCACAGAAGTTAGAGTCGTTTTCCACACCCACATAGCCCATATCTCCGCCGTAGGCCCAGATGTCATGTCCCGTGCTATCCTGACGTGCAAACACCTGATCTACCCAATCCCAGATAAATCCTCCTTGCAGTTGGTCGTATTTTTCTATCAGATTCCAATAGTCTTTCAGGTTTCCAACACTATTGCCCATAGCATGGGCATACTCGCAAAGAATGAGTGGACGTGGGTCGCGCTGGTTCACGTGTCGCCGTAAAGCCCATATCCGGCCATACATCGGACAGTAAATATCCGACTTCCCCTCATATCCTCCACCCTCATACTGCACGGGGCGCGTAGGGTCCAACTGTTTAGCAAGATAGTAATTCTGCTCGAAGAGAGGTCCATAGCCAGACTCATTGCCCAGACTCCAGACAATGACACTGGTCTCATTGCGGTCGCGCAACACCATACGTTCCATGCGCTGGCGGAAAGCCTCAGCCCAATCTGGATTATCTGCCAAGGTGGGATGAGGCGAATTTTCCATCCCATGACTCTCAAGATTGGCCTCTCCCACAAGGTAAAGCCCATATTTGGTGCATAGATCGTACCATTCAGGCCTGTTGGGGTAATGAGAAGTGCGTACGGCATTGATATTAGCCTGCTTCATCAACTGTATATCGCGCAGCATATCTTCAATAGTAATGGTACGTCCATGGTGAGCATCGTGCTCATGACGATTCACCCCCTTGAACTTAATTGCACGCCCATTCACCAATAACATACCATTAGACATCTCCACACTACGGAATCCAAAATGGTGAACGATAGACTCCAATACGACTCCCTTACGATCGAATGTGTTAATAACAAGCTGATAGGTGGTTGGAATCTCCGCACTCCAAGGCTTCACTGCCGGTATAATCTGCCGAATGGTGAACAACGTATCAGAAGCATTTTTGGTACGATGAGTATGTCTAAGAATGACATTGCCATGATTATCAAGCACTTTTACTTCAACAGAGCCCTTCGCCCGAGCACCTTTCAGAAACACGTCGAGTGAAAACTTTCCATCCTGATAGTGATTGACGAGTGGAGCCTGAAGACTAAAATCATTCATACGGAAATGAGGTCTGGCCTGCAGAAAGACACTCCGCTCTATGCCACTAAACTTCCAATAATCCTGGTCTTCGAGATAAGAGCCGTCGCTATATCTAAATACCTTAACGGCCAGACGGTTCTGTCCTTGACGCAGATAAGGGGTGATGTTGAAGCGGGCAGGCAAACGGCTGTCTTCACTATAGCCCACCATTTGACCGTTCACCCAACAATAGAAAGCCGACTCCACACCTTCAAAATCCAAAAAGACATCCATACCCTGCCATTCATCCGGCACAGAGAAATTATGAACATATGCTCCCACAGGATTATAATTGGTGGGAACAAAAGGCGGATTAACCGGGAAGGGGTAACTCACATCCGTATAGATAGGAGCATCGAAGCCTTGCAATTCCCAGCTACCCGGCACAGTAATTTCTGACCACTGGCTTACATCATAATCGTTTCGATAAAATTCCTGTGGTGCTCCACTCACGTTTCGAGAATAATGGAATTTCCATTGCCCATCAAGTTGAATTCTACGCTCCGCCCTCGAATCACAAGCCAGACGAGCTACATCGGGCAATGCTTGCCGAGACATAGCCTGCTGCTCACTACAATAAGGAATGTATTGAGCAGTCATGGGCTCCCGATGAATAGACACTACATGTGCGTCTTGCCATGGTTCGCCAGCATAGGCATTGGTAAACGATAGTGAGAAGAGGGCAAACAGTATATAGAGAAAAGGCATAAGGCTGGATTGGAGGGATTTACAAAAGGGATGATATGGAATGAAATTGATACTAAAGATATTAGACAGAACAGAAGAAGGTCACCAAAAATGGTACGGTGAAATCGGTAACAAAGCCATGGAAAATGGAAACAACCGTATATTCCTTACCAGAAGTCTGCGTAATGATTGGCAAGGTAGTGTCCATCGAGGTTGCTCCACCCACAGATATGGGAGCCAATGGGCCAAACCATCGAGCCAAAAGGGGTGTTCCGAGCAACGTAACCATTTCGCGCATGATATTAGCCAACAGCGCTATGGTACCAAGTTCGGCACCTCGCATCTCAGTAATGAAGATGCTGGACAAGGAGTAATAGCCAAAACCGGAGCCTATGGCAAGGCAACTTGTCAACTGACGTTCAGGTAGCAACCATGCCACGGCCATACTTCCACCCAGTGTTCCAATGATGGTGCATAGGGGGAGAAGCATGAGGCGCAGGTCAAGATGGTGGAATCTATTTAGCATGGTGCTATCGTTACCTATCGTAATACCTACGCAGAACATCAGTGCCATGAGAGCCGGAAAACTCATATCACTATCTACAAGTTGGTCAGGTAAGAGACGATATAATCCAACGATAATGCCCAAAGCAAAGCATCCAATAATAATTAGACTTCCTTTCACAATGCGGCCCTCCTTCTTATCAAGAGCCATAGCATCGCAGCAAGAATGCTACTGCCTAACACGCCACCAGCCGTAAGAAGTAAAGCCTCACCTCCTAAACTGACGATTCCATGGATAATGCGCGGATTACACCCCACCTCAACACCCAAAAGAAAGAGTAATAGACAAATCAGAATGGCAATGATGCGTGGTATAACGCTCAAACGGTACTTGCGGAAAATATATCCCACAAGTATACCGCTGAGCATTATGGATACTATCTTGAGCATAGTAATTTTATCGTCAAGTGTTAGTTGACAAGTCCGTTAGCGTTGATCTCTGTCTTGGGAATGGGATAGAAAGCATTCTTCGAGAGGTCAAAATTGCTTCTGCCGTCCTCTTTCATCGTCTGATCAAGTTTTCCCCAGCGACGAAGGTCATAGAATCGCATGTTCTCCAATGGGAACTCTATGGCACGCTCATGCTCAATCTGAACCTGTACATCAGCCTGAGTAGTTCCCTTCATGGCAGGCATATGACCATGCACACGTCTAACCTCATTGATAAGACTAATTGCCTTTGCTGTCTGTCCCAGCCCGTTAAGAGCCTCAGCTTTCATCAACAGCACATTGCCATAGCGCATCAGAGGAATGTTGATGGCCGTCTCGTCCATCGATAATTCCTCTATAGTAGCAGGCATGAACTTTCGGAATGCAGGGCGATTGTAGGCAACATTATCATTATTGAACCAATCATCATATTTTTTCCCATACATCCTTCCTTCAGGAGCATTCCAATAATCACACTGATAATAGATAGTAGCATAGAGACGATTATCATAAAGCCCTTCGGTCGACTTCGTACCTTCTTTCATATACTCATCCATTAATCTCTGAGAAGGTAAGATTTCGTCCCAACCCATGAGTTCTGAGCACCCAATCCATCGGTGCATCTGCGTACGATAATTGGCTCCATTAGCATCATTGAGAGTAAACTGAACTTCGAAGACAGACTCCTTAGAATTCTCATTCTGACCGTTAAACATTCCGGCAAAATCAGAAGTCAACTCATATCCAGTCACCTTGTCAAAACAATCTGCTGCATTCTTGAGGAACTCTTCCTTTTTGGCAGACTCCTCGTAGGCACGAGTAAGATATGCCCAGCCCAGATAGGCATAGGCAGCTCCGCGTGTAGCGCGACCAACATTGTCTACACCATAACTCTCAGGCAAGTCTAAAGCGTCATTCAGTTCATCGATAACAAAATCCCAGCACTCCGGACGAGAAGATACAGCTTTGTCAAGAACTGATTGTTCTCCAGAGGTGATATACTTGTCTCGGATAATAATCTGATTCCAATTTAGCAGTAATCTCATGTGATAATAGCCACGAAGGAAATGGGCCTCGGCCATGAGTTGCTTACGTTCCTCTTTAGTTATCTTAGTTGCAGGAACCTTAGTCGACTTCTCAAGTATTTGATTAGCAAAGTTAGCGCCCCGATACATGTGATTCCAATAGGTTGTAAACTGGGAGTTTCCATTGGTATAGGTGAAGTTATAGAGTTCAACCCAGTTCTGATAATTCATCGCATCATTTCCCATCTTTACCAAATCCTCACGATAAGCCTCTACAGGCCATACCACTTCACTCATGGTCCATTCGTCACTGCTATAGTCCATGAAATAAAGTTGGGAATAGGCTGATGATAATGCCGACTCAATGTCGGTCTTATCACGCCAGAATGACTCTGAGGTCAGGTCGTCAGGTGAACTCACCGTCAGGTAATCGTCACAGGATGTCAAGGCAAGCGTAAAGCACATGACACCCAAATATATTATTTTTTTCATAATAGAATCTTTACTAATATTCATGATATACATTGATACTACGTCTCAGATTAGAAAGTAATCTGTGCTCCGACTGTCATGGAACGGGTAAATGGGTAGATAAGTTTGTCTATACCTGCATTGAGAACACTGGGACGAGAGAACTCTGGGTCGACACCGTCATAACCAGTAATCGTAAACAGATTCTCACCACTGGCATAAATACGCACTTTGTCAAGATAGAACTTGCTGGTAAGAGAGGTGGGGAACGTATACCCCAACTGTATTTGACGCATACGTATGAAGTCTCCCTTCTCCAGGAACCGAGTAGATTCTCTGCTGTTCGCATTGGGATCCTGGTAGACGGCACGCGGCACATTGGTCTGGGTATTACTGGGCGTCCATACGTTAAGGGCAGACTTCAACATATTCGACCCGGAGTTCATGGCCTCATAGAAATATTTGTTTCCATTATAGAGTTTATGTCCCCAGCCACTACCAACGACCATTGAGAAATCAAAACCACGATAAGAAGCGTCAAGGTTGATATTGGCTTCAACCTTTGGAATACCTGAACCGGAATATACTTTGTCCTCTTCATTGAGTACCCCATCACCATTTACATCCACAAAACGAATATCACCAGGCTGAGCATTAGGCTGAATCTGATTGCCCTTTGCATCGACATAGCTCTTCACTTCCTCGGCAGACTGGAATATTCCATTGGCTTGATAGAGGTAGAAAGCACCAATAGGCTTGCCTACACGGGTCTGTGTTGGGAAATGTTCTGAACCATATTTCAGGCCTTCTCCATAGAGCACCTGTGAGGCATCAGCCAGTTCGACCACCTTATTATTTACGGTGCTCATGTTGAAGCCCAGGTTATATTGCAAACCTCCTACGCTTTTACTCCAATTAATCTCAAATTCTACTCCAGAGTTACGCATTTTGCCCACGTTGAGCACTGGACTGTCAAGACCTGTACTTGGTGCCATCTGCTTGGTGATAAGCAAATCGCTTGTCTCATTGAGATAATAGTTAATACTTCCATATAGATGATTATCAAAGAAGCCGAAGTCTAATCCAATATTTTTAGTATCTGTAGTTTCCCATTTCAAATCACGGTTCTCCAGTCCAGTAGCAATGCTTCCGGGCCAAGCACTATTGCCCGTACCGCGAACATAACCCTGATACATGGTATTGTTGGAATAGACCAGTGCCAAGAAATCATAGTATCCCAGTGCGTTTTCATTACCAAGCTTACCCCAACTGGCACGTAGTTTCAGGTTGCTCACAGCCGACTCCTTAGGGAAGAAAGGCTCTTCGCTGATACGCCATCCAAGTGCAAGAGATGGGAAAGAGCCCCAACGACTTCCACTACCAAACTTGGAAGACCCATCGGTACGCATAGTAAACTGCATCAGATACCGGTCTGCATAATTATAGTTGAGGCGTCCAAAGAATGAGACACGATTATATTTCCACTTTGAACCACTACCCGAATAGGTACCTCCCTTCCCAGCATTGATGGTCTCAAAAGCTGTAGAAAGGAATCCCGCAGGCTTTTGAGTCGTCACGAGCTGACCATCTTCAACCTTATAGACAATCGTCTTTCCCTCTACGGCAACTGAATTCCAGTTATATTTTCGGCTGGTAATAGAAGAGCCTAACACGGCATCTATCTTATGTTTGCCAAATTCACGACTCATATTAAGCACATTATCCCAAAGCTGCTCTTCCCAATAAGTAGAACCAGCACTATTGTACGGGAACTCATTCTTGTCCTTGATATCAGCCGTATAATTAGGAGCATGATAGGTGTTGCGTCCATGCTCACCACGATAAGAATAACTGGTCTTAAATGATAACCACTTTGTGATATCAAAAGTCACAGCAATATTAGCGTCGGTATGATAAGTACGATTGTCAGATTTCCTATAGAAGTTGTCCGCCATGATATTACGGTTGTTTGGAAGTCCATCGAAGTTTGTCAATCCAAAGCCATAAGTCTCCTTATCATTATATATAGGCACCAACGGAGAAATCATGTACATTTCCTTCAATGAATACTGAGGCTGATGACTATCGGTGTATTTGAAGTTCATGTTGGCATCAAAAGTCATGAAAGCCTTCTTCATTTGAAGTTTCATACGAACATTATCCTGTCTATAGTCATTGCCCACAAAGATGCCCTTGTCGAAAGCATGGTTGTAAGAAACAGAATAGAGGGCCTTATCAGATCCACCACGAAGACTTAACATATAGCTCTGCGACAAACCCTTTCGCTCTGCAGCTTTCTGCCAATCGGTATCAACTCCTGTCTCTTTGGTGATGTAAGCGGGCAGAGTAACTACCTTGTTAGGGAACTGAGCATTATAATTCTCATACATGGCCTTGTGCACTTGCTTGTATTCGGCAGCATTGAGCATCTCCAATTTCTTGGCGATATCGGTAAAGCTCAAGTAAGAATGGAAATCTATCTTGAGATCACCACGCTTACCGTTCTTTGTTGTGACCAGAACCACACCGTTGGCAGCTACAGAACCATAGATAGCTGCTGCTGCACCATCCTTAAGAATCTGCATAGACTCAATGTCCTGCGGATTCACATTCTCTATATCACCTGGGAAACCATCAATGATATATAATGGGGTGTTATCACCGAAAGTCTTCACTCCTCTTATCTTCACCTGCATACCTGCTCCGGCATTACCGCCACTCTTCGTGATGCTCACACCAGCAATCTTACCCTGCAGGGCCTCGGCAGGATTAGTTGTAGTACGCTTGGCCATCTCTTTTGTATCAACCGATGAGATAGCCCCAGTCATATCGGCCCTACGCATTGTGCCATAGCCCACGACCACAACTTCGTCCAAGGCCTTAGTATTTTCCGCCAAAACAATATTCATATTGTGTGATGCAGACATCTCTCGGTCGTTAAATCCCACGTATGTTACCACCAGAGTACTACCAGGAACTGCATTGATATTAAATCGTCCATCCATGTCTGTAATGGCATTGGCCGACGAACCCTTCACCGTAATGGTAGCACCAATAATAGGCTCTCCAGCCTCATCCTTGACAACACCAGCAATACTCTTGCCTGTTCCGGTCTGCTGCTGTGAAGCTGTGACTTTAGAGCGGTCGCTAATAACAATTGAGCGGGGGGACACAATCGAATAACCAAGGTTACGTCCTTTGAGAGCATCATCAAGTACGCGCCCCACAGGAGCCTTGGTATGACTCATGTTGATATCCGACCGATTGTCCACGAGTTCGTTCCGATAGGAAATTCGATAGGTAGTCTGTTGCTCTATCGCCTTGAATACTTGCTTCAAAGAAGCATTCCTCAAGTTGATAGTCACAGTTTGAGCCTGAGCACTCGCACAGAGTGTAAACAGACATACAGCCAAAACTGTCAGGTAAAACCTTAGATTAAAGTGTACTGTCATATTAAGATAGAATTTAGGTTAGACTATTTTGCCTTTTAATAATATTATTCTGGTCGCTTCATTGGTTGCTACTATGGTATACACACGCATTTTGAGAAAGTACCGAAAAACCTTAGGAAAATGTATTTCAATCCTTATTTCATGGTAAACTTCAATTATTTCATTCCAAAAAATTATCAGGCTAAAGCAACATTGCCTTAGCCTGAGAGGTGTCAAGCAGTATTATTCCAATATCCTGCTCATACACCATTATAACAGTATTGTACCCTCCGACAGCCCAAATTAAATCTCCTTCGTCGCTTCCCTGAGCCATTCCTGCTCCTCACTATCGAGGTGCGGGGCGAGCTCGGCATAGACACGGCGGTGGTAGGAGTTGAGCCAGGCGAGCTCCTCGGGCAGGAGTTGCTCACGGATGATGGGCGTGGTGTCGATGGGACAGAGCGTAAGGGAGTCGAATTGGAGGAACCGACCAAACTCGGTTTCCATGTAGGGCGTCACGAGGAGCGTATTCTCGATGCGCACGCCAAACCGTCCGGCCAGATAGAGGCCGGGCTCATCGGTCACCGTCATGCCTGCCACGAGGGGCGTAGGCATGTGTTCCATGCGAATCTGGTGGGGGCCTTCGTGCACGCTGAGATAGGAGCCCACACCATGCCCGGTGCCGTGAAGATAGTTTAATCCCTCGCGCCACATTGCCTCGCGCGCCAGGATGTCGAGCTGGGTGCCACTGGCTCCCTCGGGGAATTTGCAGAGTTCCAGCTGGATGTGCCCCTTGAGCACGAGCGTATAGACGTGGCGTTCCTCCTCGGTCAACGGGCCGAGGGCAATGGTACGGGTGATGTCGGTGGTGCCGTCCTGATATTGTGCGCCGCTGTCGAGCAAGAGCAGACCACGCGGTTCCAAGGAAATGTCGGTCTCAGGGGTAGCCTCATAGTGCACAATGGCACCATGCTCACCATAGCCTGCGATGGTGTCGAAGCTGATGTCGCGGAACAATGGCTGCTCGGCGCGCAGGGCGGTGAGCTTGCGGTCGATAGACATCTCGGTCTGTCCACCGGCCTCCACAGCAGGCTTCAGCCACTTCAGAAACTTCACCAAGGCAATGCCGTCTTTCAGCATCGCACTGCGGTATCCCCGGATTTCAGCAGCGTTTTTTTTTGCTTTCATCGCCGGGATGGGCGATGCGAGCCTCACGATTTCCTTCGTGTGTACCTGGTGGTAGAGCGTGTAGCTGGTCTCCACCGAGTCAAGGAGTATGTTGTACTCGAAATAGTCGGCCAATCCACGTTTCACCTCGTCGTATTCGGCCAGTCCCACGCCCTCAGCGGCGAGGTAAGCCTGCACTTCGGGCGTGATCTTCACCTTGTTGCAATAGAGCGTGGCGTCCTTGCTGCTGATGAGAAGATAGGCCACAAACACAGGATTGCAATGCACATCGCTGCCCCGAAGGTTGAGCGTCCAGGCCACATCGTCGAGTGCCGACACGAGCATCCCGTCGGCATGCACCTCGCGCAAGGCCTTGCGGATGCAAGCAATCTTGGCCGATGCTGTCTCGCCGGCATACTCCATGGGCTGAATTTCCACCTTGTCTGCGGGGATAGCAGGGCGGTCGCGCCAGATCACGGCCAGCGGGTCGAAGTTAGTGCGCACCGTGATGCCGCCCTCATGGCGCAGGTCGGCGATGAGCGCCTCCACGTTCTGCGTGCCATAGACCATGCCGTCGACACCCACCTCGGCACCGTTCTTCTCGCGCAGTTCTTGTCCGAGCCATTGCGCAATGGTAGGCGTGCCCTCTATCTTCAGCTTCATCAGCTGAAACTCTGTGCCCTTAAGCTGGTCGGAAGCGGCCAGAAAATAGCGGCTGTCGGTCCACAATGCGGCACTCGTCATGGTCACCACGGCTGTGCCTGCCGACCCGTTGAACCCACTGATCCACTCGCGACCCTTCCATCGGTCGGGCGTGTACTCACTGTTGTGTGGGTCGGTACTCGGGAAGATAAAAGCGTCGAGATGCTCCCGCTCCATCACTTCCCTCAAATCAGATAATCTCTGCTGAATATTCATGGGACATTTAATTTGTAAAACAGACATGACAAAGATAGTAGTTTTAAGAATAAACAACAAATTAAAAACGAATAAATAGTGGGTTCAACTTAATTTTTAGTAACTTTGCATTCATGTCATAGGGACACCCACGGGGCCTCCCCTATCCTAAGAATACAGCAATATCTTATAATTAACACATTTAATATTGTAGTCATGAACTATTTAACAAACGACAAACTTCTTATCGTAGGTGCCGGTGGTATGATCGGCTCTAACATGGTGCAGAGCGCTTTGATGCTCGGTCTTACTCCTAACATCTGCCTGTATGATATCTATGAGCCGGGTGTACACGGCGTGTTCGACGAGATGCAGCAGTGCGCTTTCCCCGGTGCCAACCTCACTTACACCGTAGATGCAGAGGAAGCCTTCACTGGTGCCAAGTTCATCATCTCTTCTGGTGGTGCTCCTCGTAAGGAGGGCATGACCCGCGAGGACCTGCTGAAGGGCAACTGCCAGATTGCAGCAGACTTCGGTGAGAACATCAAGAAGTATTGTCCCAACGTTAATTTCGTCGTAGTGATCTTCAACCCCGCCGATGTTACCGCTCTTACAGCACTGATCCACTCTGGCTTGAAGGCCAACCAGCTCACCTCTCTGGCTGCCCTCGACTCTACACGTCTGCAGCAAGCTCTCGCCTTGGAGTTCGGCGTACAGCAGGATAAGGTGACCGGTGCCCACACCTTCGGTGGTCACGGCGAGCAGATGGCAGTCTTCGCTTCTCAGGTGAAGGTAGACGGCAAGCCCCTTTCAGAGATGGGTCTCTCTGCCGAGCGTTGGGAAGAGATCAAGCACCACACCGTTCAGGGTGGCTCAAACATCATCAAGCTCCGTGGCCGCAGCTCTTTCCAGAGCCCCGCTTACAACGCTGTGAAGATGATCGAGGCTGCTATGGGTGGCGAGAAGTTCACCTTGCCCGCCGGCTGCTACGTCAACGACGAGAAGCTTGGCTTTAAGAATGTGATGATGGCTATGCCTACAACCATCGACGCTACCGGCGTGCACTATGTAGCTCCCGAGGGCACAGCCGAGGAGATGGCTTCTCTCCAGGCTTCTTACGAGCACCTCTGCAAGATGCGC
>DCJH01000042.1:38154-38309 GCA_002317385.1 Prevotella sp. UBA1705 | reverse complement strand
GGGGGCTGCCATTCGGGATGGTTATGAGGGCGTGAAGAGTAGTTTTCTGTTGCTAAATTAGCACTCTAAATATTTTCTATCAAGCGTAAATATTACTCAATACCCCTTGTTTCTCATCCTCGACGTGGAGTTTTTACGCTTTTTCTGTGGATTAA
>DCJH01000042.1:30343-38071 GCA_002317385.1 Prevotella sp. UBA1705 | reverse complement strand
CTGTGGATTAAAGGCATTTTATTACCCCTTGTTTCTCATCGTCCGACGTGTATTTCCAAACTTATTTTGTAGAACAAATTCATCTTGTTACACTTTGCTCATCATCGTCCGACTTAGTTTTTTAACCTTATTCTTCAGATAAAAAGTACCCAAGCCTACCTTGCTATCAGCGCGTTAGCCGCTCCCTCTCCTTTGGAGAGGGCTGGGGTGAGGCTTCACCTCAACTTCTTATTCTCCTTATGCCTCGTAGCGTCGCGCTTTGTTTTCTTCTCCATGCTTTTCTTAAACTCCTCCGTGAGGTCCACACCCGTCTGGTTAGCCAGACAGCAGAGCACCCAGAAAATGTCGGCCATCTCCTCGCCTAAATTCTCCTTCTCACCCTCCTTAAAACTCTGGTCGCCATACTTTCGGGCCATCACGCGGGCCAATTCGCCCACTTCCTCGGTAAGCACTGCCATGTTTGTGAGTTCCGAGAAATATCTAATGCCAATGGTTTTAATCCATTGGTCTACAGATTGTTGCGCTTCTTGTATTGTCATTTTTACTTATATTTTTACCAAGATGTATGTTACAAGGGCTCCAGCCGATAGAGTAAGAACTGTCAGGGTTAGCTCTAAAAATGCCGTATGTGGTTTTATTCTAATCAATCTTTTTATTGGATAAAGTGTCATGCCAATGAGCATCATTATAGCGGTTGCTTTCCATTGCCAACTTTGATAGAAAGCTCTGCTCATGATTATTCTTCCAAATACAAACCATACAAATGCAATGTTACACAGTGCAGATTCTATTTTAATTCTACTTTTCATTGTTTGCAGAAATGGAGGCCTCCTATTCCTTGTTCTTTGTGTCCATGCAAATCGTTACCGGACCATCGTTAAGGAGTTCTACTTTCATGTCAGAGCCGAACTCGCCCGTGCCTACACGCTTGCCCATCGCTTCGCTTAGAGCCTCGCAAAAGTGCTCGTAGAGCGGTATAGAGACGTTGTGGGGCGCAGCCTTGAGCCAACTGGGGCGATTGCCTTTCTTGTAGCTCGCCATCAGCGTGAACTGCGACACCACGATGATATCGCCGCCTACCTCCTGGATGCTGCGGTTCATCACCCCGTTCTCGTCGTCGAAAACACGCAGTCCCACCACTTTTTTCACCATCCAGTCGGCATCTTCCGTTGTGTCGTCTTCGCCGATTCCTATGAGTATGAGATAGCCTTTGCCGATGGACGACTTTACAAGGCCATCGATGGTGACCGATGCACGACTGACGCGCTGAATGACTATCCTCATCGTTTCTGCTGTTTTGCTGGTTTCATGTAATTCTACAAAGATAAGCAAATCTCTGCTATGGGCAAAGTCTGTAGGCTCATTTTTTTCGTGAATCGTGCCATTTCTACTCACCACAAGGCCTTTGTGAGCTTTGTTTTAGAGTTTACTGGTTACGTGGTTCCAGCTTAATGAGGATGTGGTTTAGGCTAAAGTAGGTGCTGCTTTAGCCTAAACCAGTCCCTGCTTTAACCTAAACCATAGTAGCGTTACGCTGCTGTGGCAGGTCGTAAGAACCCTTGTCGGTCCTTCATAACATTGCTGTGGACTGTGGGTTACGATTTGTTTTGACTGTCTTGCTGGCTTTGGAAATAGTCGAATACGATTTGGGCTTTCGACGTTCCGATAGTGGTAGCAAGTTCATCGAGTGTTGCTACCTTTACATTCTTCACTGATTTGTAGGCTTTTAGCAACGCATCCTTGGTCTTTTGCCCCACGCCTTTGATGTCGTCTAATTCGGAATGTAAGGCATGTTTGGAGCGCTTGTCACGGTGGAAAGTGATGGCGTAGCGGTGCACTTCATCCTGTATTTGCGTGAGTACCTTGAACAATTCGGAGTCCGATTTGAGTCCGATGACCTGCGGCGGCCATCCATAGAGCAGTTCGTTGGTGCGGTGACGGTCGTCCTTGGCCAGTCCGGCAATGGGGATTTGCAGTCCCAACTTGCCTTCTACGACCTCTCTTACCACGTCCATCTGGCCTTTTCCGCCATCGGTTATGATGAGGTCGGGCAGGGGAGTGCCTTCTTCCACCATCCTGCTGTACCGCCGATACACCACCTCTTGCATCGAGGCGTAGTCGTCGGGGCCCACCACGGTCTTGATATTGTATTTGCGATAGTCTTTGCGAGAGGGCTTCATGCCTTTATAGACAATACATCCGGCCACGGCATCGGTGCCCGAAATGTTGGAATTATCGAAACATTCTATGTGATAGGGTAGCTTATCGAGGCCCAGTTTCAGCTGCAATTCCTTCATCAGTCGGGTCTGTTTTTGCTCCGGATTCAGCTTCTCGGCCTGTTTCAGTCGGTCGAATTTATACTGTTTTCCGTTCATTTCCGACAACTCTAACAGGTGCTTCTTGTCGCCTCGCTGGGGGATGAAAAACTCCGCATCCTTGAGTTTCCACTCCATTTCAAACGGCACGATAATCTCTTTGGCCCTGCTGCCAAAGCGTTCGCGTATCTCCGGGATGGCCTGTGTGAGCAGATCCTCGTCGGTTTCGTCCAGTTTCCGCTTGTATTCGTAGGTAAAACTCTGATTGATAGTGCCGTTCTTCACGTGTATATAGTTGATAAACGCGTTCTTACGAAGGTCGTCATCAGTGATGGTAAACACGTCTACGTCCTGAATGGTGTGGCTCACCACCTCGCTCTTGGCCACGAAATCCTCCAAGAGCAGGTAGCGCTGTTTCAGCCTGTCGGCCTCCTCAAACCTCAGTTCTGCTGCACATTTCATCATCTCCTCGTAGAGCCGCTGCCCCAGTTCGCGCGTGTTGCCCTTTAGAATCTCTTTGGCCTGACGTATGTTTTCCTGATATTCCTCCCAACTCTGCTTGGCTATGCAACAGCCGTCGCAGTTGTGGATGTGGTATTCCAGGCACGGACGATACTTCTTCTGCTCCACACCCTCCTTGGTGATGGGCTGTCGGCAGCGCCTCGGCTTATAGATTTTGTTGATCAAATCGAGCACGTTATACATGGCGCCAATATGCGGAAACGGCCCGAAATAGGTGCCCAGTTTCTTATTAATAGTGCGTGTCTTGAAGATTCGGGGGAAGTATTCGTTGGTCACGCAGATGCTGGGGTAGGTCTTTCCGTCCTTCAGCAGCACGTTGTAGCGAGGGTTATATTTCTTGATGAGCGAGTTTTCCAAGAGCAGTGCATCCTCCTCGGTCTTCACAACCGTATAGGAAATGTCGTGAATCTTGCTCACGAGCACCTTGGTCTTATACCGATCTACCTCCTTATGGAAGTAGGTCGATACCCTGCTCTTGAGCTTTTTGGCCTTGCCCACATAGATAATCTGATGCTCATCGTCATAGAACTGGTAGCTGCCTGGTAGCTCCGGCATGTTCAGCACGATGTTCCTCAGATGGGCAAGACGTTTCTCGTTTTCTTCTCTTGTCATGTTTTCTCTTTCCTTTTATTTACTAAGGGTGTGGCGATTTTTGTTTCACGTGGAACGCTTGGGGTGTTTCACGTCCTCCCGCCTACGTCCTCTTGTTTCAACCTTCCATCCTTCCAGTCTCAACCTCTCAACTTTCCAGTCTCAACCTTCCGTCCCTCCAGTTTCAACCTTCCACCCTTTCGATCTCCACCTTCCGTCTCTCCGGCTTCAGCTTCCCCTCTTTACGCCCCGAAGGCTAAGTTGCAATCCTCTCCACATCTCATAGGGTAGGAGATGCAAATTTAGCCAAAAACCATCTGCCTTGCAAGCAAACCCCTATGTTTCTTTTCCCTCCCTGCCACTTTTTCTCATCTCCGTTCTCTCCACTCCGCCTCCTCCCCGTCTCTCCCTCCAGTCTCTGTCTTTCTGTCTTTTTGTCTCTATCCTCTCGCTTTAATAATATGTCTGTTATGTAGTTCTGTCTAAAACTTCTTATCTCCCAGTCTCTGCCTTTCTGTCTTTCTGTCTTCATCAAGCCTATGTAAGGTAGTCTTGTCTCCTCGCAGAGCCCCTCTCTTTCTGTCAAACAAACAAAAATCCCCGAAAGAACTCAGTCCTTCGGGGATTGTATTCGGCCTTGTTTTTCGGCCCATGTCCTTCTGTCGTGCTTAGAATTTCAGTAGACTCGTAATCTCTACATCCTTTGCAAAGGCATCACGGGCGTGCGGAAACTCCTCGTTCAACTCAATGATGAAGTTGCAATAGATCTTCTTTGGCTTAAATTTCTTCACGAGATCGCAGGCTGCTTTCATCGTTCCGCCCGTGGCCAGAAGGTCGTCGTGTAGCAACACCACATCGTTTTCTTCGATAGCATCCTTATGAATCTCGATGGTATCAATGCCGTATTCTTTGGCGTAACTCTCCTGGATGGTCTTGCACGGCAACTTGCCGGGCTTACGACAAAGCACGATGCCTGCGCCCAAACGGTAGGCGAGGGCAGAGCTCATCACAAAGCCTCGGCTCTCAATACCTACGATTTTGGTGATGCCCTTGTCCTTATACAGGTCAAACATCTCGTCGCTCAGGACCTTAACACACTCTGGAGACTTGAATAATGTGGTGACATCCCTAAAATTTACCCCTTTAATCGGCCAATCAGGAATACTCCTCAGATTGTCAAGTAAGATTTGATTGTTCATCTTCTATGTTTAGATTTAGTTATAATTATTTCTTTTTCAACGAATTGTTCGGTACTCGGTTTCACGTGAAACAAATCGACTTTTTGAACTTTGAATATCTTTCCTTTGAACTTTGAACATCTTTCCTTTGAACTTTGAACATTGAACTTTGACCTTTATGATATGCTTGTTGGATGTTGTTTCTTATTGGTTTCTCGTCAATCATCTATCTTGGGTGTCTACTTTTCCCATTTCTCTTTGTTCGTACTTATGGTGTAATCCTAAAGTTCAAAGTTCAATTTTCAAAGTTCAAAGGGGCGAAGCCCTGCAGTTCAAAGGAGCAAAGCCTCTACCTTCCCAGCAGCACGAGCATTACGTTGATATCGCTTGGCGATACGCCGGGTATTCTGCTGGCCTGCCCCAGCGTCTCTGGGTCGATGCGTTCGAGCTTTTGACGGCCTTCCGTACTGATTTCCTTGAGTTCGCTATACCTAAAGCGACCCTTGATACGAATATCTTCAAGCCGGTGCATCTTGTCGGCAATCATCCTCTCGCGCTCTATATATCCTTTATATTTGATACGTATTTCAGCGCCCTCACATATCTCTTCCTTGCGATTTTCGGGCGTATTCATCACCTCTTTCAGGGCAGGAACCACCTCCGAAAGCATATCCATCGTAATCTGTGGACGACCGATAAGGTCGGAGATTTTGCATCCCATGCGGAGTGGGGTAGTGCCCATGGCCTCAAGGGCAGAGTTGATTTCTGCAGGCTTTACCATGGTCTCGTCGCAGAATCTTACGATTCTTTCGATGGCTTCTTTCTTTTGCAGCCACCAGTCTAAACGCTCACGACTGGCCAGTCCCAGCTGGTACGACCTCTCAGTGAGGCGTGCGTCGGCATCGTCCTGACGCAGCAGGATGCGATACTCGGCCCTCGACGTAAACATTCTATAAGGTTCATCCACACCTTTGGTGGTGAGATCGTCGATCAATACGCCGATATAGCTCTCGTCTCTGCTCATCACAAACGGGTCGCTTCCCGCACATTTCAGCGCGGCGTTGATACCTGCCACGGTGCCCTGTCCGCCCGCTTCCTCATATCCGGTGGTACCGTTCACCTGTCCGGCAAGGAACAGGCCCGGCAAGATTTTCGACTCTAACGAGTGCTTCAACTGCGTCGGGTCGAAGTAATCATACTCTATGGCATAGCCCGAACGGTAGATTTTCGCGTCGCGCAAGGCCGGAATCTTCCGGATGGCACGTAGCTGTGTCTCCATCGGCATGGACGAAGAGAAGCCGTTGAGATACATCTCGTTGGTGTCTTCTCCCTCTGGTTCGATGAAGAGTGGGTGCTGATCCTTATCTGGGAAGGTAATGAGTTTGGTCTCGATGGAGGGGCAATAGCGTGGTCCTGTGGACTGTATCTGTCCGTTGAAAAGTGGCGAATTAGCCACGTCGGCCCGCAAAATCTCGTGGGCTTCGGGCGTAGTGTAACAAGTCCAACATGGTAGCTGCTTGAGGGTAGGCTGCGACCAAAGGTAGCTGAACTTATGATAGGAGTTGTCGCCAGGCTGTTCTTCGGTATCTTCAAAGTGGATACTGCGTTTGTCCAAGCGTGCGGGAGTACCGGTTTTCATGCGAGAGACGGTGATGCCCAGGCGCGAAATCGACTCAGAAAAATGAGGTACGGCTGGTTCGGCACATCGTCCTCCAGCCACCTGGTGGTGCCCGATGTGCATCAATCCGTTGAGGAATGTTCCAGCAGTAACTACCACGCTCTTGGAGAATAGCTCCACGCCCCAGATGGTTTTCACACCGATGGCCTCACCGTTCTCTACGAGAAGTTCGTCGGCCTGGTCCTGCCAGATGTCGAGATTGGGTGTGCGGTCGAGCCTGCGGCGCCATTCCACGATGAACTTTTCGCGGTCGCACTGAGCACGCGGAGACCAAACGGCCGGACCTTTGCCCTTGTTCAACATGCGGAATTGTATGGCGGTGGCGTCGGTCACGATACCCATCTGTCCACCTAAGGCATCGATTTCCCGAACGATCTGTCCCTTGGCTATACCACCCACAGCAGGATTACAACTCATCTGTGCAATCTTGTTCATGTCCATGGTCACCAAGCACGTGCGGGCACCCATATTTGCAGCCGCTGTGGCTGCCTCACAACCGGCATGTCCTCCCCCGATGACGATCACGTCATAACTGAATTTCATTCCTGTCTTTTCTTTTTGCGCAAAAGTACTCAAATAATTCGAATTTTTGTCTTTTTTACTTTGAATTATCGCTAAAATGTAGTATTTTTGCAGACAAAATGCGGGGGCCGGATACCTATTATATAGTATGTGTTCCGCATGAAAGATTTCTATGAAGGCAATTTGAATCATTCTTTAGATTTATCTAACAGTTAAATAATTAAAAATCAATCATTTATGTGGTTAATCAATTCTCCAATTGGTAGAAAGGTTGTGATGTCGCTGACCGGCATTTGCCTTATCCTATTCCTGACTTTCCACTGCTGCATGAACGTGGCGGCATTCTTCTCTGGGGATGCCTACAACGTAGTGTGCAAGTTTTTGGGAAGCAACTGGTATGCAGTCATCGGTACGGTGGGACTGGCCTTCTTGGCAGTTTGCCATATCGTTTATGCCTTCATTCTGACTGCGCAGAACCGCCGCGCCCGCGGAAATCAGCGTTATGAGGTGACAAGTCGCCGTCCAGAGGTGAGCTGGGCCTCCCAGAACATGCTCGTGCTGGGTCTCATCGTCCTCCTCGGTATTATCCTCCACATGTACAACTTCTGGGGACACATGATGTTTGCAGAACTCACTGGTATGGAGGTTGCCCACGATCCCGCCGACGGTTTCGCCTGGATTCAGGAGACATTCAGCAATCCTGTCTACTCCATTCTCTACCTGTTGTGGATGGTTGCCCTCTGGTTCCACCTCACACATGGCTTCTGGAGCTCTATGCAGACCTTGGGTTTCAGCGGAAAGATCTGGCTGAAGCGCTGGCAGTGCATCGGTATGGTCTATGTAAGCATACTGATGGCAGTGTTCGCTTTCCTCGTACTCTCCTTCTGGCTTGGATTTGCCCCCAGCATGTGCTGTGCTTAAT
>DCJH01000042.1:0-30286 GCA_002317385.1 Prevotella sp. UBA1705 | reverse complement strand
TGGCTGAGAAATGGACCAATTATAAAGCTCATCAGAAACTTGTAAACCCGGCTAACAAGCGCAAACTTGATATTATTGTAGTCGGCACCGGACTGGCAGGAGCCAGTGCCGCCGCCTCACTCGGAGAGATGGGCTTCCATGTTATCAATCTCTGCATACAGGATAGTCCCCGCCGCGCGCACTCCATCGCCGCACAGGGNNAAGAACTACCAGAACGACGGCGACGCCACCTACCGTCTTTTCTACGATACCATTAAGGGAGGCGACTACCGTGCACGCGAGGCCAACGTATATCGACTGGCTGAAGTGAGTGCCGCTATTATCGACCAGTGCGTTGCTCAGGGCGTTCCCTTTGCGCGTGAATATGGTGGTATGCTGGCCAACCGCTCCTTTGGCGGTGTGCAGGTGAGCCGTACTTTCTATGCCAAGGGACAGACAGGTCAGCAACTTCTGCTCGGCGCCTACTCTTCTTTGATGAAAGAAGTGAACAGCGGAACTGTGGAACTCCACACCCGTACCGAGATGGAAGACGTGGTAATCATTGATGGTCGTGCCCGCGGTATCATCGCCAAGAACCTCGTTACCGGCAAGCTCGAGCGCTATGCAGCCCACGCTGTGTGTCTCGCCACCGGCGGATATGGCAACGCCTACTTCCTTTCGACCAACGCCATGGGTTGCAACTGTACTGCTGCCATCCAGGCTTACCGCAAGGGTGCCTACTTTGCCAACCCCTGTTTCGTACAGATCCACCCCACCTGTATCCCCGTTCACGGCGACAAGCAGTCTAAGCTCACGCTGATGTCTGAGTCTCTCCGTAACGACGGACGCATCTGGGTGCCCAAGAAACTCGAGGATGCCAAGAAGCTCCAGAAGGGAGAAATCAAGGGCCGCGATATCCCCGAGGCCGACCGCGACTACTATTTGGAGCGTCGCTATCCGGCATTCGGTAACCTCGTTCCCCGCGACGTGGCCAGCCGTGCCGCCAAGGAGCGCACCGACCATGGCTTTGGTGTGAATAACACCGGACTCGCTGTGTTCCTCGATTTCAATGAGGCCATCCAGCGATTGGGCCGTGATCGTGTGGCCGAGCGCTACGGAAACCTCTTCGATATGTACGAGGAGATTACCGACGACAACCCCTACGAGAACCCGATGATGATCTATCCTGCCATCCACTACACCATGGGCGGCCTCTGGGTAGACTATGAGCTGCAGACCTCTGTGAAGGGCCTTTTCGCCCTCGGAGAGTGCAACTTCTCCGACCATGGTGCCAACCGACTCGGTGCTTCCGCACTGATGCAGGGTCTGAGCGACGGTTATTTCGTGATTCCTTATACCATGCAGAACTATCTGTCTGACCAGATTACCGTTCCGCGCTTTACCACAGACCTGCCCGAATTCGACGAGGCCGAGAAGGGTGTACAGGCTGAAATCGATCGCCTGATGGAGACTAAGTTCCACGACGAGAGCGTAGACTCCATCCACAAGCGTCTCTACAACATCCTCTGGAACTACGTAGGCATGGCCCGCGACGAGGAGGGATTGAAGAAGGCCCTGCAGATGTTGAAGCAGATTCGCGTGGAGTTCAACGAGCACGTGCGCATCCCCGGCTCTAAGGAAGGACTCAACGTGGAGCTCGACAAGGCTATCCACCTCCGCGACTTCATCACCATGGGCGAGCTCATGGCCTACGATGCCCTGCACCGCAACGAGAGCTGTGGTGGTCATTTCCGCGAGGAGAGCAAGACAGAGGAGGGTGAAGCCAAGCGCGACGACGAGAACTTCATGTACGTGGGCTGCTGGAAGTACCAGGGTTCCGACGATGTAGCTCCCGAGTTGCTCAAGGAACCGCTGAACTACGAGGCCATCAAGGTTCAGACCAGAAACTATAAATCATAATTAAGGAATCAACAAAATGGATAAGAATATATCATTCACACTGAAAGTATGGCGTCAGAACGGTCCTACAGCAGAGGGCCATTTCGACTCCTTTGAGATGAAGGATATCCCCGGCGATACCTCATTCCTCGAAATGCTGGATATTCTCAACGAGCAGCTCATTGAAGATAACAAGGAGCCTTTCGTATTCGACCACGACTGTCGCGAAGGTATCTGCGGTATGTGCTCACTCTATATCAACGGCCATCCCCACGGACCTGGCCAGGGAGCCACCACCTGCCAGCTCTACATGCGCCGCTTCAACGATGGCGATGTCATCACCGTGGAGCCCTGGCGCTCGGCTGCTTTCCCCGTGATCAAGGACTGTATGGTAGATCGTTCGGCCTTCGACAAGATCATCGCCGCCGGTGGTTACACCAGCGTTCGCACCGGTCAGGCTCAGGATGCCAATGCCATCTTGATTCCTAAGCAGAATGCCGACGAGGCCATGGACTGCGCCACCTGCATCGGTTGCGGTGCCTGCGTGGCTGCTTGCAAGAATGGTTCTGCCATGCTCTTCCTGAGTTCTAAGGTGAGCCAGCTGGCATTGCTTCCCCAGGGTCGCCCCGAGGCTGCACGCCGCGCTAAGAACATGATTGCCAAAATGGAGGAGCTCGGTTTCGGAAACTGCACCAACACCCGCGCCTGCGAGGCTGAGTGCCCGAAGAATGAGTCTATTGCCAACATCGCACGCCTTAACCGCGAGTTCATCGCAGCTAAGTTGGCCGACTAAGACCGCAGTGCTTCCTGACGGAAGACTATATATTATGGTGAAGCCCGCAAGCAGATTTCTGCTTGCGGGCTTTACTTTTTCCAGCCCGAGGAGGCCCCGCGTCGCGCTGCCATGCCATGGCAATCTTCCTCCTCGGCTGCCCTCCATGTGCCCGTTTCCTGCCGCAGCGGCGTTGTCTTGATGGGTTGGATGCTATATGAAATTGGCTGTCTGATGGTATCACCAGGCGAAGACGACTATCGTTTTCTACCTTTTCCGACCTGATATATCATTCTGAAGCAAAAGCACCAAATATTGTTTATAAAATCAAACAATACCATTCGGAATGTTACAGAATGTTAGATTTTTCCCCAAAAAATGTGTAATTGCAATAAAATGTCTGTATTTTTTTGTGAGCAAACGGTCTTTTTCCTAAGTTTGCAACGTTCTTCGAATACTGTGAAGTATGTTTCATTTCCGGATTTGATCATGAAAAAACAGTTGAAGTTTAGTATTAACTATATCACACGAAAGGAAAAATTATGAAGAAGCTATTGTCAATCTTATGTATGACAGCATTGTTTGCAGGTACGATACATGCCCAGGAAACCGTGAAAAACGTGGTCGGAACCTATTCCGGAAAAGTTTACACGGCAGTGAAAGACTCCGTAGAGAAGCAGTCTACTCCGGTAGATGGTGAGGCTACTCTTGCCGACAATGGTGACGGCACCTGCCGCCTTACCCTGACCAATGTGAGCACCGGATACCTGAACTTTAACGACATCACGTTGGACAAGGTGAAGCTTGACGCATCGTCGGGCACAGAGGTAAGGCTGATGCAGGAGCCTACCGCCATGGAACTCACCACGAAGGATGGAAAAACCGTGCAGGGTACCATGTCCATCGAAACCAATGAAAGCAGCGTCAGGGGCAACGACATGAGCCTCACGCTCACTTATCAAGTGGGCGACGCCGGTCATCTTCGCATAGTCTTTGCCGGGGCTAAGCCCGATGCTGCACCCACAGAGGCCCCTATGGACCCTACAGCTGCGCCATAAGCGACGTGTGGCCCCACTGTTAAGGGGATAACCACACTGTGAGCAACTCTCAAACTGCGCGAAACCATAGTCTCTATGGATTCGCGCAGTTTGCCTTTTTATGTGCGCAGCATTTCCTGCAGAGCCTCCCGCCCCGATGGAGTTTGGGTGATGAAGGGCGCGCCACACACTGGCGATAGGCAGGGCCTATCAGACTACCGGATAACAAAAAGAGAGAGACCCACCTGGAGTCCCTCTCTTGTATTATAATAGACGTGCTGCGCGGGGCAGCCGATGAATCTATCGGATAATCTTTGGCTCAACACGTTGGGCCACAAAAGATTACTGATACCATACCTCGCCACCGAGTTTCTGCGGCGGGTCGTTCTCGGGTTTCTTCGGCAGGGGCACCTGCTCCTCGAAGACCCCAGCCAGGGTTTCAATTTTCTTTGTCATCACAGTAGTTTTAAAAAGGTGAGTAATCAGTTATCTGTCATTGCAAAAATAGGCAAAATATCAATAGGTTGCAACACCTTGGGCCATATTTATTTACTACAAAATCATTAAAAAAACATGAGGAATCCAAAAATCGGTATAGTTTTTTAGTAAATTTGCAAAATATGATTAATCAGCCCACTCAGCAGTTCATTTTGACCCATCGCGAGGCCGACGTGAGGCAGCTGGCGCTCCTCGGTAGTAGGGATGCTGCCGTAGACCTGACAGAGGCCCTCCAGCAGATTCAGGGATGGCAGACGGCCCGCCACAAGTTGCCCCTCTGGGCGGCCTGCCACGAGGTGGTCTATCCGCCCCATCTCAATATGGAGCAATGCAGTTCGGAGCAGACAGCGCTCTACAAGCAGGGCATCGTGCGCCGGCTGCTGCCCCGCCTTTCGCCCGAGAGCACCATGGCCGACCTCACTGGGGGCTTCGGCGTCGACTTCTTTTACCTCTCCCGAGGCTTCGCCCATGCCACCTATGTGGAGCGCAACGAGGCGCTCGCCGCCATGGTGAGGCACAATCTCCACGCGCTGGGCGATACTACGTCGGTGGTGCGCTGCGCCGAGAGCGCCGAGGTGCTGCAGGCGCTTCCCGAGGGTACCGACAGGCCCTCGCCCACCCTGCTCTATCTCGACCCTGCACGCCGCGGCGACCATGGGCAGAAGGTGTTTGGCCTGAGCGACTGCGAGCCCGACGTGACCGCGCTGCGCGCAGAACTTCTCGCCAAGAGCGACTTGCTCTTGTTGAAGCTCTCGCCCATGCTCGACTGGCACGAGGCGCTGCGCCAGCTGTGCCCTGAAGGCACGGGCTGCGAGGTGCACATTGTGTCTGTGGGCGGCGAATGCAAGGAGCTTCTGCTGGCCATCACGCGCTCGGAGGAGCCGCTGCGCGTCTATTGCGCCAACGACGACGAGCTGTTCGTCTACACACCACAGGGTGTTTCGGGTGGCTCTGAGGGCGCGTATGTGCCCGAGTCGGCGCAGACCATCGAGGGATGGCTGCTGGTGCCCAATGCGAGCATCATGAAGGCGGGGTGCTTCCGCGAGGTGGCGGCCGAGTATGGGCTACGGATGGTAGACCGCAATTCTCATCTTTTTGTCGCCGATGGGCCTGTGGAGGGCTTCCCCGGGCGCCAGTTTCGCATCACGAGGGTGTCGACCATGAACAGGCGGGAGCTGCGCGAGGCGCTGCAAGGGGTGAGTCAGGCCAACATCGCTACGCGCAATTTCCCGTTGTCGGTGGCAGAGTTGCGCAAGCGTCTGAAGCTGCGCGATGGTGGCAGCACATACCTGTTTGCGACCACTTGGGGCGGGAGACACATCATTCTTGTGTGTGAACGGGGTGGGGTTTAGACATAACTACATCATTTTAAGGACATAACTACATCATTTTAAGGACATAACTACATAATTTCTGGGACATAACTACAGATTGATTTCTAACATAAGGACATAATATTTTTAACAGAATGACATAAGAAAACTTGGTCGCCCCCATGACAAAAGAAACGCTCCGCGTTTCATAATGACAGATTTATTACCCTCTTGGTTGCGTTGCCGACTACCCGCAGCGCATATTAGTCTGTCCTTATGAAACGCGGAGCGTTTCTTTTGTCATGGCTTCAATGGCAGGAAAATATGTCATTCTGAAAAGTTCTGTGTCCTTATGTTCTCCGCGCAAGCCGGAAAAACCGCCAATCCCCATATCTGATTGCCCCAAAAGAAAATCCTAATGAAAATCCTTGAACAATGCCTCGAAATCCAGCGCGTATTCTAAAACACAAAATCTTTGGTGGAGAATACGCGAAAAATGGGCTTGTTAGAACCTGCTGAGACATAGAGACTTGTAAAATGTTGACATTTCAAGGCTTTGCGAAAAGGGCCTTTTCGCAGGGCGAAGAGGCCATCATGCCATCCCCATTAGGCCGATATGACAATGCCATCAGGCCCTTATGGCATCACGATTACTACTTTATCCCCAGACGAAAAGGCCCTTAACGCGAAACCGCCCCTATCTCATGGTACGAAAACGAGGTAATCCTGCGCTGACCACCTCGTGCGCTTTTCTATTTCAGGAAATATTTCTCGCCGTTTTATTCAGAACTATTTTTACAAATCAAAAGTCGTGAGGTTTTCCCGAAGAAAATGTGGTCTGTAAATTGTGGCGTAGCAACGATAAAATGATGTTTTCCTTTTGTTTTCTGCCTTAAAATGGTTATTTTTGCAAGCTAAAATGCTTTAAACATCAATTCATTAGCAATTTCATGTCTGTAGAAATCAAGAAGGTTGCCACCAAGAGAGATCTTGAAGACTTCATTAACTTTCATTATGACCTTTACGAGGGCAATCCCTACGATGTTCCCTCTCTATATAGCGATGAGCTGAATACGCTGAGCAAAGACCGCAATGCGGCGTTCGACTTCTGTGATGCTGAGTATTTCCTGGCGTATAAGGGCGGGAAGCTCTGCGGTCGTGTGGCTGCCATCATCAACAAGCGCGCCAACGAGCGTTGGGAACAGAAGAATGTGCGCTTTGGATGGCTCGACTTTGTAGACGATATCGAGGTGAGCCGCGCGCTGTTCGACGCCGTGGCCGACTATGGCAAGGCCAACGGCATGGAGGCTGTGGTGGGACCTTTGGGGTTCAGCGACATGGATCCGGAGGGCATGCTCACCTGGGGATTCGACAAGCTCGGTACCATGGCCACCATCTACAACTACGAGTACTATCCCCAGCACATGGAGAAGCTCGGTGGATGGGAGAAGGACAACGACTACGTGGAGTATTTCCTGCCCGTGCCCGACAAGTTGCCCGAGAAGCTCGAAAAGCTGGCTTCGATGATTGAGCAGCGCTACAACCTGCATGTGAAGAAGGTGACGCGCGAGGATATCCGCAACGGTTATGCCCGCAAAATCTTCGAGATCATCAACGACACCTATGTGGATCTCTATGGCTTCGTGTCGCTCACGGAGCACCAGATAGACCAATACGTCAAGATGTTCCTGCCTGCGGTAGACTTCGATTTGGTATCGGTTATCGTCGATGGCAGCAAAGACGACAAGATTGTGGGTATCGCCATCACCATCCCCTCGCTGTCCAAGGCCCTGCAGAAGTGTCGCCGTGGGCGGCTGTTCCCCTTCGGATGGTGGCACCTGCTGCGCGCCATCAAGTTTCATAAGACCGAGGGCATCGACCTGTTGCTCATCGGCGTGCTGCCCGAATACCGCTCCAAGGGTGCCAACGCACTGATCTTTGCCGACCTCATTCCGCGCTACATCAAGCACGGTTTCAAGTGGGGCGAGTCGCAAGTAGAGATGGAAACCAATACGGGCGTACAGGGCCAGTGGAGCGCTTTCGAACATATCAACCATAAGCGGAGGCGTTGTTATAAGAAGATGATCAGATGCCTTCCCAGCCCCTCTGATGAGAGGGTATAATAAAGCCAATACTATTGAAATGACAGAAGATAAAAACATAGATTCCAACGAGCTGGAGCTGGACAACGTGCAGCAGCCCGTGGAATATACCGACGACAATATTCGACACCTGAGTGATATGGAGCACGTCAGGACAAGGCCCGGTATGTATATCGGTCGATTGGGCGACGGCTCCCTGCCGGAGGACGGAGTGTATGTGCTTCTCAAGGAGGTGATCGATAATTCGATAGACGAATTCAAGATGAATGCCGGCGATCGCATCGAGGTGGACATCGACGACAACCTGCGAGTGAGCGTGCGCGACTATGGCCGCGGCATTCCGCAGGGTAAGCTTGAGGAGGCCGTGTCGGTGCTCAATACCGGTGGAAAATACGACTCCAAGGCGTTCAAGAAGAGCGTGGGCCTCAATGGCGTGGGCGTGAAAGCCGTCAACGCCCTCAGCTCAAGGTTCGAGGTGAGGAGCTATCGCGACGGAAAGGTGCGCGCCATAGAGTTTGCCAAGGGTCAGAAACAGACCGACAAGACCTCGAAGACCACCGACGAAAACGGTACGTTTATCTTCTTCCAGCCCGACGATTCCCTATTCAAGAACTACCAGTTCCACGATGAATTCGTGGAGACCATGCTGCGCAACTACACCTATCTCAACTCCGGACTGACCATCATGTATAACGGTCGCCGCATCAAGAGCCGCAATGGTCTGGAAGATTTGCTCAACGACAACATGACCGTAGATGGTCTTTACCCCATCATCCACGTCAAGGGCGAGGACATCGAGATAGCTTTCACCCATACTAACCAGTATGGAGAGGAATACCATAGCTTCGTTAATGGCCAGCATACCACCCAGGGCGGCACCCATCAGAGTGCGTTCAAGGAGCACATTGCGAAGACCATCAAGGAGTTTTTCGACAAGAACTACGAATATACCGATATCCGCAACGGTATGGTGGCAGCCATTGCCATCAACGTGGAGGAGCCCGTTTTTGAGAGTCAGACTAAGATTAAGCTTGGCTCCACGCTCATGGCGCCCGGCGGCGACACCATCAACAAGTATGTAGGCGACTTTCTCAAGCGCGAGGTAGACAACTATCTGCACATTCATCGCGAAGATGTGACCGACATTCTGGAGGGTAAAATCAAGGAGAGCGAGCACGAACGCAAGGCCATGGCCGGCGTGACGAAACTGGCTCGGGAGCGTGCCAAGAAGGCCAGTCTGCACAACCGGAAGCTGCGCGACTGCCGCATCCACTTCTCCGACGCTAAGAACGACCGCAAGGAAGAGTCGTCGATCTTCATCACCGAGGGCGACTCGGCCAGTGGAAGCATCACCAAAAGCCGTGACGTGAACACCCAGGCCGTATTCTCATTGCGTGGTAAACCGCTCAACTGCTTTGGCTTGACGAAGAAGGTGGTCTATGAGAACGAGGAGTTCAACCTGCTCCAGGCCGCCCTCGACATAGAGGAAGGGCTCGACAATCTGCGCTACAACAAGGTCATTGTGGCTACCGATGCTGATGTCGACGGCATGCACATCCGACTGCTTATCATCACATTTTTCCTCCAGTTCTATCCCGAACTCATCAAGAAAGGGCACGTCTACGTGCTCCAGACGCCCCTCTTCCGTGTGCGAAACCGTCGCTCGAAGATCAAGAGCAAGAAGGTGATTGCCGAGGCCGACGCCCGTCTGATGAAGGGAGAGAAGAAGAGCGACTTCATCACTCACTACTGCTACACCGAGGAGGATCGCCAGAACGCCATTAAGGCCCTCGCTCCCGACCCGGAGATTACCCGTTTCAAGGGTCTCGGTGAAATCTCTCCCGACGAATTTTCCCATTTCATCGGCCCTGACATGCGCCTCGAACAGGTGACCCTCCACAAGACCGACCAGGTGCAGAAACTCCTTGAATACTACATGGGCAAGAACACCATGGAGCGTCAGAACTTCATCATCGACAACCTCGTGATAGAGGAAGACCTCGCCGATGAGGAGTCGTAGAAAGGTAAAAGGGTAAAAAGGTAAAAAAGTAAAAGGGGAAGAGTGAAAGAGTAAAAGGGTAAAAGTGAAAGAGTAAAAGGGCAAAAAAGTAAAAGAGTAACTCTTAAATGATACGGGGGCTATGCTTGAAAAGCCTGGAAGTAAGGAGGTATGAGATGAAGGAAAGTGTGGTATATCAGTTGAGTAAGAACTTCGCTTTGCGAGTTATCAAGCTTTATAAATATCTCACAGAGGAAAAACGGGAGTATGTCATCTCCCGTCAAATATATAAAAGTGGCACGAGCATTGGTGCCAACTTGGCGGAAAGCCGGTTTGCCCAGAGCGATGCCGACTATATCAGTAAGACTAAAATCGCCTTGAAAGAGGCCAATGAAACATTGTATTGGCTCGAGTTGCTCCATGAATCAGAGCAGATGAGCACAATGGAATTCGACTCCATCTCCAATGATATCAGGACAATCATTGGAACATTGGTTAATATTGTTAACAAGTTAGAAGGACGCAAATGAACAGACAACACTATAAGGTAATCTTCTTTTTACCTTTTTACCTTTTTACTTTTTTACCCTTATCGGCACAATTCCGCCTCAACTTCGGCACAGACTCGCCATTACGGAAATTGCAGATAGCCGAGATGGCAATTACAAATATGTATGTAGACTCCGTGGATGAGCAGCGACTCGTGGAGGACGGCATACGGGGCATGCTCGAAAAGATGGACCCTCACTCCTCCTACACCACCGCGAAGGAGACCAAATCGATGACGGAGTCGCTCAATGGCTCGTTCGAAGGCATTGGCGTGCAGTTTAATATCCAGGCCGACACGCTGCTTGTCATCCAGCCGGTAACCAATGGTCCGTCGGAGAAAGTGGGCATCGTGGCCGGCGACCGCATCGTCACGGTGAACGATACAGCTATTGCCGGCGTGAAGATGTCGCGCGAGGACATCATGCGACGCCTACGCGGTCCCAAGGGCACCAAGGTGCGACTGGGTATCGTGCGCCGTGGCATCGCGGGCATACAGACCTTTGTGGTGACCCGCGCAAAGATTCCGGTGAAGACCGTCGACGGCTACTACATGATACGGCCCAGTGTGGGCTACATCCGCATTGGCAGCTTCGGTGCCACCACCTACGATGAGTTCATGACCTGTGTGAAGGATCTTCAGGCCCGGGGCATGCACGATCTCATTCTCGACCTGCAGGAGAACGGAGGTGGATACCTGCAGGCGGCGGTACAGATAGCCAACGAATTTCTGCAGAAAAACGACCTCATCGTCTACACCGAGGGCCGCAAGGTGAGCCGGCAGGAGTATCGGGCTGAGGGCAACGGCAAGCTGCTCACAGGCAAAGTGATTGTGCTCATCAACGAATTCTCGGCTTCTGCGGCCGAGATTGTCACCGGAGCCATCCAGGACCAGGACCGAGGCACGGTGGTGGGACGCCGCAGCTTTGGCAAGGGACTGGTGCAGCGCCCCGTGGATTTCCCCGACGGCAGCATGATGAGGCTCACCATTGCCCACTACTACACGCCCTCGGGCCGCTGCATACAGAAGCCTTACACCAAGGGAGACAAGCAGGATTATGAGAACGAACTGGACGAACGCTACAAGCATGGCGAGCTCTACTCGGCCGACAGCATACATTTCTCCGACTCGCTGAAATACAAGACGCTGCGCCGTCACCGCACGGTGTATGGCGGAGGCGGTGTAATGCCCGACTTCTTCGTGCCCTTAGACACCACGCAATACACGCGCCTGCATCGTCAGTTGGCTGCCAAGAGCATCGTGATCAACGCCGACTTGAAGTATGTGGACACCCATCGCAAGGAGCTCAAGGCCAAATATCCCACCTTCGACGGATTCCTGACGGGCTTCGACGTGCCCCAGAGCCTCATCGACGAGATACTCGCCGAGGGCAAGAAGCAGAAGGTGGAGCCCAAGGATGAGGCCGAGCTCCAGCAGACGTTGCCCTATCTCAAGGCGCAGATTAAGGCCCTCGTGGCCCGCGACCTATGGGATATGAGCGAGTATTTCCAGGTGATGAACGAGCAGAATCATATCGTGCAGCGTGCGCTGAGGGTGCTGGGGAAGTGATATAAGCAGCCTCTCTCACAGAACCATAGACCTTTTCGCCTTGCCCCCTCCAGCCTCTCCCCCTTGCCCCTCCCCCGAAGGGAGGGGAGTGAAATGCTTGGAGGGTGAGTCTATCATGGGAGCAAGATAGTGGCTTAGTAGGGAGATGTCTCTGCTAAGCCATAATTTTTTCACCACAATTTATTTGTATATCCTAACCCATCCGGATGACATTGGATATTCCCATGATAGTCTTTTCACCACAATTTATATGTATATCTTAACCCATCCGGAAGACATTGGATATTCCCGTGATAATCTTCTCTCCACAATTTATATGTATATCCTGCATGTTCCACCGGTATCGTATTTCCCCGCAAGCGCTTTTTCACTATCAATGATGTGTTTATCCTGCATATTACTCCCCTCCCTTCGGGGGAGGGGCAAGGGGGAGAGGCTGGAGAGACAGGCTGGATAGGCTGGATTGGCAAGGGGGAGAGGCAGCTGGGAATTATTGTTGAAACATCTTGAAGAATAGCTTTCTTTTCCTCGATCTTAGTGAAATGAGGCTTAGATAACCTCGAAAATCATGAAAAATCGGACTTTTTATAACTATCTGATTGATAGTAATTTGTAAAACGCCCCTATTTCCTTGCCCCTCAAAAACTCTCTTTTCCCACTGCGATTAGGTATTTATCGCACGATGAAAAGGGCCTTTTCTTGAGGCGAAAGGATAGAGATAGCCATGCGAAAAGGTACTAAACGCAAGGAGAAGACGATGGAATGGGGGAGAACTGAGGTGTTTTTGAGGATGAAATTGAGTAGAGAGGGCAGAAAAGGCAGGTCTTCGCGCTCCAAAGGAAAAGCCCCAACGATTCTAAAAACAATGAATCATCTTGACAAAACAAAAGCCAACCTTGAATCGCGTCAAGTGTTGGCTTGTTGGTTGCGGCATGGACGGGGCAGGCCGAACACCATGTTGCCGCCCGCAGTTTTTTATTTTTTTACCCTTTTACCTTTTTACTTTTTCCTCATGGCCAGGGCCTCGTTCTCGTGCGCTTCCATGATTTCGCGCTCGCCGGGCCCCTTGTCGTTGATGCCGCAGAGGTGGAGAATGCCGTGGATAATGACCCGATGGAGCTCGTCGTCGTACTCCTTTCCGAAGAGCTCGGCGTTGCTGCGCACGGTGTCTAAGGAGATAACGATGTCGCCATTGATCACGTCTCCCTCGTCGTAGTCGAAGGTAATGATGTCGGTGTAGTAGTCATGGCTGAGGTATTCGTTGTTTACTTCGAGTATCTTCTCGTCGCTCACAAACATATATCCCACCTGTCCCACGCGCCGTCCGTGGGCTGCTGCCACGGCCTTGATCCACTGGGAGGTGTCCCGATGCTTGATGTTGGGCATGTCGATGCCGTCAGATTGAAAAGTGATCATTTATTCTTTCCTTTGAACTTTGAACTATTTCCTTTGAACTTTGAGCTTTGAACTTTGAACTTTAGGGCTACTTCCTTTGAACTTTGAGCTTTGAACATTGAACTTTAGGGCTGGGAGGGGCGTGCCATCCCGTGTGATTTGCAGGGACATTATGATTTTTTCCCAGTCTGGTGAGATGCCTTTGGCATCATCCAATCCACGTCTTTGCCAAACGCCCAAAGCTCTCTCACGGCCGACGACGATATGGATGCCAGCTCGGGACGGGCGTAGAGCAGCACCGTCTCCACCTGACCGAGGCGGCGGTTGAGGTCTACCATGTCGCGCTCATACTCGAAATCCTTCACCGACCTCACACCCCTCACGATGTAGCTTGCGCCTTTCTCATGGGCCAGGTCGATGGTCAGGCCGCTGTAGGCCACCACTTCGATGCGGCTGTCGTGGGCATAGAGCTCCTGGATGGCGGTCACGCGGTCGTGGGTGGAGAGCATGGTGTGCTTGCCGGGATTATCGCCCACGCCGATAATCAGCCGGTCGAACAGCGGCAAGGCGCGCTCCACAATGTCGGCATGACCAATGGTAAACGGGTCGAAACTACCCACGAAAAGGCCTGTGCGGGGTGAGGAATCTGTCATTTGAAATAGGATTTGCTTGTTCACCTGAATGTTGTGTATGGCTCGCCAGGGGCTGCCATATAGCGCAAAAGTAGCCATTATTTTCCAATTGCACAAGGCTTTTTACAAAGATTTATTCCAAAATGTTGACATGATAATCAGCGAATTTTCACTAATTTTGTAATAATTAGAAAATCCGTCAGGCTCGAAGCATAGAATATATGATGCCATGCCACACAAATTGTAGAGGAAAACATGCCGGGTGCCACACCTTTTGGAGGTTGGTGCTCGGTGGGATTGTTGTGTCGTTGCTCTGGATGGGCCTCCCCGCCAGCGCCAGTGCCGATAGCAGACCGGCTGTTGAGACGAGGGATGGGCTCAGCAAGGATTTGCTGCTCAAGACCATGCGCAACCGATGCGAGCACGCCAACGCCGCAGATGACCGCCGCCAGCTGCAGTATCTCAAGGAGTATATCCTGGAGGCGCACAGGCAGAAGTCGGGCGAGGATGAGGCTTACGGGCAGTTGAGACTGCTGTGCTACTATTATAATTATGATGAGCACGCGCTGCTCAAAGCCACCCTGCCGAGTGCGCTGACCAACATCCTGAAACTGGGCCACGTAGACTATTACTACGATGCATGGTCGCTTCTGGTGGAGAGCTACCTCTATCAGGGCAACGTGATGCAGGCCATCAGCGAGACGCGGCGCTTCTACGACGATGCCAAGAAGCGCGGCAGTGGTTATGGCCGGGCCTTGAGCCACAATCTGCTGGGCGAGATCTACTCGGGAATGATGATGGATAAGGAGGCTGCAGACCATTTTGAGACCGCCGAAAAGGTTGCGCGCAAGGTGAAAAACCGCAACCGCCTGCTGGCGCTCATCTACTCCAACTATGCCGATGCGCTGGTGGGCAGTAGGCAGTTTGACCGGCTGCTGAGGATGGGCCGGACTTGGGAGAAGGTGCTCGACGGCGAGTCGGAGGAACTGAAGAGCAGGGGACTCCACGTGGCCTCGCTCAACGATCAGTATGCCTACTGCTGGTTGGCCCTCGGACGGGCGCTGGCCGAGCAGGGGAAGATGGTCGAGTCGAAGAGCTATTTCGACCGCGTGGCCCAGGGGATCGACGAGCGATGTGTGCTGGTGAGGTCGGCCTATTACCACGAGCTCACCCAATACTATATGCTCGGGCGTGACTACGAGAAGGCGTTGCTGGCCAGCGACACCTGCGTGGCCGTGGGCCATGAGATGGCAGATTCGGTGGGATTGATAGAGACCGAGGAGCAACATGCGCGTGTGCTCATGGCCATGGGGCGCCACGAACTGGCCGCCCACCTCATGAGCAGGCTCATGAAGGAGCGCGATTTGCTCCAGTCGCATGGCATGCAACGGCAGTTGGGCGAGATAAGCACATTTCTGAAGCTCGACGAGGTGAAGGCTTCGCACGAGCGTGCCAAGCAGTATATGTGGATGGCGCTGGCCGCGCTGCTGCTCGTGCTGGTGCTGCTGGGCTTCTATATTTACTACGATGCGAAGCTCAGGAGGCGCGAACGGGCCATGTTTAAGACCATCCACCGGTTTAAACTCTCGTGGCGTCTCAACCTGCAGAGCCTCGAATCGAAGCCGCAGGAGGAGCTCTCGGACAAGGAGCAGCTCTACGTAGACCTGTGCAATCTGATGGATAGGGACAAGCCCTACGTGGAGGTCGACTTCAATCGCGACGGTCTGGCAAGGCTCTTGCATACCAACCGCACCTATCTGGCCGATGCCATCAGGACCTATGCGAGTGGCATGTCGATCAGCGAGTTTATCTCGCGCTACAGGCTGCAGTATGCCGCCTCGCTGCTCATCGGGCGTCCCGACTTGGCTGTTAACGACATAGGCTTCATGTCGGGGTTCAATTCGAGAAGTACATACATGCGTCTTTTCCGCAACTATTTTGGCTTGACGCCAGCCGCCTTCCGCGAGAATTCGGAGGGATTTGCCGACCTTGAACCCGTGGGAGAGTCTGACGACGATGCGTAATAGCCGGACAACAAGATAGCCCAGGCCTTTGGCTTGGGCTTGATGCGCTATGAACAAGGTTATGAAACGAGGATGATAGTCCTTGCAAGGAGGGCACAAGGCGGATGAAAGGAGTAATTATCGGCCTTGACAGGATGGGCAAAGGCAGGTGAAAGGAGACGTTATCTTTTTTTTCTGACGAGGAGAAGCAGTCTGGAGCCCTATGCTCAGGCTATGTCTCGGGCATTCTGGAGGTGGGCCTGGTCGGTGTGGTCTCGCTGCCATCGGGCTGGTGTGGTGCCGACTATCTGTGAGAATACCCGATTGAAATAGCTGCCCGAGGAGAAGCCCAGGCTATGGGCGATGTCCTCCATGGAACGGTCTTGGTCTTCGAGGAGCATGCGCTTGGCGTCCTCTATGCGCAGGCGGCTGATCCAAAGGCTAAAGCTCTCTTGATAGGTCTCATTGATATACTGCGAGAGGTAGGTGCGGTTGGTGTTGATCTCCTGCGCCAGCATGTCGAGCGTGAGGCCTGGCTCGCAGTAGCGCTGACTGGCTATCCAGATGCGGAGAAGGCTCTCCTGCGTCTCGTCGAGTGTGCGTGTGTGGTCCGAGTCGTCGGTAGGGTCGTCGTCGGCAGTGGCTGCGACCTTGGCCCACTCCTGCCTGATGGCATTCACCTGCCTGATTTTCTCTAAGAAAGAGCGCTCCAATTGGTCGTAGACACGCATGTAGTTTTGGAACGACAGGGCTATATAGAGGTTCATGATAATGGCTGCCACCATGCACACCAGCTTCACCTCGATGGGCATATAGAGCGTGGCGAGAATCACATAACCATAGATGAAGAGCATCATCACACTGTTTCTGATCCATCTCACGAAGTTATCCATCTGCTCCACATAGTAGTTTTCGAGCTTCATGCGCATCTCCTTGAAGAGCTGTAGGAAGTCTTTCACAAACAGAAGAGTATAGATGGCCAACATCACGATAGCCGCCACGGCGCACAATCGGCGGATGAGCACCTGCTTGGTGAGTAGCGATACGATGCAGACAAAAGCCACCACGGCCCACTGCAAACCGTCTTCCATCAGTCGGTGGCGGTCTGAATAGCTGTGGTCAAGCAGGTGGAGAAAGGCGTGTCGGAAGCAGATGATGACCGGAAAGAAGAAGAATATGTCGATGGCCACGGTGTTGGTGACACTGAAGAAGAATGCTTCGTGGGTGTAGGCAACAAACACATGGAGGCTCAGAATGACGTAGGCTGCTCCCATGAAACGCCGGGCTCGTCGGTAAGGAGCAAATAGCGGAACCCTTGGGGCACGCAGAAAGAGAAGCATGGCGGCCAACATAGCATAGATACCCCATGCGATGTGGAGGAGAATGGAGAATAATTGGTCTGTGCTCATGGCTATAAGTGCTTGGTGAGTTCTATTTTACTGTTATTTGTTAGCTAAGTTACGTTAAATCCAGACAATAGCAATGTCAATACGGATATTTATTTGTATCAATTCAGCAATTGCTTGATTATTAGTATTTTAAAACTCTGTTATTTCCATAGTATTACTCTATTTATAACTTTTGACATGGGTTTGTAACGTGGTTTATTGTAGTTTTTGAAAAACAAGAGGTGGTCTTATCAGCGTTTTTGAAATAAAAAAAAACGGTTGTTAACTAATTTTGTGTCACAGAATTATTCACGCAAAATTAGTACTTATCATGAGAACATTTACGAATTTCCTACTCGGACAAAGTCAGAAGACTCGAGGCAAAGGCCGTTTCTGGGTTCTGTTTGCCTTCCTTCTTTTCTTCTGCACGTCAGCGTTTTCACAAAACGTGACCATCAGCCCATCTTCGGGCAAGTTAGTTGCAGGTCTTACCTATGCGGGTGAGGTCGGCTTTACCAATGGCTGGAGTTCCCTCTGGCGTCACAATCAGCTCCCGCTGACCCTCACCGTGTCCGACCAAGGCGCGCTGTCGGAGGGCGGACAGCTCCTCGACCCCGCCGGAAACATCAGTCTGGATACGGCCCAAGACCTCTATGTAGTGATGGGCGGTACAACTGTAACCACCCACATGAACATCTCCCTGCCCAAAGGTTTCCGTTTCACGGGCTATCGCATCGTGCTGCTGAACAATGTTAACGGCAAGACGGTGAACAGTATGGCCATTACAGGCATGTCCAAGACGCTCTATGAAACCGATGGAACGTTCAACGTCGCGACATCTAAGGCCAAGACACCGACCATGAACGGTACCAACAGCACGACAGAGTTTGTGATTGAACGCACGAGTAAGACGGAGACAGATATGACCAATAATCTGTACTTCTACTTCCAGCACGCCACCAATGGATACTATGGAGCCACCATCAAGTCGTGCGAACTCTTCTTCACCGCCGAGGGAGCCTTCGAGGCAGACGTAGCTCCCGGCACGCCCGGCAACATCGTGAGCGAGGGCGTCAACATCGTGGGATCACCCTTCTCGACCAGCAAACTCGACCTCGGACAGATTAAGCCCAACGAAAAGGCTGGTGTAATCTATTATAGTTACAACTTCGAAGACGTGAAAGAACTCACTGCCAACAACATGCTTTACCAAGCAGATGCGGTGACAGCCGATAAGAAACTGCCCGAGACGCCGGGCTCAGGCTCTATCCAGGCGCTCAAGAACGGCGACAATTTCTATTATGCTTTAGGCAACAATACTTACTATATCGAGACCCCAACCTCGACAACGACACAGGATGGCGTCACCATCCCGTTGGGATATCGCATCACCGGTGCAAAGATCAAGGCTTACTATGGAACCGAGCAAGCGGCCAGCACTATCGATTACGATGAGGAACTGGGTGGCTACTATATCTCTCAGGAGTATGATGGTAAGACATATTATCTCAATACAGAGGGGGCTTGGGATCTTTATCCGGTATCATGGAAGCGCAATCCTGCTGGGATGATCTATTCGGGGACACGTTACCTACACGTCTACATGTCTAACAGCAGATACTATGTAAATGTGGTTTCCAATCCGCAAAGTAATAATAACTATCAATTTACCATCAACGGGTCTACCGTGCAGTGGGGAACTCGAACACTAACATATGATGGCGCTTACTCGAGATTGGTAAGTAGCCCAACCACTCCGGCCTCTTGGACTCCGGCCAGCACACCGCAATCGGTCGAGAATCCGGCATTCAAACCATCGCCTTTCACTCTGAAGGTCTATGCAGCCAATGGTGAAACCGTGGCAGATGAGCAGCTTATTGATGATAGCCATGAGGCAGTGGTGGAGCTTACTGAACTCAACAACGATGCCGTGAAGTTCTCCATTGAGGGGCTTGAGGAAGGAACGAAGGCACTCGTCACCTTCTGTCTGAAGCTCGAAGCACTCAACCCATTCATCAATTCGATGGATATCGTGTGCGAATCTAATAAAGATGGCCAGAAGCTCTTCCAGCAATTCACCAGCAACGACTTCCAAGTGTCGGGTGGAGCATTCGTATTCTATGTGCCCACAGACTTCTTAGGCGAAGGATATAACACCTGTAAGTTCTCGTTCCAAAACCTCATGAGCAAGTATATGGACTCCACTTATGGTAATGGAACCAATGGCAATGCCCGCAACTTCTTCGTGAAATCTGATTATTATAACGACTTCGGAGACGGCCATCAGTATGAAACCACTGGAAACGAAGGCCCTGACTATTCCAAGATCAGCACCGCGGAGTGTGGAGATATCCCGTTCAAGTATAGCAATATTGACGAACTCGACCCGAACAACACCTCCGGAGGCGTGACCAATCTCAAGGAGTATCCCTATTCGGAGGCACTCTATATAGAGCAGGGCGGTACGTTTACCACTGATATTGAATTATCTGAAGGTCAGTCGAAAGACTGCTATCTCTTCACAGCCGACGAGACACGATGGAACATTGCACCCACCACGGCACTGGAGCACCGCTACTTTGCCTATTATCTCATGGCTCTTACGCTGACTATTAAGGATTATGACGCCAAGTGTGAGCTGACTCCAATCTATGAAACAACGTTCTATCAGGAGAACGGCGAGGATAAGGAGCTGCCCATGTATGGTGGTGTTTTCAAGGCCTATGACAAGGAAACCCACGAGGAAATACCCAGCACCATGGCCTACCTCACCGTGAATATGATGAAGCAAGCCTTGATAGATGCTCTCTATGGCAACGAGGCGACAGGTGTGACGGGTGTGGGAGCCACTGGCAAGCAGGTGCTCTATCTCGACTATACCAACCTCTATTCGGTGCAGGTGGTAGAGGCCGAGGAGATGCAAGCCATGAAGGATAAGCTCAATCCCAACTGTCTCATCTACTTCCCCGAGCGCACCAGCTATAACGAGGACAACTATATCCAGAAGACAAAGAGTGGAAACTTCAGGGCCTGCAAGAACATTGTCATCACCGACAAGCAGCCGTTCTACGCACCCTACACCATCACCGTGCCGGCTGAGAACTACGCCACCTACTCGCGCGAGATTACTGTTCCTCAGAATGGCAAGGTGGTCAACGCCACGGTTATGCTTCCGTTCACCCTCGAACTCACCGACGGTGAGCATACCAACAGAGACGGAGGCTGCTCGTTCAAGGTGCACAAGATGGAGCCTGATAACTGCTTTGCCGTAGAGCACGAGGTGGTGGGTAAGCCCATGAACTATCACGGCAAAGCCCATTTCGCCATTCACCCCGAGCCGCGCACTGAGGCCAACGTGCCCTACATGGTCAAGGTGGAGACTGCACCGACCGCAGACCACATCTGCTTCATGGCCACGCAGTATGGTTCCGACGTGATTGCCACACGAGGAAGCGCCATGGATCCCACGGCCTACACCTTCGAAGGCGAGACCGCTTCGGGCAAGATCAAGGGCGAAAGCTTTGTCTTCAAGAACTACGGAAGCTACTCCGGCAAGAAGCTCGACAAGACTGGAAACATCTTCTACTTCTCGGGGAACATGTTCCTCAACTCCCAGAATCTGAGGGCAGAATTCCCATACGTGTATATGTATCCGTTCCGCGCTTACTACGTTTACGAGGGATCTGCATCAGGAAGCAAGATGCTCTATTCGTTCTCAGCATCCTCCGATGGCTCCGGCGAGGCCACAGGCATCACCGAATTGGAGAACAGACCCGACTTGGCAGTATCTGCAGGACAGGGAAGCATCACGATCACGTCGACCAAAGACCGACACATCAATGTGATTGCCACCAACGGCATGAATGCGGCAAGCGTCAATGTGAAGGCCGGAGACAGCACTACGGTACATGTGCCAGCTGGTCTATACATTGTCAACGGAGTTAAAATCATCGTGAAGTAAAGTATAGGAGACCCATATCATGAAAAAGAAATATAGCAAGCCGCAGACCATATGCATCCTGGTAAATATCGGAAACGAATTATTACTTGGAAGCGGCAATCCTTATGGAGACGCCAAAAAGAATACATTCTATGACGAGAGCATAACGTCGGATAGAGTTGCCGGCGATGAACTACCCCATTATAGTGCGTGGGATGAGTAAGTACAATTTGTGTGGATTAATTAACCGGAATGGGGCATTCGCCGTTATGGCGCGTGCCCCGTTTTGTTGTTCATGGCATGATTTGCAATTCGTTGATAATCAAAGCCGTACGAAAGACTCCGCAATAAGGTACTAATCGTATGACGAAAAGGTAGGAATCGCATGACGAAAAGGTAGGAATCGCGCGGCGAAAAGGTAGTAATCCCGAGGGGGAGTGGGAGGTATCTGCGGAAGGCCAGCCTCTCCCCCTGCCCCTCCCCCGTAGGGAGGGGAATGAAATGCCTACTATATGGGGCTATCTTGTGGGTAAAACGATGGACCAGTAGGGACATGCCCCGTGCATGTCCGCACCGCCGAATGGGAGCTTCTAAGCCTGATGATTGATACTTGTGAGGCTTTATCTTCCTCACACAGAGACCATAGGGGACACAGAGAATGGCGGGATAAATGGAATAAGAGTTGTTGGAGGGTGAGAAGAGGGCAGTATTCTCCATACAATAATAGATATATGAAGATTCCATAGCCCTCTGGAGGTGTGGACATAAACCGGGCATGTCCCTACGATTTCATTCCTTTTCCTACGATAGCAGTCCCATTCACCCTGCTTATTCCTCCCCTCCCTACGAGGAAGGGGCTGGGGGAGAGGCTACTGATAGGCCGGGGCAACGCCCGCTGAAGATGGGTATAGAGCTCAGTCGATGGCCATAGGCATCAATCCACCTTATGGTATTGCTCCTCGAAGGGCAGGCGGAAGCGGTCGCCACGCACGCCCGACGGTACGCGGATGCCGCAGGTGATGACCATGTTGATCTCGCAACGGTAGGGCAGGTGGAGGGCGCGCTTCACCAGAAGGCTGTCGAATCCCTCTATCGGGCAGGTGTCGTAGCCCTGCTCGCTCATGGCCAGCATGAAGGTCTGGACGGCCAGCGCGCAGCTCTTGTGTACCACGGCGTTCACCTCCGACTCCGACACCTGACGCACGATGGGGCGGAAGAGCCCGATGGTCTGGGCGAGGAGTTTATTGAACAGGCCCTTGATGCCGAAGAAACGGGCATATTGCAAGGGCATGATGCGGTTGTAATAGAGCTGCTGCAAACGGATGCGGTGGGCCTGACGATCCTTGGGACTGTTCTTCAGAATGTCGTCTATGGCGGCCTTGAGCACCTCGCGGGAGTGGGCGCGATGGCGGTCCTGACGGGTGACAAACACCACGATCTGCTGCGCCGTGCGTGCGCTGCCCTGGTCGAGACAGGCGTGGGCCAGCTTCTGCAGCGTCTCGGGCTGGGTCACATGGTAGGCTTCCCAGAGCTGAAGATTGGAACTTGTGGGGGCGAGGGTGGCCAGCTGGATGCAATATTTCACCTTTTCGTCGTCCAAAGGCTTATCGGCATCATATTTCCTGATGGCCCTGCGGTGCTCTAAAATCTCTTGTAATGACATCATATGGAATGTGGAATGTTGATTGACGGGTGTGGAATGACTGCTCTCTTGCCTCCCTGACTATGGAAGGTGGGGAGTCTATTGATAGATGAGCGTGGTGATTTTGTCCTCGGCAAAGATGTCTTGCGCCACGCGTTGCATATCCTCCGCGGTCACGGCATCGATATTTTCAAAGAGCTTGTTCACGTCTTTCTCCCAGCCATAGTGCAGGAAACTCTTGCCGAAATCGAGCGCAAAGTTCTCCCTATTGTCGCAGGCCACACCGATTTGTCCCTTGATTTGCTTCTTGGCTGAGCGCAGTCGGGCTTGGCTGATGGGCTTCTGTATGAACCTGTCGAGCTCGCGGCGCACGAGTCGGAGACACCGTTTCACGTCCTTCTGGTCGCAGCCGAAGTAGGTGCACCACAGTCCGGTGTCGCCATAGCTCACCATCGAGCTCTCCACGGTATAGACCAGGCCCCGGTGTTCGCGCAGCACGATGTTGAGACGGGCATTCATTCCCGGTCCGCCGAGGATGTTGTTGAGCAGGTAGAGCGCTATGCGACGCTTGTCGTGGATATCGTATGCCCGTGCGCCCACCATCACATGGGCCTGGTGAGTGCCCTTGGAGAGGATGTAAGTTGAGGCTTTCTCTGCCGTTTTTTCTCCTGCTGGAGTGGCGTTGGGGGCGGAATGAGCGGAGGTTGCGCCTGGAGTGCTCAGGCTGTTGAGGCTTTTGACGATTTTCTTGAAGTCTACATCGCCATACGCAAAGAATATGGCGTTGTCGGGACGATAGTATTTTCGGGTGAAGTCGAGGGCCTTCTCCGTGGTGAAACTGCGCACGTGCTCGGCCGTTCCGAGTATGTTGTGCCCCAGCGGATGGCCCTCGAAGATGATGTTTTCGAACTCGTCGTAGATCAGTTCGGCAGGCGAATCGTTGTAGCTCTCTATCTCGTCGCAGATCACCTCCACCTCTTTGTCGATCTCAGTTTGGGGATAGGTGGAGTGGAACACGATGTCGGTGAGCAGCTCGATGGCCCGCCCCACATGCTCCTTGAGCACAGCGGCATAGTAGGTAGTGTCTTCCTTGTTGGTGTATGCGTTGAGATCGCCGCCCACACTCTCTAAGCAATTGAGGATGTTCCAGGCCTTGCGGTGCTCGGTTCCCTTGAAGGTGACGTGCTCGCAAAAGTGTGCGAGGCCCTCGTCGCCTATGGCTTCGTTGCGTGATCCCGCGCCAATCTGATAGCCGCAGTAGACAACCGACGACGGAGAGGGTAGGCAGATGACCCGCAGGCCGTTGGAAAGCGTTGTGGTGAGATACTTCATGAGTGCGTCAATGTACTTTTGGGTCGAAGCCTTTCAGGCTCTTGCCCATGCTGCCGGAGCCTCCCTTGTCCTTGGAGGCGGCGCCGGCGCTGAGGCCTTTGCCCTCTGATGAGGCTGCCGAATAGTCGCCATAGACATAGTTGCCGCCCTGAATCACCATCTCGTCGGGGTCATAATGGTTGACTCCGGCCTCCAGATGCGTGTCCTTGTAGTTGATGAAGAGCAGGACGAAAAGGATGAGAAACAGTGCGCCCACGAATTTTCCTAAACTTGATTGCATGTCGTTGGTTTCGGTTTAAAGGTAAAAACGCCTTGGTTTATGGTGGTCATGCAAATTTACGCAAATATTCAAACTCGGACAAATTTTTAGGAATAAGTTGTCGCTTTTTGCCGAAAAATTATATCTTTGCACGATATAATCACTTACTTATCATGCGCAAAGTTATAGGAATTGGCGAGACTGTACTCGACATTATATTCAAGAATGAGCAGCCCATCGGTGCCTATCCCGGTGGTTCGGCGTTCAACGCCATCATCTCGCTGGGCCGTTCGGGCGTAGACAGCACGTTTATCAGTGAGGCAGGAAACGACCGTGTGGGGCAGAATGTCATTGCTTTTCTCAAGGAGAACGGCGTGAACGCCAACAATGTGAATGTGTTTCCCGACTCGAAGTCGCCCATCTCGCTGGCCTTTCTCGACGACAACAACGACGCAGAATATATTTTCTATAAAGACCATCCGCACGATCAGCTCGACTTTGTCTATCCCGACATCCATCCAGACGATATTGTTGTGTTCGGCTCCTTCTACGCAGTGAACCCCGCCATACGCCCGCAGATGGTGGCGTTGCTCGAAGATGCGCGCAACCATGGGGCCATCATCTACTACGATGTGAACTTCAGGCAGTCGCATAAGCATGAAGTCATGAAGATTACGCCTAACCTCTTGGAGAATCTGGAGTATGCCGACTTTGTGCGTGGCAGCCGAGAGGACTTCGAGGTGCTCTACAAACTCACCGACCCCGACAAGGTCTACAATGCGGAGATATCGTTCTATTGCAAGCGGTTCATCTACACTCAGGGCAGCGATCCGGTGGAGCTGAGGGCCGAGGGCGGTTTCCGTCGAAGCTACCCTGCGCCCGAAACCGAGACGGTGAGCACCATCGGGGCCGGCGATAACTTCAATGCGGGCTTCATCTATGGCCTTATGAAATATGGCATCACGCGCAATCAGATAGAGCGCGGGCTCCTTCCCGAGCAGTGGGACCTGCTCATCGGCTGTGCCCAGGAGTTCTCCGCGGAGTGCTGCAAGAGCCTCTTCAACTATGTTTCCAAGGAGTTTGGGGAGGAGAAGAAGGGGGAGATTTAAGGAGTTAAGGGAGTTAGGGGAGTTAATGGAGTTAAAGGACAATACCCTCAAGAAACCTTTTGGCAGACGATTTGAGCGCTGTACCTATTAAGCCCGCTACTTTTCCATTCAGTCGCGACGTTCTCATCCCACTCAAGAAACTATTGTCCTTTAACTCCATTAACTTCTCTAACTCCTTTAACTCCTTAGAAAAATCCCCCAAGAAACTATTGTCCTTTAACTCCATTAACTCCCCTAACTCCTTTAACTCCTATTTCTTCCCCCTGCTATGAAACACCTCGGCCTCCTTCCCCGCATCATCATTGCCATCATTCTGGGCGTTGTTTTCGGCAACATCCTTACTGAAGGATGGGTGCGACTGTTCGTTACCTTCAACGCATTGTTCTCCCAATTCCTCGGCTTCATGATTCCACTGATCATCGTGGGACTCGTTACACCGGCCATAGCCGACATCGGCCGAGGCGCCGGGAGGCTGCTGCTCATCACCGTGGCCATCGCCTATGTAGACACCGTGGCCGCCGGACTGCTCTCCTATGGCACTGGGTCGTGGCTCTTCCCGGCTATGGTGGCCCACGCGCCCCATGTGGGACCTGTGGCGAAGGCTACTGAACTGGCACCCTATTTCGCCATTACCATCCCGCCGATGATAGACGTGATGGCCGCCCTCGTGCTCTCGTTCGTGCTTGGCCTGACCATTGCCTACGGCAACCTGAAGACCCTGAAAGACGTCTTTGCCGACTTCCGCACGTCGATAGAACTGGCCATCACCAAGGCCATCATCCCCCTGCTGCCGCTCTATATCTTCGGCATCTTCCTCAATATGACGTTTACCGGCGAGGCCTATCGCATCTTGCTCGTCTTCGCCCAGATCATTGTGGTCATCTTTGTGCTACATGTCGTGATACTCATCTATCAATTCTGCGTGGCCGGCACCCTGGTGAAACGCAACCCGCTGCGCCTGCTCTGGAACATGCTGCCGGCCTATATGACCGCCCTCGGCACCTCCTCGTCGGCCGCGACGATACCCGTCACCATGCGCTCCACCTTGAAAAACGGTGTGAGCGAGGGCGTGGCCGGATTCGTCATACCCCTCTGCGCCACCATCCACATGTCGGGCTCGTGCATGAAAATCACTGCCTGCGCCCTCACCGTATGCCTTCTTGAGGGCCTTCCCCACGACCCGATGCTCTTCCTCAACTTCATTCTCATGCTGGCTATCATGATGGTTGCAGGTCCGGGAGTGCCCGGCGGAGCCGTCATGGCCGCCCTCGCGCCACTGGGAAGCATCCTTGGTTTCGGGCCCAACGAGCAGGCACTCATCATCGCCCTCTACATCGCCATGGATTCCTTCGGTACGGCTTGCAACGTGACGGGCGACGGAGCGATAGCCATGGTGGTGGAGAAGGTGAAGTGAGAAGACCCTTCCCCGGCCCTCCCCTGTAGGGGAGGGTGCCCAGCCATCGGGGAAAGGGTGGGAGAGGAGAAGGCTAAGAAGCTAATTAACTGCAGATATTAAGTTGCCATCGCCTTTTTTCATGGTTCCAATAACGCAGCAGGCCACGCTCCAGGAGGAGCGTAGCCTGCTATGTTTTCATACTTTCTTTTCTGTGGTTTTTGCCTTCCCTCAGAACGATATCCTCGTGTCCGTTTCAGCATGCCTATTTCCTCGTTTTGAAATAAGGTACTAAAGGCGACACGAAAAGGTAGTAATCGCGCTGCAATAAGGTAGTAATCGTGAGACGATTAGGTACTCATCTCGGCGCCTCCCGTATCGTTTCTGAATCCCGTTGACTATCAATCGTTTACAACGAAGGACTTTCCGTGGGCCTCTCCCTCCCCTGCAGGGGAGGGTCGGGGAAGGGTCTGCTGCCTCTTTTTCCCCTCACAGGGGAGGGCTGGGGAAGGGTCTTACTTCCCGAATGTCTCGTCGAGGAAGGTGTAGAATGCCGGATCCTCACCCACGATAGTCTTCACAATCTTGCCGTCGGGGCCAATGACTATCTTCGTGGGGAATCCCTGGATGCCATAATCGGCCAGCACCGAGCTACCCTTGGGATTGTAGACGTGGAGCCAAGGCAGCTCATGCTTCTTCACAGCTTCCTTCCATTTGGCCTCGGGGTCGTTGCAGTCTACGCCTAATATCTCGAACTTGCCCTTGTATTTGGCATAGTATTTCTTCATCTCGGGGATGCCCTTGATGCACCATCCGCACCAGCTGCCCCAGAAATCGAGCACCACATATTTGCCTCGGAGTGACGAGAGGGCGAGCGGTTTGCCGTTGATGTCGTTGAGGGTAAAGTCGGGAGCCATCACGCCGGCAGCCTGCTTCTTCTCGGCTTCCTTCTCAGCCTCGGCGCGTGCAGAGGCTTCGTCGATGATGTTCTGATAGTAGGGCTTCATGCGTCCGTTACGCACCTCGGGGGCGAGCAGTGCCACAGCCTCCTTCATCTTGTCGAGATTTTCAAACTGGGGAATCATGGCGGCGCTGGCCTCATAGTTGGGATGCTGCTTGATGAAGTCCATGAGTCCGGCCATCATCGTCTCCTTGAGGGCGTCAGACTTCTCCTGATACTCCTTGAGTAGGGTCTCCTGGCTCTCGCCTGCGGCCATGCGGGTGTTGAGATTGTTTATCAAATCCTGCATCGGCTTGTTGATAACCTCCATCGCGCGGTCTGCTTCGTTGTACTCTTTATAGAACTTTGAGCCTGAGAAATAGTAGCTCTTGGTGGCGTCTCCGGTGATTTCGGCGGTCTCACCCGGTACGGCCACGGCCTGGAAACCGATGTTCTCCATGCGGCGCAGGGTACCCGGGGTGTAGCAGCTGATGGCGCACGGCTCCTTCACGTTGACCGTGAAGTCGAACTTCCCGTTAGGGGTGAGCACGGTGTCGCGCTTGAATTTTCCGTCGGCTTGGGGCGAAATGACGATCAGGGAATCCTTCAATCCCTTCAGTTCGCCTTTGAAATGCACGTCGCCTTCGGCAGCTTGGGCTGTTGCTGAAACCATAGATGCGGCCACGATGGCCAGTCCGAATAAAATCTTTCTCATAGTTATGGTGTTAATGTTATGTTTTGCGTTATACTTCTTTAAATACGAGTTTCACGCCCCAAAGGTTACGGGTGTTAAGAAATAATAACGTTCAGTGCAGGAGTTTGGTTAGGAGTTGAAGGAGTTAAGGAAGTTAAAGGAGTTAAAGGACATTACCTTCAAGAGTAGGGTTACACCGCCATTTGTCTTTTAACTCCTGAGCGGAGCGATTACTCCCCTTACTTCTTGAGCTCGCTCAAAACGGACATATGTCCTTTAACTCCTGAGCGAAGCGATAACTTCTCTAACTCCTTTAACTCCAAGCGAAGCTTCCTTACTTTTTCTTCTTCGGTCTTCTGCGTGCCCATCCCTCCTCAGAGAAGTCGGGTTCATCACCTTTCAACTTGAAGGGAGCGTCCTGCATGAGGCTCTTCCAGTCGTCGCGGCCACGGCGAGTGTTGTCTTCAAAGCCCCTGCGAGCGGCTCTCGGGCTGTCTTCCCGACGTGTGCGACTGGCCCCGCGCTGGCCTCTTCCGCCGGCGCGCTCACTGCGTTCGCCACCACGTTCGCCACGAGAGCCATAGCGGTCGCTGCGGTCTGTGCGACGTCCGCGGCTGGTAGCGCCCTCGCTTCGGGTGCGACCACCCTCGCCACGGCCATGTCCACCCTCGTCGGCATCGTTGCAACGCACCTCACGTCCGCGGTAGCTCGTGCCGTTGATAGAGCCCATCACGTGCTCGGCATCGCCCTCGGGCACCTCGATATAACAGAATTTCTGCAGCAGATCGATATGTCCCACCTCCTGTCGGCCATCGATATGATGGTTCAGGAACTGCATGATCTCGCCGGGATAGAATCCGTCTTGCTTGCCCAGGTTGATGAACAGGCGGCGGTATCCGGCCTCGGCGCCACGCTTGCGACGCCCTCCGGCCGACTTCCTGTCATTGCGGTCGCCCATACCTTCGCCCTTCTTGGTCGACGGCTTCACGATTTCTGGCGCGTTCTTATAGTAGTCGAGGAATCGGCCGAACGTTACGCTCACCATCTTCTTAATAATGTCTTCCTTGTCGATATACTCGAATTGGCGGTTGATGTCGGTCATGTAGGGAGCGATAAGCTCATCGTCTACGTCGGTCTTCATGATGGTATCCATCTGCTTGAACAGCTGCTTCTTGCAGATTTCCTCGGGCGAGGGCAGTGTGCCGTCGATGAATTCCTTGCCGATCACCTTCTCAATGTTGCGCACCTTATGCTTCTCTCGCGTGTGGATAATGGCGATAGAGGTGCCCTTCTTGCCCGCGCGGCCGGTACGACCGGAGCGGTGTGTGTAGTTCTCGATGTCGTCGGGCAGACCGTAGTTGATAACATGGGTGAGGTCGTCCACATCCAATCCACGTGCGGCCACGTCGGTTGCCACGAGCAACTGGGTGAGATGGTTGCGGAATTTCTGCATGGTGAGGTCGCGCTGCTGCTGCGAAAGGTCGCCGTGGAGCGACTCGGCGTTGTAGCCATCCTTAATCAACTTGTCGGCAATCTCCTGAGTTTCCACCTTCGTGCGGCAGAACACGATGCCGTAGATGTGCGGATAGAAGTCCACGATGCGCTTCAGGGCCAGATACTTGTCCTTGGCATTCACCATATAATAGATGTGGTTCACGTTCTCGGCACCCTCGTTGCGCGAGCCCACCACAATCTCCTGGTAGTCGTGCAGGTAGCTCTTGGCAATCTTCTCAATCTCTTTTCCCATGGTGGCCGAGAAGAGCAGGGTGTTGCGGTCGGTGGGAACGCCCTCGAAAATGGCATTGATGCTCTCGGTGAATCCCATGTTGAGCATCTCGTCGGCC
>DCJH01000045.1:33837-34085 GCA_002317385.1 Prevotella sp. UBA1705 | reverse complement strand
CTTGGGCGAATGGCCGAACATCTGGGCCACATCGAGGTCGAAAGGCTTTACTCCATCGCCCTGCTTGAAGCTGAAATGGGCATTGCCAGTGGTCTCACCCACCACATAGAGCGGTGCGCGTTCGCGCTCGGCGATGCGCTTCACGTGGTCGAGATGGCGCTCATCAATGAGCAGGCCCATGCGTTCCTGACTCTCGTTGGCTATGATTTCCTTGGCTGAGAGCGTCTTGTCGCCAATGGGAAGTTTGG
>DCJH01000045.1:28657-33806 GCA_002317385.1 Prevotella sp. UBA1705 | reverse complement strand
CCGGCAGAACCGTGGTCGTGGATGGAAACCACCGGATTGACATCCTCTTCGACCAGGGCGCGTACCAGATTGTAGGCGCGTTTCTGCATCTCGGGGTTGGCACGCTGCACCGCGTTGAGCTCAATGCCGTTGCTATAACGGCCCGTATCTACCGAAGACACAGAGCCGCCACCGAGCCCGATGCGGTAGTTGTCGCCGCCGACAACCACAATTTCGTTGCCCGTCTGGGGCTCCTTCTTCAGGCAGTCGCGCTTCTTGCCATAGCCCACACCACCTGCGAGCATAATCACTTTGTCGTAACCATAGACCTGCTGTGCCGTTACGGCCTCGCCCTGACCCTCCTGCGGGAGGGGCGTGCCGTCGGGATAGGTGGTGCTGTCGGCCGAGCTGGCCTCATATTCAAAGGTCAGTACCGAGCCCGTGATGAGCGGCTGACCGAACTTATTGCCGAAATCGGAGGCACCATTGGATGCCTTGATCAGTATCTGCTCGGGCGTCTGATAGAGCCAGGGACGCGGGGCGATGGCTTCTTCCCATGCCTTTCCCTGTCTCGGATAGCTGGTCATATAGACCGCTGTGCCCGCGATGGGCCAGCTTCCCACGCCACCTCCCATGCGGTCGCGTATCTCGCCGCCCGTACCTGTGGCCGCACCGTTGAACGGTTCAACGGTTGTTGGGAAGTTGTGGGTCTCGGCTTTGAGCGAGATAACGCTCTCGATGGGCTTCACCTGGAACCAATCTGACGTGCTCTGATCGGCCGGTGCAAACTGCTCTATCATAGGACCCTGGGCAAAAGCCACATTGTCTTTATAGGCCGAGAGAATCTTGCCGGGGTTCTCCTTGGTGGTCTTCTTGATGAGGGCAAACAGACTTGACTCGCGCTCCACGCCGTCGATGATGAACGTTCCGCCAAAAATCTTGTGGCGGCAATGCTCCGAATTGATCTGGGCGAAGCCGAAAATCTCGGAGTCGGTGAGCGGACGGCCATTCTGTTTCTCTATCTTGTGCAGATAATCTATCTCTTCAGGACTCAGCGCGAGGCCTTCCTCCTCGTTGAATTGTTCGATGCTCTCCACGTGCTTGATAGGCTCCGGGGCATGGTTCACGGTGAAGACAGTCTGGTCCAGACCGCGATACATGCGCTGAAGCATAGGGTCGTGGTCGGCCTCTTCACTCTCTACGGGGAAGTATTCCTCAATACGCAAAATGCCATTGAGACTCATGTTTTGGGTAATCTCAACGGCATTTGTACTCCAGGGGGTAATCATCTCGCGGCGCGGGCCCACAAAGAAACCTTCAAGTTTCTCTGTTTTGAGTTGTTCGGCGTCGCCATAGAGCCAGCAAAGCTCCTGCGTCTCTTGCTCACTGGGCTGGTGATCGATCTCAGTGGCAATGATGTTCTCCTTGGGAGTCTTAAAGAAAAGAATCATAATCTATACGGGTTTAATATAAGGTATGATAATACGATGCAAAGGTAGTTGGTTTTTTTCTTTCGGGCAACTATTCCCTTCACTTTTTAGCGCTGCTTTTGGAGAAGACGGGCGGGTACCCTGCAGATGCTGGCCAAGGCGCGAGCCCACCGCCTGCTCCACCTCGTCGATGCTACATCGAGAACGGATAGGAAACCACTATCTCCGTATAGTCGGCTTTGGTCTTGTGTGCTTTCACGTCGATGCCGATGGTGAGATGGTGGAGCGAGGGGAAGGAATAGTGCAGACCAATGCGCTCATAGTAGGGTGTTTCTACCAAGCGGGCGTTGTCGCCCATGTGGCGATAGAGATAATAGCCCAGCGACATGTCGAGCGAGAGATGGTGATAGTAGACCCGATGCCTGGCCGCCACGCCCACCGACCATGGGCTATGCTTGAGCTGATGGCCCTGCTGGAGGTCGATATCCTCCACGCGCGAGGCGTAAGGCCCATAGAATAGGTCTACGCCCGCCCCCGACGCCCACCGCCGGGCATACCTGCGGAGAAACGAAAGCTGTAGAGAATAGGTGGGATAGACGCGGAAATGGGAGGTGCGATAGCTGGGGTCTGAGGGTGCGGTCTGGAACTGGGTGAGCTGCCAATCCTCGTTGAGTGTCTTGCCGCCGAGGCCGAGAGCCACCTCCACGAAGCTGAACCGACGGAACGGCTGGTGCCTGTCCTGACGGCGGGCCCGGACCAATGACTCATAGAATGGCTCGTAGACCACGGCCAATGAGGGGGCCACGACGTTGGCTCCTTTGTTGGGACGGTTGAGCGCCCCGTTGCTATGGTGGTAGAATTCGATGCCCGCACGCAGGCCCCAGTCGGCCGAGAAGTGGTAGGTGGCGTGCAGAGCAGCACCGAAATAGATGAGCCATCGCGAGCCGATGAGCTCGTTGTCGATGGCGTCGCGGGTGTTGTATTTGGAGCGCGACCAGCCCGTTCCGAACGAGAACGTGTAGTCGGCCTGCCACCGTCGGGTGCGCAGCAGCGGTCGTTCGAAGGCGGCATAGAGCGTGAGGATGTTGCCCATGCGCGACGTATAGTCCACGGGCACGAGCTGTCCCCAGTCGGGATCTTGCTCGCGGTGCATGGTTACGCCGTGGTTGAGCCCATATTTCAGTCCGCCGATGAGCACCGGATGGCCGAAGTCCTCGGCGTAGGCGTCGCTGTCCTGGGGCAGGGAGGCATAGCGGAGGGCCACTCCGAAGGCTGCGCTGCGTTTGCCCTTGAGCCACTTTTTCTCGTAGGAGTCGGCTGCGATGACGCTTCCCGACATGCCCGAGAGCTCCACACCGAAGCGGTGCAGGCGCGTGGAATCGCCATCGGAGGCATGGGCACTGATGGCGACGAGCAGGCCGAGGAGGGCAAGAATCGTGGTCTTCATCGGTGGACAAAGGTACTGAAAAATATGGGAAAGGCCCTGCACCATGGGCGTTAAAATGGTGTTGGCAAGTGATAAAAGGGCTGGCGCGATTCGAGAAAAGTCATAAATAAAGGCCCAATGTAGTTAAAATATTCTAATGGTGCGCAACATTCGTGCCTTTGTCACGTCTTTTTACATATACAAGCATGGGGTCATTGTGCCCGCACGATTGGTAAACGACTATCACTAAACTCTATAAAGATATGAAAAAGAAAGCTTTGATACTGACCATGATGGCCGGTGTGCTGCTCATTTCGAGCTGTGCAAGCAAGAAGGAACTGGTGAACTGCCAGAACGAGAACCGGGAGTTGACCTCTAACTATCAGGATGCCAAGGAGCAGTTGGCTGCCTCGCAGGCCCGCGTGGCCTCGCTGCAAGACCAGCTCGACCAGCAGAAACGCGACTACGCCGCCCTGCAGCGGAGCCTCGACAAGAGCCTCTCGAACACGAGCGACAACAATATCAACATCTCGAAACTCGTGGATCAGATCAACGAGTCTAACCAATACATCCGCCATCTGGTGGAGGTGAAGAGCAAGAGCGACTCGCTCAACATGGTGCTTACCAACAATCTGACCCGCTCGCTGAGCAAGGAGGAGATGAAGGAAGTGGATGTTCAGGTGCTCAAGGGCGTGGTATATATCTCGCTCGCCGACAATATGCTCTACAAGAGCGGTAGCTATGAGGTGAACGACCGGGCCGAGCAGACGCTGAGCAAGATAGCCAAGATCATCACAGACTATAAGGATTACGACGTGCTCATCGAGGGAAACACCGACAATGTGCCCATCAACACTGATGCTCCTACGATGAAGAACATCCGCAACAACTGGGATCTCTCGGCCCTGCGCGCCTCTTCGGTGGTGCAGTATCTCATCGACCACTTCGGCGTAGCGCCTAAGCGTCTCACCGCCGGCGGCCGTGGCGAGTTCAATCCGATAGCCACCAACGACACCGAACTGGGCAAGCAGCGCAACCGTCGCACCCAGATCATCATCACGCCGAAGCTCGACCAGTTTATGGATCTTATCGATAAGGCTCCGGAGGGAGAGCAGAAGTAAACAAGCCCCCTCCCGTCCTCCCCTGCAGGGGAGGCGGACGGAGTGGGCTACGAGTGGTCTCAGACCACAAGATTATATAGCAGCGGACGCGCCACGAGGTGGTGCGTCCGCTGTCGGTTTGTGGTGTTTGGAGTGGGGCGGGTTGGAGGTTCTCGTGTGTAGCGTGGTTTATGGATTGTTAGGGCCGTACTGCTTCGCGGGCGGTGCATAGCGAATGGCGTAGCCACTCTGGGTGCTCCATCAGGGCGGCGCAGCGTTATGGCATGTTTCCTTTTACTCTGAACCTCTATGAGAGCATTAAAGGGAATCTACGGATGCTATTGTCTCATTCGGAGATGGCCATGCGGTGGTGCGGACATGCACGGGGCATGTCCCTACAAAGTCGTCGGCGTTGCGTAATCGTAGGGCTTGTTTTTGGTGCTTTTGGGTTGTTTTTTTATTGTTCTTTTTGATGTTCATGGGTGCATGAGAAAGGGTGTGGCGGGGTTCCATAAAGAGGTTCTTGGGTTCTCTAAGTATAAATAAGATGTCAGGAATATTCTGAGTTGATGCGAGCGAAAAGAGGTCCTTGGAGAGCAGAAAATAGGGGATTATGGAGTGGAAAAGTAGACGTTTGGGCCTGGGTGAGACTTCCTTGTGATGCGAAAAGGGCCTAATCGCAAAGCTAAAACGGCGTAATGGCATGACGATGAGGCCTTATTGGTGAGGCGAAAAGGTACTAATGGCGGGGTGATAAGGTGTGTTTTTCAGTGTCATCTGACTGAGTTTTATTTGTAAATAGTTGGTTTGTAGCGTGTTATGGAAGTGTTCAGTTTTGCCCATTTTCCCATCATTCTTCTGCGAGTCGGCGGTTTCGAGGAGATGGATGGGTAGATATTTAAGATATTTCAATGGGAATTGAAGACGTGTCCAAATAAGGGTTGGGGACGACTTGAGAGGTAGCGGGGCGTTTCTTGGAGGCTGATGGGGTGTTATTGGAGCGCTTACGGGGGTGTTGTTGGAGCGCTTACGGGGTGTTGTTGGAGCGCTTACGGGGTGTTACTGGAGCGCTTACGGGCGAGTGAACCACGGATTTCACGGATTTCACAGATAGTCTTTCGCCCCCACACCACCGATTTCACGAAGCCGCAAGCGGCCTCGGATTTCACAGATGAAGGTCGAGTCCTATTCGTGGAATTCGTGTAATCTGTGGT
>DCJH01000045.1:0-28544 GCA_002317385.1 Prevotella sp. UBA1705 | reverse complement strand
ATAGCTGAATATTACAGAGTAATAACTCCCCTTCTTATCTGTGGAATTCGTGTAATCTGTGGTGAGAAACACCATGTAAATGAACAGGAAGCATGGAAAGTATATTGTGAAAACCCTCTTGCAGAAAGTCAGCCAGCACCTCGTTCCTCATCCGTGCCATCCGTTGCCGCTTGCGGCTTCGTGGAATCGGTGGTGCGAGGAGCCACGTGCAATCTGTGTATTCCATGACATCCGTGGTGTAAGGAGCAGACAGTAGTAGAGCAATAACTCCATAGCTTATCTGTGGTATTCGTGTAATCCGTGGTAAAAATCCCCCACCCAAGGTCTAAGATAGCCCTTCACTAATTCGTGTAATTGGTGAAATTCGTAGTCGGGAAGAGGCGTGGACTGCAGGTATTTAGGTGCACATCGAAAACGTTTTTCGCAGTATTGGCAGCAGGAGGTACTATTTCTGCGGTGCCGGGAGCGTGGGAGCCTTGGGATAGACGTATGGGAACGAGTCCATGCTGACCACGCGGCCGTTGCGGAATCCGATGAGCACCACGTCGTAGTCGCCACTGATTTCCTTGTTCTTGTGATATTCCCATTGCTCCAGTCCATCCTCGGCGAAGCGACGGAAATGGGGCGAGCCTTTCATGATCTGGGTTACTTCCTGATAGGTCTGCCCCTGCGAAATCTTGCTGAGCTGGGGTAGTGACGGTCCGAAGCCGAGGGTAGCACACGATGAGAGCACGAAGGAGGCCACGGCGGCCAATAGAAAATGGGGGATGAAGTTCTGTCTCATGATATAATATGGATATGGATTAATAAGATGTTACAAAGTTAATGGTTTTCCCATAGGGCAAGGGTAGGCTTTTCCCTACGTATGGGTAGGGAATATCCTATGGTGCAACGACCGTGGAAAATGGGGGTAGGGTTGTGGCGAGAAGTGACTTGTGAGGGAGAAATTACGGCTGGCCGTCGGTCTGCGAAGGGGCCAGAGCGAAGAGAAACTGCTCTTCGTGATAGGTCATTTGGGCAATGTCGTAACGGATAAATCGGGCCAGCGACTTGATGACGCGGTAACGGCTGAGGCCCGATAGACGCACGAGACGGTTGAGCGTCACGCCGGGATGCAGGCGCAGCGTGTCGAGGATCTGGGTCTCGTAGGCAGAGTATGACATGACAACGGTAGAGGCCTTGTCTTGCTTCCACATCTCGAGATGGATGGGCGAGGCCAGGATGTTCTCGTCGGCCATGCGCACATAGGCCCTCCGGTGGCCCTGCTCGTCGATGGCGCACACCGGCCTGCGCTGGGCACGGGGTATGGTGGCGATGACGATGGTGCGGCCCTCGGCCTGAAAAGTCTCGAATGTGATGGGCGAAGCCGGGTGGCACCGCTCTGTGGCGGCCTTCTCCATCATATAGATTTCCTCGTCGCTACGCACGCCGGAGAGATGCCCGTCGTCGCGCACGCCTATGAGCAGGCGCCCGCCCTCAGTGTTGGCAAAGGCCGAAACCGAGCGTGCCAGCTTTGTGGCATCCTGTATCCTGTATTTGAAATCCTGCTGTTGGTGCTCACCTTGGGCGATGAGCTCCTCGAGATATTGTAGTGGCTGATGGAGCATTTCCAATGAAATTGGTCAGCCGCGCTGTGGTGGCGGCTGTCAGTTGTCGAGCGCAATGCGCTGCTCGGGAGTGATCTGATGGGAGCGTGAGGGGTGGGAACTTCTCACCTTGAACTTGTCGAAGCCCTCGCCGTAGACACCGATGACATTGGTCTGGGTGACAAATGCCTTGGGGTCTATCTCGTTGATGATAGAGAAGATGATGCTGCTCTCACGGCGCTTGGCCATGATGAAGAGCATCTTCACCTCGTGGCCGGTATAGAATCCGTGGGCCTCGATGACCGTTGCGCCGCGGTGGGGGTAGACGGCTATGCGCGAGGCAATCTCCTTATACTTGTCTGAGATGATGAAAAACTGTACGCTGCGGTGCGTCTGCTGCACTACCTGGTCGATGCAGAAGCTGGTGATGAGCAGCACAACATAACCATAAATCAGCTTCTCCCAGTCGTGGAACACGAGGTAACATGATGAGATGATGATGATGTCGCATAGCATCACGACTCGTCCCAGCGAGATGTCGCGATACTTGTTGACGATGGCCGCAATGATGTCTGTACCTCCCGTGGAACCGTGGAAGGAGAAACCGAGCCCGATTCCCGAGCCGCAGAAGATGGCTCCGATGATGCTTGCCATGAAAGGCTGGTCGTGCAACAGGTGTACGCCTGCAGAGAATTTCTGCACAACGGTTGTCACTGCCGTGAGCACCAGCACCGCATAGATGGTCTTGATGCAGAACTTGAAGCCGAGAATCTTGAGCGCAAAGAGCAGCAGGATGGCGTTGATGACGAAATAGGACACCTGAACGGGAATGCCCATACCCCAGAACAGCACGGAGGCTATACCGGGCACAGCACCCGTCGGAATGTTGTTGGGCAACAGAAAAATAGTCCAGCCAATACAGTAGGAGACCATACCGGTACCGATCATGAAGTAGTCGCGTACCTCGTTAACAAGTTTCTTTTTATCGTATGTCATGCTGTTTGAAAGATTACATTACTTAAAAGACGCCGGCAAAGATACAGATTTAAATCGAAATAAGTACTAATTATAGGTGCAAAGTTCCTTCTGAAAAACATGTTACAGGTGAAACAGGATTGTAACATGCTCTTAAAAGTCATGTAACATATAGTACGTACCTTTGCTGCGAATTAATTACGGACTTCTCTTTGATATGAGTACCATTTATCTATGTATTGTCATCTTCCTGCTGTGTCTGGCGGTTTTTGACCTGTTTGTGGGTGTTAGCAACGACGCCGTGAACTTTCTTCAGTCGGCCGTAGGTGCCAAGGTAGCCACCTTCCGCACCGTGCTCATCATTGCCTCCTGCGGTGTGGCCGTCGGTGCAGTGATGTCTTCGGGCATGATGGACGTGGCGCGCCATGGCATCCTCATGCCTGTGCACTATTCGTTTGAGGAAGTAATGACCATCTTCCTGGCTGTCATGGTGACCGATGTGCTGATTCTCGACGTGTTCAATACGCTCGGCATGCCCACCTCCACCACCGTTTCACTCGTATTTGAGCTCCTCGGCGGCACCTTTATCCTGGCTACGGTCAAGATGTTGAGCGAGAATGGGCTCGACTATGGCGACCTGCTCAACAGCAGTCAGGCACTGAAAACCATCATTGCCATATTCGTGAGCGTGGCCATCGCGTTCTTCTTCGGCGTCATTGTGATGTGGATTTCGCGCGTGGTCTTCACCTTTAATTATAAGAAACACTCGCGCTATTCCATCGCTATCTTCGGTGGAATCGCCTTCACCGCGCTGTCCTACTTCATCTTCCTCAAGGGATTGGGCAAGAGTCCGTATATCTCAGCCTCGGCTCGCGACTATATAGACGCCAACACCGACATGCTGCTCGTCTATACATTCGTTGTCTCTACGGTGCTCATGGAGGTGCTTCATCTGCTCCGTATCAACATTTTCAATCTGGTGGTACTCATGGGTACGTTTGCCCTGGCCATGGCTTTTGCCGGCAACGACCTGGTGAACTTCATCGGTGTGCCCCTTGCCGGCCTCGACTCCTACCGCGATTTCATGGCCAATGGCAACGGTGCCGCTCCGTCGGAGTTCATGATGTCGTCGCTCATGGAGAGTGCCAAGACCCCGCCTCTCTTCCTCTTCGCTGCCGGATTGATCATGATCATCGCCATGGCTACGTCGAAGAAGGCGCAGAATGTAATCAAGACGTCGGTAGACCTGAGCCGTCAGGACGAGGGCGACGAGATGTTCGGCTCGTCGAGTGCGGCCCGCAGCATCGTGCGACTCACGCAGAACGGCGGTTCATGGATTGACCAGTTGATTCCCTCCAGCTTCCAGAACTGGGTGAACCACCGGTTCAACAAGAAAGAGGCTATTATCGACGAGGGTGCTGCCTTCGACGTGGTGCGTGCGTCGGTCAACCTTGTTCTGGCTGCCATGCTCATCACTATCGGCACCAACTACAAGCTCCCGCTGTCTACAACCTATGTTACTTTCATGGTGGCCATGGGTTCGAGTCTGGCCGATGCCGCATGGACGCGCGAGAGTGCCGTATTCCGTGTGACTGGCGTGCTTAGTGTTATCGGTGGCTGGTTCATCACCGCCGGAGCCGCATTCATTGCCTGCGCTGTGGTCTGCCTGGCCATGTTCTATGGTGGCATCGTGGTGAAGGCACTGGCCATGGGCCTCGTGATCTTCTCGCTGATACGTTCCAACCGTAACTTTGCCAAGAAGGTGGCCAGCGAAAGCAAGACCAGCATCTTCAGTCTGATGATGCGTACACGCGATCCCGAGCTGGTTTGGGACATGCTTCGCCGCCATGTGAGCAAGACCCAGAGCTATGTAAACCACTTCGCCCAGACCGAGTTCAACCGCATTGCCGACGGATTTGCCAACCAGGATGTGCGTGCCCTGCGCCGCAGTCTGAAGGAACTGCGCAACGAGCATGCCGAACTGAAGAAATATCGCCGCCAGGAACTGCTCGGACTGAAGCGCTCGCCGGTGGAGATTGCCATAGAGCGCAACACGTGGTTCCATCTCGGGGCCAACTCCGACCAGCAGTTCATCTACTGTCTGCGCCGCATGCTCGACCCCATCAAGGAGCATGTAGACAACAACTTCAACCCGCTGCCAGCCGATTATGCGCAGGAGTTTGAGGGTGTGCGTCGCCGCATCAATGAGCTCATGCAAATGGCTCAGGGCAACATCGACACCAACAACTATGAGGACTATCGCAACATTCTCGCTGAGGCCGATGCCTGCAAAGACGAGCTGAGCCTCATCCGCAAGCGCCATATCGACCGCATTCAGCAGACCGAGAACAACAAGATGCTCCAGGTGTCGCTCGTCTACCTCAACCTTTTGCAGGAGAGTCAGGAGTTCCTGAGCATCATGCGCCATCAGCTTCGCGCCGCGAAGAAGTTCATGGAGAACTAAGGATAACACTCCATCTGGCCCTCGCGTGGGCTGCAGGAGTATCGACAATACATGATTGTGAACCTCATCTTTGCCTCCTCCGGGCAGGGATGGGGTTCTGTGTTGATGTATGTGTGGCGGGCAGGGGGAGGTCATTGTTCTGAAATGCGAATGTCACACCTGTTGCCTTGGTGTATCTTTATTGTAGCTTTTTCTTCAAATCATTGCAAGGCGGGCGTAATTTCCCGATGGTAATTTTGCTTGTGAAAATCAAACTTAGTATTTCACATGAAAAGATTAGCCATCTTGTTGATGATGCAAACTGCCTTGCTGGGTGCAGCGGCAGTAGAAGTTCCAGGAGTGAACAACCTGGGAGCGGTGCGCGGTAGAATCGTGGACGCTTCCAAAGAGGTGCTGCCCGGTGCCTCGGTCTATATTGAGTCGCTGAACACCGGAGTAGTGAGCGATGTCAATGGATTCTACGATTTGGGCAACATCAAGCCAGGTACCTATCAGGTTACGGTGAGATATGTGGGCTATAGCCCCGTGACCACGACGGTGACCATTACTGAAGGCCGCACCGTGGAGCACAATATCGTGATGAACGAGGGCATGGAGCTGCGCGAAGTGAGGGTCAACGGTGCCTTCCATGGGCAGCGCAAGGCGCTCAATATGCAGAAGAACAGCATGGGAGTAACCAATGTAGTGAGTGCCGACCAGGTGGGTAAGTTTCCCGATTCCAACATTGGTGATGCGCTGAAGCGTATCAACGGCATCAATGTGCAGTACGACCAGGGCGAGGCTCGCTTCGGCCAGGTACGAGGAACAGCAGCCGACCTCTCTTCCGTCACACTGGATGGCAATCGTATCCCCTCGGCCGAGGGCGACACACGCAATGTGCAACTCGACCTCATTCCGGCCGATATGGTGCAGACCATCGAGGTTAACAAGGTGGTAACTGCCGATATGGATGGTGACGCTATTGGCGGAAGCATCAATCTTGTGACCAAGAGCACGCCCTATCATCGGGTGCTGAATGCTACGGCGGGCATGGGATTGAATGCCGTGAGCGGCAAGACGGAGAAGGAGTTGGGCTTCACTTGGGGCGACAGATTCCTGAATAAGCGGCTCGGTGTGATGCTCGCCGCATCTTATCAGTATAACCCTGGCGGGTCCGACAATACTGAATTCACCTACGATGTCGACGATAATAATAAGGTATATCTGGACAAAGCCGAGGTGCGTCAGTACTATGTGACCCGTCAGAGACAGAGCTATTCGCTGGCCGCCGACTACCAATTCAACCCCGATCACAAGATAGCCTTCCGGGCAATGTATAACCGTCGCAACGACTGGGAGAACAGATACCGTATCACTTACAAGAAGTTGGGCGAGAAACCGAGTAAGCAAAGCATGGTGTTGCAGACCAAGGCGGGCAGCACCGACAACCACAGCGCCCGACTCGAACTACAGCAGACCATGGACTTCGCGCTCGAAGGTGAGCACCATTTCGGCAATCTCAAGGTGGATTGGGCAGGCACTTATAGTCGCGCTACGGAGGATAGACCCAACGAGCGCTACATGGGCGTGGTGATCAAAGGTAAGGCCGACCAGAATATAGGGTTCTTCGAAGGGCTCAGTTTCGCCGACGAGGGAGGGCGTCAACCCTATGCCACCAGTCGCATTGGGGACATAGCCGACTACAAATGGGGCATCGACGAACTGACAAACTCTAATCAGAACATCTACGAGAACGAGTGGAAGGGCCGCCTCAACTTCACTTTGCCGCTCACCCATGGACTCTATGGCAATGTGTTAAAGTTCGGAGGCAAATACGTTTCCAAGGAGAAAGACAAGCAAATGCACTGCTTCGACTATATCGATGCCTACGAGGAGGCCCATGGAGATGCATGGAAAGACAATATGGCAGGGCAGATACGGTCGGGCTTTATGGCCGGAGAGAACTATCCAGAGGGTACTCCTTTCGTCAGTAAGCAGTATCTGGGTCAAATGGATTTCAACTCTATGGCCGGCACAGAACTCTATTCAGAGGCTGCCGGAAACTTCCATGCACGGGAGCAAGTGACCAGCACCTATGTGCGATTCGACCAGCGTCTGGGAGAGAAACTCAACTTGATGGCTGGCCTGCGCATGGAGCACACCTCACTGAAATATAGCGGTTACAACTGGATTGTGGATAATGCGGACGACGAGAACGGGCGCCTCGACCCCACAGGAGATAACCGAAACAGCTACACCAACTGGTTGCCGAGCCTGCTTTTGAAGTACACGCCACAGCGAGACTGGAATATCCGTGCTTCGTTTACCGAGACACTGAGTCGCCCCAAATACTCGGCGCTCATCCCGAACGTGAGTTATAGCGTGGCCGACGAGGAGGCATTCATGGGCAATCCGAACCTGAAGGCCACCACATCCTATAACTTTGACCTCTCGACCGACTACTATTTCGAGAGCGTCGGACTGGTAAGCCTCGGTCTGTTCTATAAGCGTCTGAACAACGTTATCGTGAATGAGGTGTGGAAATCGGCTACCGATCCCAACATTCCCGCTGGTCTGCTCAATGCCGATGGGGAGGCACCGAAGTATCAGATTACCAAGCCCATCAATGCTTACGATGCTCGTCTGTTTGGCGTGGAGGTGGCCTATGAGCGCGATTTCGGCTTCATTGCCCCAGCTTTGAAGTGCATCGGCTTCTACGGAACCTACACTTACACCCACAGCAGCACCCTGAACCACCGTTTCGAGCACCGCTCGATGGACGATGCAGGAGCTATCAAGATGACGGGAAGCCCAGAACACACGGCCAATGCTTCGCTCTACTTCGAGAAGAGCGGCATCAATCTGCGTCTCAGTTGGAACACAGCGTCGAGCTTTATCGATGAGCTGGGCACCGTGGCCGCACTCGATCGCTACTACGACAGCGTGAATTACCTCGACCTCAACGCCAGCTATACCTGGGGACGACAGTCCAAATTCACCGTCTATGCCAACGCAACCAACCTGCTTAACCAGCCCCTGCGCTATTATCAGGGTACGAAAGACCGCACCATGCAGTCTGAATACTATGGCGTGAGGGTTAATGCCGGCGTGAAAATATCACTCTAAACAAATCGGACTATGAAGAAATATATCATCCTAATCTTCTCTTTGCTGTCTGTGCTGGGTACTCCAGCGCAGATTACAGACTACTCTATCTTCGACAATAAGTTTAATTTCATGGTCTGCAACGACCTTGGACGCAACGGCTACTACGACCAGAAACCCATTGCCGAGCTCATGGGCGAGATGGCAGAAAAGGGCGTAGACCCAGAGTTTGTGGCTGCTTTGGGCGACGTTCACCATTTCAACGGCGTGCAGAGCATAACCGATCCGCTCTGGATGACCAATTACGAGCTCATCTATAGCCATCCCGAACTCATGCTCGACTGGTTTCCTATTCTGGGCAATCATGAGTATCGGGGCAATACGCAGGCCGTGATCGACTATTCGAAAGTGAGCCGACGGTGGGAGATGCCGGCCCGCTATTATACTAAGGTGTACCGCAAGGGCGACATGAGCCTGCGTCTGGTGTGGATCGACACTACGCCAATGATGGCCAAATACCGCAATCATCCCGACGAATATCCCGATGCCGCCCGACAGGACTGGCAGCAACAGCTCCACTGGATAGACTCCGTGCTCACCGCCGAGCGTGAAGACTGGGTGGTGGTGATGGGCCATCATCCCATCTATGCGGACACGGGGAAGGACGAATCGGAGCGTCAGGACATGCAGCAGACGGTGAACTCGGTGCTCAAGCGCCACGATGTAGACCTGTATATCAATGGTCATATCCACAATTTCCAGCACATCCGGCGCAAGGACAGCCGCATAGACTATGTGACAAACAGCTCTGCCTCGCTCTCGCGGAGCAAGGTGAAGGCCGTGGAGGGCACGGTGTTCAACAGCGGAGAAGCCGGATTCTCTATTGTCTCGGCAACGGCCGACTCGCTGGTTCTGCGCATGATTGACAAGCGCGGCAACGTGATCCACGAGGTGGTGAGGACGCGCAAACATTAGCCACTGGGGCTGGCCATAGCGCAAGGCAGCCGCCAAGCAACATTCCCGCGGCCGTCTTGCGACAACGATAAACCCTTTTTGTGAGAATCATGTACTCCGCCTGATGCAGTGATGCAGTGGGCGGAGTTTTTCGTAGCACGCTTCCCACCCCTCCGATGCCATGGGGAAAGGCGAGAAACAGGCTGCAGATTGTAACGCAATCGTAAACGACTTGTGAACGCATCGACAAACAGACGCAACCCCAATGTAACAAGCTGACCGTAACTTTGCAGTGCAAAAAGTTAATCAAGTGTATAAGATTCAATGATGAAAGATTGCAAAAGGGGAATGGCAGTCATCCTACTGCTATTGATGGTTACCATTCAAGGTCTGGCCCAGACTATCACGGGCGTGGTGACCGACGCTAAGAACAACGAACCACTCATAGGAGCTATGGTGACCATTAAGGGCACAGACCGCAAGGCCGTGACCGACATGGATGGAAAATTCAAGCTCGACGGACTGAGGTCGGGCAAGTACTCTCTCGTGATAACCTATGTGGGCTACAGGCCCGAAACCCTCAGTCAGGTGCAGGCGGGGCCGCTGGATGCCTCCAATGTAATCCTGGTGAGCATGCAACCCGACGAGCATCAGCTGGGCGAGGTGTCGATTGTCGCCGTGGAACGCAAGAATACCGAGACTGCCGCCGTGCAGCAGGTGAAGAACAGCGACGTGATTGTGAACAACGTTTCGGCCCAGGAGATAGAGAAGACCCAAGACTCCAACGCGGGAGAAGTGATTCGGCGCGTGCCCGGAGTGAGCCTCATCGACGACAAGTTTGTGATGGTGCGTGGCCTGTCTCAACGATATAATAATGTATGGATGAACGGAGGAGCTGTGCCCAGCAGCGAGGCCGACAGCCGTGCATTCTCATTTGACATCATTCCAAGCCAGCAGATAGACAACCTCACCATCGTGAAGACCCCCTCTGCTGAGTATCCTGCCGACTATACCGGTGGTTTTATTCTTATCAATACCAAGGAAATACCTGTTTCAAATTCTCTCTCTTTCACCGTGGGCGGCAATTGGAATGATGCCTCATTGGGTGATTTCTCCACCTTCAAGAAGACCACCACGAGCCTCAGCGCCATAGGTGATAAGCTCCTCACCGGTGGGTTCAACAACGACTGGATGGTGAAAAACCAGACCGTTTACGGCGATTTGAAGCTTGGAGTGAACGGTAGCTACCGCTGGAAGATAGGCAAACATCGCCTCGGAATGATAGCTGCGGCCAACTACTCTAACGAGTATCGCACCTACGACCAGATGCAGAACAACCTCTTCGGCGTATATGATGTGGCCAACGACCATAGCAACTACCTGCGCCATTCCACCGACGACCAGTACAACAACAACCGCCGTGTGGGCGCAATGCTCAACTTCACGCTGCTCTCTCCGAGCGGAAACCATAAGTATGAACTGAAGAATATCTTCAACCATCTTACCAATCAGCGCTACACCTGGCGCGAGGGCGTGTCGGCACAGGCCAACTTGGAGAACTCCGCCGAGTACTACTACCGCAGCCGCACGGCCTACAACGGTCAGCTCACAGGTAAGCATACGTTCAAGAACGACCAGCTGGACTGGAGTGTGGGCTATGCCTATGCCAACCGATACATGCCCGACCGCCGTCGCTATCTCACCGATGATGCCATAGAGAGCGGCCAGATGGCCCTCACCACAGGTAACGACATCTCGCGCGAGTGGACCCAGCTCGACGAGCATATCTTCTCGGCCAACGTGAATAACAAGATGAATCTCAAGTTCAACAAGTGGGAACCCAGTCTCAAATATGGTGCCTACGGCGAATACCGCACCCGCGAATACATGGCCCGAGAGTTCATCTACAACTGGGATGCGGCTAACAACAGCCTGCCGGCTGGCTTCCGGCAGATGGACATTCCCACGCTGCTGTCTGACGTGAACAACCTCGGCGAGGGCAAACTCGACGTGCTGGAGCAGGTGAGATGGCGCAATAACTACAGCGGACACAATACCTTGGGCGCAGGATACCTCACGGCGACTCTCCCCTTTGGTCCTCTGAGCATCCTCGCCGGTGTCCGCTTTGAACACAACGACATGGAACTTGTTTCCAACACACGAGATAACGAGCGCAGCGAATCGTCGCGCCACTACCGTGACGACGACCTCTTCCCCTCGTTCAATGCCACCTATAAGTTCAACGACAAGCACCAGATGCGCGCCAGCTACGGCCGCACCATCAACCGTCCGGAGTTTCGCGAGGTGTCGTCATCGGTCTACTACGACTTCGACCTGGCCTCCAGCGTACAGGGAAACACCGAGTTGAAGAGCTGCCGCATAGACAATATAGACCTGCGCTACGAGTTCTATCCCTCGCGTGGCGAGCAGATCTCGATAGCCGCCTTCTACAAACATTTCGACTCGCCCATCGAGTGGACCTATACCGTAGCCGGTGGAACAGACCTCATCTACTCCTACAAGAATGCGCAGAGTGCCAACAACATCGGTCTGGAGCTCGACATCCGCAAGGACCTCTCGTTCGTGGGACTGAGAAATTTCAGCTGGTCGTTCAACGGAGCGCTTATCCGCAGCCGTGTGAACTTCCCCGCAGGCTCCAAGGAGGAGAACCGCCCCATGCAAGGACAGTCGCCCTATCTCATCAACACCGGCGTGTTCTATCGCAACGATGCCATCAAGCTGAACGTGGCGCTGCTCTACAACCGCATTGGAAAGCGCATCATCGGTGTGGGTCGTTCGGAGGGAAGCTCCGGCTCTGGCTCGGATGAGAACGCCCGCATTCCCGACTCCTACGAGATGCCGCGCAACGTATTCGACCTCTCGGCAACCAAGAAGTTCGGCAACCACTGGGAGATGAAGTTCAGCATTCGCGACCTCCTGGCCGAGAAAGTGTACTATAAGCAGTTTGCCGACGTGAACTATTCCAACGGCACTCACAAGACTGTGGACGAGATAGTACGTGCCTACAAGCCCGGAAGAAATATCGGACTCTCGGTGATATATAAGCTGTAAGATGGGGAGAGGAGGAGTTATGGAGATGTGGAGTTAAGACAAAACTTCATAGCTTCCTATCTCCCCCAAAAGAATATTAATGTTTAACAAACATCATTTACTTATGAACAAACAATGGATGTATGGATGCATGGGCATCCTGATGGTTGCAGCAGGTATGACTTCCTGCAGCAGCAGTGACGACACAGTAACGCCAACACCGGAACCCTCCGGTTACACTTGGACTACCGACGGCGGTCTCAAGGCAGCAACAGGCATTCTCTTCTCCAACGGCAAGGAAGACGCCGCGGGAACTGAAATAGGAAACGGTGACCAGGAATTTGTATTCACGGGCAAGCAGACCCTGAAAAAAGGCACCTATACGCTTAAGGGTTGGGTCTACATTGCCAACGGAGCGCAGCTCACCATCGAGCCGGGCACGGTGATTAAAGGCGACAAGGGCACCAAGGCATCGCTCATCGTGGAGCGCGGCGGCAAGCTCATTGCCCAGGGTTCGGCCACAGCACCCATCGTGTTTACCTCGGCACAGGCCAAAGGCAGCCGCAAGCCGGGCGACTGGGGTGGCGTGATTCTCTGCGGAAAGGCACAGAACAACCAGACCGAGATGCAGATTGAAGGCGGTCCACGCACCAAGCACGGCGGCAACGAGAATGCCGACAACTCGGGCGTGCTGAGCTATGTGCGCATTGAGTTTGCAGGCTATCCCTTCGAGAAAGACAAGGAGATCAATGGTCTCACCTTCGGTTCGGTAGGCTCGGGCACACAGATCGACCACGTGCAGGTGTCCTACTCCAACGACGACTCCTACGAGTGGTTTGGCGGACAGGTGAACTGCAAGTATATGATTGCCTACAAGGGTTGGGACGACGACTTCGATACCGACAATGGTTTCTCGGGCAAAGTGCAGTTCGGCTTGGTGGTACGCGACTCCAAGATTGCCGACACCTCACAGAGCAATGGCTTTGAGAGCGACAACAGCGCCGACGGATCGGCCGTATCGCCCTACACCACGGCTACCTTCTCCAACATCACTTTCGTAGGTCCGAAGCTCGATGCCAGCTTCAAGAACTCGGTAGACTATATCACTGGCGGTTCGATGAATCCCGGCAACGGCTCGGCGCTGGGCAAGTTCCAGAGCGCCATGCAGATTCGCCGCAACTCTCGCCTCAACTGCTACAACTCTGTGGCACTGGGCTATCCCATCGGTCTGATCCTCGACAACCAGAAGGGTGACACCCAGGGCGCAGCCACATCGGGCAAGCTCCACGTGAACAACGTTTGGTTTGCCGGTATGGATGCCACCGGTACTGATGCCAACAAGGTGTACGACGACGTGCTGGTGACCGGCTATGATGCCAACAGCAAGCCTGTCATTGACGACAAGCAGAAGAGCTTCTCCAGCACATGGTTCAACGCCCAGAGCGGCAACAAGGTGCTTGCCAGCATCTCGGCGCTTGGCATGCAGGCCAATGGCTATATGCCTTCTGCCGGTAGCGCCCTGCTCACTGCAGCCCTCTTCAGCGGTCTCGACAGCTGGTTTACCAATGTGCCCTATATCGGAGCCTTCAACGCTGGCGACACTTGGCTCAACGGCTGGACCAACTTCGACCCCGAAAACGCCGACTATTAATCCACACTTTCCCCGTGGCCTTCGGGCGCGGGGTGTGTACACATACTCTCTTGGGAGCCTTGTCCTTGCCTTGGTGCGGGGCAAGGCTCTTTGGTGTGCTGCCCCTCGGTGTCGTGATTATTCTGAAAAATCCGTGCGAAAAAAATCTTCGCTTTAGAGCATGGGGTAGGGTTTTTAGGAGGATGATAGGGGGTCTGCTGGGCGATAGCGGCCTCGCGGGTGGGCGAAAAGGGCCTTATGGCCGTGCGATTACTATGCTTTCGTCCCATCATCCCTACCTTTTCGCGGGCCGAAAACGGCCTTCTGTTGCGGCGAAAAGGCAGAGATGGCGACGCCAGGAAGTGTCAAGAAAATACAAGTATCTGAGAGATAGAGGGTTGGAAAAAGCCCAAAAATCGCGTATTTGCGGCCGAAAGTTTTGCCGTGCAGAATATTGCAAGCATGCGAGCACGTCTGTCAAGACTTTTCGTGGGGTATTACTGGGCTGGGCTGGCGGTGGCTATGGGCATGAGAAAAGAGGGATGAGGCGGCTTCGATGTAGCGTCTCATCCCTCGGATATGTGCGTGGGAACTATAGTTTGTCGCGCAGTTGGCGATAGAGTCCGTCTACGATAGAGTCGGCCATCGATATGTTGGGCACCATGATGGCGTCGCTCTTGAGCTGCTTGGCCACGTCGAGGAATATCTGTGCAGCCGGCACAATCACGTCGGCGCGGTCGTCCTTCAGAGAGAAAGTCTCCATGCGCTCCTCAATGCTCATGGGTTTGAGCCGGTTGTAGAGGCGCTGCAGCTCCTTCACGCTGATGCTCTTGTTCTTATCTTTCTCCTCCGATAGCCGGTAGAGTCGGTTGATATTGCCGCCCGAGCCGATGATGCGGATGTCGGGATATTTATGGGCATATCCGTCGAGGTCTTGCTCCATGGCCTTCCATGCGTCGGGTGTCACCCTGCCGGAGAGCAGTCGGAGTGTACCGATGTTGTAAGAGTGGCTCTCGGCCAGCACCCCGTTGTGGATGAGCGAAACCTCTGTCGAGCCGCCGCCCACGTCCACATAGGCAAAGTTTCCCTCGTTGGAGTCGGTCTTCTCCACCAGGTTGTTCACCAGCAGCAAGGCTTCATCGGCTCCCTTCACAATCTCCAGTTTGAGCCCACTCTCCTTTTTGATGCGGGCAATGACCTTCTGCCCGTTTTCCGAGTCGCGCATGGCCGAGGTGGCGCAGGCGCGGTAGGCCTCTACCTGATAGAGCTTCATGAACTGCTTGTAGCCTTTCATCATGTGGATCATCATCTCTTCTCGTTCCTTCGATACCTTGCCGAGTGAGAACACATCCTTGCCCAGGCGGAGCGGAACGCGGATGAACATGAGTTTCCTGACGCGGTCGAGGCCCACGGCTTCGTCGTCAAACTGCTTGATAAGCAGGCGTGCTCCGTTGGAGCCAATGTCTATAGATGCGAGGGTTTTCTTCATAAAAAAGAAAATATAGATACCAAAAACTGTTCTCCCTATCCCTTCCAGCCTCTCCCCCTTGCCCCTCCCCCGGAGGGAGGGGAGTAGTATGCTTCAAGAGATGGGATGCCTTTGGGGAGTGGAAACCACCTTTGGGATGATAATGTTTATTGTTTAATGTTTATTCTTTAGGGAGTTTTTCACCCATTGTTTATCCCGGTGTCTACTCCCCTCCCTGCGGGGGAGGGGCCGGGGGAGAGGCTATATCTTTCCTGATTTCCTCCTGACTCCTCATGTAAGGGCCGCTCTGCAGCTCGTTCTTGCCATATCCGTCGACGATGCGTCCGTTGGCCGTGTCGGCCAGGCCGAGGTCTATGGTGCGCATGAGGTCGGCCTTGAGGTCGTCGTCAAACACCGGAGCCATCACCTCGATGCGGTTCAGGAGGTTGCGCGGCATCCAGTCGGCCGAGCCGATATAGTATTTGTTGCGCCCGCCGTTGCAGAATATCAGGATGCGGCTGTGCTCCAGATAGCGGTCGATGAGGCCTATGGCCTTGATATTGTCAGATACGCCGGGTATGCCGGGTATGAGCGAACAGTTGCCCCGAATCACGATGTCGATCTTCACGCCGGCACGAGATGCCTCGTAGAGTTTCACCACCACGTCGGGGTCGGTGATATGATTGATCTTCATCTTGAGCCATGCCTCCTTGCCCTGCTGGGCGTTCTTGATCTCTATATCGAGCATGCGGAGGATGCGTCGCTTCATGGCATTGGGCGAGACGAGTAGCTGATTGAAGCGCACTTGCTGGAAGGGGCGCTCAATAAAATGGAATACTTTGGCCACCTCCGATACGATAGACTGCCGCGCAGTCATCATCATGTAGTCTGTATAAGTCTTGGCATTGCCCTCGTGGAAGTTGCCTGTGCCCACGCAGGCGATATCGCCCCTGCGGTCTTTGATATAGAGCAGCTTGGAGTGTACCTTGAGACCCTCCACGCCGAAGATAACATTCACGCCTTCTTCCTGCATGCGCTTGCTCCACATGATGTTGCTCTCCTCGTCAAAGCGGGCCAGCAATTCCACCACGGCCGTTACTTTCTTGCCGTTGCGGGCGGCGCAGATGAGTGCCTCCACCACCTTAGAGTCTTTGGCCAGACGGTATAGCGTGGTCTTGATTTCCTTCACCTCGGGCTTCAGGGCGGCCTCGCGCAGCAGGCGGATATAGCCGTTGAAGCTGTGGTAGGGCACGTGGATGAACCGGTCTTTTTCGCGGATGAGGTCGAGGATGCTGTCTTCCGACATAAACTCGGGCTTCATCACCTGCTTCCACTGGGGGTATCTCAGGTCGGTATGGCCGCAGTCGGGGAAGTTCATCAGGTCCTTATGGTTCTGGTATCTCTCGCTGCTCAGGGTGGTGTCGAGCTCCTTGATGTTGAGATGGGCCTTGATTTTCTTCTGCAAGACACGTGGCATCTCTCGGTCGTAGATTACGCGCAGCGCCTCGCCGTGCTTCCTGCTGCTCACGCCCAAGGCAATGCGTTCCATCATTCCATAGTCGGCATCGTTGTCGACCTCCATCTCGGCATCCTTCGTAAACTTAAAGCTGTAGGCGCGAAATTCGCTCTTGTTGAATCCGATGAAGATGATAGGCAGGCAGTATCGGATAACATCATCGAGGTACATAATGTTGTCGAAGCCCTCCGACGAGGGTATCTTGATGAATCGACCGTATATCTTGTCGGGCACCTTGATGATGGCATACTTCGGCTTTTTCTCGCCCACCTCGATGGTTTCTACCATGAGATAGATGCGGTTGTCCTCGAGAGTGCTGAAATCTTTGAGCTCATTGAGCCATATCGGATTGGTCGATCCGTTGAGCTTGTCGTAGTAGAAATCGCGCAGCCAGGTCTTCTGCTCGTTGTTAAGCTGTGTCTCATTGAGCAGCCGGATGTTGTGTTGCTCCAGCTCTTTGAACACCTGACTGATGGCTGCAGTATATTCCTGATTGTACTTCTCGGTGAGGGCGCTGATGGTCTTGATGCTCTTCTTCACGTTTTGGCGCATCTTCTTGGTGAGGTCCTCGCTCTCCACAATGCGGTTGAGCGATGCCACGCGCACCCTAAAGAACTCGTCGAGGTTGTTGGAATAGATGCCGAGAAACGACAATCGCTCCAAGAGAGGAACGTATTCTTTCTCGGCTTCCTGCAGGATGCGATAGTTGAAGTACATCCAACTCACGTCCCGGTCTACGTAATATTCCTTGAGTTTATCGGTCTTGGTCATTAGGTCTTGGGGGTATTGGTAAGACAAGGCCGCCCGAGGAGCGTGGAGAGACGTGGTGCTCTCTACGTCGTCGGGCGGCCATGCCNNATGCCGCTATTTTTTCTTATCGTTTTTCTTCTCTTCCTTCGCCTCTTTGGGCTTGGGCGCCTCCTTGCCGGGGCTCTCGTTCTTGTCGGCCTTGCCCTTGGCATCCCCGGGCGAGGCCTTGCCATGGTCGGCTTGGGCCTTGCCGCTATCCGTTTTGGCCTTGTGCGCAGATGGCTCACCCACTTCCTCGCGACCCACCACGATGAAATCGGTATCGCCATCGGTAAAGTGGAGGGCCTTGCGAATGGCTTTTACGCCATCGGCCGGCACCGAAATGTCGTGCAGTCGCTCGCATTCGGCAAAGGCTTTGCGATTGAGTTCCTTGGGCATTCCCTCAAAAACCACGCTCTTCAAGGCATCGCAGTCGGCAAAGGCGTAGGCTTCTATCTCCTCGACCGAGGCCGGAATGGTGACCGACACCAGTGCGTCGCAATCGAGAAACGCGTCGCGCTCTATCTTCTTCAGGCCCTGCGGCAGGGTGAGTGTCTTCATGTTCTTCTTCTTGGCAACGGCCATTTCGCCGATGATCTCGGTGCCTTCGCTCACCTTGATGTCGGCATCGTCACCGAGAATATATATCAACCGTTTGCCGTCGGAGGTGTAAACCGCCTTGTCTTCCATCTTGAAGTTCTCAGATTCAAGCTTCTGCAAGGCCAGATTGATAACCAGACTCTCAAACTTGTTGCCTTTTTTCGACTGCTTGCTGATCTTCTCCAGGATGTCTTTCTTAGTTTCTTTCATATGTGTTGATTGTTATCGATTGCAAAGATAATGTATTCTGCTGTAAACAGAACGTCATACGCGTTACTCTTTTGTTACGAAACTGTTACAAAAATATAATATTACAGCTTTGTAACAGCCGTGTCATGGGATTTAAACATATAGGTTATACTTTTGCAACACAAATCTCAAAGCCACCCTTTGGGATAGAGATGGAGAATGTAAATACCAAATAAAACATAGGATGAGAATTAAAATGACGATGCTGTTGCTTGCTTTTTGCGCCACGTTGAGCGCGCAGGACAGCATCAGCTACAAGCCCCGAATCAATGGGACTCTACGTGGAAAGTATGAGTATCAGACCCAGGAGGGTGAAGGTCGCTTTGAGGTGCGCACCGCACGAGTAAGTTTTTCGGGCAAGGTGATGCCCCGGGTGAGCTACAAAGCGGAGATAGACCTCTGCGACGAAGGTGTAATCAAGATGCTCGATGCCTACACACGGATCAATCCCTGGCGCTCGTTCAACTTCACGATAGGCCAGATGCGCGTGCCCTTTACCATCGACGCGCACCGCTCTCCCCACCAGCAATATTTCGCCAATCGTAGTTTCATTGCCAAGCAAGTGGGCAATGTGCGCGACGTTGGAGCCATGGTGGGCTACCAATTCCATGCAGGAGTGCCCGTCGTGTTGCAGGCGGGGCTCTTCAATGGCTCGGGTCTTACGGGTCAGAAAGACTACTGGACCAAGGGCGTGAACTACTCGGCCAAGGCCATGATATACCTTCCTATCCATCTCGATGTGGAGGCAAGCATCCAGAAGATACGCCCCGACATCTACACGGTGCTCATGTATGACGCCGGCCTGACCTATCATTACCGCAACTTCCTGGCCGAGGTGGAGTATCTTTACAAGACTTATGCCCGCGACGCCTATAAGCCTGTGCATGCCGTAGACGTATTTATGAACTACGACTTGCCGGTGGGAAACGACAAGAGCCTGCTCAAAAAGGTGTCGCCTCTGGTGCGCTACGACTTCATGACAGACCATAGCGACGGCATGAGATACGTGGATGGGGCCAAGGACAAGGCCGGAGAGCTCATCACCAACGACTATCAGCGCCACCGCCTCACGGCTGGCGTGACCCTGAGTCTGGCCCGTCCGTTTGTCTCCGACATACGCATCAATTTTGAAAAATACTTCTATCGGGCTGGCGGAATAGCCAAAACCTCCGAGCGCGACAAGGTTGTGGTGGAGGTGATGACACGTTTTTGACGGTACATGAGGATGGACAGCGGGGCATCGTGCGGCGGTGTAGTCCGGCTCAGGGCATGACGCCGCGGGACCAAGGCGATGGCTCAGCCTGCCTCCCTCTGCGGCCCTGCATGAGAAAAGACATGCTCCTGCCGCTCAAATCCATGACTCTCAACGCCTAAGAAGACTCTCCGCCCTCCTCCGTTTCTGCTTAATCTTAATAGATTTTTAACACGATGAAACGGATGTTACAATAAAAAAGTACTATTTTTGCAATTGAAAATCAAACACATTATGGCTGAAAATAAGAAATATCGCATACTGGTAGTGGACGATGAAGATGACCTTTGTGAGATTCTGAAGTTTAATTTGGAAACCGAGGGCTATTTCGTAGACAAGGCCAATTCGGCAGAAGAGGCTCTGGAAAAGGATTTGCCATCGTTCGATCTGCTCTTGTTAGACGTGATGATGGGCGGCATGTCGGGCTTCTCCCTGGCCAAACAGTTGAAGGCCGAGCCCATGACGGCCGAGCTTCCCATCGTGTTTCTGACGGCCCGCGACACCGAGAACGACACCGTGACGGGCTTCAATCTCGGGGCCGACGACTATATTTCCAAACCTTTCTCCATCCGTGAGGTGCTCGTCAGGGTACGCGCCGTGCTGCGACGCACCGACGAACGCGAGCGCCCGCAGTCGACCATGCTGCGCTATCAGGGCTTAGAGATGAACCTTGACAAGAAGACTGTCACCGTGGATGGGGAGCCGGTGGCCTTCACCAAGACCGAGTTTGAGCTTCTGCGATTCCTTCTCGACGAGAAGGGACGCGTGTTCTCGCGGCAGGAACTCATAGACCGCATCTGGCCCAAAGACGTGCTTGTGCTCGACCGCACGGTCGACGTGAACATCACCCGCCTGCGCAAGAAGATCGGTCGGTTCTCCAAATGTATCGTCACCCGACTGGGATTCGGATATTATTTTGATGCCTGATGAGGTCGTTCTCGGTCGGACATCGGTTGTTTGCCACCGTATTGGCCATATTCCTGGCCTTTGCGGTGTCGTTCATTATATTCCAATGGAACCGCGAGAAGCAGTATAAGATAGACCTCTTAGAGAGCAAACTGCAGGACTTCAACGCCCGGATGGATGAGGCTATCCATAACATGGACAGTCTGAGCGAGCCCGCACTGGCCAGATATGTGAGCCGACACGGTATGAAGGACATGCGCGTGACGCTCATCGACAAGCACGGGCAGGTGGTGTTCGACAATGTGAGAAAGGACTACGAAGCCATGACAAACCATGCCAACCGACCTGAGATTGTGCAGGCCTGGAAGCATGGAGCGGGGTCGGCCGTAGACCGCAACAGCCGGACGTTGAGGCGCGATTTCTTCTATTCGGCCACGAGTTTTCCGGCCGACAGCGTGGTGATTCGCAGCGCGCTGCCCTACAACACCGACCTGCTCAATATCCTTGAGGCCGACCAACACTTCCTCTGGTTTGCCTTGGTGGCTATCCTTGTGCTCACGCTGGTGCTCTACCGATTTGTGAACCGACTGGGAACCAACATTACCAAACTCAAGATTTTTGCCTCGCGTGCGGAGCACAACGAGAGCCTGGAGACCGAAGACCTCGCGGCATTCCCCGACGACGAGCTGGGCGAGATAGCCGAAAAGATCATCAAAATCTACAAGAGGCTGCAGTCTACACGCCGAGAACAGGATGTGCTGAAGCGCCAACTCACCCAGAACATTGCCCACGAGCTCAAGACCCCCGTGGCCAGCATACAGGGCTATCTGGAGACCATTCTCGACAATCCCCATATCGACGAGCCCACCAAGGAGCAGTTTCTCCAGCGGTGCTACGCCCAGAGCGGGCGCCTCACGTCGCTGCTTCAAGACATCTCCACGCTCAACCGTATGGACGACGCGCCCGAGATGCAGGAGTTTGAGGAGGTGGATATTGCCGAACTGGTGCGCAATATCCAGCGCGAGACCTCGCTGCAGCTGCAGGAACGACAGATGAATTTCGACAATCAGCTGCCCTCGGAGCTCAGGCTCAACGGCAGCCGCTCGCTGCTCTACAGCATTTTCCGCAACCTCACCGACAACGCCATAGCCTACGCCGGCACTGGCACCACCATCACGCTCAAGGCCGAAAAGCAGGCAGACCGATGGTCGTTCCTCTTCAGCGACAACGGCGTGGGTGTGCCCGTGGAGCATCTTTCGCGCCTGTTCGAGCGGTTCTACAGGGTCGACAAGGGTCGCAGCCGCAAGATGGGCGGCACGGGTCTCGGGCTGGCCATCGTGAAAAACGCGGTGCTTCTCCACCATGGCTCCATCCGAGTAAAGAACAGTCCCAAGGGCGGACTGGTGTTCTCGTTCAGCCTCTCCACCGAGCTCAATGGGCCTTCGCATTGAGCCGACGCTCCCCCCACGCCCTTGGCTGTCGGGCGGAAATAGGAGATGAAATCTTCTGACAATAGTCTTCGCCATTTTCGCGTATTCCAAAAGAAAGCCATCTTGGCCCGAAATACGCCGAAAATAAGCCTTTTGCAAACCCCTGTGCCATAGTCACTTGTATTTTCTTGACACTCCGAGACGCTGCGATTCCTACCTTTTCGCCCTCGGAATGGGCTGTTTTCGGCCCACGAGAAAGGCCTTTTCGACTCACGAAAAGGTAGTAAAGGCACTGCGAAAAGCACCTTATCGTCCACACATCTACACTTCATCGCCCCGAAAGCCCATAGAAATGGCCTGTTCGAGGGGATGTAAAGTTTTATTCGTGACTGTTTGTAAGTCTCGTTTTTAGATAAATATAATTGATAAATGGCCTATGCGCCTGCGGTGAGTGCGCATAGTTTTCAGGGGGCAAAAACTGGGAGTGAGGGTGGGAGAGAGGGAGCAGCGCAAGGCCGATGACCTGCGCTGCATGGAAAGAGAAGGGCTGACGGCGTGCCCGTTTAGTCGAGGAAACGCTCCAAGGCCAGCTTCACGCCGTCTTCGTCGACACTGGCCGTCACGAAGTCGGCATGCTGTTTCACCTCGTCGCCGGCATTGCCCATAGCCACGCCGATGCCCGCCTGTCGGATGATGGAGATGTCGTTGCCCCCGTCGCCGAAGGCCATGGTCTCGTCGATGTTGAGGTCGAGGAAGGCCGCCATGGAGAGCAGCGCCTTGCCTTTGTCGGCTTTGACGTGGGTGATGTCGGTGAAAACAGGCGTCCAGCGACCCGACGTGCAGGCCGAGAGTGTGGGCATGAGCTCGGCTTCCTGCCCGGTCGAGATGAAGGGCGTGAGCTGGAGCACAGGCTCCGAGAGCACCGTCTCAAGAGGTGTAAACCGAAAGTCTTCGAGGCCCAGGCCCTGCTGGAAGGCCGCTTCGATGACGGGCTTGGGATTGAACACGCCGATATGGTCCTTGCCCACCACGATGCAGGGTGCGTCCCACTGCCGGCACTGATCGAGCACACGCCCGATGTCGTCCTTGCCGATGCTGTGGCAGCTCACGGTTTTCTGCCCGATGAAGCAGTGGGCACCATTGGTGGTGATGTAGCCGTCGATGAGATGGGCTATCTGTTTCAGGTTGACGATGAACGGCACAGGCCGCCCTGTGGAGATAAATATCATGATCCCCTGCTCCTTGGCCCTGCTCAAGGCATCGACCGCCGACTGTGGAATGACGTGGGTGCGGAAGCTGACGAGCGTTCCGTCTATATCGAAAAACAATGCTTTAGTACTCATGGGTGTGGATAATTGGTCCACCACAAAGTTACGTTAATATTTCTGGGTCTACAAGCTATGGGCCGAAAATCTCGCATTTCCGCTGTGCTGCGGGGTTGATGGCGGCCTCCTCGCGGGGGGGTAGCCTCGTTGGATTGGGGCGGTATCTATGCGCGGGCGCTTTATAAATAAGGTAAAGACGTTCGTTGCAGGGCTTGACGAGGGGTTTGCCTCGGGCTTTTATAGCCTGTTACAAGGGAAGATATTGGGTGGGGAACTATCTACGAATACTTCGTAATATGTTAAATTACAACTGTGTTTGTATTTATTAACACTAAAATCATTGTGGTATCTACGAAAGTTTCGTAGATTTGCGAAGGTAAACAAAATATGATGGAAAAACTGACTAAACAAGAAGAAGACGTGATGAAGGCCATCTGGCAGTTGGGACAGTGTGGCGTGAAGGAAGTGGTGGAGCTCTTGCCCGAACCTCAACCGCCCTATACCACCGTGGCTTCGGTCATCGCCAAGCTCAAGCGCAAGGCCTACGTGGCCCAGAAGAAAGACGGCAAGGCCTATGTCTACGAGCCTGCCATTGCCGAGAACGACTACAAGAAGCGGTTTATGTCGGGCTTCGTGCGCGACTATTTCCGCAACTCGTTCAAGGAGATGGTCACCTTCTTTGCCAAAGACGAGAAGCTCTCGGAGCAGGATCTGCGGGAGATTATCGAGGAGATAGAGGCCTCGCCCCTGAGCGCTCAGCAAGAGGGAGGCGAGGATACTGCCCAGTAGAGAGAAACAATCGACAACCCATTATCGGGGGCGAGGCAGTTGCTCAGACCCCCAACCCCCTAACTTAGGGGGCTTAAACAACAAGAAACAGCCATGATATACCTCTTAAAACTCAACTTTGCGCTCATGTTGCTCTACGGATTCTATCGGCTCATGATGACGCGCGACACCTTCTTTGGCTATCGACGCATAGCGTTGTGGGGCATCCTTGCCGTGAGTTTGCTCGTGCCGATGACCAACATACAATGGCTGTTGGAGGGCAACGCCACAGTCGTGGGCATGGCCACGGTCTATGCCGACTATGTGCTGCCGGTGGTGCCGGTATATGCCCCCGCCCCCACATTCACGTGGATGGATGGCCTAATGGCCGTCTACTGGGCAGGAGTGGCGGCGCTCGGCCTGCGGTTTCTGTTCCAGTTGGGCAGCATCCTGCGCCAGGCCTACACCACTCCGGTAGACACCATGGAGGGCGTGGAGGTGCATCGGCTCAGCGACAACCATAGTCCGTTCTCCTTTTTCCACTGGATTTTCGTGTGCCCCGGGGCGCAGTCGCCCGACCAGCTCCACGAGATTCTGGTGCACGAACAGGCCCATGCCACCCAGCTTCACTCGCTCGACGTGGTGGTGGCAGAGCTCTTCTGCGTGGTCAACTGGTTCAATCCTTTCTGCTATCTCATGAAGCGTGAGATACGTCTCAATCTGGAATATCTGGCCGACGAGGCCGTGCTCGATGAGGGAAATGCGCGCAAACCTTATCAGTACCACCTGCTCGGCTTGGCCTATCACCCTGGAAAGCGTGATCTGACCAATAATTTCAATGTCTTACCGCTTAAAAATCGAATTAAAATGATGAACAAACGTCGTACCCATGAAATAGGAAAAGCCAAGTATCTCCTTTTCATTCCGCTGGCCGCCGGACTGCTGGCCGTGAGCAATATCGAGATGATTGCACGTACTCTCAGCGAGGATCTCCCGGTCATCTCCCATCTTTCGAAGCAGACCCACCGCCTGCTCAACAGTAGGATGACCCTTCAGGAAACTGCCCCCGAGGCTTTGACAGAGCAGCAGGAGGAGCAGCTGGAGGTGGCTTCGCCAGACAGTGTGGCAGCCGCAGAGCAGAGCGTGGGGAAGGTCTTCGATGTGGTGGAACGGATGCCCAGCTTCCCTGGCGGGACCGTTAAGCTGATGCAGTATTTGGCTGCGAACGTGAAATATCCTGCAGAATGCCACAAGGAGGGCATCCAGGGCCGCGTTGTCGTGCAGTTTGTCGTGCTGAAAGATGGCTCTGTCACAGATGTTCATATCGTCAGGGGTGTAGACCCGAGGCTCGATGCAGAGGCCGTCAGGGTAGTTTCGTCCATGCCTCATTGGACGCCGGGCATCAATAAGGGTAAGCCGGTGAACGTGAAATACAACGTACCCATATCCTTCAAGCTCTCCGGTGGTATGTCGGTTCCTGCCATCAAGGCTTCTTCCCAGGAAGATTTCATCTCTGCGTATTATCCCGGAGGACAGGCTGCGCTGATGAACTACCTGATGCAGAACGTGAAATATCCCGCCGAGGCTCAGAAAGTGGGCGCCGAGGGCGTGTACTACGCCATCCTGAAGGTGAATGCCGACGGGTCCTACGACGTGCAGGATGTGGCACTTTCGGAAAGCAAGGGGCAGAACATCCAGGGCAAGGTCGATGTAGTGGGCTATGCCAACAAGGACAATCAGGCGTCGGTAGCCGAGAAGGCTGAGGGCCAGGCCGCCCTCGCCAAGGAGGCTCGCCGCATTGCCCACGGCCTGTCCAAGTTCAATGCGACTGGCAAGGAGGTCATGGTGACCATTCCTATCAGTTTCAAATTACAATAGATAATTCTCTCTCAGTGATGAAGAAAGGTCTTTTATTGGCTTTCTTCCTGTTGATTGTCTGTGCCCGCGCGGGTGCAGACAACCTTCGGGAGATGGCAATCGGCGACTCGTGTATGGAGGAGTTCAATCTCTATCTCGCGCTGCAGCACTATGAAAAGGCATTCAAGGAGACCGACAATGCGGCCGTGAGAATGCGCCTGGCCGAGTGCCATTATCGCCGGCACGACTATCAGCGGTGCATCAACATCGTGAAGCCGCTGCCTGACGACAGCCTCGACCATAAAACCATGCGTGAGATTTTCTATTGCTACAAGACTCTGTCGCGCCCCGCTTTGCAGAAGGCGTGGGGACAAAAGATTATCGACCGATACCCCATGGACGGTGAGATTGTGGCAGAATTGGGACAAGCTTACAATGTGAGCAACCAGGCCGGGCAGGCACAGATGGTGTGCGTGCGCTATTGGTTCAAGGACCACGGCAACCTCGCCGTGAACCGGGTGCTGGCCGACGCCTACTTCATCGATAGGGAATTCGACCTGGCCAAAAATGGCTATGAGGAGTTGTTGGCGGCTGGCGACACCACCTACATGGGGCTGTTCAATCTTGGAGTATGCTATGAGCGGCAGCAGTCGCTCGAAAAGGCGCGCGACATTTTCCAGCAAGCCATCGACATTTCGGGTGGCTCGATGGCCGGTGCGCTCTATCATCAGGGTGCGGTGCTCAATGCCTTGAGACAATATGACGAAGCACAACAGTGTTTTGAACAATCGCTCTCTTTACTTCTTCCCGATAGTTTTCAGATGTTCACCTGCTATCGTGGCATAGCCGAGAGTCGCTATGCCCGTGCCGATTATTCCTCGGCCGCAAAGGCTTTCAGGCAGGCGCTGGGCTACGACCCGAAGTCGATCACCACCTATTATTATCTGGCGGTATGCCTCGATGCCACAGGCGACCGTGCTCAGGCCCTGCCCTTCTATCGGTCTTTCCTCCGGTTGGCCTCTGCCGAGCGCGAGCCTTCCCCCGACCTCCAGCTCCTCATCGCCGATGTCCGCAAGCGCATGAAGTAGCCCTTTTTCAATATTTCTTATCTCCGATTTCTTCCCTCTTCCCTCCTATTTCCCTCTCCTTCTTGGGAGAGGCTGAGGGAGGGGGTGCTCATGGTGCGGGCATCACCCTCACCTCTCTCTCTCTTCCCTCCTTGGTCCTCACCAGCAGCCTATATTCCCTCCCTTCCACAAAGGGATAGTCGGTGAAGGCTCCGAAGCTCGACACGGTCTTTCCGTCTATGGCCAGTATGGTGTCGCCCTGCCGCAATCCGGCCCGATACTCGTCGCAATCCTCGAGGATAAGGCCCACGGTGGGCTGCCCGTGGCGCGGCACGTAGGCGATGTGGGGTAGGGGATTGTTCACCACCACGCTGTCCACACCATCGTAGGGCTGGAAGGTTATCTTCCTCCTGAATCCGTTGATAGTCACCGTTCCATAGTTGAGTATCTGTGCTCCGATGCGGCTCGCGCCCTGTGTGGTAATGGCTCGCACGTTCTTGAAGGCAAATTCATCCCATTTCAGGCGGTCGAGGTTCATGAATACCACCTCGTCTGTGCGCTCCGCCCCCAACTGTCCGATGGCGAAGGCACCCTCGGCGCGCCCTTCCACTTGGCTCTCCACGTTCTTGCTCTTATAGGCATGCTCGTCGAAACTCTGTTTGTTCATCGTGAACAACTGCCGCGAGCCCGTGTCGAACAGCACTTGGTCGACGTGGCGTTTGAACGGACTCACCAGCAGATAAGGCACAAACCATTTCAGCTGGTAGCGCAGGCCGTAGCCCGGTTCGAGGTCGAAGAAGTCGCGTCGGTCGGTGATAATCATGTACCCCTGCCGGGCATCGATCTTGCAGCAAAGGCCTTTGTTGAATAGGTCGAAGCCCAATATGGCATCATATTTCAGCCTGCTGTGCTGACGGGGAAATACCGAAGCCACATAGTTGGAAATCTCCAACTGCCCCAGTTTAAACGGTGGAAGCTGAATCACACGCACCGTGTCACGATAGCCTGCGGCGTCACGGCTCACCACATTGCCCAGTTCTGTCCAGCTGCCAATGTGCGCCCCTTGGTACATAGAGCCCTGACTCGAGCCGGTATCGATGTTGAATCGGTGGCGTTCACCGTTCATCTCGGCCCAAACAAATATCTGATTCTTCTCAATTTCGATAGGTATCGTATCCACAAAATGGCGGAGAGAATACTGGAAATTGGTGTCATAGTTGTGCATCTGCGCCATTGCCGCACTCGCCCAACTTATCAGTAGGATGAAAATTCCAAAAGCTTTCTTCATTATAATGATAAACGTCGTATGCTCTTGAAAAGTTACATAGTTCCCTGTTTTTATTCCATCTCCACCTCTTTTCCTTCCTTTCTTGAATCTCGCATGCTCTTTCCTCATCCTCGTGCTGCTTCTGCTTGGATGAATTTCCGCCGTCCCCGCCTCTCCCTCCAGTTTTTTCCGTTTCTCTTTTTCCTCCAACTGTTACTTATATAATAATGTATCCTATAAATCTCGCTTGACTCATATCAATCTTTCACCTATGCTATCATCTTTTTCTAAACTTTTTTCTTGAAT
>DCJH01000015.1 GCA_002317385.1 Prevotella sp. UBA1705 | reverse complement strand
CCAACCAGCCCATCGTGGGCGAGAATGTCTTTACCCAAGTGGCCGGTGTTCATGCCGACGGCGACAGCAAGGACAACCTCTATTGCAACGAACTGAAGCCTGAGCGTTTCGGCCGCAAGCGTGCCTACGCCCTCGGCAAGAACTCCGGCAAAGCCAATATCGAGAAGAATCTTGAGGAGTTGGGCATGGATCTCACCCCCGAGCAGACCCGGAAGGTGGCGCAGCGCGTCACGGAACTCGGCGACCGCAAGGAGTTTGTGACGCAGGACGACCTGCCCTTCATCGTGGCCGACGTGCTCAAGCACGACACGCAGGAGGACCGCGTGAAGCTCCTGAGCTACATGGTGTCTACATCCTACGGGCTGAAACCCATTGCGAGCATCAAGATTTCGATCAACGGACAGGTCTACACCGCCGATGCTACCGGTGACGGACAGTATGACGCCTTTGTGAAAGCGTTGCGCAAAATCTACAAGGACAACCTCAATCGCACCTTCCCCCGCCTGGCCAACTACACCGTGACCATCCCCCCCGGAGGCCACACCGATGCACTGGTACAGACGGTTATCACCTGGCATGAGCAGACAGGCCGCATCATTCGCACCCACGGACTCGATGCCGACCAGACCGAAGCCGCCATCAAGGCTACGTTCAAGATGCTCAATATCGTGGAGGCGGAGAACTGAAGAGAATAATAGAATAAGGGAATAAGAGAATAATAGCCGAATGTCTTATAGTTGATTTTCAGCGCGATATGTTCTGATTCCCTCACGCTAAGATACGTCTGGCGGGCTGACGCACCGTGGCAGTCGACCTCTTCCCATTAAAATATCAAAACCAAAAATAAACTATCAGTTATGAAATTGAATATTGCAGTTCTTGCAGGCGACGGTATCGGACCCGAGATTATGCCTCAGGCCATCAACGTGCTGAATGCCATCGCCAAGAAATTCAATCACGAGTTCACTTACCATGAAGCCCTTTGCGGTGCCCATGCCATCGATGCTGTGGGTGATCCGTTCCCTGAAGAGACTTTTAAAGTGTGCATGGACGCCGATGCCGTGCTCTTTGCCGCTGTGGGAGACCCCCGCTTTGACAACGACCCTACGCTCAAGGTGCGCCCCGAGACGGGCCTGCTGGCCATGCGCAAGAAGCTCGGCCTCTTTGCCAACGTGCGCCCCGTGGCCACGTTCGACTGCCTGCTCCACAAGTCGCCGCTGAAGGAAGAGCTCATCAAGGGAGCCGATTTCGTGGTTATCCGCGAGCTTACAGGCGGAATGTATTTCGGCGAGAAGTATCAGGACAACGATAAGGCCTACGACACCGATATATACTATCGTCCCGAGATTGAGCGCATCCTGAAGGTAGGATTCGAGTTCGCCCTCCGTCGCAACAAGCACCTCACGGTGGTCGACAAGGCCAACGTGCTGGCCAGCTCACGCCTCTGGCGCCAGATTGCGCAGGAGATGGAGCCGCAGTATCCCGATGTGACGGTCGACTATATGTTTATCGACAACGCCTCGATGCGCGTGCTCACCGAGCCTCGTTTCTTCGATGTCATCGTGACGGAGAACACCTTTGGCGACATCCTCACCGACGAGACGAGCGCCATCACCGGCTCGATGGGTCTGCAGCCCTCGGCTTCTCTCGGCGAGCACACACCGCTCTTTGAGCCTGTGCACGGCTCATGGCCTCAGGCTGCCGGCAAGAATATTGCCAACCCGCTGGCCCAAATCCTCTCGGCTGCCATGATGCTTGAGCACTTCGGACTCAGCGAAGAGGGTGCCCTTATCCGTCAGGCCTGCGACGCGGCCCTGGAGAACAATGTGCGCACACCCGAGATTCAGGTGGAGGGCGGCAAGGTCTACGGCACCAAGGAGATAGGTGAGTGGATCACAAACTATGTAGCTCGGTAGCCATTCGTGGCTCGCAGCCTGCCCCACGGGGCCTGTCCAAGTGAGCCGTGAGTGTCTTATTCATACAGAGCCTCACCCGGAACATCTGTTTCGGGCGAGGCTTTTTTGTTGGAAACATGGGGGAGTTTGCGGTAAACACATTGTCACATTTCCTTTGAACGATTGACAAAACGCTGTAACCCTATCGTCATGTCGTTGTGCTATCTTTGCGGGTGTAAACCAGAATGTTATGCTTGTAGAAGAGAACAACGGGTTCATGACAATGGTCAGGCGCATGCCCAAGGCTCTGGCCATGGCCTGCCTCGTGTCCATATTGAGTTGCGCAAGCGAAGAGATATCGCCGACCTTGGCCAGCCGAAAACCGGTGGAACTGCCTGGGGAGGGCTATACACTGACAGGCACGGTGACCTGCGAGGGCAGAAAACTGGCTGGTGTGGAAGTGTCGGATGGTGTCGAAGTGACGCTGACCGACACTTTTGGTATCTACCGCCTGCACTCTTCCAAGTCGATGGGCTATGTCTTCGTCTCCACGCCCAGCGGCTACGAGCCCCCCATGAGCGGCAACTCGCCGCAGTTCTACAAGCGTCTCGTGCCGATGAAGAGGGACCAATTGGAGACCGTCGACTTCGAATTGAAGTCGGTAGACACCGACAGGCATGCCATTTTTACGCTGGCCGACTGCCACCTTGCGGGGCGCAACAACGACGTAGAGCAGTTTCGCGCGGTGGCCCGGGATATCAATGCGTCTATCGACAGACTGCGACGCGAGGGCTACAAGGTCTACGGACTGAGCCTCGGCGACGAGAGTTGGGACATGTTCTGGTATGCCAACCATTTCGATATCGGCGATGCCGTGCGCGAGATGCAGCTCATCCATGCGCCCATCTACCACAACATGGGCAACCACGACGGCAATCCGCAGGTGGAGGGCGACCGTGCTTCGGCCCAGACCTTCATAGATGCGTGCGGCCCCACCTACTATTCGTTCAATCTCGGACGGGTGCATTACGTGGTGCTCGACAACACCAACTATCTCAACGACGGTGCCCGCGAGGGCACGATGGGCCGTTGCAACTATCGCGCGCGGCTTGCCAGCCAGCAGATGGAATGGCTGAGGCGCGACCTGTCGCTTATCACCGATGCCTCCACGCCCATCGTCATTGCCATGCACGCCCCCGTCTTCCGCCATCCGCGGTGGGACGAAGGCCATGAGGTGCACCGAGAGCTGCTGGAGAATAGCGGTGAGCTCATGGCGGCACTGAGCCGATTTACCCATGTGGAACTGCTCTCGGGACACCTCCATATGGCCCACAACATTCAGGTGTCCGACCATATCACCGACCACAACGTGCCTGCCATCAGTGCCACTTGGTGGACCACCGGCCCTCTGGCCGGCAACTCCGTGTGTCAGGATGGGGCACCCGGTGGCTACGCTGTCTACCGCTGGGACGGCCCACGGGCGGAGTGGTATTACAAGAGTGCCTACCACAACAGTTCCTATCAGTTTCGCGCTTACGACCTCAACACGGTCTACCTCGACCCCCGCAGCTATGCGCCGGAGCGCGAACTGGAGCTTCGCGCCTTTGCCCATGGCTACGCCGCGCCGCGCCACGACAACCGGGTGCTCATCAATGTGTGGAACTACGACCCGCTGTGGAAGGTGGAGGCATTCGAGGCCGGGCGCCCGCTCGCGGTGAATAGGGTGGAGGCTTACGACCCGCTACACATCATTTCCTACGAGGGTCCGCTGATTCAGGCCGGCGGAGTGGACAATCCTCATCTGGTCACCACGCCCACAAGCCACATGTTCATGGCCCGGGCCTCGCAGCCGAACTCTACGGTTCGCATCCGCGTGACCGACCGATTTGGCCACGTCTACACCGAAAACATGGTGCGGCCCAAGGCTTTCCGCATCGATATGCAATAGCCGGCGGATGGTTTTCGGTATGTTGTCACCACATTTCATGGTCAAAAAGGCTGCCAAACGGATTATTCGTGCTAACTTTGAGGCCTATTCATCATCGAACTTCAAATATGAGAAAATACATCCTGCTCTCGGTTTTCATGGTATTGTCGCTTGCTCTCGCCGCGCAGACACGCATCGTTGCCCATCGTGGCTACTGGGACGTTGCAGGCAGCGCAGAGAATTCTCTCGCCTCGCTCCGGGCCGCCGACCGCATCGGGGCCTACGCCTCGGAACTCGATGTACATATCACTCACGACGGCAAGGTGGTGGTCTTTCACGACGACGACATCGTGAGTGCCGACCGTCGCGATACCATCAACATTGAGACGGCGCGTTATGCCGACATCAAGCGCACCCGTCTGCGCAACGGCGAGCGTCTGCCCACGCTGAAACGCTATCTGGCTGCTGCCCGCAAGCTGCGCTGTCGGCTCGTGCTTGAGGTGAAGGCGCATCGCACGCCCGAGGCCGAAGACCGCTGCATCCGTGAGGTGTTGCGACTGGTTCGTGCCGCCCGGCTCGAGGGTCGGGTAGACTATATCTCCTTCAGTCGGCACGCCTGCGAGCGGCTCCATGCCTGGGCGCCCAAGGCGCAGGTGGCTTATCTCGACGGCAACCTCACCCCGCGCCAGATCAAGGACCTTGGTCTCACGGGCATCGACTACCATGGTTCGGTCGTCATGGCGCATCCCGAGTGGGTGAAGGAGTGCCACGACCTCGGCCTTTCCGTCAATGTCTGGACCGTCAACGACCCCAAAGAGATGGCACATTTCGTCCATCTCGGCGTCGATTTCATCACTACCAATCGTCCCGTCGAGGCCCTGAAGATAGCTGCCCAATAGTTTTCCGCTTCTTCATCCCATACAAAGCCTCTCCCCCTTCCCCTCCCCCGGAGGGAGGGGAGTGATATGCAGGAAGACAGAAATGATGGCGTATGAATGGTGATGGCTCAGTAGGGACATGCCCCGTGCATGTCCGCACCCCGCAGATCACCCTGAATATTCTCCCATCCCGTATCCTTCTGCGTCCTCATCCATCGCCTTGCGATGCTTTTGTGAAATTCTAAAAAACGCCCTTCTTTCTCTGATTTCTTCTGTGTTTTTTGTGGAACCCCCATTTTCTTGTCCACAAAAGACACAAAAAATCTCTAAATCATTATTGAGACAAAAGCCCCCTTCGCCATCTCCGATGGCATCAGGACACAGACTCTTGCCCACATTTACCCCTATGTAGAATGATATTACATATCCCCGTTTGCCCTCCGGCGGTGCGGACATCCACGGGGCATGTCCCTACTAAGACTTCGCTCTGTCTCACCCATCATCCCGACTATCTGGCATGATACTCCCCTCCCTCCGGGGGAGGGGGCAGGGGGAGAGGCTGGGATTGGAAGTATATAGTTTTGAAAAGAGGTACTAAAGGCGGGAGGAATAGTACCTAATCGTGCGACGATAAGGTAGGAATCGCGAGACGAAAAGGTACTCAAGGCGGAAGGATTGTTTGGCGGTTTGTAATCGATTGATAATCAAGGACAAGTGGAAGTGTTGCTCGGGGTCGATGGGTTCATAGACAAGCGCACCTTCTTTCACGTTGGGATAATGATGGTGGAGGCTGCCAGGTTGGGGCAGACACGGCACGTTGAATCCCAATGTAAAAGGAGGTGGGTAGAGGTTAGCGGTGCGGAGGCTACATCGCAAAGATGTTGAAACCACCGTCTACCACGGCCACGGCACCGGTAACAAAGGCCGAAGCGTCGCTCATGAGGTAGTGGATGGTGCCGCAAAGCTCCTCGGGGCGACCCATTCTGCCGAAGGGTGTCTGTCGGATCACATCCTGTCCGCGCTGCGTATAGCTGCCGTCGGGATTGGTGAGGAGGGCGCGATTCTGCTCGGTGATGAAGAAACCGGGGGCAATGGCGTTCACTCTGATGGTCTCGCCAAACTTCTTGGCGGTCTCGTGGGCCATGTAGGCGGTGAAGTTGGAGATGCCGGCCTTGGCCGCAGCATAGCCGCACACGCGCGTCATGGGACGGAAGGCGGCCATCGAACTGAAGTTGATGATAGAGCCCTTGCCCTGTTCCACCATGGGTTTGAGGAACACCTGGGTGGGGATGACGGTGCCCGTGAGGTTCAGGTTGAGCACGGTCTGGAACTGCTCGGGGTCGAGGTCGAAGAAGTTTTGGTCGGGCGCGATGGTGGCTCCCTTCATGTTTCCGCCTGCGGCATTGAGCAGGGTGTCGACGCGTCCGAAGTCTTTGAGGATGTCGGTGCAGTTTTGTTTCACCACGTCCACGTTCATCACGTCGGTCTTGTAAAACTTGGCCACGCCACCGTCACGTTCGATGTCGGCCACGATTTCCTGTCCCACGTCTTCCTTGCGGCCCAGAATAGCCACCTTGGCACCATTCTGTGCCAGGTATTTGGCGATGCAACGGCCCAGCACGCCCGTGCCGCCGGTGATGACTACCACGTAGTCTTTGATGTTGAAAAGGTTGTTCATTTGTTTTGAAGGAGTTGAGGAGTTAAGAAGTTAAGGAGTTAAGACAAATGCCTGCGCGCCCCATCATATAGGAGGCGCTTGCCTTTTCCTTGGATGATGCTGTTCATAGGGGTTATAGAAACCACAGGATTAGTCCAGTTGTTGATAAGCTACGTTACTCTGGCCACCCGGGTCTCACCCCTTGAAAGTAATCATAATTATTAATTTTCAATTATCAATTTCTTATTAGTCGAAGAATCCCGGCTGCTTGTAGTCTATGCCGAGTTCGCGGTCTACGGTAGCGAGGATGCCCTGAACCTGCCCCATGGCGAGCATGCGACCGAGGAAACTGTAGCCCGCATTGTAGCCGCGGCTCTCGTCGCCGAGCATCGTCATGCCGTGGTCCACACGCATGGGGAGCGCGGGATTGGCCTTCTCGAAGATGCGTGCCAGCTCGATGATGTCGGCACGACCACCGAGATGGCTCGCCTCGGTGAAGTCTCCGTTGGGGAAAACGTGGCAACTGCGCAGATGGACGAACCAGGTGCGGGAGGCATAACGCTGTGCCAGCTCCACCAGATTGTTCTGGGCACCTGCCGACAGCGACCCGGCGCAGAACGTAAGCCCATTGTGCGGGTCGGGTACGGCGTTGAGGAACCATTGGATATCCTCGTCGCAGGTCACGATGCGGGGCAGTCCGAGTACCTGGAAAGGTGGGTCGTCGGGGTGCACGCACATATAGATGTCGCACTCACGGCATACCGGCATGATGGCTTCGAGGAAGTATTTCATGTTCTCGCGCAACTGATTGCGGTCGATTCCCTCATATAATGTCAGTAGCTCGCGGAAGAGTTCGATGGGGTGTTCGTCGCCTTCCTTGAAGTTGCCCGATACGAATCCCTGCGTCTTGATGACGATATTCTCCACCAGCGCGTGGTCTTTCTCAGGCGTCATGCCACGTTTCAGCTCGTCCACCTCGGCCAAGATGTCGCGGCCGTTGGGCTTGCCGTCGGGACCGAGGGTCTGGAATCGTGCCCAGTCCTCGCGGGCGCCGTCGCGCTTGAGGATATAGATGTCGAAATAAGCAAACTCCGGAATGCTGAAGTATAGGTTGCTGGAGCCGTTCGGATTCTCGTGCAAGAGGTCGGTCCGGGCCCAGTCTAATACCGGCATGAAGTTGTAGCAGATGGTGTGGATGCCCTCTGCGGCGAGGTTGCGCATGCTCTGTTTGTAGATCTCAATCTGCTGGTCGCGGTCGGGTCCGCCATATTTGATGGTCTCAGTAACGGGCAACGACTCCACCACGCTCCAGCGCAGGCCGAAGCTTTCGATATACGACCGCAGGTCGTGAATGCGCTCACGCGTCCACACCTCGCCGAGGGGCACGTCGTGCAAGGCCGTGACGATGCCCTCAACACCTATCTGTCTGAGCATGGCAAGCGTAATCTTGTCGTTCTTGCCAAACCATCTCCATGTTCTTTCCATTCTTGATTTGATTTTATCTGAGGTTGTTTCTATTCGGTTAAGTTGCTTGGCGGGGATGCCATGCCGTGCCCATGGGCCGACGCGGCGGTTCCCCTTGTTGCAAAGTTACGCAATATTTGGCGACCAAAGGTTGAGAAATGGCCTGTTTTTATTTAACTATTGTCTCAATTTCTTCTATATTTCCATCATTTGGCGCGGGCTCTATGCCCAAGAGGCGACAGAGCAACGGATAGATGTCCACATTCTTGAAATGTGGGATTTCCGTGTGGCGGAAGTCGGGACCCATGGCTCTGAACAGCGCGTGCATGCTGGGCAGGGTGGGGTCGAAGCCGTGGGTGCCGCCGGCGATGATATCCTTTTCATAGATCACGAAGCCTTCGTCGGGGCTCACCACCACGTCGCCTACCCGCGGATGGGTGCCGTAGTGAAGATAGGCAGGCACGTCCTGCTTGCGCCACACCTTGACATGGTCCACCCGTCGCAGTGCCTCGTAGACCGAATCCTGACATCCCGGCTCAACGTAGACGTTGCAGGGCACCGAGCCGCTGGCCATCTTCACCCACTCCTTCTTGAGACTTGGGCCGATGCTCACGGCGTGGTCGCGCGGAATCCAGGTCATGCCGTGGTCGGAAACCACGAGGAGATTCACGCTGTCGGCATAGCTCAGTTGGCGGATATTCAGGTACATGGCCTGCAGCAGAGAGTCTACTTCACCCACGGCGGCACGCGTGCGCTTGCTCTGTGGACCGCTGTTGTGACCGCTGGCATCGGGTTGTTCGAGATAGGCCATGATGAGATCGGGGCGCCGTCGCTCGGGCAAGCTCAGTTCGCTGACCACGCCTTGCAGTCGCTGAGCCATGGTGAGGCGTGGCTTCTGGTCGTAGAAGAAGAACTTGTCGGGGTATCGACCGTTCACCTTCACGTCGGAGCCGGGCCAATAGAACACCGCCACTCGACGGCCCTGACGGTGGGCCGTGTTCCAGATGGGCTCGCCGCCGTAGAACGCCGGGTTGGATTTCTGCACGGCATTGGCCAGCGAGAAGCTCTCGCCCGTGGTGGGATCGTAGAACTCATTGGCTATGATGCCGTGGTGGTCGGGATAGAGACCCGTGGCGAGGGTGTAGTGGTTGGGAAACGTCTTCGACGGGAACGACGGGACAAGTCCCGACGAAACACCCTGCTCGGCCATGAAATCGATGAACGGTGTGTCGTACCATTGGGGATAATCCCATCGGTATCCGTCGAGCGAAACGATGACGGTGTAGTGGCGTGCCCATGTGGGGAGGGCGAGCAAGAGGAGCAACAGGGAAGGGAGAAGGGAGGAGTGATGCTTTGACATGGGGTAGGAAGAGGGGAAGAGAAGTGAAACTGAGGGGGAGGGAGGGCCGCCACAGTGTGGCGGCTTACAGGGACCGAGATAGCGGCTGGGCCGAAGAGGAGGAGCAACGAGGCTGCCGGAAGAGAGCGATGAGGCTGCCGAAAGAGAGCCGGAAGGCTACCGCGCCGAGAGCTTGATGGTCTTGCGGAGATGGCGCGAGGGGCAGCTCACGGTGAGGGTGATGGGTCCCGGGGAGGCTTTGGCCTGCACGAGCACCACCAGTTTGCCCGAGAACAGGCGCATCTGAGGCTCTGTGAAGGGCTCCAGTGAGGTGGCATCGCCGTTGCAGAGGGCGCGGAACGTGCCGGCTCCCGATACCGAAACCTTGATGAGGTCGCTGGCAGTGGGCAGCTCGGTGCCCTTGTTGTCTACGAGACTCACGGTTACAAACGTGATGTCGTCGCCGTCGGCACGGAGTGTGGAGCGGTCGGCCGTGAGGCTCAAGGCACGGGCTTTTCCGGCCGTGCGCACCGTTTGGGTGGCCGCGCGCTGCCCTTGGGCATCATAGGCCACTACGCGAAGCTCGCCCGGCTCATATTTCACGTCGTCCCACATCAGCCTGTAGCGTGTGGCACGCTGGCGGGCAATGGCTCCCGTGGCGGGGCGCTGGTCGTCTACCCTCAGTCCCGCGGCCTTGCGCTGACGGCCCTGCGACTTGCCGTTGACAAAGAGCTCGGCCTCGGGATAGTCGGTATAGACAAACACCGGAGTAGTCTGTCCCACGCGGTCGGGCCACGTCCAGTGGGGCAAGATGTGCAGCGTGTGACTGCCTTTGTTCCACACCGACCGATAGAGATAGTAGCGGTCTTTGGGCAATCCGGCCAGGTCCATGATGCCGAAATAGCTGCTTCGGCTGGGCCAATACTCATCGAAGGGCGTGGGTTCGCCCAGATAGTCGTAGCCGGTCCACACAAACTGACCGATGTCGTAAGGCTTATCCTCCTCGGCCATGAAGTCTTCCTCGGGCAGATTGCTCCACGAGCACCACTCCGTGTCGTAGCTCGACGACTGTCCGTCGGCATAAGCCTTGGCCACTTGGAAGGTTACCGGGAACTTGTAGACGCCGCGCGAGCTCACCGTCGAGGCCGTCTCTGAGCCGAGCAGGAAGCCCGTGCGGAGACCTTTCATATTGCGATCGTACTTGAAGACGCGGTAGTTGAATCCCGGCACGTCCATCACCTGGGCAAACCCCGACTTCAACGCCTCGTCGGCATGGTCCATGCCCTGCGTCACTGGGCGCGTGGGGTCGAGTCGATGGCACAGGTCTTGCAGGTGGGCGGCAATGTTGCGGCCCTCCTCGCTCCACTGCTCGGGAATCTCGTTGCCTATCGACCACATCACGATGGAGGGGTGGTTGCGGTTGGCGAGCACCAGATTGGTGATGTCGCGGTCGGCCCAATCGTTGAAGAATCGGGCGTAGCCATTCTTGCATTTGGGGTAGACCCACATGTCGAAGCTCTCGGCCATGACCATCATTCCCAGCGAGTCGTAGACCTCCATCTGTGTCTGCGACGGCATGTTGTGGGCGGTGCGTATGGCGTCGGCGCCCATGTCCTTGAGCTGGCGCACCTGTCGGATGAGCGCTGCCCTATTGACTGCCGCACCAAGCGGGCCGAGGTCGTGGTGCAGACACACGCCTTTGATCTTGCGGCTCACGCCGTTGAGGCGGAACCCATGGATAGAGTCGATGCTGATGGTGCGTACTCCGGTGCGCACGGTCGAGGCGTCGACGAGCCGGCCCGACTGCAGGAGACGCGTTTCCACCTTATATATATGGGGTGTCTCGGGCGACCACAGGCGCGGGCGAGTCAACGCAATCTCGGCATGGGCATGGCCCTGAGCGTCGACGCTGGCCTGCGAAGCCTGCCAGGAATGGCCCGTGGCGTCGGTCAGACGGTATTCCACGGTGAGCCCGTCGTGCTCTTCGAAGCCCTGCAGTTGGGTGTCGATGGCGAGGCGGGCCGATAGTGAGTCGGCTTCGAGGGTGCGCACAAAGGTGCCCCATGGGTCTATGCACAGGGCGGGCGAGACCACCAGACGCACTGGCCGGTAGAGTCCGGCGCCAGGATACCAGCGGCTGCTCTCCTCCACATTTTGCAGACTAACGTCTATGCGGTTGTCGCCTTCGTGGAGCAACGGCGTGGCATCGATGCGAAAGGCATTATACCCATTGGCCCAGTAGCCGGCGCGCTGGCCGTTGGCATAGACCGTGGGCTCGGCCATCGCGCCGTCGAACACAAGCGTGGCGCGGCGTCCGTGGAGAGAGGGCAGCTTGATATGGGTGGTGTAATAGCCACGGCCAATCCAGGGCAGAGCGCCCGAGCGGCCCGACTTTTCGGTCTTCTCCTTCTCAAAATTCTGTTCGATAGCCACATATTGCAGGTCCCATTTCTTATCGAACGGACCGCTGATGGCCCAGTCGTGGGGCACAGTGACGGGTTGCCATGCCACACTGTCGTGGGAGAACGACCATGTGCGGAGGTTATAGTCCTGTCGGGTCTGGGCCTGGATGGCAAGCGGAAGTGCCAGCAGGGCGGCACGGAGAAGGATTGATTTCATTGAGACAAATTCTTAAGCGTAGCGTTTTGTATAGTGCAAACTTACGCATTTTTTTTGAGTTTTGGGCGCTAAGGCGCAAAAAGTTGGGGGCTTGCGCCAAGATAAGAGCGTGGTTTTGGGGGAAATGGGGGAAGAGTTCGTCAGACCAGTCCGACTGGTCCGACCAGTCGGAAGAGCCCTGCTCTCCAGAGAAAAATACCCGATGAAAAAAGCGGAAAGCCTTGCCTGGGATTGCCCTTCTGGGAGAAGCCGCTGCCCTCTCTCCGAAAACCTGCCTGAATCTCGCTGCTCCGAAATCCCGCCTAAAGGCCCTTCTCGCCATCATCAGGTAGCATTGGCTGGGCGATAAGGCCCTTATCGCCCAGCGAAAGGATAGAGATGGCCTTGCGAAAGCGCCCTTATCGCCATCCCAATAGATAGCTCCGTCAGCCCCGTTTCGGCGAAATAGCCTGGCGAAAAGGGCCTTTTCGCTATGGCTTAGCGATGCTGAGACGGAAAAATGGGTAGCCGAATTCGAAAAATCAAGGCCTGGATGATGATGCGAAAGCTAAGAGGAGAAAAAATGATTGATGAATAATAGTGACAAAATATGGATGTTGGCATAGTGAGGAAGGGTAGGCTTTTATGGAAAATGGAGAGCCTCAGAAGGCTGTGTCAGGCTTGGTTTGATGGGCGAGGATGGCTTGGTGCAGGATGGAAGGGCCTGTTGTCGAATCGGCAAGGGTAGGCTCGGGAAAATGGGCTTCTGCCAGGAGGTTTATCCCATCGATTGGGGTTGCCCTGACAGGGGCTACATTAAAAAAATGTAATAATTCCGTTTGTTATCTGCCGCAAGTCTTTTCCGAATGAAAATAAAACTATATCTTTGCACATCCCCCGACCCATTGTCGGGGCGGGAAAGCAACGATGAAAGAAGAAAAATTTGAGTATGCCGATGAGCGCTTTGCCGATATCCAGATGCTGCGCTACAGACTGGATGGATTTGAGCAGCTCACGCTCCAACAAAAGAAATATATCTATTATCTCGCGGAGGCCACGCTGGCCGGGCGAGACATTGTGACCGACCAGTTTGGTAAGTACAATCTGCTCATTCGCCACACCCTTGAGGCCGTATATACGGGCTTCGAGGGCGATAGGGAGTTGGATGATTTCCAGGCGATGACGGTCTATCTGAAGCGCCTCTGGTTCTCCAATGGCATTCATCACCACTATGGCTGCGAGAAATTCGTGCCCGAGTTTTCGGAGCAATGGCTGCGCGAGGCCGCGGCATCGCTGCCCGCCGACCGTCTGCCCGAGGGCTACGTGTCGTGGGAAGCGGTGGTGGGCGAGATAGCGCCCGTGGTGTTCGATCCCACGGTGCAGCCCAAGCGTGTGAACCAGGCCGATGGCGACGACCTCGTGCTGACCTCTGCCTGCAACTACTATGAGGGCGTGACGCAGCAGGAGGTGGAGGAGTTTTATGCCCGCCAGAAGGCCGACTATAAGGGCGACGGGCAGCCGTCGTTCGGTCTGAACAGCAAACTCGTGAAGCGTCGTGGCCACCTGGAGGAGCTGCGCTATACCGCCAACGGGCTCTATGGCGAGCACATCCGCCGCATCATAGGCTGGCTCGGCAAGGCGCGCGAGGTGGCCGAGAACGACCGTCAGCGCCGAGTGATCGACCTGCTCATAGACTATTACGAGACCGGCGACCTGCAACGATTCGACGAATACTCCATCGAGTGGCTGCAGGAACAGGACGGACAGGTGGACTTCATCAACGGATTTATCGAGGTCTATGGCGATCCGCTCGGGCTGAAAGGTTCGTGGGAGGGCATCGTGGAATACAAAGACCTGGAGGCTACGCGCCGCACGCAGACCATTGCGGGCAATGCCCAGTGGTTTGAAGACCACTCGCCCGTGGACCCGCGCTTCCGCAAGCCGCAGGTGAAGGGCGTGACGGCCAACGTGATCTGCGCGGCCATGCTCGGCGGCGACGAATATCCGGCGTCGGCCATCGGCATCAACCTGCCCAACGCCGACTGGATCAGGGCGCAGTATGGCTCCAAGAGCGTGACCATCGGAAACCTCACCGACGCCTACAAGAAGGCGGCAAGGGGCAACGGATTCGACGAGGAGTTTGTGATCGACGAGCCTACCCGCCAGCTCATAGAGCGCTATGGCGACCTCTGCGACGACCTGCACACCGACCTCCACGAGTGTCTGGGCCATGGCAGCGGGCAGCTGTTGCCTGGCGTAGACCCCGACAGCCTGAAGGCCTATGGCAGCACCAACGAGGAGGCGCGAGCCGACCTCTTCGGGCTCTATTATCTGGCCGACGAGAAACTCGTGGAACTTGGGCTTGTGCCCGATGCCGAAGCCTACAAGAGTCAGTACTACCACTATATGATGAACGGCCTCATGACGCAGCTCGTGCGCATCAAACCAGGGCATCAGATTGAGGAGAGCCACATGCGAAATCGGGCGCTCATAGCCCACTGGGCACTGGAAAATGGCAACGGAGTGGTGGAACTCGTTAAACGAAATGGCAAGACTTTCGTCCAAATCAATGACTACGAGGCGCTGCGTGGGCTCTTTGCCCGCCTGCTCGCCGAGGTGCAGCGCATCAAGAGCGAGGGCGACTATGAGGCTGCCCGGCAGTTGGTGGAACGCTATGCGGTGAGCGTAGACCCGGAGATTCACGCCGAGGTGCTGAGCCGCTACGAGCGATTGAACCTCGCACCCTATAAGGGTTTCATCAATCCGAGGATGACGCCGGTGTGCGATGAGGCTGGCGAGATTATCGATATCAGCGTGGATTACACCGAGGGATATGCCGAACAGATGATGAGATACTCTGGTAATGCATAATTCATAATTCATAATTCATAATTGGTTCGGCGTGAAGGCTGAATTTTTCCACATATACGCCGGCACGACAAGATAGGGTGGGGATGAGTCCGAGCCCGGGGAATGATAAAAATATAATATTGAAAAAGATGAACGAAAATACAAAAGATAAGATCAAGGAAATTAAACTGAGCTTTCGCCTGATGATGAACGGCGTGGCGGCTCAATCGATGCGCGACAAGGGGTTGGACTATCACCTCAATTGGGGGGTGCCTTTCACCCGACTTCGCGAGATGGGCAAGGAGATTGGGAAGGACTACGACCTGGCCATCGAGCTATGGAAGGAGGATATCCGCGAGTGCAAGATACTCGCCACGCTGGTGATGCCGGCCGACAAGATGCCCGTGGAGATAGCCGAGATATGGATGGAACAGACCCGCTCGCAGGAGATGGCAGAGATGCAAGCCTTCAATCTCTATCAGTATGTAGACTATGCTCCGGCCATCGCCTACCGCTGGATGGCGCACGAGGGCGACGTCTACCAGATCTGTGCATACGACATTCTGAGTCGCCTCTTCATGAAAGGACAGGAGCCCAACGAGCGGGGCATCCACGAATTCTTAGACCAGGCCATCACCGCGCTGCAGTCGGGCTCGCTCAGTGTGAAGCACACGGCGATGAATGCCATTACCCATTTCGCCGACCTGGGCGTGATGTATGAGCGCGTGGCGCAGTCGGCGCTGAAGAAGCAAGGGCTCGACCTGCTCTGAAAGTTGGGCTTCAGGCCATTCGTTGATGGCGTGAAGGATGGAAAATAGCATATATTTTTATTTACATATAGTAAGAGATAAGATAACAATTAAAAGGTAAGGACAATGAAAAAATCAAGTATTGTAGTTGCCGGCATGCTCTGTCTGCTGACAACCGGGTGCGGTAGTCTTGGGTCGGGAATGCTCGGCGGCAGTAACAGCTCGTCGGATGCTGGAAGCATTCTGGGTGGCGTGTTTGGCGCAATGACCAATGGTGAGACCATCGGCAATGTGCTGGGCAGTGTGATTGGCCTCGACAAGATGTCGCAGGACCAGCTCTATGGCACCTGGAGATACGACGGCCCGGGCTGTGCCTTCACATCGAGCAACGCGCTGGCCAAGGCTGGTGGCGAGGTGGTGGCTACCCAGATTGAGGATAAGTTGCAGGCACAGTATGCCCAGTTGGGCGTGAAGCAGAGCAACACCTTCATCACATTCAACCAGGACGGCACCTTCTCATCGAAGATTGCAGGCAAGAGTTTCAGTGGCAACTACACCTATAATCCCAGCACCAGCGCGCTGACGCTCAGGGGATTGCTGCTTAACCTCAACGGTTTTGTGACCCGCAACAGCAACGGCATCAGCGTGCTCTTTGAGTCGAAGAAACTGTTGAGCCTCATGCAGACCATGGCAGCGTTCAGCGGCAACTCTACCCTCGGCACCATCAGCGATATCAGCAAGAACTATGATGGCGTGAGAATGGGATTCGACATGGCCAAGTAATGGCTTGGAATAGGCAATAAATAGGAAACAATAAACATGATGTGTCCAGACGATGGACATTTGATGTGAGCAGAGAATCAGCATCATGGCGCGCCCATGGTGCTGATTTCGATTAGTTTTCGGGCAGCGTCTCTTGGAGGAGACGAGCCAGTAAGAAGTATAAAAAGGCAAGAGCGATGAGAATAGAACACTTAGCCATGTATGTGGAGGAGTTGGAACTGGCGAGAGATTTCTTCATCAAGTATTTTGGAGCCAGCAGCAACGAGGGCTATCACAACAGGCAGACGGGATTCCGGTCGTATTTCCTCTCGTTTGATGACGGGCCGAGATTGGAACTGATGAATAAGCCGACGGTGGCGGTGAACCGCCAGAAGCAGGAGGCTACCGGTTATATCCACATCGCCTTCAGCGTGGGCAGCGTGGAGCGGGTCGATGAGTTGACCGGCCGGTTGAAGGCTGATGGCTACGAGGTGGTGAGCGGACCGCGGACCACTGGCGACGGATATTATGAGAGTTGTGTTGTCGGGATAGAGGGCAATCTGGTGGAAATCACAGTGTAAGGGCTCGTAGTCGGGTGCCGGATGCTGCCCGATATGTAGCCCAATGGGCAGGTTCGATGGCCTGTGAGCATGGGGCTGTTTGTCCGTAGAGACAGCCCCTGGAGTGCCCTTGGGCCTTCAGCCTGCAGCTATCCTCACTTGTAAGGATAGCCGAGGAGTAGGGGGCGAGGTGTGGTGGGGTCGGCTAAAGTTTCTTAAAATTCAGTGTTTAAGGAGGTTTTTTAGTATTATTTAGTTTCTTAGGTTCGCCTCTCTTAGGAATATGTTGTACTTTTGCGTTTAAATTCAAACAACAGAAAATAGTACGACATTATGGCAGAATCGGTAGATATTAGAGAACTTAATATCCGGATAGAGCAGCAGAGCAGCTTCGTGACCAATCTTGTGACGGGCATGAACCGCGTCATCGTGGGTCAGAAGCACCTTGTAGACATGTTGCTCATCTCCCTTCTCAGTGACGGCCACATCCTCCTGGAGGGTGTTCCCGGACTGGCCAAGACATTGGCCATTAAGACGTTGGCACAGCTTGTCGACGCCGACTTCAGCCGCATACAGTTTACCCCCGACCTGCTTCCAGCCGATGTCATCGGCACGATGATCTATTCGCAGAAGGAAGAGAACTTCCAGGTGAAGAAGGGTCCTGTGTTTGCCAACTTCGTATTGGCCGACGAGATCAACCGTGCCCCGGCCAAGGTGCAGAGCGCGCTGCTCGAAGCCATGCAGGAGCACCAGGTGACCATTGGCGACAACACGTTCAAGTTGCCCAATCCGTTCCTCGTGATGGCCACGCAGAACCCCATCGAGCAGGAGGGAACCTATCCGTTGCCCGAGGCTCAGGTAGACCGTTTCATGCTCAAGGTGCTCATCGACTATCCCACGCTGGAGGAGGAGAAACTCATTATCCGCGAGAATACGCAGGGCGCAATGCCCGTGGTATCGCCCGTGACCACTGCCGACGAGATTATCCGCGCCCGCGAGGTGGCCGGACAGGTGTATATCGACGAGAAGATTGAGCGCTATATTGCCGATATCGTCTTCGCTTCGCGCTACCCCGACCGCTACGGACTCGCTGAGCTGAAGGACCTCATCACCTTCGGAGGAAGTCCTCGTGCCAGCATCAACCTGGCCAAGGCTGCCCGCGCCTACGCCTTCATCAAGCACCGCGGCTATGTGGTGCCCGAGGATGTGCGTGCCATTGCCCACGACGTGCTGCGCCACCGCATCGGCCTGAGCTATGAGGCTGAGGCTGGAAATGTGACCAGCGAGGAGATTGTGAGCAAGATTGTGAATAAGATTGAGGTACCTTGATTTGAGGAGTTAAGGAGTTATAGGAGTTAAAAGGGTTAAGACAGATGGCTGAAGAACGGCTTGGGCATTTGGAGTTAATCAAGGAATTGAGGAGTTAAGGAGTTGTGGAGTAAAGACAAATGTTTGTTTGTAAGCTTGTAAGAAGGAGCGACAGGCAGGCAAATCGTAATTTCAGATACCCAACTTCTAATTTCTAATTTACACGGGATGGATACGAGTGAGATACTAAAGAAAGTAAGGAAGATTGAGATCAAGACCCGCGGGTTGAGTCAAAACATCTTTGCCGGACAGTACCACTCTGCCTTCAAGGGCAGGGGAATGGCCTTTTCGGAGGTCAGGGAGTACCAGTTTGGCGACGATGTGCGCGACATCGACTGGAACGTGACGGCCCGGTTTCACCATCCCTACGTGAAGGTATTTGAGGAAGAACGTGAGCTCACGGTGATGATGCTCATCGATGTTTCCGGCTCACTCGATTTCGGAACGAGTCGGCAGACCAAGCGCGACATGGCCACGGAGATTGCCGCGACCATCGCTTTCTCGGCCATTCAGAACAATGACAAGATAGGCGTGATCTTCTTCTCGGACCGAATCGAGAAATATATCCCGCCGAAGAAGGGTCGCAAGCATATCCTGTATATCATCCGCGAGATGCTCAACTTCAAGCCTGAGAGCAACAAGACCGACGTGGCCATGGCCACAGCGTTTCTCACCCAGGTGATGAAGCGGCGGTGTACATCGTTTATCATCAGCGACTTCTACGACCAGAAGGATTTCTCCAAGGAGATAGAGATAGCCAATCGCAAGCACGACGTGATAGCCATTCAGGTGTATGATCCGCGTGCCAAGATGCTGCCCGACATCGGATTGCTGAAAGTCTACGACGCAGAGACGGGGCACGAGATGTATATCGACACCTCCAGCTCTAAGTTGCGCAGGGCCCACACCCGCTATTGGATGGACCGCGAGGAGGTGCTGAGACGCACATTCTCACGCAGTAAGGTAGACTGGACAGCCATCGCGACCAACGAAGACTTCACCAGGTCGCTCATGTTACTCTTCAAGCAGCGTTCGTGACAGAGGCGTTCGCAACAAAGTACAGACAAAGAATGAACAGATTAATTCGGCCAATATTGACTTTCCTGATGCTGTGGACCCTGACTTCGGCCCATGCCCAGGTCACGGTGGAGCAGACCATAGACTCCGTGGGGATACTCATTGGGGAGCAGGCCCACCTGCGTCTTGGGGTGACCATGCCGAAGAATGCCCGTCTGCAGTGGCCCGCGCTGAAGAAATCGCAGTATGTGGTGCCCGGAGTAGAGGTGGTGAGCATAGTCGATGGCGACACCATCGATGCCGGAAACAACCAGGTGAAGGTAGAGAGACAATATATCATTACGTCGTTCGACGAGAAGCTCTATGCCATTCCCGCCCTGCCGGTGAAGGTGAATGGCAAGACCTATCAGGGCGGAACGGCCGCGCTGAAGGTCATCACCATGGATGTAGACACCCTGCATCCCAATCAGTTTTTCCCCCCGAAAGACGTGCAGAACAACCCGTTTCTCTGGTCGGAATGGAGTCCGTGGTTCTGGCTTTCGCTACTGGTGGTGGCGCTCGCACTGGTGGGATTCTACCTCGTGGTGAGGTTGAGGGAAAACAAGCCCATCATCACCCGCATCCGAATCGTCAAGCATGTGCCGGCCCATCAGCGCGCCTTGAATGCCATCGACAAGATCAAGTCGGAGCATATGCAGGCCAGTGAGGACCAGAAGACCTATTACACCCAGCTCACCGACACCCTGCGCCAGTATATCCAGGAGCGTTTCGGCTTCAACGCCATGGAGATGACGTCGGGCGAAATCATTGACCACCTGCAGGCTTCGGGCGACCAAAAGATGCTCAGCGAGCTGACAGAGCTCTTCACCACGGCCGACCTGGTAAAGTTTGCCAAGTATTCCACGCTCATCAATGAGAACGACCTGAATCTCGTGAACGCCGTGAACTTCATCGACGGAACGAAGATAGAGGGGCAGGCCACCGAGGAAAAGATAGTGCCGAAGCTCTCGGAGACCGACCGGAAGACGCGTCAGAACCGCATCACCATCAAGGGATTGCTCTGGACCATCGGCATCGTGGTGACGGCATTGCTGGCCTATATTATATATAATGTGTATCTATTGATGGTCTAACGCTGTCGTTGGGTTTGCGAAAAAATATCTAAATTTGGACATGGAATTTGCGAATAAGGAATATTTCCTGCTGTTGTTACTGCTCATCCCTTACGTGTTGTGGTATTTCCTCTACCGTAAGCGCAGTGAGCCGACGATGCGCATGAGCGACACCTACGCTTATCTGAACGCCTCGAAGAGCTGGCGTGTGCGGCTGATGTCGCTGCCCATGCTCCTCCGTTGTCTGGCGTTTGTGATGATAGTCGTGGCGCTGGCCAGGCCGCAGACCCACAATTCCTGGGACAACAAGCAGGTGGAAGGCATCGATATCATGCTTGCCATGGACGTGTCGACCTCCATGTTGGCCGAGGATCTGAAGCCCAACCGTATTGAAGCAGCCAAGGATGTGGCCGCCGAGTTTATCTCGGGTCGCCCCGACGACAATATCGGACTCACCATTTTTGCCGGCGAATCGTTCACCCAGTGCCCGTTGACCACCGACCATACCTCGCTGTTGAACCTCCTGCAGAATGTCCGTACCGACATTGCCGCCCGCGGATTGATTCAGGACGGAACGGCTGTGGGTATGGGATTGGCCAATGCCGTGTCGCGCTTGAAAGGCTCGAAGGCTAAGAGCAAGGTGGTGATTCTGCTCACCGATGGTAGCAACAATATGGGCGATATATCGCCTCTTACCGCTGCCCAGATAGCCCACTCTCTGGGAATACGGGTCTATACCATTGGTGTGGGTACCAATAAGGTGGCCCCTTACCCCATGCCTGTGGCCGGGGGAGTGCAATATGTGAACATGCCGGTGGAGATAGACACCCGCACGCTGAGCCAGATCTCGGCGATGACCGAGGGCAATTTCTATCGCGCCACGAATAATCGGGAACTGAAACAGATATACCGCGACATCGACCAACTGGAGAAAACCAAGATGAATGTCACCAAATTCTCCAAGCGCTACGAGGCCTACCAGCCGTTCGCGATAGCTGCCATCGTGTGTCTGCTGTTGGAATTGTTGCTCAGAAACACTGTGCTCCGTCGCCTGCCATGATGGTTTTGACGAATGGATAGAAACTGGGTGTAGACGAAAAAAGGAAAGATATGCTGAGATTTGAAACCCCTATATACCTTTGGCTGTTGCTGCTCATCCCGCTGCTGATACTTGTCAGATGGGGGGTGAGCCGTCGGAAGGCCAGAAGATTGAAGAAGTTTGGCGACCCTGTACTTCTCCGTGACCTCATGCCCAATGTGTCGAGGTTTCGTCCTGTGCTGAAGTTCGGGTTGCTCTTGGGTGCGCTGGGTGTGCTCATCCTCATGTTGGCCCGCCCACAGATGGGCACGGGCATCTCACACGAGAGGCGCAACGGCATCGAGGCCATCATCTGCATGGACATCTCTAACTCCATGAAGGCCGAGGATGTGCAGCCGAGCCGACTCGACAAGAGTAAGATGTTGGTGGAGAATCTCACCGACCATTTCACCAATGACAAGATTGGATTGGTGGTCTTTGCGGGCGACGCCTTCGTGCAGTTGCCTATTACCAGCGACTATGTGTCGGCCAAAATGTTCCTGCAAAACATTGAGCCTTCGCTGATTGCCACCCAGGGAACCGATATGGCCCGGGCCATCAATGTGGCCATGCACAGCTTCACCCAGCAGGAAAAGGTAGGTCGTGCCATTATCGTCATTACCGATGGAGAGGACCATGAGGGCGGAGCTTTGGAGGCTGCACAGGAGGCTAAGAAGAAAGGAATCAACGTGTTTATCCTCGGAATAGGTGATCCCAAGGGTGCCCCCATCCCGTTAGGCAATGGCGACTTCATGAAGGACGCCAGCGGCCAGACGGTGATGTCGGCACTCAATGAGCAGATGTGCCGCGACGTGGCCAAGGCCGGAAGTGGCACATATATCCATGTAGACAACACGTCGGATGCTCAGGAGGAACTCAACGACTATCTGACGAAGTTGCAGAAAGGCGAGACCAGTTCGGTGATCTATACCGAATACAACGAACAGTTCCAGGCTTTCGGCATCCTGGCCATACTCCTTCTCATTGCGGAGATATGCGTCATGGAGGCCCGCAACCCGGTGATGAAACGCATCCGACTGTTTAAAAAGAAATGAAGGAACTCATGAAAGTACTGAGATACATACTGATGATATTCATGGGGCTGTGGTGGTGCCAATCCATCTCGGCCCAGGCCGATCGGCAGTTCATCCGCAATGGCAACAAGCTATATAGGGAACAGAACTACCCCAAGGCCGAGATTGAATACCGTAAGGCGCTGAGCCGCAATCCCCGTAACACCCAGGCCATGTATAATCTGGGCTGTGCGCTGCTCATGCAACAGAAGGATTCGGCGGCCACGGTGCAGTTGGAGAGTGCCGGAAAGAGCGAGAAGGCCGGGAAGCGCAAGGCCATGGCCTATCGTAATATAGGTGTGATCTGTCAGAAACACCAGATGTATGGCGAGGCCATCGAAGCCTACAAGGAGAGCCTGCGCAACAACCCCTCAGACAATGAGACCCGCTACAACCTTGCTCTCTGCAAGCGATTGGCCAAGAATCAGAAGCAGAATGGGGGAGGAAAGAACAACAAGAACGACAAAAACAAGAACAACAAGGACAAAAACCAAGATAAGAAGAAGCAGGATTCCAAGCAGGACAAGCAGCAGCAACAGCAGCAACAACCCAAGGATCAGATGAGCAAGGAGAATGCTGAACAGCTGTTGAACTACGCTATCCAGGAGGAAAAGGCAACCCAACAGCGCATGAAGCAGCAGCAACAGCAGCCGCAACATCGTAGACTACAAAAGGATTGGTAACACGTAAACAATGACACGCTATTTCATACATATAGTTCTCCTCGTGCTCGGCGTGGTGTTCGGCATCGACACCGTGCAGGCACAGATCTCCGTTCAGGCCCCGTCGCGGGTGGCTGCCGGCGAGAACTTCCGTCTGTCCTATACGATCAACACGCAGGACGTGGACGAGTTTCGTGCCGGTAACATCCCCTCCGGACTTGAAGTCATCGCAGGACCATATACCTCACAGCAGTCGAGCTATCAGATGGTGAACGGACACGCGAGCAGTTCGTCGTCTATCACGTTCACCTATACGCTCTACGCCGAGAAGGAGGGCACCTTCACTATTCCTGCCGCTCATGCCAAGGTGAATGGGCGCAGCGTGTCGTCGCGCGCTGTGAGAATCACCGTCTCGGGCCATGCCTCTACCACGGCCAATGGCGCACCGCAGATGCACCAGGATGACGACGACGGCCTGCAGATGCGGGCAGCAGGTTCGCGCATCTCTGGAAAGGATTTGTTTATCAAGGTTTCGGCCAATAAGCGACGCGTCTACGAGCAGGAGCCGGTGTTGCTCACCTATAAGGTCTACACGTTGGTAGACCTGACGCAGCTCGAAGGCAAGATGCCCGACCTCACAGGATTCCATTCTCAGGAGGTGCAGTTGCCCCAACAGAAGAGTTTCAAGATGGAGCGCGTCAATGGAGAGCCCTATCGTGCCGTAACCTGGAGCCAGTATGTGATGTATCCTCAGATGACCGGTAAGCTCGAAGTACCCAGCATCACGTTCAAGGGAATCGTGGTGCAGCAGAACCGTTCGGTAGATCCGTTTGAGGCATTCTTCAACGGAGGCTCCGGCTATGTGGAGGTGAAGCGCAACATCGAGGCCCCCGGACTCACCATTCAGGTAGACCCGCTGCCCAAGAAACCGGCTAATTTCTCCGGTGGAGTAGGGCGTTTTAACATATCTTCGCAGCTGAGCAAGACCGAGGTGAAGGCCGGCGACCCCGTCACCCTGCGTGTGGTGGTGGGCGGAATCGGTAACTTGAAACTCATCAAGTTGCCCGAAATCGAGTTCCCCAAGAACTTCGACAAATATGATCCGAAGATTACCGACAAGACCAAACTGACCGCCAATGGTGTCGAAGGCAACATGGTCTACGACATTCTGTTTGTTCCGCGCTCCGAAGGCAAGTACACCGTGCCTTCCGTGGAGTTCACTTATTTTGATATTCCATCGGGTTCCTACAAGACCATCAAAACCAAACCTTTCTCCCTCACCGTGGACAAGGGCGACGGCAAGAATGCCAGCGCCACCTATGATGTGCCCAAGGACAACGATATCCATGGCCTCATGTTGGGCGAAACCAAGCTCTATAAGGTCAACGAAGGATTCTTCTTTGGCAGCGTCACCTATTGGATTTGTCTGCTTCTGCCACTGTTGGCGTTCATCGTGCTGCTGATACTCTTCCGCAAGCGCGCCCTCGACAATGCCGACATCATTAAGATGCGTAGTAAGAAGGCCGACAAAATGGCTCGCAAGAGGCTCAAGAAGGCCAACCAGCTCATGTTCCAAGGCAAGAGCGGCGAGTTCTACGACGAGGTGCTGCGCGCCCTTTGGGACTATGCCGGATATAAGCTCAACATGCCGGTGGAGCAGCTCTCTCGCGACAATATCACCGAGTCGCTGGCATCTCATCATATTGCCGAGGCCAACATCGACAAGTTTATCTCCGCCCTCGACGAGTGCGAGTTTGAGCGCTATGCACCGGGCGACGAGGCCGGCAACATGGAGAAGACTTACCTGGCAGCCATGACAGCCATCACAGACATAGAAGAAGAAATGAAAAAGAAGCATTAAACGATGATTCCCAACCACTTACATACCCCATCAAGCTGTGTGGAAAGAATGCTGTTGCTCCTTTTCACGCTGCTTCTCCTGCCTTTCGAGGCTTCGGCCATCACCAAGAACGATGCCGACGTGGCCTACAAATCGGGCAACTATCAGCAAGCCATTGTCGACTATCACAGTCTGCTGAAGACCGGCATATCGGCCGACCTCTATTATAATCTCGGCAATGCCTACTATCGTTCGGATAGTCTTTCGCAGGCCATCCTGGCCTATGAGCGTGCCGCCCGGCTCTCTCCGGGCGACAAGGACATCAGGTTCAACCTGCAGTTTGCCCGTTCGAAGACCATCGACAAGCTCCTGCCGCAAGACGATGTGGTTTTCACCACCTGGTATCGCAGCCTTGTCAATATGACCAGCACCGACAATTGGGCGGTGCTGAGCATCGTCACCATTGTGCTTGCGCTTATTCTGATGCTTGTCTATCTGTTTGCACCACAGATTCTTCTCCGCAAGATTGGTTTCTTCGGCGGTCTCCTCTTCCTCATCATCTTCGGTCTATCCAATCTTTTTGCTTGGACACAGAAACGCAATTTGCAGGAAGAGAAGGGTGCCATCATCATCGCACCGTCGGTCAATGTGAAGAAAACGCCAGTGCAGAACAGCACCGACGCGTTTATCCTGCACGAGGGAACCCGTGTGGATGTCACCGACAGCAGCCTGAAACAATGGAGGGGCATCAAGCTCTCCGACGGCCGTGAGGGCTGGATTTTGGCCGACCAGATAGAGATGATTTAAGCTTATCAAACCATCAAAGTAATGTTAGACAGTCTCATTCACCTCGATCAGCAACTTCTGCTGTGGTTCAACGGCAGCGACTCGCTGTTTGTAGACCACTTTGCCGAGGTGCTGACCTCTGGTCTCTCGTGGATTCCTCTTTATCTGGCACTGTTCTATCTTGTTGTGAAAAACAATGAGACCATGCTACAGATAGCTCTCATCGTGGGGTGCTCGGCACTGTGCATCCTGCTGGCCGACGGCGTTGCCGAGGGCATCGTGAAGCCGCTTGTGGGACGTTGGCGACCGTCCAACGACCCGTATTTCAAATATATGGTCGAGGTGGTGGGCAACCATCGTGGCACCGACTATGGTTTTTTCTCGGCCCATGCGGCCAACACTATGAGCATTGCCACGTTCTTTTGCCTGTTGGTGCGCAATCGGCTCTTTAACACAGCCCTCGTCATTTGGTCGCTCATCAACTGCTGGACCCGCATGTATCTGGGCCTACACTATCCGAGCGACATTGTTTGTGGACTGCTCTGGGGCATGGCGGCTGGCGGAATCAGCTACCTTGTATTCCACAAATTCTATTATAAGGTAAGCCCCAAAATCAATTATATTTCCTCCCAATACACCAGCACCGGCTACTCCAATGTAGACATAGACATTGTGATGATGGCCATGATGACGATACTTGTGTTCGCTGTGCTGGCCTCGCTGAGCGCCATCTGACCTTTGGCCGGCTGATAAACAACAGATTATGGATACAAAACACATACACATTGCAGACTATAATTACGACCTTGGCGATGAGCGCATTGCCAAGTTTCCGCTGGCCCAGCGCGACCATAGCAAACTCCTGATTTACAACCACGGCACCGTAAGCGATGACGTGTTCTACAATCTTCCCCAATATTTGCCCTCGGGCGCACTGTTGGTCTACAACAACACCCGTGTCATTCAGGCGCGCATGCACTTCCGCAAGGAGACCGGCGCCCTCATCGAGGTATTTCTCATGGAGCCCATGCAGCCCGCCGACTACGAGCAGATGTTCCAGACCACAGCCCATTGCAGTTGGCTCTGCATGGTGGGCAACCTGAAAAAGTGGAAGGAAGGCTCGCTCAAGCGCGACTTCGAGATTAAGGGAGAGCGGCTCACGCTCACTGCAACCATGGACCGCAGCAAGACCGCCGAGAAGGTGGGCGGTACCAACTACTGGATTGATTTCTCTTGGGACAATGCCCAAATCAACTTTGCCGACATCCTCGAAACCGTCGGCGAACTCCCCATTCCGCCCTATCTTAATCGTGAGACACAGGAAAGCGACAAGACGACCTACCAGACGGTCTATTCCAAGATCAAGGGAAGCGTCGCCGCGCCTACTGCCGGACTGCATTTCACCGACGACGTGCTGCGGGCCATCGATGCCCGGGGTATCGTGCGCGACGAGGTGACGCTCCACGTAGGAGCCGGAACGTTCCGCCCGGTGAAGTCGGATGTCATTGTGGAACACAATATGCACACCGAGTATATCGTGGTGCACCGCCACACGCTGCAGCGACTCCTGGAGCACGACTGCGCGGCCATTGCCGTGGGCACCACCAGCGTGCGCACCTTAGAGAGCCTCTACTATATGGGCGCTAAGCTCGCCCAGAACCCCAATGCCTCGGAGGAAGACCTCCATGTGAACCAATGGGAGCCCTACGATCAGCCCCACGACGAGCAGGGTATGCTGCTTGTGGACGGTCGGCCGCTGTCGGTGCGCGAGTCGATTCAGAACCTGCTCGACTATCTCGACCGCGACCACCTCGACACCTTGCACTCCAGTACGCAGATCATCATTGCCCCGGGCTACACCTATCGCATCGTAAAGATGCTCATCACCAACTTCCACCAGCCCCAGAGCACGCTGCTCCTGCTGGTGAGCGCCTTCCTCAAGGGCGACTGGCGCAAGGTCTACGACTATGCCCTCAGCCACGATTTCCGGTTCCTGAGCTATGGCGATTCGAGCCTGCTCATCCCGTAAGGCCCAAAGGTTCAATGTTCAAATTTCAATGTTCAAAGTAAAAGGGCCCTAAAGTTCAATGTTCAATGTTCAAAGTTCAAAGTAAGATATGAGAATAGGAGATACCGTTAGATTTCTCAATGAGACAGGCGGCGGCAAGGTGGCCGGATTCAAAGGCAACAATATCGTGCTGGTGGAGGATGAGGATGGATTCCAGATTCCGATGAGCATCAGTGAGGTGGTAGTGGCCAAGACCGAGGATTACAGCACGGCCAATGCCATCAACCGCAAGCCGTCGGGAGGCAAGACAGGCTCCGAAGACAGCTTCGAGAATCCCGGCAGCCGCTCTGTGAGTGCGCTGTTGCGTGATGGTCAGGACGAGGAGATAGACATGTCGGTCGACGATATGATAGACGACACCCTCGAAGTGACCTTCCGTGCCGCTCCCCGCGAGCGCGAAGGTGGCAACCGGCTCTCGGCCTACCTCGTGTTTCTGCCTGCCAGCGACAACCTCATGGCCAATCCCAAGTTTGAACTCTTTCTGGTAAACGACAGCAACTATTTCATGCGCTACGCCTACGCCATCATCGACGAGACCCAGTGGAAACTGGTCTACGATGGCGAACTGGAGCCCAACTCCAAGTTGCAGCTCGGCACATTGGTGCGCGAAGACATCAATGCTCTCTCACGCGTCAACGTGCAACTCATGGCCTACAAGCGCGACTCGGGCTACAAGCTGAAGCCTTCTGTCGATGCCACCCTGCGCATTGATCCCGTGAGATTCTTCAAGACCAATGCCTTCCGGGTAAATCCTTTCTTCGAGAGCCCGGCTCTCATCTACACCGTTGTCGAGGCCGACAAGGTGCCGCAGCCACGCGACATCGATGCCCAGCAGCTCAAGGAGGCCATGTATAAGGATGCGCCCGAGGCCAAGTCAGCCCCTGGGACCATCACCGCTGCCCAGCGCGAGAGGCTCGTGCAGCGCTATGGCGACGACCAGCGCAAGGGCGGTCGGGGCAAGTCGCCCTACGTGCGCCAGCGCGACCTCGACGATGCTGTGGTCATAGACCTGCATGCCGAGCAGGTGCTCGACACCACGCGCGGCATGAAGTCGGGCGAGATTCTCGAATATCAGCTTAAGATTTTCCGCGACACCCTGGCCGAATATGCCGATAAGCGCGGCCAGAAGATTGTCTTCATCCATGGCAAGGGCGAGGGTGTGCTGCGTCGCGCCATCATCCAGGAGCTCTCCTATAAATACAAGTCGTACACCTATCAGGACGCCTCCTTCCAGGAATATGGCTACGGAGCGACCATGGTAACCATCAGATAATGACGAATGACGAGTGTGGAATGAGGAATGTGGGCTGACGAATGACAGGTGTGGAGTGAAGAGAGACAGCCTCCCCAGCCACTCCTGCTATATCCATCCTCCCTTGGTATCTCCCATCATCCTCTATAAGTTTCACTTAACACCTAACACTTCTCACCTAACACCTCTCATCCTCTCACCCAACACCTAAAAACTCTCACCTAACACCTCCCCCGATTATGATGAAATATGGATTTATCAAGGTAGCGAGTGCAGTGCCCACCGTGCAGGTGGCCGACTGTCGCCAGAACGTGAAAGAGATAGAATCGCTCATTGCCCAGGCCGAAGGGCAGGGCGTGAAGATCATCGCTTTCCCTGAATTGTGTGTGACAGGATATACCTGTCAGGATCTCTTTCGCCAGCAACTGCTGCTCGACGCGGCCGAGAACAGTGTGCTGCAACTGCTCGATTTCACCCGCCAGCTCGACATCATCACCATCATCGGACTGCCCATTGCTGTGGGCGACCTGCTGCTCAACTGCGCCGTGGTGATGCAGAAGGGCAAGATCATGGGCATTGTGCCCAAGACCTACCTGCCCAATTACGGCGAGTTCTACGAGAAGCGTTGGTTCACTTCTGCCCGCGACCTCCGCCCTATGACGGTCCACTTTGCCGGATTCTCGGGCCTGGTGACCCCCGAACCACAGCTTTTCCGCACCTGCGACGGCGTGCTCTTCGGCGTCGAGGTGTGCGAGGACGTGTGGGCGCCCGTACCTCCGAGCAACAGCCTCGCCATGGCCGGGGCCGACATCATCTTTAATCTTTCGGCCAGCGATGAGCTCATTGGCAAGCACGCCTACCTCATGAGCCTGTTGGCCCAGCAGAGTGCCCGCACCATCAGCGGCTACGTATACAGCAGCGCCGGCTTCGGCGAGAGCACGCAGGACGTGGTCTATGGCGGCAACGCGCTCATCTACGAGAACGGTGCCCTGTTGGCCGAGGGCGAGCGATTTGCCATGACCAGCCAGATGAAGACGGCCCAGATAGACATTGAGCGACTGCGTGGCGAGCGGCGCAACAACACCACCTTCACCACTGCCCAGCATCTCATAGACAGCGCCCATATCCACATCGTCGACATGGAATATACCACTCCGCGCGACTTCGTGCTGGAGCGTGCCGTGGAACCCCATCCGTTCATCCCCTCGTCGAGCGATATGGAGCACAACTGCAACGACATTTTCAGCATTCAGGTCATGGGTCTGGCCAAACGACTGGTGCACACCCACTGCAAGACGGTGGTCATCGGCGTGAGCGGCGGCCTCGACTCCACGCTGGCCCTGCTGGTCTGCGTGAAGACGTTCGACAAACTGAAGAAGGACCGCCGCGACATCATCGGCGTAACGATGCCCGGATTTGGCACCACCGACCGTACCTATACCAATGCCATAGACCTCATGAACAGCCTCGGCATCACCATCCGCGAGGTGAACATTGCCAAGAGTGTGACGCAGCATTTCGAGGACATCGGCCACGACGCCAGCGTCCACGACGTGACCTACGAGAACTCGCAGGCTCGCGAGCGCACACAGATTCTCATGGAGCTCGCCAGCAAGGAAGGCGGCATCCTTGTGGGGACGGGCGATCTCAGCGA
>DCJH01000033.1:85101-86369 GCA_002317385.1 Prevotella sp. UBA1705 | reverse complement strand
TAAAATACCCTTCTCCATCATTGGACATAAATGCTATTATAAGGAGAGCGACATTAAAGAGTTACTGAAGGTGGTTTCTAAAAATTACCAACGTTTATAAATATTAAATAAGTATGGGTTACGTCTTGTCATCTTTTCCATTCTCTTGGCTTCAGACCGTCAGTTTGCTCAGTCGCATAGCTTGCTATGCTCTTTCGCTCACTGACACTCTGAAACTCTGGAAGAGAAGAAAAATCTGACAAGGCTAATTTTTAGAACCCACCTGAATACAAACAATGAATGAAATCAAACACAGAATGAATGATGGCAGAGAATGAAATCATTACACAGCAAGACCCACAAATGCAGATGTTTGCTCAACTGATGGAGGGCATATTGAAGAAATTGGAGCGTTATTGCTTAGCGTCTCGCCCCATATTAGGCGGAGAGGTTTACCTTACAGGAGAGGAAGTTTGCAAACTCTTACGACTGAGTCCCCGCACACTCCAAGACTATCGGGACAACGGTACGGTTGCCTACTGCAAAATCAGAGGCAAGATACTCTACAGACAAAGCGACATACAAGCCATGCTTGAAAGGCACTATTATCCAATACCCAAGAAACCATGACAAGTCTAAAGGAGCATAGAACAAGCATTTCGGTGTATGTGGAGCTGGTGCTTCGTAAGCATTCAGACATTATAAAGATGATATAGAGCTATGGCGAAAACTCTGAAATATTGCATTCACAGAATGCAAGCCAGTGTCGAGTTACCGCATTCGTTGAATGCAGTAACACGGCAGGGCTTATCTATATCATTCTTGATATTGGCAAGGTGTGTCTTTGTGACACAAACTACCGTTTGTCCCACAAAGACACACCTTGCCCCGAAAGGGGATTAAATCACTCCAAAGTCGTGATTATAAGAACAAAAACAAGAGAATATGACAAGCGATAAATCAAGGAAAAGAATAGCGAAAAAGTATGGTAATATGCCCGACAAGTGGGACGATTGGCACGTCCGCCTGCCCGACCCGAAAGAGCAACTTCGGGTGATAGACCTCTATCACAAGTCAGACTCAAAGTCTGAGTCTGAATTCGTGCGTGCAAGGTTATTAGGAGAGCATTTCAAGGTGATAACGGTGGATAAGTCCGCCGTGGAGTATTACCGCAAGCTCTCTGAACTTACAGCTCAAGTACATAAAATAGGCACAAACTACAATCAGATCGTACGCTTAATGCGCCTTTATACGGCAGAGAAAAGCATACAGGCATTATTGCGGGAGCT
>DCJH01000033.1:0-85051 GCA_002317385.1 Prevotella sp. UBA1705 | reverse complement strand
AAAGCAGTGAGTTTAACCATTGACTATCGAGAGAGATAAGGAATGTGCGATGGAATTATATGTCCACAAACATTTTTTGCAGCAGATTGCCCGATGGGGAGACTAGCTTAAAGTATTTGGTTCTACGAAGCAACATTTTAACGACTAAGAATGTTTATTTTATATAGAATTTCTATCATTATTCTTTGTTTTGTTGTATTCATCTTTAGTCATTATCCCCTTGACGGCTTCATTGGGGGTTGTTGCTTCCTTATAGAATATCCAATGAACGATAGCCTGAGAACCATAAACAGAGGTATATGCCTGAACAAAAGTCCAACCTTTGTCAGACATGTAATTACCTGCATCAACCATACTGTTAAATGGGATTTCTTCTCCTTTTTCATCAACCAATTGTTGTTTACTTTTAAGTCCACCCCATGCAGAATACACGGAATTGTTCCCAAAATCAAAAACAATTTTTAGGCCCGATGATAGTTCTTTCTCAACCCCCTTGACTTCGCAATAGTATTTCTTGGTTTGAGCAAACATGGTGATGGATGATATTATCATTAGAAAAATAAGAAATGATTTTTCATACAGTTCCTTTTATTTTATTAATATTTGTAGTAATTTTTAATTATTTGAAATTAGTTTTCTTTTCTGGCAGTACTCTGAAGGAGAATAGGATTATGAGGCATTGAATCATACTTAGGTGCTTTATAAACACTATTCCTCTCCTTTTAACCGCTTTATCTCTCTATCAAAATCTGAGATATATTCAGCATCTTGTTTGTGACGGAATACTTCATATTCTTGCTCCACTTTCAACTTGGCCTCTAAAGCGGAGACACTCCCTGGTCCTTCAAGCAATGTACTCCAATCGTGCATGGTCATGGGTATTTCCTGTTCAGCACGATCTTCAGCCAAATCAAGATAGGCAGATACAAGACGATTAATAGCTGTCATATGTTTTTGGTCAAGGTAATTCTTGGCAATCAGCACATCAGATTTCATCACCTTTCCGTCTGGGGCATGTCTCCATGTAGTCAGTCCCATATGAGGCTGGTTAGCATCAGCCTTTCCATAGATAATTTCGGCTGCCGTTTGACCGGAAATAGCCCAATGCAACTTATTCTGCACTGAAGCAAAGAAACGCTTTGTCTCTGGTGCTTGCTTGTCGTAGTCAATTGACAGTGCATAAATATCCGTAATTTTCTGATAAAAGCGTCGCTCACTGGCACGTATCTCACGAATATCTTCCAGTAAATCCTTAAAATAATCGTGCCCAAACTGTTCGCCTTGCTTCAATCGGTTTTTATCAAGTATATAACCCTTGGTAATAAACGAATTAAGCACTTCTGTAGCCCATTTCCTAAAGCGTGTAGCTTGCTCAGAATTTACTCTATACCCTACGGCAATAATGGCATCCAAAGGGTAGAATGTGATATCTCGCATCACTTGACGAGCACCTTCGTTTTGAACTATTCGGAATTTCCTAATAGTTCCCTCTTCTGATAGCTCTCCTGTGCTGAAGATACTTTTTAAGTGCTCGTTAATGGTACTAACATTCACATTGAATAGTTCCGCCATGCGCTTTTGTGTAAGCCAAAATGTACCATCTTCATAACGCACTTGGATGCTTACATCACCATTGTCGTTTGTATATAAAATTATGTTGCTTTCCATTCTTGAATCACTTTGTTTCTATATTTTATTCTGATAGATATTGTTCAAATAGTCATACTCTCTTCTATACCGATTAGCCCTTGCTAAATCTTTTTCTGTTGGAGTAGAAATTCGAGACAAGTCCATATTGTGCGTAAGGTCATGCAGTTTTACCGCCGTTGCAAGCGCATTAGTCCCTATGGCACGAATGTAACTTTCCCTGTCGGATGTTGTGTGGTGGTTGAGCAAAAGCAATGCAGTTGCAAGTTCTTCTCTACAATCCTTTGGCAAAGGTTCTCCTAAATCTTTATCCAGCAAATACAAAACCTCATCTGCTGAATACGGAGTGTCTCGCTTGCATCATGTAGATAGCCTACCACTTGTTCTTTCCAAGTTTTGCCCATCGAGGCAACAGCTGACAAATGACCGCTAAAGTAATCTACTCCTGCTTTATCAACCTGCCCCACATGTAGTCTCTTGGCTAAATCTGCTGCAACGCTAACTATGTTTTGCGTAAATTTTTCCTCGTTCGCCGTGAGTGCCTCTCCAAAATTCTGTATGGTAGAATCGCTTTCTCGTCCGGACACAGCTTTACCCATGCATTTTCTATTAAATTGAGAAGCCGTTTAGCTCTATCCACGATGAAAGCATTAAAACTATCGCTCTTTAGTAAAGCAGGATTTATGTTGTGAGATTTCAAAGCGTCATCTATCTTTTCTTCGATAACTCCTTTATTACGAATGGTTTGAATGTACAAGCTCGGAGCTTTTCCACCTATAGAACGGTTAGTTGCTGCATAAATAGGTGTCTTGTTTACTACCGAATTCCATTTCCTTGATGGTAATTGTTCTTTTGTACAATATGCCTGTGGAAAGATATGGTGAATATCTGTAAGTTCTAACAGATAATTGGCTATCCCCATATCTTGCCCACTCATAAAATCCTTCGGGTGCCGCCTGTTTATTAGAGCCATGACCCCTTTATAAGGGGCACTATTCCGTGTTTGAAGCCATAACAACCGAGTAGCATCAAAATTTGCCCTTGTAACAGTTTCGGGGACAGTATCGGCATCGTCCATCCATTCGAATATTCCAACAATATCTTGTGCAAACCGAGTCTCGTTGGCACTTCCATAAAGTTCTCCGAAAACACCGCACCAGAACCATTCAGACAACAAATCCAGATTCTGCATTAATCCTAGTTTTTTGCCATTGATATTATCGTAAGCGAATATGGCGGCAAGAGGTATGAATTGAGTACTATAAGGAATGTCTATTGATTTGTAAATTCCTTATTGAACCATAAAATTGGCAGCAGAAGTAAAACCTTATTTTAAATCTTCAAGATGTGCAAAGAACTCATTGTATTCGAGCTTCAATACATCTTTCTTTTTGCAAGATACTGTTTGCCGTTCCCCTTTCTTCATTTTCATATAGGACAAAAGTAATGTCATGGAAGTTAAGAAATTCGGCCCGGATAAATCTTTCAGTAAATCATCGTTTCTCTTGTTGAGTTCTGTTTTCAGTTTATTCCACTCTTCTCTTAGATTTTTACTGCCCATTGCGGCAAACTTTGCTGTAACAAGTTCGAAAACCGTGAGCGTAACACCGCCGGTGTTCACATTCTCAAAGATTTGGCATACAGCCTCAGGCGTAGTATCCTTGGCAAGCGTAATAACAGGGAAAGTATATTTTTTAAGGGGTTCTAAAATCTCCTGTTGAAACTTTTGGACAATGGGCATTACCTCCTTATTGTATGTTATCAGCCCCCATATCCAGTCCATGGTGTCAGAAAAGGTGAGATTAAGTGGAAACATCCGGTTCTTATATTCGTCTTCCCTTGTACGCAAATCAAGAATGATATCTCTGCCTATGTTTTCTGTCTTAGTTTTATCGTCAGATATGGATATTATGGCATCTAATTGGTCCGCTTCCGGATCAATTGCCTTTTTTTTATCCATATAATAGTATCTCTTAATAACACTTTCCTTATCTGTATCTGTCCTTGTAATAACAGGAGCTTTGCTCATAAATACTTGGTAGAGCGTTGTGAGACGCTGTTGCCCATCCAACACCAAAGAGTCGGGCACAACACTTTCGTATTTCTTCTCGACTCCCTCAAATAGTCGATATTTGAATCTTATGCCTGCATCTGGACTGTAATCCAAAAACATTGCAGATCCCATAGGAAAACCTGAAGTCAGGCTTTCTATGAATTTACAAATTCTTGTATCGTCCCATACCCAACTGCGTTGAAAATCAGGTAATTGGCTTTTCCCATTTCCTACTGTCTTTAGCAATTCAGACAGATTGGTGTCATTTGATTTTACTGCCATATCATTATGATGATTATCCCTCTAAAATGTATTTGCGCATATACTCATCTAACATTCGTTTCACTCTGAATGTAGATAAGGCTTCTCCCGTTTGATGCTCGAAAAACGTCTTTGCCTTTTCGACATCAGCCGAGTCTATCAGATTCGCAAAACGGTTATATTCATTCAGATTATCTCTTGTAACGTGAGCATTCATAATTTCTCGTAGCAAATTTTCATCAATGCCAAAGTCATTTGAAACTTTACGAATACTGTCGTTCTGCGCCTTTGTTTGATACTCAATGATGTAGTCTTTAAAAGTCTTGCCCTCATCTATATTGACAGATCCATTTTCAACATCGTGCAAAAATATGCCGGCAAAACGCTGTTCTTCTTGAGAGAGTGACGCAAACGACTTGTGCAATTCTGCTAATACAGATTGACGCTCTGCTTCCGAAGCGGTTCCCCCATTAAGTACTTTCAAGTATTTCACAAAACGGCTATTGAGATATTCGGCATCGATTATGCCTGTATCTATCTCGGTAATATAGGGGTCAATATCATAGGGGACATCTTCAATCGTACCACCGCCACCGCCGCCACCGTTTTGCAATTCTTTATAACGTTGTACCAAAATATTGAACGTCAGTTCGTCTATAAGTACTCCTATAATAGTTTGCTTGCCTTCCTCTGTTTTCAGCTTATATTCACGCTTTTCCCATCGAAATCCTTGTATGCGTGCCGCTTCAAGATGCTCATTCTGCAAGCGGAAGAGTTTGGCAAACTGACCGCATTCGGCATCTCCATCCGGAAGTTTGACAAAATCGGCAATGCCAGCGTGTTCAAACACAAACTTTATGTCGGCAAACAACTCGTTCATCTTTCGCAGATTGTACGCCAGCGGATCGGCAAAGAGTTTAACTGGTTTACCGTCTGAATACACCTCCACTGCTTTGTCTATGTTTCGTTTCATAGTGTGCGGACGACGATAGTAACGGATGATACCGAATGGCTTGTCCGGACCGAACAAACGATTGGTACGACTGAAGGCTTGAATTATGTTTTCATACTCCATCATTTTGTCGATGTAGAGCGTGTTAATCCACTTGGAGTCAAAGCCTGTGAGCATCTGATTCACCACAATGAGCAAGTTTATCTGTTTCTTGGGCTCAAGTTCAATTCTATTATATGGTTCCTTGTGAGCCAGACGAAGCGACACATCTACTTTGAACTGTGCGTGAGTAGGTATTGTGAACGCCAAGCCGAATATCTCATTATAGCCGTCAAGGATTTCCACCAACCCGTCCTCTTTGTATATGGCACCATCTACATTGTCGATTGTGGGGTCAAAGAGTGCCGTTACGTTCAATTTGGGCATCATCTCTCTGAACAGCCGATAGTATTCTATCGCTTCCGGAATGCTGCGTGTGGCAAGCAGGGCGTGGAATTTCCCGCACTGACTAAGCGTATTCCATCCGTCCTTAATGTCTCCTACCACGGCTCTGTGATGTTCATCTCTGTCGTATTGGCTTTCCGGCAGATAATCTTCTATTCCTTTAATGTACGATTCATCGGTAGCTTTATACCCTGCCATGGGTACAGTGGAGCCTTGTGTGAATTTCAGATAGACGGCTTTCTTCTTCTCGTCTGCCATGGCTTCTTCCTCCGTCGTGGCTTTTGCTTGTTCCAACGCCACCGCTTTGCGCAAGTCTCTCTGTTTGTATGTTTCCACTAATTTAGGCTCGAAGCCAAGTACGTTCTTGTCTCGGATACCGTCGGCAAGCAAATATTGATGCAACGCTTCACCGAACACTGTCTGCGTGGTGTTCATGTTCTTTTGGTTCTCATCCTTGATGGGTGTACCCGTAAAGCCAAAGAACAAAGCTCGGGGGAAGGTGTCTTTAATGGTGATGAGCATATCCCCAAATGTGCTGCGATGGCATTCATCCACGATAAAGACAATGTGCTTGCCTTGTATCAAGGCAAGGTCCATGGCTCGATTGCCTATTTCCCGATTGTTCACACGGCTCATCTTCTGAATGGAGGTAACAATAAGCATGATGCCAGTGTCGGAATCTTTTAGATTGTCTATCAGAATATCGGTATTGTCGGTGTCGCACACATCTTCGCTGTCGCCTGCGAAACTACGATAGTGCAGAATGCTTTGGTTGCCAAGCTCTATGCGGTCCACAAGAAACACCACCTTGTCAGCATCGCCCGAGGCGGCAATGAGCTGTGCCGCCTTAAAGCTGGTCATTGTCTTGCCCGACCCTGTAGTGTGCCATACATAACCACCTTTTTGTTCTCGAGCACTCCAATCGTTTTTGGCTACTGCTATGCTGATGGAGTTAGCGGCATAGTACTGATAGCTCCGTAGCACCTTCAAGATACCATCACTTTTGTCTGCAATGGTGTAAAAGCCTATCATACGGTGTGCCATCGGGATGGAAAGCAGTTTTGAGGCTATTTCTTTCCAGTCGTTGACCGGTTCGTTGTTGGGGTCTGCCCAGTGGAAGTAATAATCGCGGTTGAACTTGCCACTCTGCCCGGGATTAGCAAAGTAGAGAGCTTCCTCCGGATTCATCGCCACAAATATCTGCACCAAGGAGAAGAGTTTGGAAAAAATCCCCTCGTGCGAATACTTGGCTATCTGGTTGGCAGCTTGAATGGCAGGCACCTTGCTACTTTTTAGCTCAATGTGTATCACGGGCATCCCATTGATGAGCAGGAGCAGGTCGCCTCTGCGGTCGGGCAATATGCGTTTGCCCCGTTCAAACTTAGGCTGGCGAACTATCTGGTAGTGACTTTTGCCGCCCGCTATCTCCAGTCGGTCATAGATAGAGAGACTCACTTCTTTGCCCAAGTGGGCGGGGTCGTTGGGGTTGTCTCGTGTGATATTGGTGGTTCTCCCATTGATGAAACCATTCAGAGCCACCGGCGTTTTCAGGTCCTCTATCCGCTCAATGATTTGGCGCATTTCGCCCTCTGTAAGAGGTTGGTCGTTCAGGCGGTCTTTTCCGCTATTGTTTCGAAAAAGGATGTTTGCCCAATTCTGTATCAGCTCTTTTTCCGTGGGGTAATACAACACATTCTCAGACCATCCGTTGCGGATCAGCTCCGCCACGAGGGCATCTTCAAACTTAGCTTCGTCTTCAAATTTCATCTTCTCTGTCTTTATTCGGTTAGGTAAACATCTTTTGCAAAAGACTCTGCTTCATTGTGCAGGTCTTAGTGAGTTTCTCACTCTCTTTATTTATTAATTCATCTACCTTTATGAAGTAATTTCCTATTGCCTGTTGCTCTTCTTTGTCCTTTGGCATAGCAAGTAATGTATCAAAGAAGTCATCTGCCGAAATATTAAGTAGTCCATGATTTCTTGCTCCTTCAGCTGCACGCTTCACGATTTCTTTATGCCAATAATTCGTGTCATAATATGCTGCAATATAATCGGATTGGGCTATTGCACTATTTAAAGAAAATACAATGTATAATGTGGACAGCACTCCTTTTTCATATCTATCCAATCGTTTTATTGTTCCATAAGGATAGCCATCAGAAGAACTTTTGTTGTACGCAAATTCTCCGTTCCTAATCAAATAATAACCACATATATCCTTGCTGGCAATACGTGCATTAAAAAACTCACCTTGATCTATCAAGCCATATTGAGCCGAGATAGTAAGAGGTAAGGTGGATTCCAAGTTTGAGTTTTTCCTCATAACCCTTTCTGCTATATTAGCAAGTTCAATCATCTGCCAGTTGTCATCATAGTTCTTAAATCTTATCAGCGGTATCGCGTACCCCCCCCCCTTTAACATTTGTAAACATTTGATTTAAAAGCGATTGCTTGATGTTTTGCAGCTTCTCTAACTTCAGTTCTAACTTGCGGATGAGCTTGTCGAGGGTTGTTAGTAGAAGTCCTATTTTTTGTTGTTCCTCTTCAGATTTAGGATGTTGTATAGGCAACTTCACAAACACGTTATCATTTATAGAAAAACGGTCAGAACGAGCTCCTGAGTTTCCATTCTGAAACATATAGTCATGCCAAGAAGAACTCTTGAAGAAATAATCAAGATATGCCCAATCTATTTTTTCTTCCTTGAACCGGAAAACGTAATATAGAGGAGACATTACTCCTATATATGAGAGTTTGTTTCGGTTAATAGGCCCTACTGGAGCTGATGTGGAAATACGAGGATTATAAACAAAGTCGTTAGGCATGACCACATAATACCCTTGAATATTTTCGGAATTGGCAATATTTCTGTCGAAATAGTCCTTTTGATCAATAATACCAAACTCTGCAGAATTGGTAAATACTGTCTTATATGTACGAGTATTATTTTTGTCTATCACCTTAGAAGAAAGGTCTTCTAAGGCAGTCTCTTCCCACTCTTCCTCAAATCCTTTGAATCTTATTTCGGGTTTATTCTTTTTCATTGTCGTAAGGGTTTAAGCGTGTAGGAGCAATTGTTTGAACTCGGCAAGAGCTGCCATGTCATAATCGGAGCCGGTCAGTTCGTCAATCATGCCGACCAGCGACTCAGATGCCTCGCGAATATCCCGCTCAACATCCACAAGGGTGGTGTCGTATTTGCGTGTGAGTTCGCTCAACTGTTGAGCAAAGCCGTCTACCACGGTATGTGGCAACTGCATCAGATGCTCGGATAGCGTCCTAATCCATTTCAGAGAAAGCAACTCTCTGACATCGTCATCCGTAAGTTCCTCCTCAATCTTTGTTTTGGTACGCTCGTGCAAAATGGCGGCAGCGGTCTTAATGTCTGTTTTCAGCCTCTTAATCTCAGCCGAGAGGGTAGCTATCTTAATGAGCTTTGCCTCTGTGCTCTCTTCCTCAAAAGGATAGCCTTCACGCAGGCTTGCTATTCGTTCCCTTACCGCTTTGGCTGCATAGGTACCATCCTTGGCAGGCTCCATGCGCTGCCAGTTCACCTCAGGATGAGCAGCGATGAAAGCCTGTTTCTCTTTCTTGTGAGTGCAGAGCAGGTATTCATCCAGAGCGGTTATTTCTTCGGTTTCCACATCGGCAAGCAGTTCGGCGAGCCGACGTTCCACTTCTTTTATAGCCATCGTGCCATCGTCATTAGCCACTTCGGCACGTTCCTCTTCGTCCAATTCTTCAAAAGTGGCATCCATATCGGCAGTGGCTTGTTCCAAACGCTGTTCCGTGCTCCGTAGTGCAGTCCACTCCTCTTTCAGGTGTGTGGTCTGCACAAGTTCAAAGGGGAGTATTCGTCCCATCCAGCCCTCTTGCACCTCGTATTCCTTGTCATCTTTCTTCTTGACCACCATATTGGGGTCTACCATACGAGTAGCTCCGAACCCCTCGGACTGGATAACCTCCAAATCTTGGGCGATGGTTGTCCATTTGTCGGCAAAAAGCTGGTAGGCTTCAAAGCGATCCACGAGTGGCACGCTCTGCAGACTGTCAAAAATATGCCGGGTGATATGTTCCTCCTCTTCGGCAATGTTCTGTTGTTCCATCTGCCCAATGAGCCTTTCCTTCAGAAACCGCTCCAAAGCAGAAAACGCATCATTGTAGTCTGCCACAAACCTCGCTACAGAAGCGTGATTCTTCACAGCTTGCCCTATATCCGAAACTTTTACTTCGGTATAGGGAGTGTCGGTTTCCGTAAAGAGGTCTTGTTCTAATCCTTGGAAGGTCTCGAAATAGGCCTTGAATGGTGCAAGTTCGTTTTTGGGCACACCGCCGAACATGATACCATACATATCCCACGTTTCGGGAGCGTCCGAAGAATTGACATAGCGGGGGATATTGAGGTTATAATTATTCTGCCTTATCTCTTCTTTGCTTACCAATCGGGAGAATTTGGGGACATCCCGCTTCTCGATATATGTATCCACTATCCGCTTAATGTCGGAGGCACGCAGTTTGTTTTTCTTTCCCTCTTTCTTAAAACCTTTGGAGGCATCTATGATGAGCACACCATTGTCGGTGCGGTCCTTGCGAAGCACCATTACGATTGTGGGGATACCCGTGCCGAAGAAAATGTCGGCAGGCAGTCCGATAATGGCTTCAATATGGTTGTTTTCTATCAGTTTCTGGCGAATGGAGCCTTCTGACTGGTCGCCCGGCTCTCCTCGGAACAGCACCCCATGGGGTAAAACAATAGTCATGATGCCGTCACTCTTGAGATGGTAAAGGTCATGGAGTAAGAAAGCATAATCGGCTTTTCCTTTTGGGGCAATGCCATATTCAAATCGAGGGTCAATCTTTATTTGTATACCGGTCTTGCTCTTGCGGGGTGGTGCCCATGGTTGTGAGTAAGGAGGATTGCTAACCACGGCATCTACATGCAGACAATGGTAAGTGCCCTCGCGGTCGCCATCCTCAAAGTAAGGCCAGTCGTGTTCGAGCGTATCGCCATTGCGTGCTACGATGTTATCCGGAATGATACCACGCATCACAAGATTCATGCGAGTGAGGTTGAATGTGTTTTTTTTCAACTCTTGTGCGTAGTATTTTACCTTGTCTGTACCAGCGATATGTCGTGCTACCGACTTACCGATGTTGATCAACAGCGAACCCGAACCACTTGTAGGGTCATAAATAGAAATGGTTTGCCGATTGCGTAGATGATGAGCCACTATTTCAGACATTAAGAGCGACACTTCATGCGGAGTATAAAACTCTCCTGCCTTTTTGCCCGCATTGGCGGCAAACTGACTGATAAGGTATTCGTAGATAAAGCCCAAGACATCATAATCCTGCTTGCCATTCATGGGTATATCCTTGATAAGATTAAGCAGATTTCGGACGGCTTTCGTTTGCTCTCCCTCTGTGCCGCCAAGGTTCTTCAAACCATCTTGCAGAGTATCAAAAATGCCTTCAAACACTTTTTTGTGGCTCGGAGAAACCATTCTGTTGAACGCAGAGAGTGCGTCACGTACATTAGCTACCGAAAAGTCATGTCCAGCTTCGAGCCATGTGGAATAAAGATTCTCATAAGCGATGAAATATCCAATTCTGTTTTGGAGCAAGTCCACATTCTCGGGATGCTCTTCTGTTATCTCTTCGGCAAACTCTTCTTTGGTAAGTCCTTCTGCTATGAGAAACTTGACTTCCTGCTCTGAAAGGAATTTATAGAATATGAAACCAAGAATATAATCCTTATACTCATTGGCTTCTATCTTGGAGCGCATCTTATTGGCAGACGCCCATATCTTGTTTGCTAATTGATTTTTATTCATATCTGTTCTTTTGAGGGAACGATTAAGGTACGAACTTCTATATCTAATAACTTGGCGATTTCGTATAGTATCTCCAATGAGGGTTGCACTTTATTAGAGCACCATTTAGAAACCGTGTTCTCTGATTTGCCAAGCTGCTCGGCTAACCATTTGCTTGTGCGTTGCTTCTCCACAAGCACTACTTTTATTCTATTTATTATCGTCATACGATGATTTAGTAATGCCAAGATTATACTTCTACAAATACAAAGGTATAGTTTTTCTTCCAGATAAAAGAAAATTTCAAAAATCTTTGTATAAACAAACCCGAACTAAATCGATAGAAATTCTTATGCTTCGGTTTTCTTTGATTTTTTTCTGCGCCTCCTACTACTTTTCATTAGAATTTCATTACCTTTGCAACATAGAACATAGAGTTCTTTGAAGCAGTGCAGAACAAAGAAAGAGAAAGAAACCCACTCGTTTCCAACTCGTAACCCATTTATCCATTATTCATTCTTATTTTATTGGTTATCTGAAAGATACAATTTTCTTGAATCTTTTGCGGGCATATTCTGGCCTATACTTTCGTAGATTTCCACCCTATTCTCTCACGGCCGAGGGCGGCATGCCCAGGTTTTTCTGCACAAAGCGGCTGAAATAGGCCTGAGATGAGAACTCAAAGAGGTCTGAAATCTGCGTGAAACTCATGTCGTGAGCCCTAAGCAGACGACGTATATGAATCGTGGTAAAGCGGTTTATCCAGTAGTTGGCGGCCCGCCCGCTCACCTCTTTGCACACTTCTGAAAGATGTTTAGGCGTGACAAAGAGCCGCTCGGCATAGTAACCCACCTCCCGATGCTTCACATAGTGACCCTCTTCAAGCAGTGCCATGAACCGGCTGATGATGGAAGCGTTCTGCTCCGACACGCTATCTCGGCCATGAAGTCGGGCGTGGGCATCGAAGAAATCGAGGAACAGCAGTTGCAAGCTGGCCATCATCACATCGTGTTTGAACAGGTGGGTCTCATCGTCGTAGCGGTTTTCGATAGCCCTATAGTCGGTCGCCATACGCTCAAAGCGGCCTCATCCAAGGGCATGATGGGGTTGGAAAACAGCGCCAACGCTCCCTTGATACCATAATTGTTATTGGGCGTACACATCTCGATATACTCCTGCTTCACATAGATGCACCGGGCCTTGAGGTCGGCCGATGCCCGTTTGTGCTCAATGAGACGCTGCACGACAATAATCATGCACTCATGGGCCCGGAGAGAGAACTTCTTTCCGTCGAAAGTGAAGTCGAATTGGCCCTCCTCACACAGGATGTGAGCAATGTCGTTTACCGCCTCTTCGCGGCCCAGCCGGTGGAGATTATGGTCTATGGTCACGTTGTTCTTGTCAAAATCCATACTTGTCCTTGCGATGATGCAAGGACAAAAATACTGAAAAAGCGCCACATTCCCTCGACTGTGGCGCTATTATTTTTCCTCCATGGGGACGCCAGGCGTCCGCCAGCGGGATTCTATTCCGCAAAGTTGGAGAAGTTCATAAACATCTTGGTCACCTCAGCGTCGTGATGGCTGGGCATGATAATGGGCTGCGTCGTGTCGAGTTTCAGAATCTCGGCCATATCGGCGGCGGTCAGGGCAAAGTCGAACAGGTCGAAGTTCTCGGCCATACGCTCCTTGTGGGTCGACTTCGGGATGATGATCACGCCACGTTGCAGCAGATAGCGCAGGCCCACCTGAGCCGGCGTCTTGCCATATTTCTCACCGATGGCACGCAGTGTCTCATTGGTGAAAAATCCGTTACGGCCCTCAGCCAAGGGGCCCCACGACATGTGCCTAACACCCAGTTCGTCCATATACTTGCGAGCTTCCACCTGCTGGAAGAACACATGAGTCTCCACTTGGTTTACGGCAGGCACCACGTTGAGGAAGTGACAGAGGTCGATGAGATGGTCGGGATAGAAGTTGCTCACCCCTATTGACCTCACCTTGCCGGCCTTGAGTGCGTCTTCCAAAGCCCGATAGGCATTGTAGCGGTCGCCAAACGGCTGGTGAAGCAGCATGAGATCGATATAGTCTGTGCCGAGATTGCGCAGACTTTCGTCAATACTCTTAGCGGGAGCATCACCTGCAAAGTTGGTAATCCACACCTTATCTACCAAGAATATGTCCTCGCGCTTCAGTCCACTCTTATTGATGGCAACTCCCACGCCCACCTCGTTGCGGTAGGCCTGAGCCGTGTCGATCAAGCGATAGCCCACATTCAGGGCGTCGGTCACGCAGCGCTCGGCCTCCTCGGGAGACACCTGATAGACGCCGTAACCCAGTTGCGGCATCTCCACTCCATTGTTCAATTTGATTGTTTCCATCTTCTTTTGCATTAAATGATGATTGAATTCCAATGGCAAAGTTACGCCATTTTTCCTCAACGACTATTACACAAAATGCGGTTTGATTTATCTTTTTCGGGGGAATGAGTCCGCGTGCCACCTCCACCGGATTGCTTCGGAAGAGTGAAGGAATGGCTTATACCTATATAATAAGCCCCCGAGACAAGAGGGTGGAGCACAGAACCACACCGCGCCATTCCCTCAAAAAAGATAAATCAAACCGCAATTTGTGTAAGGCTCCATCCGGAAAAACCACCTATCTTTGCATCGTGAATCATTGATTTCGACGATTATGAAATGGAACATCATGCTCATGGCCCTGATGATGGCCCTTACAGGCTGCAAGGCCGGTGCGAAAGAAAACCCCAACAACAACGACAAGAGTATGGAAAAGAAAGTATTAGTGGCCTACTTCTCTTACTCGGGCACCACCCGAGGCTATGCCGAGAAGATAGCCCAGATGGCTCATGCCGACCTCTTTGAGATTGAGGCGGCGCAGCCCTACACCGACGCCGACGTGGATTGGACCGACGACAGCGCCCGAGTAAACCAGGAAATGAAGGTGCATCCCGACTCCCGACCAGCCATTGCGCGCCGGGTAGACAACCTCAGACAGTATGACACGGTGTTCATCGGATTCCCCATCTGGTGGTATATCGCCCCCAATATCATCAACACCTTCCTCGAAACGCAAGACTTCAAGGGCAAGACCATCGTGCCATTCTTCACCTCTTACAGCAGCGGACCAGGCAAGACCGACGAGCATCTGCACCGCTCCATCGCCTACGAAGTGAGTTGGCGACCGGCGGTGAGGGCCAATGGCATGAACGACAAGCAACTCCAGGCCTGGGTGGAAGAAGCTCTTGGTGGAGAAAAGCAGGATAAATAAAACGAATAAAAAACAGATTTCAACATGGAACACAGACTTTTAGGAACAGATTTGCAGGTGTCGGCCATCGGACTCGGCTGCATGGGCATGAGCCATGGATATGGTGACCCGAAAGACAAAAAGGAGATGACAGCCCTCATCCGCAAGGCCCACGACATGGGAGTAGACTTCTTCGATACGGCCGAATGCTACGGCCCGTATATCAACGAGGAACTCGTGGGCGAGGCATTGGAGCCCATCCGCAGCGAGGTGAAGATTGCCACGAAGTTTGGCATCGTGCTCAACGACTTCAAGCAGATGCTCGACAGTTCTCCCGAGACCATCAGAAAGAGCGTGGAAGGCTCACTGCGCCGACTGCGCACCGACCACATAGACCTCTACTATCAGCACCGAGTGGACCAGAACACGCCCATCGAGGTGGTGGCCGAGACCGTGGGCGAACTCATCAAGGAGGGCAAAGTGCTCCACTGGGGCATGTCGGAGGCTGGCGTGAAGAATATCCGTCGGGCCCACGCCGTGCAGCCCTTGACCGCCATCCAGAGCGAATACTCTATGTTTTGGAGGGAACCTGAGGAGGAGCTTCTGCCCACCTTGGAGGAAATGGGCATTGGTCTTGTGCCATTCAGTCCACTGGGCAAGGGTTTCCTCACGGGCGCAATCACTAAGGAAATCAAGTTCGCCAACAACGATTTCCGCTCGAAGGTGCCTCGCTTCACCGAGGAAAATATCGAGAAAAACATGGTGATCGTAGACCTCGTGCGGTCTATCGCCGAGCGCAAACACATCACTCCGGCCCAGGTGGCGCTCTCATGGCTCATGGCTCAGAAACCGTTTATCGTGTCTATTCCGGGCAGCCGGAGCCTGAACCACCTGTCCGACAACATCGGAGCAGCCACAGTGAGTTACATCGAGGAGGAGATGCGCGACATCAATCAGGCACTCGACAAAATCCATTTACAGGGCAACCGCTACTCGCCCGAGAACCAGAAGAACATCGACCGATAGGCCATGCCATCGCGACGAAACAAAGAATCAGTGGGATATGGAGCCTGGCTCCTGTCCCACTGATTCTTTTTGTACCTAAGACGGGGGCCTCCACAAACCCCCGTGTCATGATTTACAGGCTGCGTCGAAACACTTCAATCACCTGCTCACGGCTGAGCTGGAGGTAGCCTCCGGGAGTGATTGGGGTGATGTCGGCATATTTTTCAATGTCCTCGGCCTTGGCTCCACACTCAGTGATGGTCATAGCCAGACCCAGTTCGCGCATCCATGCCTCCATATTCTCCAGTCCCTCCATGGCAATCTGGCGGTCGGTCTTGCCCTCGGCCGATACATTCCACACCGAGATGGCCAGGCGACGGAACTTCTTCACGGCGTCTTCGCTCTGGTCGATGAGCAGCCTATAGTAGGCCCCGCTCACGGCAGCGAGGGTGTGTCCGTGGGTAGCATCGGTGTAAGCCGCTACGGCCTGTCCGAGCATGTGCACCATCCAATCGGTGGATTTGCCGCGGTCGATGAGCGTGTTGAGTGCCCAAGTGGCAGTCCACATGATGTTGCTGCGGGCCTCATAGTCCTCCGGATTGATGGCAGCCTTACGCGAACTCACGATGAGCGAGCGCATGAGGCCCTCGGCCAGATAGTCGCTAGTGTTGTCGTCGGTGCCCGAGAGATACTGCTCCAGGATGTGCGACATGATGTCGAAGAACCCAGCCATCATCTGATAGCGTGGCACGCTGAACGTGAACTCAGGGTTGAGAATGGCGAAATCGGGGTTGCGGAAATGGTTGAAAAGCTTGAGATTCTCGTGATGAGAGGAGATAACCGAACCGGAATTCATCTCCGAGCCGGTACCAACCATGGTCAGCACGCTGCCCACGGGTATCCACTGGCAGTCGAGTTCGCCGAAGTTCTTGAAATAATAATCCCATGGATCCTTCTCCTGATAGGCCGAAGCGGCCACTGCTTTGCTAAAGTCGCAGGTGGAACCGCCACCCACAGCCAGAATGAGGTCTACCTTCTCGCGGCGGGCCAGGGCAGCGCCCTCCATCACTTTGTCTATGGTAGGGTTGGGCATCACGCCCGACAACTCCACAATCTGCTTGCCGGCGGCAGTGAGATGGGCCACCACCTTATCGTAGATGCCGTTGCGCTTGATGGAGCCTCCGCCGTAGGTGAGCATCACCTTGGGGCCATAGTGCTGCAGTTCTTCACTCAGATAATCCAATGCGTCCTGCCCAAAGTATAACTTGGTAGGGTTTTGATACTTAAAGTTGCCTAACATAACGATACGTTTTGATGATGTTGCAAAGTTAGGCAATCGGCCCGGAACTATAGGAAAAGAATTGAGGAATAAACTACCAAAAATGCTGTTTTCCACGAGTTGAGATAGTGTACCCCGACAAAAAACAGCCCGCCCTCCTGTCAGCAGCATGCCGACGGGAGGGCGATATGGGTGTAGGGAAATAGCGACCAGTGATTATTTCTGCACGGTCTGCGGAGCAAAGAGCTTCTTGCGGAGCCACTCACGCACGGGCACGTCATAGAGTTTGAAGGCGGCGTAGGCCACAAAGATGGCAAGGATATATATGCCTGCGCTATACATCACGTTCTCGCCGAGCGATGCTTGGGGGTGATGCTTCACCCAAGCCATCTGCATATAGACAAAGGGATAGTGGGTAATGTAGATAGGATAGGATATATCGCCGAAGAATTTGCATACAGCCATGGTGCGTTTGTCGGTCACACGGCTGCCCGCTCCCATCATCACGATGAGGGGGAAGAGCAGCAGAATGGTCAGCGACTCATAGAGTCCGTTCATCCAGCCGTCGGTTGTGCCACCGAAACGAGGCAGCGCCAGCAACACGACAATGATGATGGAGCACCACCAGAATCCGCCTCTGACGGTGATGAGACGGTGCAGGCGCGAGATGAGCAGACCCGCGAAGAAGGGGTAGAGCAGTCGGCTGACTCCGATAACAAGCTGCTCGGGCGCTGTGCTCCAGCCGCCGATGACGCAGTACATCTTCTCCGTGCCAGCCACGCCAAATAGGTTCAGGCTCATGGTGATATTGACCGTGAGCACCGCGAAGAGGCAAACGAAGATGGTGAGCCATAGCTTATTGAAATGCCTGATGACGAGAGCATAGAGGATATTGGCCAGATATTCCCAATGAAGTGACCACACCGGACCGTCGAGCGGGTTAGTTTCCTCCCATCCGCGAATATCCATTGAGCGGCCCACGGGTATCATCGTGCAGCACCAGAGGAACATCAGGATGGCCATCCACCATGGGGTCTTGTCGATAAGCGGGAACAATTCGCAGCTGCCGGCATAGAAAAGCAGCAGTCCTGTGAACGAACCGAAGATCACCATGGGATGGAGTCGCACCAATCTGCGCTTGAAGAAGTTCCATGTCGACATACGGTCCCAGCGGTCGTCGTAGGCATATCCAATGACAAATCCAGAGAGAACGAAGAAAAAATCCACAGCTAAGTAGCCGTGATTAATTATCTGATAAAGGTAACCGGGGGAGTAAGTCTCGAGCAGGTGGAACGCCACGACCATCATTGCCGCAACGCCACGCAGTCCGTCCAAGATCTCGTATCGAGGCTTGGATGCCAAGTAAATATTATCTTTATCCATTGAGCAGGTTATTTCGAGGTGCAAAGGTAGCGAAAAATCGGCTCAAATCAGATATGTAATAGTACTCTATTGTGTTAAAAATACATTATTTCATCGTGTCGATTCCCTGCACCACGATGTCCTTATTGGGCAGCGGCGTGCGGATTTCAATAGATGTTCCGTCGGTCGGGCCCACGTTCACGGGCACCTTGCGCATCATATAGCTATTGCCTTTGCGCTTCTCCACCACATAGACAAAGTTGCTGTTACCCTGCTTCTGCACAGCCGTCACGGGAAGCGCCTGTGCCTCATGCGCGCTGACCACTATCTCGGCCTCCACAAAACTCTCGTTGACGAGCGTCACGCCGTTGGCTTTGGAGATGGAAGCTATGCAGTCTATCATCTTGGTATCAGGGTTCACGGTTTTGCCGATGGTATTGAGTCGGGCCATGAGCGTGCGGTTGTTGCTGCCCGTTGTGCCGAAATAGACGGTCTGCCCGGGCTTCAGCCGTTTCACGTCGGCCTCGTAGACAGAGACTTTCAGCTGCAAGGCGTTGAGGTTGACAAGCTCTGCAATGTCGGTATCCACGTCGATATACTGCCCAATGACGGCGTTGATCTGGGTGAGATAGCCACTGATGGGCGCTACCACGGGGTAGGCCGTGTACATCTTTCCGCCCTCGATGCGCGCCGGACTGACACCCAATGCCATGATGCGCGAGCGCAAAGACTGATAGCTTGCATACGCGCTGCGGTAATAGGTCTGGGCTGCCAGGAAGTCTTTCTGGGCTCCAATCTTCTCCGCCCACAGCCCCTTGGCACGCTCATAATCCATCTTGGCCTTGGAATAGGCGGCCGCAGCCTCGGCAAAACTCTGCTGCAAGGCCATGAAATCGTTGCCCGAAATGGTGGCAACGACACGCCCAGCGGGCACAAAATCGCCTATCTTGTAGTGGATTCCGGTAATCTTTCCGGCAATGGCGGGGCAGATCTTAGACATCGCATTGGCCGGAGCCGACACATAACCCTTACATTCTACCCTATCGTGGAAGGTCTGCGGGCCCATCGAGCCCAACTTCATGTTCGACGATTTGAACTGCTCGGGGGTAATCTCGATGAGTCCGTCGTCTACGGGCGCAGGAGTTTCGGCTTTCTTCCCACTGCATGAGAACATGCTCCCCACCATGAGGAACAGCAATAAATACTGGCTTATCTTTTTCATATGATATATTGACTTAGTGATGATGAGACTATAATGTGAGGTAGTTGATCTCCAAAGCGGTCTGGTTGTAGGCCGACACGGCCTGATAATAGTCCAGTTGGAGCTTGATGGAATTCTCCAGACTCTGGGCAAACTGGTAGAAGTCTATGGCGCCGGCCTTATAGCTTTTGGTGGCCGAGCGGATGATCTCGTCGCTCAACTGCCTGCCCGTGGTGTTGTAGAAATCGAGTGCTACCTGTTGCTTGGCAAGCTCACTCTTCAGCTGATTGTACCTGCTCTCCAAGAGAATGCGGCTGTTTTCCATCTGCATGCGGTTGGCATTGAGGGCTATCTGGCCCGCACGCATCCTTGCTTTCTGCGCTCCGGTGTAGAGCGGGAAGCTCACTCCTATCTCAAATCCGTTGTATCCCCGACGGTTTTTCTGCGGATTGTTGGCATAGAAATAGCCCACATTGAAGTCGGGCAAGAGCTTCTGCTTCTCTATCTTGATGCCAGAGGTGAGCAAATCGGAGTTCACCCGCAGGCTCTGCAGGTCTACATGCTGGTTGAAATCGGGCACCGTGACCGGTATCAGGGCTATCTCTTTGTGGGGAACGGTGTACTGCTCGTGGGTCTGCATCAGCGTGGTGAGCTGTTGATAGGCATTGCGAAGGTCGAATCCCAGCTGCTCCAGCTCCAACGACGACTGCCGCTTCTTGGCCTGAGCATTCATCCAATCGAGCTGACTGATGTCGCCCAAGCGGTAGCGTGTGGCCGCACTCTCGTTGAGAATGCCATACAGACTGTCCAGTTTCTGGTAGAACCCCAGCTTGGAATGGATGAAGGCCACCTGATGATAGGCCATCGACACCTGCTTCACAAGGATGAGTTTCTGCCGCTGCAACTGTGTCTCGGCCATATTGATTTCCAGTTGCTTGAACCGGTTGCGCTCGGCAAAGACAGTGGGGAAAGGCAGCGTCTGCTCCACGCCGAGGGTGTGGAGCGGGTGCCCGTTGTCTGCCATGTTGGCCTGGTCAAAACCATAATAGAACTTGGTCTTGTCCAGTTCCCACTTGTTCATGGCCAGCGCCCTGCGCTCATCGACCCTCAACTGGTAGCTCTGATAGTCTTTGTTGTTGGCCAATGCCAGTTCAATGGCATGGTCGAGTGTCAGCTCCTGCCCCTGCCCCCACGCCGTGCCCGTGGAAAGGATGAACAGCAACGGCAGCATGAAATTCTTCGATTTAAACAGTCTCACAATCCTATATTTAAGTCCTTCTTCGTCGTGGAACAGCATGAACAGCAGCGGCAGGGCCACCATGGTGAGCATGGTCGAGGTGATGAGTCCACCGATAACCACCGTGGCCAAGGGGCGCTGCACCTCTGCTCCCGACCCCGTAGAAACGGCCATCGGCAAGAATCCCATGGCCGCAGCGGCCGCAGTGAGCATCACCGGGCGCAGGCGGTCGGTGGCGCCGATGAGTATCAGCTGGCGCATATCCTTCATTCCGGTGTCGCGCAGGTGCTTCAGGTGCTCCACAAGCACTATTCCGTTGAGCACCGCAATACCAAACAGGGCGATGAATCCCACGCCCGCCGAGATGCTGAACGACATGCCCCGTATCCACAAAGCCATGATGCCGCCCACCACCGACAGCGGGACGGCGGTGAAAATCATAATCGTATCCTTCATCGACTTGAAGGCAAAGTGGAGGAATATGAATATCAGGGCCAGGGCAATGGGTACGGCAAACATGAGCCTGTTGGTGGCATTCTGCAGATTTTCGAACTGACCACCATATTTAATATAGTATCCCGGCCGAAGCTTCACATTGTCGTTGATCTTCTCCTGAATGTCGGTGACTACCGATTTGAGGTCCCGCCCACGCACATTAACGCTCACCACGACCCGACGATGGGTGTTCTCGCGCGAAATCTTTGCCGGTCCTTCGGTGAAGGTGATGTCGGCCAGCTCGCACAACGGGATGAGCGAGCCATTGGCCAACGGCACCTGCAGCTGCTTGATGTCGTCGATGTCGCGGCGGTCCGACTTATCCAAGCGCACCACTAAATCAAACCGTTTCTCTCCCTCAAACACGCTGTTGGTGGCCTGTCCGCCAAAGGCAATGGAGAGATAGGCATTCAATGTCTTGGCGTCGACCCCATAGAAGGCTATCCGGTCTCGCCTGTACTTCACGTTCATCTGCGGCAGTCCGGTGGTCTTCTCCAGGATCACGTCGGCCGCGCCGGGTATCTTCTCCACCATCTGCTTAATCTTTACGGCCTTCTCGTTGAGGTAATCGAGGTCCTCGCCGAATATCTTGATGGCTATATCCGACCTCACTCCGGTAATCAGCTCGTTGAATCGCATCTCGATGGGCTGCGTAAACTCATAGTCCACACCGGGTATCACGGCCAGCGCCTGCTTGAATTTGTCGGCCAATTCCTCCTTAGTCTTGGCCACTTTCCACTCACTTCGCGGCTTGAGTTTGATAATCATATCAATCTCTTCCATAGACATCGGGTCGGTGGGAACCTCCGCGGCACCGATGCGGCACACCACCTGGTCGATCTCGTTGAACTTCGATTTGAGTATCTTTTCCATCTGGGTGGTGAGTTCCACGGTCTTCGACAGCGACGTTCCGGTCTTCAACGCGGGCTGAATCACGAAGTCGCCCTCGTCCAGCGTGGGCACAAACTCGCCGCCCATATTGGCCAACAGCACGCCCGAGAAGACGAGAGAGGCCAGCGCCAACGACAGCACGATGCGCTTATGACGGATAGACCATTTGATGACGGGCAGGTAACTCAGCGTGGCATACTTCACGATGAGCCGCGAAACATTCTTCTTCGAGGGTGCCTTGGGCTTGAGAAAGAGGGATATAATCACCGGCAACCAGGTGAGACAAAGGAACATGGCACCCAGGATGGCGAAGCTGAAGGCCAACGCCATGGGCCGGAACATCTTGCCCTCCACACCCTGCAGGGAGAGGATGGGGATAAATACGATGAGGATAATAAACTGCCCGAAGATGGCCGAGTGCATCATGCGGGAGGCCCCGTCGTAGGTAATCTCGTCCATCAGTTCATGCCTGGCGTCGCCCGACAGACAGTCCAACCGATGCTTGTGATTGAGCAGACTCACCGCCACAAACTCCACAATGATCACCGCGCCGTCGATAATGATACCAAAGTCGAGCGCTCCGAGGCTCATGAGATTGGCGTCGATGCCGAAGATGAACATCATCGATAGGGTGAAAAACAGCGCCAGCGGAATCATCGACGAGATGACCAGCGCCGACCGCAGGTTGCCCAGGAGCATGAGAACCACCAGAAACACGATGATACAACCGAAGAGAAGATTCTCGAACACCGTGGCCGTGGTCTTGCCAATGAGTTCACTTCGCTCCAGCACAGGGTTGATATACACGCCCTCGGGCAGACTCTTCTGCACCTCATCCACACGCGCCTTCACGTCGCGAATCACCTCCTTGGAATTGGCATTCTTGAGCATCATGATCTGCCCGAACACCTTCTCACCCTCGCCATTGGCCGTGATGGCGCCGAAACGGTTGGCATATCCGAAGTGGACCCGTGCCACATCCTTCACCAGAACAGGCACGCCTTCCTTGTTTTTCACCACGATATTGCCCACGTCGTCTAATGATTTCACCTGCGCGTCACCGCGGATGAAGTAGCTCTGGGCATTCTTCTCGATATATCCGCCACCCGAAATGCTGTTGTTGCTCTGCAAGGCGTCGAACACATCCATAAGAGTAATGTTCAGCGCACGTAGCCGCTGCGGGTCGATAGCCACCTCATACTGCTTGAGAAATCCGCCCCAGCTGTTCACCTCGACCACGCCCTTGATGCCCGAGAGCTGACGCTTCACGATCCAGTCTTGTATCGTGCGCAGCTCCATGGGGCCGTAGCGCTTCTCGTAGCCAGGCTTCACATCGAGCGTATATTGGTAGATTTCGCCCAGTCCGGTGGTGATAGGCCCCATCTCCGGGGTGCCGAATCCTTCGGGAATATTGGCCGACGCCGACTTGATCTTCTCGGCAATGAGCTGCCGCGGCAGGTAGGTGCCCTGCCCTTCATCAAAGACTATCGTCACCACCGATAGGCCAAACTTCGACACCGACCTAATTTCCTTCACGCCGGGAAGGTTGGCCATCTCCAGCTCCACGGGCGCAGTGATAAACTGTTCTATCTCCTGCGTGGAGAGATTGCCCGATGTGGTGATGACCTGCACCTGGTTGTTGGTGATGTCGGGCACCGCCCCCACGGGAATATTCACCACGGAATATACCCCGAAACCTACGATGGTCAGGGTAAATAGGATGATGATGAGTTTGTATCTTAGGCTAAATCTGATAATCTTTTCCAGCATATCGCTCAACGTTTAGGGTTTCTTCGGTGGGTCATAAAGATTAAACAAAGTTAATAGAAATTGGTTTACAATGCAACAAAAGGTTTAATATTATTGCAAATTTAGATATAATCTATTTTATTTCTCGGCGTTGAATATCAATTAGTTATACGTATTACAATCGTGTTACAATAGTATGAATAATTGATGAAGATATTGATGGCATGAACGATGCTATACCATGATACCCCCATTGCAGCGTAGGACAAGCATCGAATCAAGCAGGATTTGTCAGCAAATATCTGAAAAATCGGGCCCTTCAGAATTTCCCAACCAGACGAAAATATGGAGATTTTACAACCCTCCATATTTCATCCACTCCGCACAATTAACTACTTTCACAACCAAAACATGCCCATCTGACCACGATTAAGGTCTCCTCACGACGATAACACCCCTTTTCCGCAAGACAAAAAGGTAGATACGACCGCAAGATAAGGTAGTAACGACAAGACGATAAGGTAGTAAAGGCAAGGCCGTTAGGTAGCAATGACGTTGAGACAAAGTGGTTGTCGCCAAGCCAAAAACGCCATAATCTCTTATCTTTCTTATTTGCAGCGAGTTACAAACCCTCTCATTTTCGCGACATTCCGAGCCAAACGGTTTGTCGTTCAGAATACGCGATTTTCACGAGGCCTACTTTCAATATTTTTCATTGCTATTTTCAGCCAGTATGGTCCGGTACTAATCCCTTGCTCACGGCTTCAAAAGAAAATAGCCTTCTTGCTTCACCTTGTTCATGAGCGAGGCGGGATAGTCGTGCTGGCGGGCTATCCACGAACGCAGAACAACCCTTGCTTCAGTCGTCTGATTGCCCGAAAGCAACGACGACAGCCAGTTGCCGGGGAAGAAGATGCTACTGGTTTGCTGCACGTCGATCAGGGCGTCGAGGGCGGGCAGGATATAGCCCGTGGCCCGAGCACCCCGGCTATAGTCGCAGAGCAGGCTGAGCTGGTCGGCCACCCAGGTCTCTGTGCGCCGGTTGTCGGCCGTGAGCAACCTATTGAACAGCTGCCGCTGCACCGTCGTGTCGGGGTTGCAGGCCAGAGAAACAAAGTCGTATTCGCGCTGCATATCCACGTTGGTGAGTCGCTGCCGCTCCTCGCCGACGATAGCTTGCCAGTCGTTGGGGCGCATCAGCGCGAGGTGATAAGACAGCCGCATGAGGTCGCGCTCGGAGAGAAGTGGCTCGCTGCGGTCGTGCCAATAGGTATAGAGCTTGTCGATAACGCTATGGTCTGTGGCTGTGGCGGAGAGCCCATGGAGCAGCCGCTGGCGCACAAGGGGGAGCGGATGACGGCGCGAGGCATCGAGCAACTGGCGCTCGCCGGCCTGCCGGAGGGTCTTCGCAGACCTGAAATTGATGGTCTGTAGATAGCCGCAGAGGGCCGAGGCCACCAGCGGATTCTGCTCCACGCGGAGTTGGCGGAGCAGCTCCCCGAACAGCCATTGGCCGTCGACGATGCGCCCCAGGAGCCAATTCTCGTAGAGAGTCATGGCTGCAGCATAGCGGTTGAGGTCGGGCAGCGCCGGCAGATTCCGGCCTATCGACTGCGCTTGCAGGCTGTCGACGAGAAACTGTCCGTAGCCCAACCCATCGTAGTTGGGCACGAGCAACTTGCCCTCGGCATCGTAGGGGATGGGCTCGTGCAGTTTCTCGGTCTCAAAGGTAAGCTCTGCCGTGGAGCCCGTGCCGAGGAGTCCTATCTTGAATTGCTGCGGCCAGAGCAGGCCATGGCCATTGGGGTCGCGCTGGTCTACAAAGATTTGGCCGTCGCCCGAGGTGATGTTGATCTCCGGACAACCCTTTTCCTGCACCCACACCCGGCTGAATTCGGGCAGGCCGGCCTGCGGCGCGATACTGTCGAGCAGGCCGATGAGGTCGTTCCAGGTGGCGTTGGCATAGCTGAACCGGTGCAGGTAGCGCTGCAGTCCGAGGCGGAACGGGCCCTCACCCATGCGCTCCTCCAATTGGCGCATCATAATGGGCGCCTTGTGATAGATGATGTTTCCGTAGAGCAGTCCGGCCGAATTAAGGTTGGCCAAGGGCTGCTGGATGGGGTGACTGCCCTCGGTGCGGTCTATGGCGAGGGCGAAGGGATAGTGAGACTTGAGGAAGTTGAGGTCGTGGTTGAGCTTCGGAAACTGCTCGCGCGCCATCTTGTCGGCAAAGAAATTGGCAAACACCTCCTTGGTCCAAACGTCGTCAAACCATCGCATGGTGACCAGGTCGCCAAACCAGAGGTGGGCCGTCTCGTGGGCGATGAGCTGGAATCGTTTGAGCTCGTCGTCGATAGTGGCGTTGGGTTCGAGGAAGATGGTCTTCTCGTTGAGCTGGATGCAGCCCGGATGCTCCATGCCGCCAAACTGGTAGTCGGGCAGGATGATGGCACGATAATCGGGGAAGGGCATGGCGATGCCCGTGTAGCGCTCCATCCAATCGATGGCCAGCGCACAGAGACGACTTATCTCAGGGCATTGCGCGTGCTTGTATTCGTCGGTCTCCCGGCTCACCAAGGTAATGGTGCGAGAGCCTTGCCGGAAGGTGCCGCCGCCCTTGAACACCCCCGCATTGAACGCGAAGAGATAGGTGGGAAGGGGTTGCGACCACGAGGTGGCATAGACGGCCTCGTCGCCTGCGGCATGGCTGCGGATGACGGGACTATTGGTTTCGCAGGTCCAATCGGCGGGAATGGTGAGCGACAGGCGGAACCTGGCCTTGAGATCAGGCTGGTCGAAGCAGGGGAAAGCGGTGCGCGCATGGTCTGGAACGAACAGCGTGTACATGTAGTCGGGGCGTCGGTTCAGCGCCTGATCGGTGGCCACGAAGGAGAGTTCCACCTCATTGTTGGCACGTATGAGGCGCCGGGGGATAACGATATGCTCGTTTTCCACCCTCGCCTTGTAGGGTTTCCCGTTTACCCTGCATGGAGTTTTGCGGTCGGGGTCTATCTTTCCGGTGAAGTCGAGCACCACATCGGCCTTCGCCTTTGTGCTGAAGCTGAGCGTCAGCTGGCCCTTCACCGGCTCCGAGGCGGTGCGGGGAATATGGAAAGAGAGGTCGTATTGGATGGCAGAAAGCCGCTCGGCACGGGCTTGTGCCAGCGTTTTGGGCACGCCCTTCTCTATGGTTTCGGCCTGCGAGGGGCAGGTGGTGAGCAGCAGGGCGAGCAGCAGAAGCATGGTCCGCAGACGGGTTTCCCAACGGGAGGTCATCGTGTTTGCATTCATCGTAAATAGGTTTCACTGATGCACAAAGATAGCCATTTCCATCCTTTTGGCTTGGGCAAAAGGCAAAAAAATAGGGCAGACAACCTCTTTTTCAGGTTATCTGCCCTATGCAGTGTGCGTTTTAGTCTTGTTTTTTGCCTTTGACGATAGGTTGAAGAATGAGTCGTAGGCTCTGCTTATAGTTGAAATAGTTCCACACCCAGTTCAAGAAGACCACGGTTTTGTTCTTTACTCCGAGGATGGAGCGCAGGTGGACGAGCAGCCACAGCAGCCAGGCGGAGAAGCCTCCGAAGCGGGCCTTGCCAATCTCGGCTACGGCCTTCTTGCGGCCAATGGTGGCCATCGTGCCGAGATTGCGGTAGTCAAAGGGTTTCATCTCCTCGCCATGCTCCACACGCAGGATATTCTTCGCCAGCAAATCAGCCTGCTGAATGGCCACCTGGGCCAGCTGAGGATGGCCCTGCGGGTACTCCTCATCACCCTCCACCAGGCACTGATCGCCGATGGCGTAGACGTGATCCATGTCCTTTACTCGATTGAATCGGTCGGTCAGGATGCGGCCGGCACGCCCCAGACTCCCCTCGGGGATACCCCCCATCGGACTGGCTTTCACGCCGCTCACCCATATCACGGTCTCGGCTTTGATAGTCTGTCCGTCTTTCAGAATCACCTCTTTGTCCTTATAATCGGTCACCATCGCGTTGAGCATAATCTTGACTTCCATGCCCTCCAGGTCTTTGGTGGCCTGAATCGACGACTTCTCGTCCATGGCGCGAAGTAGTCGGTCGCTGGCGTCGAGCAGGTAGATGTTCATCTTTTTGGAGTCGAGGTCGGGATAATCTCGTGGGATAATGTTGCGCTTCATCTCCGCAAGGGCACCCGCAATCTCCACTCCCGACGGGCCTCCGCCTACGATCACTACATTGAGTAGCACCTGACGAGCCTCCTCATCCTCCTCGGTCTCTGCGCGTTCAAGGTTTTCGAGCAGCTTGTTGCGCAGGCGCATCGACTCCGTGACGGTCTTCATCGGATAGGCGTTGGCCTCTACATTGGCATTGCCAAAGAAGTTGGTGGTGGCGCCTCCGGCCAACACCAGATAGTGATAGTGTACCGTTCCGAAGGTGGTGCGCACCGCCTTCTCCTCCTCGTCGATGCTCAACACCTCGCCCATACGGAAGAAAAAGTTATCCATTCCCTGGAAAAGACGACGGAACGGGAACGAGATGCTGCTCGGTTCAAGTCCTGCAGACGCCACCTGATAGATGAGCGGGGGGAACTGATTATAGTTGTTTTTATCGATCAAGACCACCTGGAAGCCGCTCTTGCGCAGCCCCATCACCATCTTGATACCACCGAGTCCGCCACCTACGACGACCACACGGGTAAGCTCATTGCGTCTAATGTTCGCTCTCATACGTTGAAATCTCTCTTTATAGTCTATGAAATGTTTGTTATCTCTGATAGTCACGATACAGCCCTGTGGTCCTATTCCGTGGAGCACCAGGGGGTATCGGTATACTTTTTTCTTACTATTCTCCTCTATTACTGCGCCTCATTGGCCAGCTCGGGCACCGCCGAGGGCGTCTCCTTGCGCATCTTGGGCAGGTAGACGGCTATGGCACCGAGCAACGGCAGCAGTGTGCTGACCTTGAAAATGAATAGGATGCTCGTCTGGTCGGCCAGCCAACCGAAGAACGAACTACCCAGTCCGGCAATGCCAAACGACAGTCCATAGAACAGTCCGGCTACGATTCCGGTGTGGTTGGGCAGCAGATCGATGGCATAGACAAGTATCGCTGAGAAGGCCGAGGCTACGATAAGACCAATGATAATCGATAGGAAAATGGTGGCGAAGAGGCTGTCGAGATAGGGCAACGCCATGGTGAACGGGGCAGCACCGAATATGGAAAACCAGATGACATACTTGCGACCGTAGCGGTCGCCCAGCATTCCGCCGAAGAGAGTACCTACAGCTTCGGCACCGAGAAAGGCGAAGAGACACAACTGCGAGGTCTGAACGCTCACGCCAAACTTATCGATCAGGAAGAAGGTGAAGTAGCTGGTCATGCTCGATGAGTAGAAATTCTTGGAGAACATCAGCACGAACAGCACGAAGACAAAGAAGTAGATGCGACGCCTGCTGTAGGGTTTGGCCGTGGCCCAACGCATCTGCGGCGCACGCCTAACGTGCTTGAGCTGCTGCACATGCCACCTGCCGATGTAGCCGAGAAGTATGGCACAGATCACGGCCAGCACGCCAAACCACCGGATGGCGGGCATTCCGCCGGGCAAAACCACTATGGCTGCCAGCAGCGGGCCTATGGCAAAGCCGGCGTTTCCGCCCACCTGGAAGATGCTCTGAGCCAGACCTTTCTGTCCGCCGGAGGCAATCTGAGCCACCTGTGAGCCCTGCGGATGGAAGATGGAAGAGCCGCATCCGAAGAGCGCCACGGCGATAAGCACCACCGTGAAGCTGGGCGCCGACGACACCAAGAATATTCCCGACAGCGTGAGCAGCATGCCCACAGACAACTGCCAGGCATGATGATGACGGTCGGCATATAGTCCGACGAGTGGCTGAATGATGGAAGAGGTGAGCTGAAGCACCAAGGTGATGAGACCGACCTGGGCGAAACTCAGGGCGAAATCGGCCTTGAGCATGGGATATATGGCCGGAAGCATGGAGTTGATGGCATCGTTGAGCAGATGACAAAAACTCACTAAGAACAGGATGGCGTACACGGTGCGCTCCGTTTGCTGCGACTTGACTTGAGAATCACCCATTTTTCTTTCTCATCTTATTACAAGTGGACATGGCGATGACGATGTTGCAACCTCATGAGGGAATACAAAAGGCACCATCGGCAGCGGTCCTAAAAACGACTGCAAAGGTACGGAAAAAGCACGCTTCATACTTTAGTAATTAACAAACGTTATTGAATAAAATACAAACCAGATACCCTTCTGCAAAGCAAGCATGACAAACCACCCCTGCAATGGGAGGAAAAATTGCCCGCCCGACCATCAAATAGTGTGGAAAAAAAGACCTCAACTCATAAGATAATCGTATATTTGCAACCATCAACCCACTCCAACGCTTTACATTATGGATATTGAACAAGTGAGAGAGTTTGCCAACTCTTTGCCCCAAGTGACCGAGGACATGCCCTATGGACCCGATTGGCTCATCTTCCGCATTGCCGGAAAGATATTCCTCCACCTGCGCCTCGACATCCCGCAGCCTACCTGTGCCGTGAAGCTCGACCCCGACAAGGGCGCCTCGCTGCGCGAGCACTACGACGCAATACGCCCGGCCTACCATCTGAACAAGATGCACTGGAGCGACCTGCACCTCGATTTCTTAGAGACGAAGCTCATCGAAAGCCTCATCACCAAGTCGTATCTCGCCGTGGTGAAGAAGCTGCCGAAGAAGACAAGAGACGCGATTCCCTACGAGACATTAAGCAATATTAACTACGAATAGAGCCTGAATAGGCTGATAATGTCTAATTTTGTAAGACAAAAATCAGTTTTAAGCATGGCCTACTCCACCCTCGACCCACAAACATTTGCCGATATTCGCCTCGTGGCCTTCGACGCAGACGACACCCTTTGGGACAATCAGAGCCACTTTGACCGCGTGGAGCGTGCCTACTGCGACATCCTCTCGCCCTACGGCACGGCCGAGGCGGCATCCGACGCGCTATTTGCCGTGGAGTCGGCCAATATGCCTCTGCTGGGCTATGGCTGCAAGGCCTTCACCATCTCTCTGGTGGAAAACGCGGTGAAGTTTTCCCAGGGGCGCATCGGCGCGGCCGACATCCTGCGCATCGTAGCACTGGGCAAGGAGATCCTCTCGATGCCGGCTACCCCTCTCCCCCACGTGGAGGAGACGCTGCGCAGCATCCGACAGCGTGGGAAATATAAGATGGTGGTGTTTACCAAGGGCGAACTGCTGGACCAGGAGAATAAGCTTGTGAGGTCGGGACTGGCCGATTTCTTCGACGACATCGTAGTCGTGTCTGACAAGACCCGCAACGAATATACCAAGCTCTGCAACATATTCGACACCGACATCAGCCGGCTGCTCATGGTGGGCAACTCGTTTAAGTCGGACATTGAGCCGGTGTTGCAGCTCGGCGGCTATGCCGTGCACATTCCCTTTCATACCACTTGGAAACACGAGGAGACGCAGGAATACGACCACGAACACCTGCGCCGCATTGACAACATTCGAGAACTAACAGAAATCTTGTAGCCATCGCCCCACCCCGTGGCCCAGATGGCTCACCCAAAGATATGGAAGAAAAAACGCTTAAAGCCCTCAGCAAGTGCCCACTCTTTACCGGAATGAGCGAGACTGAGATAGAAATAGCCATGGCCGGCACCAGTTACAAGCTCGTAGACTATGACCGTCACGACATCTACGCCCTCACAGGCATGCCCTACAAGGCGGCCGACATCGTGGTGAGCGGCATCCTGGTGTGCCGCATGTCGTCGCTCTCGGGCAAACAGGTCGAGGTGAGCCGACTGCGGGCCGGCAACATCGTGGCCCCCGCCTTTATCTTCGGCAAGAGCACCGACATGCCCGTGAGCGTGGAAACCGACTCCGACGTGACCGTGCTGCGCATGCAGAAGCCCGTGTTCCGAAGCCTCATCGCCAGCGACGAGCGCATCATGACCAACTTCATCCGGGTGCTGTCTAACATCGACGTGTTCCTCACCCAGCGCATGCGCGTGCTCAGCCTGTTCACGGTGAGGGAGAAAGTGGCCTACCTGCTCATGGAGCGCGTGGGCGAACAGGGTTCCAACGTGATTCACCTGCACCGCTCGCGGCAGGAGATAGCCGACTCATTCGGAATCCAGAAGTTCTCTCTTCTGCGCGTGTTGGCCGACTTCCAGAAGCAAGGTGCCATCAAGGTGAACGGGCGGGAGATAACCATTCTCGACCGCTCAAAAATGAAATAATCCGACTCTGTGGCCCGCCGAAACCTGCCGTTCAGGCTTCGGAGCGCCCCCGACAGGCCCCTATCCCACTGCCCCGCCTACCCTTGCAGCAGGCGGGCAAGTACCACCGCATTGTTATTCTGCTCATCCTTGGCCGCAAACAGCAGCGTCACCACGTCGTGGCTATGCACTACGCGCTGGAATTCGGCCCAATCTTCGTTGGCCCTGACCTCCGCTTCGTAGCGCTCGGCAAACTCCGGAAACCGCTCGGGGATGTGGGCAAACCAGTGGCGCAACTCGTGGGTCGGCCCCATGTCCTTACTCCAAAGGTCTACGTGCACCTCCTCTTTCTTCAGTCCGCGCGGCCAGAGCCGGTCCACGAGAATGCGGAATCCGTCGGTCGGCTCGGCCGGGAGATAAACTCGTTTCAGTTTGATATCCATCTTTCTATGGTTTGAATCCTATGGTTTTCCTTTGTAGTCAGCAACGGAAAATACCCTTGAATTATTTTGAATAATAGCTTCCGATTTTGCCCTTCCGGCCTAAATTCCTGTCCATCGGGTCGAAATGGGGCAAAAATGAGGCCTTGGGTGAGTGGCTGAACCACAGGCACTTGTATTTCCTTGACATTTCGAGACTTCGCGATTCCTACCTTTTCGCCAGGCGATAAGTACCTTATCGCGTAGCCATCTCTACCTTTTCGCCAGGCGAAAACCACCTTCTGATAATGCCAAACAGCCCAAACCGCACAGCGATTGGGCTGTTTTTGCCGGATTTTGGCATGGATTTGGAAGAATCGTCACATAAAAACGGCTCAAAAATTCCGATTTCTCCACAAATCCATGGCATTCCCGTTGTAGATCGAAAGTAGCCAAAAGAGCATTTCTTTTGAAACATCCTGACAGATGATGCCTGCGCAGGCACGCTGGAATCAATAGTCCACGTTGGTGGCTTCGAGCTTCAGGGCACGGGGGAACACAATCTCGTTTTCCATCCAAATGTGCTCCAGCAGATAGTCGCGGAATCGGCGAAGCTCCATGAGGAGCTGCTTGTAGTCGTCGCTTGCGTCGGCTGGGGCGGTGTAGTCGTTGGTGATTTCACGTATGCGCTCGTGGCGGGCCATCTCGTCGTCGTGGTCCATCATCATCATGTTGATGGGGCTCTGGATGCTGCCGCAGTGGAAAGGCGCGAGCTTCTGCCCCAGGTCGGCGGCATTGTAGAGGTCGAGAATGTAGGGGTAGAGCACATTCTCCTCCTTCATGCAGTGGGTGTCGAGGTCCTGCAGACTATTGCGGAAGTGGTCGGCCACCTTGTCGAGCTCAGGGTGATGGGCCGCCTGCTCCAGCAGAAGTTGGTAGATTCGTGCACCGTGCTTGCGGGTGTTGCGGTGGTGAAACTTGAGAATGTAGTCTACCAAAAGATCGAGATCCCAGGTCTCGAAGGGGATGTTGGATGTGGTTGGTCTGTTCATTTTATTTTGTTTGAATTTGTTTTCTGAATGCAAAGTTAGGGGGTTGCGGCCCCACCGACGGGTAACAATTGTGCCTCGAAAAGGTTAAACTTCATTAATTGCATGGGAGCATGATCTCTGCCACACGAATTTTTGGTTCAGATTTCCCCTCACAAATCAATGGTTTCATGAGAGATTGATTGAAATATTTACTACCTTTGTAGCCAAATACTCATCAAAAGAATGGCATGAGAGTCATCGATTTATTAAGCAATCACAGAGAGAGACCGGCGTTTTCCATAGAGGTGCTGCCCCCACTGAAGGGCAACGGCACTGAATCGCTGTTTAGACAATTGGACAAGATGAGCGAGTTTAACCCGCTCTACATCAACATTACCACGCACCACAGCGAGTATGTCTACCGCGAACTGCCCAACGGACAGTTTGAACGACAACGCGTGAGACGCCGGCCGGGCACCATCGCCATCGCAGCCGCCATACAGAAGCGCTATGCCACTCCGGTCATTCCGCACGTCATCTGTAGCGGCGCCACCCGTGAGGATATTGAGTATGAACTGATAGACCTGCAGTTTCTGGGCATTTCCAACCTGCTGTTGCTGCGTGGCGACAAGGCCCCGGAAGACAAGATGTTTACCGCAACACCCAATGGTTACGACCACACGACGGGCCTGATAGAGCAGGTGAACCGGTTTAACGAGGGGTTCTTCTACAACGGCGAGCCCATCAAGCACCCCGGAGAGAAGTTCCACTTTGGCGTGGCGGCCTACCCGGAGAAGCACGAGGAGTCGCCCAACATCGAGATGGACATGGGATATCTCAAACTGAAACAGGACCTCGGGGCCGACTATGCGGTGACCCAGCTGTTCTATGACAATAAGAAATACTTCAGGTTTGTGGAGCAGGCGCGCAAGATGGGCATCACCATCCCCATCATCCCGGGCATCAAACCCTTTGCCAAACTAAGCCAGATCACGCAGGTTCCCAAGACATTCCACTGCGATATGCCGCTCGAACTGGCCACTGAGGCCATGAAGTGCCGCTCAGACGAGGATGCGAGGGCACTGGGCATAGAGTGGACCACCCACCAGTGCAAGGAGCTCATCAACGTGGGAATAGACAACATTCACTTCTACACTGTGTCGGCCGCAAACAGCGTGGTGGAGGTAGCGAAGAAACTGTTGTAGGAATGACGAGTGACGAATGTGGAGTGGGGAGTGAAAGAATGACAAGTGAGGAGTGAGGAATGACGAATGAAAAGGATGAAAGATGAGGAGTGAGGAATGAAGCCTTAAATGGTTGCCCGGGTATCACGGAGACGGCAGAGCATCAAGCCAAAGTCGCCATCCACCAAGCTAATCATAAAGGTCAAAGTTCAATGTTCAAAGTTCAAAGGATATAAACCGTGCAATTCAATGAAGTCATAGGCCAACAGGAGGCCGTGAAGCGACTGCTGAAGCTCGTGGAAGAGCAGCGGGTGCCCCATGCACTGATGTTCACCGGTCCGGTGGGCAGCGGCAAGATGGCATTGGCCATGGCCTTTGCCTCCTATCTGTTGGGCGAGCGCCTCGACGGAGTGTCGCTGGTGCAGAGTCCCGCCATGGTGCAGAATGCCGAGGCGATGCTCCGCAAATGGCAGCATCCCGACCTGCATTTCAGCTATCCCGTGATACGCCCCAAGGGCACATCGAGCGACCATAAGATGGTGAGCGACGACTTCTTCAAGGAGTGGCACGAGCTATTGGCCGGTGGTCCCTACTTCACCATGGACCAATGGATGACCTGTATGGATGCCGAAAACCAGCAGGCACTGATCTATGAGGCCGAAAGCGACGCCCTGAACCACAAACTCAACATGAAATCGAGCCAGGGCGGCTACAAGGTGAGCCTCATCTGGCTGCCCGAACGCATGAACCTCACGAGTGCCAACAAGCTGCTCAAGCTGCTCGAAGAGCCGCCCATGCAGACGGTTTTCCTGCTCGTGTCGGAAGAGCCGGAGCTCCTTTTGGAGACCATCCGCAGCCGTGTGCAGCGCTTCGACGTGCGCCGCATCAACACCGACGATATAGCCCGTGCCCTCGTGGAGCGCCGGGGCATCGGCGAAGACGACGCCCGACGCATATCCCGCGCGGCGGCCGGCAACTGGCTCAAGGCCACAGAGCTGCTCGATGCGGGCAGCGAGAACAAGCAGTTCTTCGATCTTTTCGTTATCCTCATGCGCAAGGCCTATGGCCGCGATATACGCGAGCTGAAACGATGGGCCGAGGCCGTGGCGGCATTCGGACGAGAAAAACAGCGCCGCATGCTGGCCTACTTCCTGCAGATGGTGCGCGAGAACTTCATGTACAACTTCCAACAGGAAGACATCAGATATATGACACGCGAGGAGGAGGACTTTGCCAGCAACTTCGCACGGTTTATCAACGAGCGAAATGTGGTGGAAATAGCGGAGATGTTGCAGCGAACCATGCGCGACATCGCCCAGAACGCCAATGCAAAGATACAGTTCTTCAACCTGGCTACAGACATGATTATTTACTTAAGACGATAATATGGGAAATTGTAATATGTGTACCGGATGCGACCGTGGGCTTAGTTGTGCTGCCGTGGGACGGCAGGACAAGCAGCTCAACACCTACGACTGGTTGGAAGACGTACCCGGCAATGCAGAATCTACCGACTTGGTGGAGGTGCAATTCAAGAATACACGCAAAGGATACTATCATAATGTCAACAACCTTGACCTGAAAAAGGGCGACGTGGTGGCCGTGGAGGCCAACCCGGGGCACGATATCGGTGTGGTGACGCTCACCGGACGACTGGTGCGATTGCAGCTGAAGAAGGCCAATCTGAAGTCGGCCGACGAGATCAGGCGCATCTATCGTGTGGCCAAACCCGTGGACATGGACAAGTATGCCGAAGCCAAGAGCCGCGAGCATGGCACCATGATTCAGAGCCGGCAGATAGCCAAGGACCTCAATCTGCAGATGAAGATTGGCGACGTGGAGTATCAGGGCGACGGCAACAAGGCGATATTCTATTATATTGCCGATGAGCGCGTGGACTTCAGACAGCTCATTAAGGTGCTCGCCGATACGTTTCATGTGCGCATCGAGATGAAGCAGATTGGCGCTCGGCAGGAAGCAGGGCGCATCGGTGGTACCGGCCCCTGCGGACGTGAGCTCTGCTGTGCCACGTGGATCAAGAGCTTTTCGAGTGTGTCGACCAATGCGGCGCGCATACAAGACCTATCTCTCAACCCGCAGAAACTGGCCGGAATGTGTGCCAAGCTGAAGTGTTGCCTCAACTATGAGGTAGACCAGTATGTCGAGGCAGGCAAGAAGATGCCGGGCAAAGATGTGGTGCTGGTCACCCAGGATGCCGAGTATCATCTGTTCAAGACCGATATCCTCACCGGACAGTGCACCTACTCCACCGACAAGAACCTGGCCGTGAACCTCGAAACGATAGACATTGTGCGTGCCCGTGAGATTATTTCGATGAATCGCCACGGCGAGAAGCCACTATCGTTGCTCGAAGACAACAAGGCCAAGGCACGCAAGAAGCCAGTGGATCTGTTGGCCGATGCCGACGTAAGTCGCTTTGACAAGGCCAAGAAAAAGAAGGGCAACAACCCCAAGCGCAACCGCAACAACAATCCCAATGGGCAGAACGGCGAGCGCGACAACAGGCCAAGGCGTCGCAACAGGCAGATGGCCGATGGTCAGAACGGGGGTGGCGAAGGTGCCCCGCAGGGTCAGCAGGCACACCAGAACGCACCCGCGCCTCAGCAGCCGAATGCCAAGGCCCGGACCGCAAACACCAATCCTGAAGGATAAAGCATGAAAATCTGGGGTTCACTCCTCCTTTCCACCCTTGCCCTCTGTATGGCTTGTACAGAGGGTAAGGTGTATCACCACTACGACCATACGCCAATTGCCGGATGGGAGAAGGTAGATACGCTCACGTATAACGTGCCGGCGCTGGCCGACTCAGGTCTCTATGCCACCGACCTGGGGCTACGCATCAACAACAGTTTCCCCTTCATGGGGCTCACGTTGATTGTGGAGCAGACCGTCTATCCATCGCATCAACGACTGATAGACACGCTCAACTGCAAGCTGATGGGACAAGACGGAACGGCGAAAGGACAGGGAGTGAGCTATTATCAGTACCATTTCAAGGTGTCGCAGACATTGCTTCACCAAGGCGACTCGCTTCATATCACCGTCAGGCACGATATGAAGCGAGAGATTCTACCCGGCATTTCCGACATCGGGATTGCCGTCAACAAACTGCGGTAGGCTTTTCAGGTCCTCACCAAATTACGTCCTGCGTCTATCCTCATGAAGATAAACAGCAGGATGGTGAACCCCCAAAGCGACGAACCACCATAACTAAAGAAGGGCAGCGGGATGCCAATTACGGGCGTCAGGCCCAGCACCATGCCCACATTGATAAACATGTGGAAGAGGAATATGCTCAGCACGCAGTAGCCGTAGACCCTTCCAAACTTGAAAGGCTGGCGTTCGGCCAGATGGATGAGCCGCAGAATCAACGCCAGGAACAGCAGCAACACGCCGGCCGAACCCACGAATCCTTCTTCCTCGCCCACGGTACAGAATATGAAATCGGTGTCCTGCTCAGGCACAAACTTGAGTTTTGTCTGCGTCCCATTGAGGAAACCTTTGCCCCTCAAGCCCCCCGAGCCAATGGCAATCTCACTCTGATGCACATTATATCCAGCTCCGGCAAGGTCCTCGTCGAGCCCCAGAAGCACGTTGATACGCACCCGTTGGTGGGGTTCCATCACGTCATTGAGCACATAGTCGGCACTGTAGAAGAATACTATTGAGCCAATCGAGAACAGCGCCACGAGCATATAGTTGTTGATTCGCGTAGACAAGCCTTGGAAAACCACATATCCGATGAGGGCAGCGCAGATGAGAAGCTGAACCCAAACGATGTCGAACGGAATGACAAACTCGGAGAATAGCAGCACCAGCAGCGTGCTTCCCAAGCAGAACAAGCCCATCCTCAGCGCCTTTTCACGATCATAACAGTAGACGTAGACCATGCCCGAGGTGAACAGTTGCACCAGGAAGAGCACCACAAACTTTCCTACCGATGTGGGCGTATCCCACAAAAACACCGACTCATACTTAATACCGACCACAAAATAGACTACCATCGCCACGCCCGTAAAGAGCACACTGCCAGGCATTCCCTCACGATAGAACATGAGGAAAAAGGAGAGATAGACGAGCGCCGAACCCGTTTCGCGCTGCCCAACAATAAACAACATCGGGAGGAGCACTACTCCGAGGGCCGCTGCAAAATGCTTCATCTTATGTATATTGAAGCCGAAAGTACTCATCAACTTGGCCACAGCGAGACCCGTTGCAAACTTAGCGAACTCGGCGGGCTGTAGTCGCAGCGGTCCGAGCACGAGCCAGGAGCGCGAGCCTTTGATCTCATGCGGATTGAAAATCGTAGCAAAGAGCAGCAGTAGCAGTAATCCGTAGACCACGTAGGCGAACGTATCGAAGTAGCGGTCGTCCATCATTAGGATGACGAATCCGAGCACAAGCGACGTGCCTATCCATATAATCTGCATGCCAGAACGCGTGCTCAGGCTGAAGATGTCGGTCTCGCCATAGGTGTAGCTGGCCCCACAGACACTGATCCAACCAAAGATGAGCAGTGCGAAGTAGATGCCGATTGTCCACCAATCCAGGCTCCGGATGACACCAGGTTGCTTATCTGTTTCTCGAACCATATGCTATTCTTCGTTTCTGTAGTGACAAAGCCTCCTTTTCGCGGGCCGGGGAAAGCTTGCCTTTGATATACTGTTCAAAGAGGACACCTGCGATAGGCACGGCAAAGTCGGCTCCAAAGCCACCGTTCTCCACATATACCGCGATGGCGATCTTGGGGTTGTCCATTGGAGCGAAACCCATGAAGACCGAGTGGTCCTGACCTCTGTTCTGCGCCGTTCCGGTCTTTCCGCAGATGGGGAAACTATATCCTCCGAGATGCTTACAGGTTCCACCGAGCACCGATGAGCGCATGCCGGCCACTATAAAATCGTATGCCCGACGGCTGGCGCGGGTGTAATGCCGACTCGTGAAAGCTGTGTCGAGGGGTTCTCCCTTCACTTCTTTCACCACGTGGGGCGTATAGTAATAGCCACGGTTGGCTATCGTGGCACCGAGATTGGCTATCTGAAGCGGCGTGAGGTTTACCTCTCCCTGTCCGATGGAGATACTAATCACGGTCAAACCGTTCCAGGAGCCCTTGTAAGCCTTATCGTAGAACAAGGCATTGGGGATGAGTCCACGCTTCTCGCCGGGTAAGTCGACACCCAGTTTATAGCCGAATCCCATACTCACCATGTAGTCGCGCCATGTGTTCATGGCGTCCTGCACATTCTTATACTTAGCCCGATTGCCCATCATGTGGAACAAACCCCAGCAGAAGAAGCCGTTACAGGAGGTACTGATAGCTGGTATAATAGATAGTGGTGAGGCATGACCGTGACACCCTACGTGTAGTCCACGATAGGAGAATCCGTGGTGACAGGGGTAGACCGTGTGGCTGTTGATGATGCCCTCGCTGAGGAATGTGAGTCCCTGCGAAGTCTTGAAGGTGGAGCCCGGGGGGTATTGGCCCATGATGGCACGGTTCAGCAGCGGTTTCCAAACGTTCTTGGAGAGCACCCGGTGGTACTTACTGCGGTTGCGACCTTCGAGCAATCGGGGGTCATAACTGGGCGAAGACACCAGCGCCAACACCTGTCCGGTCTGCGGATCGAGTGCCACGATGGCGCCAATCTTACCCTCCAGCATCCGCTCGCCCAGTGCCTGGAGGTTGATGTCGATACCCAAAGTCAGGTCCTTGCCGGCCTTGGGCTTATGGTCGAACTTACCATTCTGATACTTTCCCTGTATTCTTCCGTGAGCATCGCGCAGGAGAATCTGCACGCCTTTCTCCCCTCGGAGCTTCTTCTCGTAGCTCTTTTCCACACCGAGCTTACCGATATAGTCGCCCGGCTGGTAGTAGTCGTCCTCATCGATGTCGCCTTGCGACACCTCCGCCACGTCGCCCAGCACATGCGCCGCAAAGGGATAGGTGTACTGGCGGATGCTTCGTTTCTGGACGTAGAAGCCGGGGAAACGGAATATTTTCTCCTGAAAGACGCTGAAATCCTTATCGTCTATCTGGGTCATGAAGAGCTGTTGGGTGAAGCGAGAATAGCCTGGATTCTTGCCGCGGTCCTTGATATCGTTCATCCGTTGGATGAAAAACTCCTTGGTAATACCCAGCGTATGGCAGAAGTCCATGGTGTCGATGCGCCCCTTTTCCTCGTTCATGATCACCATAATATCATAAGACGGCTGATTGTAGACCAGCAGTTTGCCGGTCCGGTCGCGTATGACGCCACGCGAAGGATACTCGATTTTCTTCAGGAAGGCATTGGAGTCGGCACTCTTGCGGTAGTCATCGCTCAGAAGTTGGAGCGTGAAGAGTCGGATGATATAGAGCGCCACAATGACCGCTGCCACACCACCGATGACCAAACGCCGGTTTTCGAGGTCGAAATCCTTCATTTACTTTTCCTCATATTCTCCACGACAACAATGAGAATCACGGAGAGAACCATGCTGCCAAGCACGCTAAGACCCCATTGCTTCCAATTGAAGAACGTGAAAGTCTCTATGGTAAAAAACAGCAGACAGTAGACAAACGTCAGGACTATGACATAATAAATATAGTTTGTCAGGCCCAACGTATAGATGGCCGGAGGCATATCGGGATCACTGTCGCGCTGGATAAAAAGTTCAAAAACATAGGGTTGGAGCAGACCCAGGAGCGTCATAGACGCGGCGGCCACACCCGGAGTGTTGGAAAACACGTCGACACTGAGTCCCAGCAGGAAGCTCCACACGAGTATTCCCCACTTGGGATAGTTGCGCTCGAAGCTGATCACGAAGTAGGCATAGAGCAGCGGCGTAGCATAACCAAATAGGTGAATATGGTTCAACACCAGCGCCTGGGTCAGCAGGAGCACCACAAAGAGCAGCAGACGTCTCAGAAAATCTATGTTCATGGCTATCTCTCCTCCTTGGGTTTAAGTGAATCCTGTGCCGCGCGGAGCACCTCTAAGCGTTCCAGCATGGGCTTATTGTCGATGACACAGACGTCGCGAAGTCGGGCGAAGTCGGTGCTGAGCTCCACCTGCAGGCGATAGGAAAGGCCGTCGGCAGAGTTGAATACATGGATAATCTTGCCCACCACGATGCCCGGCGGGAACACCGACGAATAGCCTGAAGTCTCTACCCACTCATACAACTTGAAGTGGGCATGGCGCGGTATGTCGTCGATGTAGGCCAGTTTTCGGTCGCCTCCGCTCCAGTGCAAGTAGCCGAAATACTCCCTGCCGCGTATCTTGCAACTGATGTTGGATGCGCTGTTGAGCACGGGAATGATGACCGAATAGTGGGTTGAGGCCAGATAGACAATGCCCACCACCCCGTTTCCACAGGCCACACCCATGTCGCGGGCCACGCCGTCGGCCGTTCCCTTGTCGATGGTAATCAGGTTATCGTGACGGTCTACGGAGTTGCTCACCACCTTGGCGGGGATGAGCGTGTAGCCTTTGAGCAGGTCGAACTGTCCGCGGTGCACCCAACCACTGTCGTGGGTCACCTCGGTGAGCTTGCCCGAAAGGGTCTTGACCTGTTGCTCCAGGTAGAGATTGCGCTGCGTAAGCTCCTGATTGACCTTGGACATCGAGAAAAACGACTCGATCTCCGCATTCCATCCCAGCACCTTTCCCGTCACCACGTTGGCCGAAGTGAACCACACGCTACCCTGATAGCTGTTGTACTGAAACAGCAATACCATACTGATTATTTCCAATATCACGAAAACGAACCAGTGGTTGTATTTGGCAAGGAATTCTAAGAGGTTACGCATAAATGACTTTGAACTTTGAACTTTGAACTTTGAACTTTATGATAACCATAGAGTGAGGCCTCGAGCAACAGCTTTCGGCCGCGACCTCCGGCCACCAAACACACGTATGCCCGGCAGCCCAAAGGGTAACTCTAAAGTTCAATGTTCAATGTTCAATGTTCAATGTCTATAAAATCTTTATCTCATCAGGAACGAGAAGCGGTTCACATTCTTCAGCGCGATGCCGGCTCCCTTAGCTACACTGTGCAAGGGGTCGTCCGCAATGTGGAACGGAATGTTGATCTTGTCCTGAAGACGCTTGTCGAGTCCGCGAAGCAGGGCGCCGCCACCCGAGAGATAGATGCCGTTCTTCACGATATCAGCATAGAGTTCTGGCGGAGTGGACTCCAGCGCAGAGAGCACCGCATTCTCTATCTTGGCCACGGTCTTATCCAGACAATGGGCTATCTCCTGATAGCACACGGGCACCTCCATCGGCAGGGCGGTGATGCGGTTAGGCCCGTGCACGATGTAATCTTCGGGTGCTTCGTCGCCCAGGTCGGTGAGGGCAGAACCCACATGAATCTTGATACGCTCGGCCATACGCTCGGAAACCTTCACGTTGTGCTGCCGACTCATATACTCCTGGATGTCGGCCGTGAGGTCGTCACCGGCTATACGGATGGAGTTGTTGCTCACAATGCCACCCAAAGAGATGACAGCAATCTCGGTAGAACCACCGCCGATGTCGACAATCATGTTGCCTTCGGGGGCCTCTACATCGATGCCGATACCAATGGCAGCAGCCATCGGCTCGAAAATGAGGTACACGTCGCGACCGTCGGCATGCTCGGCAGAGTCGCGCACGGCACGCAGCTCCACCTCGGTAGAGCCCGACGGTACGCCAATTACCATGCGGAGCGACGGCGAGAACAGGCGCGAGCCTGTGTGAACCATCTTGATCAGACCACGCATCATCTGCTCACAGGCCGTGAAGTCGGCAATCACACCGTCGCGAAGCGGACGGATGGTGCGGATGTTGTCGTGAGTCTTCTCATACATCATCTTGGCTTCCTCGCCCACGGCAATCATCTTGTCGGTGCGACGGTCAAGTGCAACCACTGAGGGCTCGTCGACCACAATCTTATCATCGCTGATGATGATGGTGTTGGCCGTACCCAAGTCCATGGCTATCTCTTGGATAAATGAAAAAAATCCCATCTTGTGAATTTATCGGCCCGATCGACATGGCCCCAAGGCGCAAGTCGTGCGACAACGCCATGTCGACCGGGAAGTTATGTTAATGTGTTGTTGAATACTTTTTTACGTTGCGTTGAGCCTGCAGCCCAACGCATTCCACGCTTTCGACCCATAGGGGCCCCACTGTTTAGGCCTTGGCAAACCACTCGTGGATGGCAGTGTCGTAATGGCTGCTCACCCCAAAGGCGCGCTCGGCAAACATGCGGCGGTCTTCCACGTCAGTGTGCGCACCCTTCTTGTTGAGGATGTCGAGCAGCACGCCATATTCGGCTTTGCTGGGCACGATGACCACGTCGTTGAAGTTCTTGGCACCGGCACGGATGAGCGAGATGCCACCGATATCTATCTTCTCGATAATGTCTTGTGCTGAAGCTCCGCTGGCCACGGTCTGCTCAAAGGGATAGAGGTCTACCACGACGAGGTCGATAGACGGAATCTCATACTCTGCCATCTGCTGCTGGTCGCCCTCGTTGGCGCGACGGGCAAGGATTCCACCGAAGATCTTGGGGTGCAGGGTCTTCACCCGACCACCGAGGATAGACGGATAAGTGGTCACCTCTTCCACCTTCTGACACTCGTAACCCAGACCCTCGATGAAGCTCTGCGTGCCGCCGGTGCTGAGGAATTTCACACCTTCCTGATGCAGTTTCGCAAGGAGTTCCTCTAATCCATCCTTGTGGAAGACTGAGATAAGCGCAGTCTTAATTTCTTTTGTTTCAGCCATATAATAACCTACGTTGTTAATTTAAGTTGTCATCTTAAAGTGGTGCAAAGTTACTAATTTTTAGGGAAAGCCCATGCGCTTTATCTATAATTTATAGTAACCGAACGTTAAATTGTTTCAAGTATAGTCATCAAACAGCACCCATCTAACCCAGCCCAGCCCGTGAACACTCCGTCGCATCACGCTCATCGCACCACCCGCCCTGCCACAAGAATTCGTTAAATCAACCACCAAAAGATATGACAAAACAAACAAGGGGGAGCAGAAGCCTCCCCCGTCCCTCCGAAGGAGGGGAGCCAGCTGCACAAACTGCACATTCCACTTCTTCTATTTTCTTCTTTTGTCCATTCCTTGCGAGTCTTTCTTATTCCTATTTTAGGGTTTACACTTCTTGTACAAATCACTATTTATCAATTCATTAACTATCATATTATATTCTTCAAATTCCTTTCTCTTTCTACCCTTTCCTTTAGAATTTTCCCCTATAAACACAGCTCGCCACACCCCACTCTATCTCCCCTCTCCGCCATCAGGTAGGAATCGGCTTGCAATAAGGTAGGAATCGCCCGACGATTAGGTATTAATCTCAACACGATAACTACCTTTTCGCCAAGCCATAAAATAGCCACGTTGGTGGTGCCGCTATTTCTTCAAAAAACAAAGAAATATTTGCTGACAAAATAATAATATTATTTTAATTGCGTTATCTACACGTAATCTATCGTAATCGACAGCTGCTACCTGCCCGGCGAAGCCCCGCGCGCACTGTCCTACCCTACTTAAAACAAGATTCTAACCCATCTATTATGAATTCAACAAGCGACAAAGGCAGTAAAGCCTACCTGGCCTCCATCGTGATGGTGGCCGTGCTCGGCGGTCTTCTCTTCGGATACGACACCGCCGTAATCTCTGGCGCGGAGAAAGGTCTGCAGGCCTTCTTCATGGGTGCCGGCGACTTCAGTTACACCAACGGCATGCACGGGTTCACCTGTGCCAGCGCTCTCATCGGCTGTATCATCGGTTCGGCCATCTCCGGATTGCTGGCATCCAACTGGGGCCGCAAGCGAAGCCTCATCTTCGCAGGCGTCATGTTCTTCATCTCGGCGCTGGGAAGCATGGAGCCCGAGTTCCTGTTCTTCAAGCACGGACAGCCTTCGATGGACCTCCTCGTGGCGTTCAATATCTACCGCGTCATCGGTGGCGTGGGCGTTGGACTGGCTTCGGCTATCTGCCCCATGTATATTGGTGAGGTGGCTCCGAGCAGCATCCGAGGCATGCTGGTAAGTTTCAACCAGTTTGCCATTATCTTCGGACAGCTGGTGGTCTACTTTGTCAATTTCATCATCCTTGGCGACAACGTCAACCCGATTATCGAACTGGTGAACGGCGTGAACCATATCGTGAACCCAGAGGCTGCCTCCTGGACCATCGCCACAGGCTGGCGCTACATGTTTGGCAGCGAGGCCGTGCCCGCCGGACTATTCACCATCCTCATCTGCTTTGTGCCCGAGACCCCGCGCTACCTTGTGATGACGGGTCAGACCGACCGTGCCCGCGGCATCCTCGCGCGCATCAACGGCAGCCTGAAGGCCGACGAGATCATCGAAGACATCAAGAATACGCTCACCGAGAAGACCGAGCGCCTGCTGGCCTACGGCTGGGTGTGCATCTTCGTAGGCATCATGCTCAGCGTGTTCCAGCAGACAGTGGGCATCAACGCCGTGCTCTACTATGCGCCACGCATATTCCAGGACATGGGCATGTCTAACCCCATGGTGCAGACAGTCATCATGGGCGTGGTCAACATCTCGTTCACTTTGGTGGCCGTGTTCACCGTGGAGAAGCTCGGCCGCAAGCCTCTTCTCATCTGGGGCTCCATCGGAATGGGCATCGGCGCGCTGGGCGTGGCCCTGACCTTCGGCAACGCCGCACTGAGCATGGTCACCATGCTCTCGATCATGGTCTACTCGGCCAGCTTCATGTTCTCATGGGGTCCCATCTGCTGGGTGCTCATAGCGGAGATATTCCCCAACACCATCCGTGGCAAGGCGGTAGCCATTGCCGTGGCGTTCCAGTGGATTTTCAACTGGATTGTGAGCTCCACCTTTGTGCCGATGTTTAACATGCACCTCTCCGAGGGCGACGATTTCGGCCATTGGTTCACCTACGGGCTCTATGGAACCATCTGTTTCATCGCGGCCATCTTTGTGTGGAAGATGGTGCCCGAGACCAAGGGCAAGACGCTCGAAGATATGAACAAGCTCTGGAGACCGGAGGCATAGTCTTCCGATGCGCCACCACGCAGGGGGCGTGTCGCCCGAGACCATCGTCCGGCATACGCCCCCTGACCATAGCTTTCGAAGCATACAAAAATGGCAGGAGCATGTCTTCCGACATGCTCCTGCCATTCGTTTTCAATGAATCTCATGCGGGCCTCGCCCTCAGCGCGGCCCATGCGCCCTGCCCGATGCACCGCCCGTGGACACTGGTCCATAGGACAATTTCGGCCATCGGCAGGTGCAGGCTGGTCTGCTACTGCCTGTCCCGACCCTCTTCGTAGTTGATCGAGGCGTCCACGTCGCCGTGGAGGGCCTCGCTCAAGTCGTGCCAGTCTTGAAAACCAGCAAAGAGCGCCAGGCGGTTGAGGGCATCGTCAGACAGCTTGCGCTTGCCTGTCACCACTTCCCACAGCTTCTTCAGCGAAGCGCTGCTGAGGTGGATGTGGCGCTTAGACAGAGCCACCGACAGGCGTTCGAAATCGGATGCCAGCTGCTGCGGCTCACGCTTCATCTTCCTGCCCACCTCTATCAAAAGTAGTCTCAAATCGCGTTTCATCTCTTGGTCTATGTTTCTCTAAAATTTTTCAGTGCAAAGTTACAAATTTATTTGTATTGCAAGCACTGATTTTCGGAGATAAAAATGGGGTGAAACCGTTTTTTATTATCTCCCATTCCATGTTTCCCGTATTACCATTATAAATAATCGCCACTGCCGCAAAAACCACCTGCGATTGTCCCTAAAGTCTAATCTTTTGGCTAACTTTGCATCAGGATTTAATCATTCACAACAAAATGAAAGAATACGCACTCAAGTACGGATGTAATCCGAACCAGAAACCTGCCCGCATCTACATGGAGCAGGGCGAGCTGCCCGTAGAGGTGATCAACGGCCGAGCAGGCTACATCAACTTCATGGACGCTCTCAACAGTTGGCAATTGGTCAAGGAGCTCAAGGCTGCCACGGGACTTCCCGCCGCCGCCAGCTTCAAACACGTGTCTCCCGCAGGTGCCGCCGTGGGACTTCCCCTGAGCGACACGCTGAAGAAAATCTACTTTGTCGACGATGTTGACTTCGAACTCACTCCGTTGGCCAATGCCTATGCCCGTGCCCGCGGCGCCGACCGCATGTGCTCCTACGGCGACTTCTGTGCGCTGAGCGACCCCTGCGACGAGGCCACCGCGCTGCTCATCAAGCGCGAGGTGAGCGACGGTGTCATCGCTCCCGGCTATACGCCCGAGGCGCTGAAGATTCTGCAGGAGAAGCGCAAGGGCACCTACTGCGTCATTCAGGTAGATCCCGACTACACCCCCGCGCCCATTGAGCACAAGCAGGTGTTCGGCGTAACCTTCGAGCAAGGCCGCAACGAGGTGGACCTCAACGATGCTGCTCTCTTCGAGAATATCCCCACGCAAAACAAAACCTTCACGCCCGAGGCGCTGCGCGACCTGAAGATTGCACTCATCACGCTGAAATATACCCAGAGCAACAGCGTTTGCTACGTGAAAGACGGGCAGGCCATCGGCATCGGAGCGGGTCAGCAAAGCCGCATCCACTGCACGCGTCTCGCCGGAAGCAAGGCCGACGAATGGTGGATGCGCCAGAGTCCGCAGGTGCTTGAGCTGCCGTTCAAAGAGAATATCCGCCGTGCTGACCGCGACAACACCATCAACATCTACCTCTCTGAGGAGGCCGACGATGTGCTGCGCGATGGGGCCTGGCAGCAGTTCTTTACCCATCGGCCGGAGCCCTTCACCCGCACCCAGCAGAAAGAATGGATTGCCCAGAACACGAAGGTGGCGCTCGGCTCAGACGCTTTCTTCCCCTTCGGCGACAATATCGAGCGTGCCCATAAGAGCGGCGTGGAGTTTATAGCTCAGGCCGGCGGCAGTATCCGCGACGATCACGTGATAGATACCTGCGATAAATATGGTATCGCCATGGCCTTCACGGGCGTGAGACTGTTTCACCACTAAGACTTTGAACATTGAACATTGAGCTTTGAACTTTAGACTACAGTGTTGCCTTGGGGCTGTGTGGAGGCTATCCCGAGGCTTGGAAAGCCTGCGCCAGCCTAAAGTTCAATGCTCAAAGTTTAAAGTTCAAAGGTTCTTGTGTAAAGTTCAATGTTCAATATTCAAAGTTCAAAGGTTAGTTGATGGACGATTTTGATAAGATTTTAGAAGGCGGCATCACCTTCAAGGGCGCCCCGAAAGGCGGCCCCAAAGAAGAAAAGGTGAAGACCAAAGCCAAGAAAAAGAAGTATATCACGGGCGCCCACGGCTCCGGCTCTGCCAAACAGAAGGCAAAATACCGCGAGCAGAGGGCGAATAGGAAGTCGCAGAAATAAGAGTTTGCCTTTCCCTCCAACTCTGTTTTACCTTTCACTTCAGGGGAGGGCCGGTATGAAGTCTGTGGGACGAGTTACATGTTTCAGCCTTCAGTCCTCAGTATCGGCATGCTACGGCAGCGACGTTTCTGCCCCCAACCCACAACAACTGCAGGTCCTGCTCCATCAGTTTGGAGCAGGACCTGCTGTTGTTTCGTCTATACCTTATTATATATAGAGCCTCAAAAACGATTGGGAGAGACCTCACATCAGAGTCTTCTCCCCCTTGATTGCACCATCCAACTACCCGTTTATCCGAGTTTTTCCGCCCCCTCCCCTGCAGGGGAGGGCCGGGGAAGGGTCTGTCGCCTATGAGTTTTACGCCTTAATTCTTCCTCGACGTCACACCTCCACCCTTGGTCAGAACCAGCGTCACGTCCTGCAGGCGCTTCGCTACATGGTTGAATAGCACGGCAGGATTGAGTCGATGGCCGCGGAACTTCACCTCAAAGTGCAGGTGTTCGGTCGTGGCGCGACCCGTGCGACCGGTCAATCCGATGACCTGACCGGCCTTCACCTTCTGCCCTACCTTCACAAGGTTCTTGCTCTGATGGCTGTAGAGCGTCTCGAAACCGTAGGCGTGGCGTATTACCACGCAGTTGCCGTAGCCCGAGAACGGGCTCGACTTGGTCACGACACCATCGAATGCCGCCACAATCTTGTCGTTGGGACAGGTCTTCACGTCCACTCCGGCATGGTTGCGACGGCCACCATAGGGACTGATGACATGGCTCCCGGGCAACGGGTAGGCCCAGTGGCTCTTGGAAATATCATCGAGATTGAGTCTGATGGAGCCGCCATTGCCGAACGGGTCGGACGGAACGTCATCCGGATCCAGACTCTTTCCACCTGTCTTGTCGGCCTTGGCCAGGATTGGTTCGGCGGTATTGTCCGGCTTATCTTCCTTTACCATCGACACGTCTACATGGCGACCCAGCTTCTTGAACAGCACCTTGCCGCCACGAAGACGATGGCTATTGGGGTCGACAATGATGGAAGGATTGATCCATCCGCCGTTGACCAGAATGGCAAAGAGGCACGAATACTTGTCGGCCGAGCCGCCCACGATGGCCAATGTCTGTCCGGCCTTCACCCGGTCGCCTACCTTAACAAGGTTCTGCGCGTTGTTGGCGTAGGCCGTTTCCAGTCCGTTGTCATGGCGAACAATCACCATATTGCCATATTGCGGGGTCTTGCGCGACAGTCGTACGGCACCATCGAACATCGCTTTCACGGCATCTCCCTTGGTGGTGACTATCTCTAAGGCCTGATTTTTGGCTACTGTGGCCTTGCCCACAGGCAGCGGGAAGGCATAGTCGGTGTCCTTCAGCCCGTCGAAATCGATGGTAAACGAATTGCCTCGGGCAAAAAGTCCCGGTGTGGAAATGCTGATTTGCTGTTGTTCGGCGGCCGTAAACTTAGCCGGTCGCTGGGCAATGGCAAAGGTCGAAAGAGACAAGAGCAGTCCCGCAAAGATGGTTTTCTTATTCAAATTCATATTGTTCAGGTTGGTATCTTAGTTTTTATCGTGCGCCGTTGGTACCATACGGCCGAAACGACAGGCCGATACTTCCCCTATGCTACGTTGAGAATGAAAGAGGAAGGGTACTATCCGAGGATGATTCCGGTATAAATTCTTCCGGAGTCTATGCCCAGACGGCGCGCAGAAAAGTAGTTGTCCGCGGCATCAAAAGTACAGATGCCCGACATCATGATCTGCTGAGGGTCGACTCCCGACTGCTCCAATTGCAGGCGGTTGGATAGCGGCAAGTCGATGTGCCACTTGTTATACTGCTTCGAAATGAGCTCCATCGGATGGCCGGCCTGTGCAAAAGCGTCATAGACCTCCTGCCCCACCTCGAAGTTTTTCAATGAGATGCCCGGCCCAATAACGGCTTTCAGGTCGGACGGATGGGTGCCAAAACACTGGCTCATCGCCGCAACAGCCTTCTCCACAATACGCTCTACCGTGCCTCGCCAGCCCGCATGGACTGCCGCTGCGGCATGATGCGCAGGATCGTAGAGCAGCACCGGGATGCAGTCGGCAGTAGAAACGCCGATGCAAAGTTGCCGACAGTCGGTCATCACGCAGTCTTTTCCTTCCAAGGCTGCGGCCCGTTCTGCCTCGGACAAAGCCATCATCTCCTCGGTCACCCTACACCATTCGGTCTTATGCACCTGGTGGGGCAACACGATGTGAGCCTCCGTCACACTCAGCTCGGCAGCCAACAGCTGTCGGTTGGCTGCGATATGAGCCAGACTGTCGCCGCAATAGGCGTTGACATTCAGCTCGCCATAGTGGCCGATGCTGTGCCCGCCGTGCCGCGTCGAAGAGAAAGCGGTGACGCCGGAAGCCAGTTCATAATAGTGCAAATGGGGGCGCATGACTTACTTCGGCTCTATGATTTCGTAGTCGTCGAGTTCTTCCACGTCGTCCATATCATCGTCATCGACGAAGACTATGTCGTCATCGTCCACCTCGATAATCTCTACTTCGTCGGCTCCCTCGGCGTGCATCTCATCCTGGAAGGTAGCCATATCCTTATCGCGGTGTACGATAGTGTCCTCAGAAGTAATGTCCAAGAGCTTGTTACTCTCGCTGTTGAGCTCCTTCCAAAGCACGTCTTTCAGTTCTTCGAGGCCATAGCCCGACACAGACGAGATGAATACCACTGGCAGATCGGTAGGCAATGTCTCGCGCAACATGTCGATAAGCTCCTCGTCCAAGAGGTCGCTCTTGGTCACGGCAAGTACCCGATGCTTGTCGAGCATGTCGGGATTGAACTTCTTGATCTCGTTGAGCAGCACCTCATAGTCACGTTTAATGTCGTGGGTGGCATCGTCGGAGTCGCCCGGAACCATGAAGAGCAACAGAGAGTTGCGCTCTATGTGTCGGAGGAATCGCAGTCCGAGGCCCTTGCCTTCGCTCGCTCCCTCGATGATCCCAGGGATGTCTGCCATGACAAACGACTTGTTGTCATGGTAGCTCACGATGCCCAACGAGGGCTCAAGGGTAGTGAATGGATAGTTGGCTATCTTGGGACGGGCACTCGACAAGGCCGAGAGCAGCGTCGACTTACCGGCATTGGGGAATCCTACCAGACCCACGTCGGCCAACAGTTTGAGCTCCATGATGATGGTCATCTCCTGCAACGGCTCGCCGGGTTGGGCGAAACGCGGGGCCTGACGGGTAGCGGTGCGGAACTGATAGTTACCCAATCCACCTCGTCCGCCCTTGAGAAGCACCACCTCCTGACCATCGTAGGTCACGTCGCAGACATATTTTCCGGTCTCCGCATTGTAGACCACGGTGCCGCATGGCACGTCGATGTAGACATTCTTGCCATCCGTTCCGTGACATTTATCGCGCCCGCCGTTGCCTCCATGCTCCGCAAAGATATGCTTCTGATACTTTAGATGGAGCAGCGTCCAGTAGTTGTGGTTGCCACGCAAAATGATATCGCCACCATGGCCGCCATCTCCTCCGTCGGGTCCGCCGTTGGGTTGATACTTCACATGGCGCAAGTGCATGGAGCCTCTACCGCCCTTTCCCGAGCGGCAAACTATCTTTACGTAATCTACAAAATTAGAATCCATGATTACCTTTGAACTTTGAGATTTGAACTTTAAACTTTATGATTACCCTGATAGATAGTTCGCGCAAGTGTCGAAACCCACCCATCTATCTGACATTGAACCTTACTTCGGCACTAAGAACCCTTAGTAGCCTTGACAATCTTGGTGAGAACAGCAATGATTCGGTTACAATCATTGGAGAGAGAATCGTATTCTGACTCGGTGACAAAGCCGGCATCGCGGAGCAAATCAATCCAATACCCTGATTCAGTAGCCTCTTTCAGGGCTATATTCATCTTGGTAGTGAAGTCCGGTCGGCTCTGTGCGTTCTTCCCTTCATGAACATTTGCACCAATGCTTGTGCCAGAACGCAGCAGCTGTTTTGACAATACGTACTCCCCTTTTTCCTTGGAAAGATAATTATATAAATTAACAACTCTCAAGGCAAAAGCCTTTGAGAGTTTGTAGATGTCATTGTCCACAGCCTTACGTTCAAGCATAGCTAATCATAAAGTTCAATGTTCAAAGTTCAATGTTCAAAGACTATCTATCACGCTGCACACGTCCGCGAAGATGCGGTCGAGCTCGCCAAGGCCGGCGATGTGGTGATGGATGCCCTCCTGAGAATACCAATCGATAAGGGGAGAAGTCTGGCTATGATATACGCCGAGACGCTTCTTGATGGTTTCCTCGTTATCGTCTGAGCGACCGCTCTGCTGGCCACGAAGCAGCAAACGCTTCATCAACTCGTCTTCGGGAACATCGAGTTCGATCATGGCAGCAATCTTATGACCGCGCTCTGCGAGCATGCTCTTCAGAGCCTCAGCCTGCGGAATGGTGCGGGGAAAGCCGTCGAAGATCACACCTTTGTGCTCCTTGCCAAAGCTGTCGTATACGCTGGCGAGGATGCTCACCATGAGTTCGTCGGGAATGAGCTGACCATTGTCGATATAACCCTTAGCTGTCTTGCCAAGCTCGGTACCGTTCTTGATCTCACTACGCAGCACATCGCCAGTAGAGATGTGTTCAAAACCATACTTAGCGATCATCTTATCGCTCTGGGTGCCCTTACCAGAACCAGGGGCACCAAATATTACAATATTCTTCATTATGCTATTATAAATGATTCTTCTCTCTGGAGGAGTTGAGGAGTTAGGTTATTGGGGAGTTAGGACAATACTTGGTTTTATGCAAGGACACGTTGTCCAGACACAATCCAGACATACGCCTTCGCTCCTCAGCCCCACGTCTTCTCATCTCCAAAAATATCAATCCACCAGGGTATAGATATCTCTCAGGTTGCGGCCCTGCTGGTCGTAGTCGAGGCCATAGCCCACGATGAAATCGTTGGGAATCTCCATCGCCACATACTCGATGTTGAGAGGCACCTGGAGTTTGCCGGGCTTGAGCAGCAGAGTACAGATGTGAAGCGACTCGGGGCCACGTGTGCCGAGGGTCTCCAGCATGCGCTTCATGGTGAAACCAGTATCGACAATGTCCTCCAAAATGACCACGGTGCGACCCGTGAGGTCCTCATTGATGCCGATAACTTCCTTGACTGTGCCCGAAGAAACGGTGCCCTGATAGGACGCCAACTTCACAAAGGAAATCTCACATGGTATTGTTACGTAGCGCATCAGGTCGGCGGCGAACATGAACGAGCCGTTCAGCACAGCCAGAAACAATGGATTCTTATCGGCCAGCTCAACGTTGATACGGTCGGCCACGGCCTTCACCCGCTCCTGAATCTCTGATTCCGGGATAAAGGTACGGAACTCCTTATCCCTGATTTTAACTATACTCATAGCGTAAATTTTTATAGATTGTGCAAAAATACGAAAAAGAAGCGAGAACGAGCCGCACGTTATCAAGAAAAAAGGTTAATTTAGAAAAATCTCAAGAAGGCTGTCGGCATACTCCAATCTTTTTGTTTATCTTTGCAAAGTTATGAAGATATTCACCGCAGCTCAGATTCGCGAGCTTGACAAATATACCATCGAGCACGAGCCCATCAAGTCGATCGACCTCATGGAGCGGGCCTCAAAGGCTATCACACGTGCCATTATGGAAGAGTGGACCGACCGCACTCCCGTTGTGGTTTTTGCCGGACCCGGCAACAACGGAGGGGATGCTTTGGCTGTTGCACGTCTTTTGGCAGAAGCCAACTATAAGGTCAACGTCTATCTTTTCAACATCCACAATAAGCTTTCAGAGGAATGCGGCACCAACCGCCAGCGTCTCATCGACTGCAAGAAAGTAGCTAAATTCAACGAAATCAGTCTCAACTTCGACCCGCCAGAGCTCACGTCGGACACGCTTGTGGTAGACGGACTCTTCGGGTCGGGCATCAACAAGCCACTCATGGGCGGCTTTGCCTCGCTCGTGAAATACATCAACCAGAGCCCGAGCAGTGTCGTGAGCATCGACATGCCGTCGGGACTGATGTGTGAGGACAACTCCTACAACATCCGGGCGAATATCATTCGTGCCGACCTCACGCTCACTTTACAGCAGATGAAGCTATCGATGCTATTGCCCGATTGTCAGCAATACATCGGCCGGCTGCGCGTGCTCGACATCCGCCTGAGCCCCGAATATATCCAGAACACTGAAGTTTCCTATCGTCTCATCGAGGAGCACGACCTGCGTCCGTACCTCCGTCGACGCGACGACTTCGACAATAAAGGCACCATGGGCCACGCGCTCATCATCGCCGGAAGCTATGGCATGGCCGGCGCTGCGGTGCTGGCCACCAAAGCCTGCCTCCGCTCGGGGGCAGGAAAGGTGACAGCCCACACGCCGAAGCGCAACTACAGTATCATGCAGATGAGCGTGCCCGAGGCCGTGCTGCAGATGGATCGCGAGGAGACTTACTTCTCCGACAGTGTAGATACCGACGACTTCGAGGCAGTGGGCATAGGACCCGGACTCGGCCAGGGGGAGAACACGGCCATCGCGCTCATCGGTCAGATCAGGCGTGCCCAGTGCCCAGTGGTGGTCGATGCCGACGCATTGAACATCCTGGCCAACCATCAGGCCTGGATGCAACAGCTTCCCCAGGGCATCATCATGACGCCCCACCCCAAAGAGTTCGACCGACTCGTGGGCAACGCCAGCACCAGCGACTACGAGCGCCTTACCCGCGCGGTGCAGCTTGCCGAGCGTTTGCAGGGCTACATCCTGCTCAAGGGCCACTATTCGGCACTCTGCATGCCCGACGGGCACATCGTGTTCAACTCCACGGGCAATAGCGGAATGGCCACGGCTGGTAGCGGCGACGTGCTCACGGGCATCATCACCGGACTCCTCGCCCGCGGCTATCAGCGTGCCGAGGCCTGCATCCTGGGCATGTATCTCCATGGATTGGCCGGCGACCTCGCCATCAAAGACCTTGGCAAAGAGAGCCTCATCGCCGGAGACATCATCGACTATCTGCCGAAAGCATTCCTCAGACTGCAGGAGTGATAATTGGAAATTAGCAATTGAAAATTAGAAACTATGATTACCTCAAGCCTCAACCATTCCATATCCGCATTGCTTACAGCTGCAAAATCAGTAGTCAGGCATTTTGACATCCCCTCCTTCAGAGGGGCTTGGGGAGGCTTCCTTTTCCTCCTCGCCCCCTCTGCCCTCTTCGCCCAGACCACCGACTACTATCTGCCCAAAGCCGTGATGCACTTCACGATAAAGGTGGAAAAGACCGACTACACCCCCGGACGGTTTGCCCAATACACCGGCCGATACCTCAAAAAGAGCGTCGGACAGGAGGCCACCACGACCTATCGCATCATCGGCATGGACATGACGCCATCGGCAGTGCCCGATACAGCCAAGCACTTCACCCTACTCTTGGATAAGAAGCACAGCATCGATAAGGTGGCCCGCGCCAACAACGGTCAACTCTTGGCCATCAACATGGATGCCTCGGAGCCCGAAACCGTGCTGCCATCATTCACTCCTGCCCCCAAAACGCAGCCGTTGAACCCCAACGACTTCATGTCGGAAGACATCCTCAATGCGGGTAGCATGGCCAAGATGGCGGAGCTCACGGCCAAGGAAATCTATGATATTCGCGACAGCCGAAACCAACTAAGCCGCGGCGAAGCCGACTTCATGCCGAAAGATGGCACCCAACTCAAGATCATGATGGCCAATCTCGACCGTCAGGAGCAGGGCCTCTCACAGCTCTTCGAGGGCGTCACCACGCGCGACACCACACTCACCACCATCGACTTCGTGCCTTCGAAGGAGGGGCAGGAGGTGCTCTTCCGCTTCTCTCAGCACTTTGGTCTCGTCGATGCCGACGACCTTTCGGGCGAGCCTTTCTATGCCGTGGTAAGCGACCTGCATAGCGTAGCCACGCCCGATCCGGCTCCGGCAGAGAAGAAAGAGGACAAGAACGACATTGGGTTGCGCGTTTCCCAGCCCGGCCGCATACGCGTAGACATCACCGACGGCGTGCAGACGCAAAACAGCTACGAGATTCTCGCCCCGCAGTTTGGCACCGTGGAGCCAATGAGCGGTGAGCTTTTCGGCAAGAAACAGACCTCCCAGCTCGTGCTCGACCCACTCACCGGCAGCGTCCGCTCCATCAAAGCCATAGCCGTGGAGTAGCGCCAATGCCCGCCTTACCATGAAACCCAGGCTCTTGCTTATAGGGCTTTCGCTCCTCGCCGGCATTTTCACGTGGGGCGTAGTCGATACCATTCTGTTTGCCACAGGCTGGAAATGGGCACTCGTCTGCATCCCATCGTTTATCGTCAGCGCCGTCATCACCGCCCTGCTGTATAAGCCCACCTATTCGGCTTTCAGGCTTTGAATATATAGTTATGCGCTCAACTGGCTCACATTCTCCATTGCAGTTATCATTCTAACCCACCCTTGGGAAATAGAATTAGACCTTGCTGCATGGACGTGGGTGTATATAACCGTGTGGGCTACCATCATCATCGTGCCCACAGGAATCACGATATATGTCTTCCATAAACTCAGATCACTATGACAAAACGCGCTTTTATCCTTACCACGCTGCTATGCCTCATGGCCGGTTTGTCCTCATGGGCACAAGACCAGCTGAAACCTTGCGACATAACTAACTCCGACCAATTGGTTCGCTTCTATGCCGACACTTTCGACCCAGATGCTGCTTATCAATATTTCGTGACTCCATCTTTCGAGCCAGCCTATGCCCTGTGCATCTCGCCGCAGCCAAGTCCCGAGCAATCCCAATGGATACTGGTTGCCCGAAGCGAGGGGAAGAACTATAAGATACCTTGCGACGCTGCCACCAAGAGTCGCATTCGATCACTCCTACATTGGTCGGTGCTGGCCTCCGTCTATCCCATTCACGACAGAATGGGGTGCGACGGGACTGTGTATTCCTTCTGCTATGATAGAAATCAAGCCTGCGTATGGTCGCCAGACAAAGGCAGCAACTGCTGGAAACTGGTACAAACATTCGACCAGATATACCACGCCACGAAGAAGAACGACCCTGCAGCCATCCGAAAACTATGGCCGGGCATCGACAGCCTCACCCGGGTATTCAAGTCGTTTCAGCCCGACCGCCTGTTCGACATCAGGTACAGGGAGTCTTTCGACCTGACATCGTCGGACAACTCTCCTTCTCAAATTAGCCTGACTACCTTTGACGGCCTAATCGATTTTGCGTTTCCCAATCCACAGGAAGACTACTCTAAGGATATAGCCAAGCAGCTCGTGGAGAAATACGGGACTGCCATCAAGGAAGTTTCCCGATGGATATTCTACGACACTCCACTCTTAGATGGCGAAAAAGACATTTTCTTCAGTATTAAAAAGGGAGCCACAAACAAGGTCGTGAAGAACGAAGAGTATGCCATCTACATCACCATCAACGAACAAAGCCTCAACAAGCGCGCCATCGAACAACTGCTCTGCGAGACACCCGGCTTGGGCATCAGCCCATCAACGGCCCAACAAGGCGACACCGCCCTACTTGCCTCCACCGCCCTTTCTACCCAGTCAACGGCTCCATCCCTCGTTAATGGTTCGAAGCAGGCAGCGCTCTTGTCCTGGGGTCTGCTCGCCATGCTGTCGGGCCTCGCCATTCTCAGCCTCCTCACCGCATGGAAACAATGCCACAATCGGGTTTCCTAAAACTTCATGAAAAGGATAGTTGAATAGAGCAAAAACCATTCTCCCTCGCTCACAAACAACGCCTTTTCCACTTGTAAGCCAACCATTTACAATCCTTCTTCATGCTGACGAAATACCCATGGCCGCATCATTCCCAAGCATGAGGATAGCAGCCCCAACCCTATTCATTCTCTATCCAAACAGATAGGCCATTGAGGGCCTTCGCAATTACTACCTAATGGCGTTACGATTAGGTACTAAAGTCAACGCGATAAGGTACTAACGACAACGCCGTTAGTACCTTATCACAAACCATCTTCTATGTCCTCCCTTTTACCCTCCTATTTCCTACCAAAATGTTCACTCTCGAACCATCCTCCCATCTGGATGGAGCACCCATCATCTGTGCCATCCGTTGCCGCAAAGCGGCTTCGTGGAATCAGTGGTGTAGGGTGTCCATCCATCTGTGAAATTCGTGAAATCCGTGGTTGAAAACACGAAGCAGCAACTACAATAAGATAAAATTAAGTCTGAGACATTCATGAAATCTGTGGTGAGAAACGTGCCTCTCGCCTTAACGTTTCCCCCAACAACACCCGCTAATAATAAAAAAGGTGAGTCACGCCAAGCGGCGGACTCACCTTCTTCAATTTATTATAATAGCTTAACGCCTATTGGATAGGACGTGAATACTATGCCGATTAGTCGAGCTGAGCAAGCTTGTTGTTGCTGCCGAGCACGTCGTTGATCTTCTCCTTATACAGGTCGATCATGTAGCTACGAGCCACCTTGCCATACTGGCGGGGGTCGAAGTAGTCAGGATGCTGAGCCAAAGTCTCACGAACACCAGCGGTGTAGGCCAGACGAGAGTCAGAGTCGATGTTGATCTTGCATACTGCGCTCTTAGCGGCCTTGCGGAGTTCCTCCTCGGGAATACCTACGGCATTGGGCAGGTTGCCACCGAACTTATCGATCATCTCAACATACTTTTCGGGCACTGAAGAAGAGCCGTGAAGCACGATGGGGAATCCGGGGAGCTTCTTCTCGATTTCCTCGAGCACGTCGAATGCCAATGGAGGAGGAACCAGACGGCCGGTCTTCGGGTCGCGTGTGCACTGCTCAGGAGTGAACTTGTAAGCACCGTGGCTGGTACCGATAGAGATGGCCAGAGAGTCGCAACCTGTGCGGGTAGCAAACTCGATTACTTCCTCAGGCTTGGTATAGTGAGACTCCTCAGCAACAACCTCATCCTCTACGCCGGCGAGTACACCGAGCTCAGCCTCAACGGTAACGTCGAACTGGTGAGCATAGTCTACAACCTTCTTGGCAAGGGCGATATTCTCCTCAAAAGGCAGAGAAGAACCATCGATCATCACTGATGAGAAGCCCATGTCTACACACTCCTTGCAAAGCTCGAAGCTATCGCCGTGGTCGAGGTGAAGAGCTATCTCAGGATGGTTGCAACCCAACTCCTTGGCGAATGCCACTGCACCCTCTGCCATGTAGCGGAGCAATGTAGCGTTAGCATAGCTGCGGGCACCCTTAGATACCTGAAGGATCACCGGTGACTTCAGCTCAGAAGAAGCTGTGATGATAGCCTGAAGCTGCTCAAGATTGTTGAAGTTGAATGCAGGAACTGCATAACCACCGCTCACGGCGCGCTTGAACATGTCACGTGTGTTGACGAGACCTAAATCTTTATAACTAATTGCCATATCATTAAATAATTAATAAATGAATACTCTCGTTTACTATATCAATTGCAAAAATACCACTTTATTTCCTAACATCAAAGCACGAAAACACTTTTTAATGCACCTTGGAGTTTAAAAAGGTTAATTGAATGAATTTATTGATACGCCTCAATTATTTTGCCATATCGGTTTGGCATTTCATACGGCTACGCCACAAGATGATGCCCCTGCGCAGCCTTCTTTCCGAGGTTGGGCCAAGGGGCTCAACCCAGCAGGAGGCAGCGCAGGGGCATGCAAGGTGAAGTCTCTGTGCAGCAGCGTGAACAGAGCAGAAAAAGGGGTGTGGAAAACGCGCGCCTACAGCATCACCACGGGCGAGTTTCCCTTCCTTGTGAGTTCCGAAGCAAAGAGCAATACCACGAAGAATCCCAGGAACGGGATGATGAAAGGCATGCTCATCATGCCGGTGCTATCGGCTATCAGACCCATCAGCAGGAAGCCGCAGCCACCTATCGGGGTCATCATGAGCAGCGAAGAGGCACTCTTGGTGAGGTTGCCGAGGTCGCGCAGGGCCAGCGAGAAGATGGTGGGGAACATGATTGCCTCACAGGCATAGTTGCAGATGAGGGCCACCATAGAGATGCGTCCGAGGTTGAGCATCACCAATCCGATACAGAGCACACTGCCCGTTGCACAATAGAGCAACATCCGTTCGGCCTTTACCCTGCGCATAATCCAGCTTCCCACGAAGCGCCCTATCATGAAAAGGGCCAGCGCCACGGTGAGGATGATGGAGGCAGTGTTATCGTTCATCCAGCCTTTGGCCGTGACATAGTTGATGAAATAGCTATTGATGGAGATCTCTGCAATCTCGTAGGCCAGCAACGAGAAGAGCCCGAAGACGAACATCGGGTGGTGGCGGAAGAGCTTCATGATACGCGTTCCTTCGCGCTTGTCCTCGTCGGTCTCCTGGTGTTTCACCTCCGGGAGGTTCACCCGAGAGAATACTACGGCAATGCCCAGTACCAGAATGCCCAGCACCGTGTAGGGAACGACGATGTTGCCACCGCTTTCCGTGCCATTGAAAAGAAACTGACCGATGATGAATGTGGCCGAGAGGCATCCCAGACCATTAAACGATTGCGAGAAATTGAGGCGGCTGGTGGCACTCGACGGGTCGCCCAACTCGGTGACATAAGGATTGGCCGACGTCTCCAAGAAGACCAGTCCGCACCCGATAATGAACAGGGCGCCGAGATAAGCATAGAATGTTCCCGCCTCAGCTCCGGGGATAAACAGCAATGCACCGATGCCAAACAGCATCAGTCCGAATACCACTCCCTGACGATAGCCGCGCCGATTGATGAACCATCCAGCCGGAATGGCCATGATGAAATAGCCGAGATAGGTGGTCACCTGGATGAGTGACGACTGCGTGATGGATATATCGAGGGCATTCTGAAAATGCTTATTCAACACGTCGAGGATGGCACGGGCAAATCCCCAAAGGAAAAAAAGAGACGTGACAAGCACGAATGGCAACAGATATTGCCTGCTTGTCAACGAAGAGCGATTCGTTTCCATAAAATAAAAAAGGCCTCTCCTAAGCAGCCTCCCCAAGTCCCTCCGCTTGGAGAAACTTGGGGAGGCCCTTGGGGGAGGCTATAGTTATTAATTCTCCTCTGCGGGCTCGATGATCTTCCAAACGCCAGCGGCCAGAGCGCCACCTACGAACGGACCAACGATGAATATCCAGAGGTTAGCCAAGGCGGTACCACCCTGGAACAGAGCCGGACCGAATGAACGGGCGGGATTCACCGAAGTACCGGTATAACGGATGCAAGCGAGGTGAATCAGAACCAGTGCAAGACCGATGGCCAGACCAGCGAAGTTGTTGGTTGCGCCGTTTGTCTTGGCGGTTGCGCCCAGCACTACGAGTACAAATACGCAGGTAAACACGATCTCTGCGAGCAATCCGCCCACTACACTAACACCCTCCTGCAGATCGTTGGCACCTGTTCCGGTGAGGCCTGCGTTGGTGGTGAGTACCCAAAGGATAGCCGATGCAATCACTGCACCGATGGCCTGGAAGAGCATATACATGCCGGCGTCCTTGCCACTCATACGTCCACTCAGGAAAACACCTAGGGTAATGGCGGGGTTAATGTGGCATCCGGAGATACCGCCAATGGTATAAGCCATGGCAACCACCGAGAGACCGAAAGCCATTGCGGTACCAATCACCGTGCCTGCATTGGCTACATCAGCACAGTTTGAACTACAATTCAGGCTTACGGCCACGCCGCAACCCATCAGAACCAGCACCATCGTGCCGAACATTTCTGCTAAATACTTTTTCATAATCAATTACTTTTATAGATTGTTAACTCTCTTTTATCAACATTGCAAATATAAGTAAATTCTTTTTCAGGTGCAACACTTTTTTCAAAAACTTTGCTTTCTGTAGCTGTTTATTCACATTTGCTCGTCCCGAAGCAACTGATTGAGCAAAAAAGTAGCATTCTGATTGCGTGCCACGCCGGGCGAAATCTTATACGAATAGGTGACCGACGTGCCGAGTTGAATCTCGAAACAATAGTTGTGATAGCGCTCACCGTCCATCTTCGAAAGCTCCAAATCGTGGGTGGCAACTATTCCCGTCACGTTCATTCGAGCCACCGACTCCAGGAAAAGACGCGAGCCGTTGAGCTTATCGAGTGAGTTTGTGCCCTTGAGAATCTCGTCGAGGATGATAAGCGAGGGCTTGTCGGCCGAGAGACTGTGCAGCAATTGCCTGAGCCTCAGCAGCTCGGCATTGAAATAAGAGATGCCATGGGCCAAGTCGTCAGACGTCCGCATGCTGCTAAACAGCTTGAAACGAGACACCCGCAACGACTCGGCAAACACCGGAAGACCTATCCGTGCCAGCACATAGTTGACCCCCACGGAGCGCAAAAAGGTAGACTTCCCCGCCATATTGGCACCGGTAATGATATAGAAATGGCGGTCGGAGACGGTGAAATCGTTGCGCACCGCCCGCTCGCCAAGGAACGGATGATAGAGCCCACGGGCCTTGTAGACCACGCCTTCGCTGCCGGAAGCCACTCCGTCAGGCCTTGTGCCCTCGTCATCACCTTCGATAAGCTCAGCCCAGACGGTGTCGGGATGATTGTAAAGGAACGTTGCCACACTTACATTTTGGTCTGTCTGCACCACGCGGTCTATCCAATGTTCCATCTCGCGCCAGTCTTCGGCCCTCCAACGGAGGAATTTCCGCACGAGGAAGAAGTCGTAGAGCGCGAACGTATCAACCAAGAACAGCCCTAAGATATTGCCCCGTTTGTCGAGTCCGTCGAGCAGACCGGTGAGCCTTCTGAACACTTCGGCCTTGCCATTGTCGAGCAACCGCACCACCGAAACCATCTGCCGCAGCTGCCCATGCAGCCTGTTGATGGCCTTGCTCACCTCTCGCAGCGGACCCATGCAAGCCAGATAGACGGCAAAGAACTGCAACACGCCCCACCACAGGGGCAGCATTCCGCTTACCTTGCCCATGCCGGCGAGCACGATGCAGACCAGAAACGCCACGATGTCAGCACCTGCCAGGAGGAGCACCGCGGGGCTGGCAAACCACCCCGGCACCTTCACCTCACCGGCTGCAAGCAGGGCTTGCCTGATGGCGAGCGTGTCGATTCGCTCCCTGACGCCATAGGAGATAAACTCCGAGCGCAGTTTTTCGTTCCGAGCCAGTGCCTCTATGCACTCGTGATAGGCTTTCAGGGCCGGCCCATCGGGCTCCCGACCATCTATCGTCACACCGCGGCCGTCGAGACTGCTCAGCCGCTCGGCCATGGCGTCGCAACCTTCAGTGGTGACCATGCGGCACAGGCGCTGATACAATCCGTCGCTTCCAAAGATGTCAAGATCATAAGTATAGGCATGATGCGGGTCCACATAGCGCTGTCCATCGTCGTAGCAGCCGAAGTCGCCACGCCGTGCGCTCAGTTCGTTGTCGTAGACCTGCTTCAGGTCTTCCAGCCTTCGGATGCGCTCATCATTGCGTGTGTCACGTTGCCGCACTATCGCATAGACCACCATGCACGCCGCAGCAGCCACGAGTTCTGCCGTGCGAAGCATGGGCATGGCGGTGAGGGTGACCAGCACCACGCAGGTCACCGCCGACAGAAACGATACTATCTCTCCCATGATGAAGCCGCGGGCACGACCGCGCAGCGACTTGATCTGCAGGGCCAATCCCGCCGATTGGTCCTTGTAAAAACTGTCTAATGTCATCCTTTACATTGAAATGTTCATCACATCGCTCCCCGCAAGGAGCGCTACCCAGCCGTCATTCTGCCGACTTCTCACCAAATTCCACCACGCCTTCCTGCTTCTTGCCGTCCATGAGAATCCTCAGCGGACGGTCGAAACGTACGTGGCGCACATAGTCGGTCTCCTCGATGGCCGGCATGCTGTCGAGTATTTCCTTGCGCAGCAGGCCGCCCTCTCCGGGCCGGTTGGTATCGACGGTGAAATAGCCCACACCAAACGAGGTGAGGTTCTGGAAGAAATGGGTGCCCTGACTGGGGTCCACGTGATAGTTCTTGAGTGCCACCTCCACGATGACGCGCGCCGCGGAGATGTGCGGCCACTTCACCGGCACACCCAGCCAAGGGTCGCTCGACCCCCACCGGCCGGGGCCGACGATGATATAATTGGTGTCGGTGGCGAGGAATTTCTCATTGATTCGCTCCACGTCGGCAGCCACACGCGGGTTGTTGGCCGCCGTGAAGTTGTCGTCATACTTCACGTAGACCACGTCGGTCACATCCTCGGAGATGCCGTGTCCCAGCGAGTTGTGACTGCGCAGGAGGCACTGCTCATCGGGCACAACCTCCACATCCTCGTCGAGCATCTGCTTGGAGTCGACGATGGGGCGCACCTGCAGCAGATAGAACTCGCCCGTCTTGTCGGCGTTGAGGTTGCAGGCGAACTCTATTTCAACCGGTCTTCGCATGGCCTCGGCACCGTATTTCATAGACATCTGCAGTATCTCGGGCAGGGGGAACACACCCTGCTGCAGGATACCGGCAAACGAGATGATCTTGCGACCGCCCTCATAGAGTCCGTCGCGTATCATCTGGTCGTAGGGGTCGTAGGTCGAGGCGATGAAATGGAGCGAGCCGTCTTTCTCGGCCTCCTTCACCTTGAGGTTCTGGATATTGAACCCATCGTCCACCTGGAAATCGGTTCCCACATGCTTCATGTCGAGCGCATAGAATCGGGTCTGGGTATCCTTGAGCGCGAAATCCATCTCCGACATCTGCAGCACCTGGTGGGGATGATAGGGCGACACGCGCAGCGTCTGACCGCCATCCACGATATATTTGCCCAGACCGAGGGCCAGCGAGGCGATGCCGTCCTCCGCCTTCTCGTCGCCGATAGGATAATAGTTGATGGAGCGCAGCACGCCCGAGAGGTTGGGATAGTAGTGGTCGCCATAGGTTTTGCCCACCACCTCCTGCAGGATGACAGCCATCTTTTCCTGGTCGATGATATTCGACGTGGCGGTCATATAGGCTTTCGAGTCGCGATAGAACACCGAGGCATAGACGCTCTTGATGGCCGCGGCGAGCATGTGGAGCATGAGTTGCTTGTCCTCCAGGTAGGGAATCATGTAGGTGGAATAGATACCGGCAAAAGGCTGGTAGTGACTATCCTCCAGCAATGAGCTCGAACGGATGGCGATGGGGCTGCGGATGGCCTCGAAGAAAGTGAAGAAATCGGCGATGTAGCTATCCGGCAGCTGGGCCTTGAGGAACCTTTGGAGAATCTCTTCATCGGGTGCATCGCTCAGCGCTATCTCGTAGAGGTTGTTCTGTTCCATGAAGCGGTCGAACACATCGGTACAGAGCACCACTGTCTTGGGAATCTGCACGGTCACGCCATCGAACTTGTTGAACTCGGGATGGGTCTTGATCACATTGTCGAGAAACGCCAGGCCACGGCCCTTACCACCTAAAGAGCCCTCACCGATGCGGGCGAAGTGGGCGTAGCGGTCGAACTTGCCACGGTCGAAGATGGCCACCACGCCGATGTTCTTCATGTGGCGATACTGCACGATGGCGTCGAAAATAATCTGCCGATGGGCATCCACGTCCTGCAGTTTGTGCCATGTGACGTGCTTCAGGAAGTTGCTCACGGGGAAGATGGCGCGCGCGCAGAGCCAGCGGCTCATATGGTTGCGCGACACGTGATAGAGCATGGAGTCGCGCGGAATCTTGAAGATGTTGTCCTGAAGCTCCTTCAGACTGTGCACGCGCATCACCTCGGCATGGGTCGCCGGGTCGCGGAAGATGAAGTCGCCAAAGCCCATGTGCTCCTCCAAGAGGTGGCGCAAGTCCACGCTGAGCATCTTCGAATTCTTGTCTACAAACTTGAATCCCTCCTCCTCGGCGCGCTCACGGTTGTGCGACTCGGAGCTCTCCATGATGAGAGGCACATATTCGTCCTCCTTGCGGATGGCCTCGAGGAGCTTGAATCCGGCCTCGGGGTCCTTCTCCACGGTGGTCGACCCGGCCCCCACAATCTCCGACTGCTCGGTGGTCTTCAGCGGGAAGCGCACGTCGGAGATAACGCCCAGGCAGTTGTCCTTGTAGCGCTCATACATCTGCATGGCCTCCTCGTAGGTGCGGGCCAGCACCACCTTGGGCCGTCCGCGCATGCGCAGCGTGGCGTTGTGGCGGTTCAGGGCCTCGGTGGCAAAGTTCTGACTCTGCTGCAATATATAGTTGTAGAGGTTGGGCAGGATAGAACTATAGAAACGAATGGAGTCTTCCACCAGCAGAATCATCTGCACACCGGCCTCGCGCACGTCGTTGTCGAGGTTCATCTTATCCTCCATCAGCTTGATGATCGAGAGGATGAGGTTGGTGTTGCCCAGCCAGCAGAACACATAGTCGAATATGCTCAGGTCCTCATTCTGCATGCGGCGGGTGATGCCGTGGGAGAAAGGCGTGAGCACGATGCAGTGGATTTCGGGAAACGCCTCCTTGATGGCGCGGGCCACGGTAAACGCATCGTTGTCGGCGTTGCCGGGCATACAGATCACGAGGTCTATCTTCGTCGTGGCCAACACCTTCTCGGCCTCCTCGATGGTAGATACCTGTGTGAACGTGGGCGGATAGCGCAGCCCGAGCTCCATATACTCGTTGTAGATCTTCTCCTCTACTCGTCCGTCGTCTTCGAGCATGAAGGCGTCGTAGGGATTGGCCACGATGAGCACGTTGTAGATGCGCCGCATCATGAGGTTGACGAACGTGACGTCCTTCAATATAAACTTATTCCACTCTTGCGGTATATTGTTTTCAAACATGGGTTGTGTGTGGGTCTAAGGTTCAACTGTCTTTCCTGCAAAGATAAACCATTTCTGCCAATCACGCAAACAAATGTCAAGAAAAGCCCTGTTCATCTTTCTGCCCAAGCCCCACGACCCTCGCGCTCGGCCCGGCGCACCCCACCCTACCCTGCTTCCCGTCGCCGGCCTGCAGGCTTCGTCGCGTCATCCATCCACGATGAATACCGCTGAAAATAGCCGACAAAACCTTCTCTATGCGTCGATTATTCTGCATCGGCAATCTTTCTCCGCCGAATTCTTCAAAATGGCGGGTTTTCTGTATCCACCTATGAGGCAGGGCGTTACCAACACCTGGCTTTGATAGCTGTGCCATAGTTTTCTGAAAGCCCTGCGAAAACTACCCTATCGCAGCCCCATGAGGCCCATTTTCCACCACGAAAAGGCCGCGATGGGAATGCGAAAAGGGCCTTGTCGTTTGGCGATAAGGCCCTTTTCGCAAAATTGGGGCTATTTTTCGGACTGGTCAGACCAGTCTGACGGGTCTGAGAGCAGTCCTCTATTTCCAGAATAGCAGGATGGAGAGGCCGGAAAACAGTGAAGTTTTCCTGACATCCGCCCTACTTCCAGCCACCACCCAGACTGCGGTAGATGTCTACCGTGCTGGCCAACTGCTGCTGCCGTGCCTCCAAGAGTTCCATGCGTGCATCGAGTGCATCGCGCTGGTCCATGAGCACATCGAGGTAGTTGGCACGCCCATTGAGATAGAGCGCCCGTGCCACTTCCACCGACTTGTCGAGCGTTTCAGACTCCTGTTGCTTCAGTTCGTAGTAGCGCCCGAGGTTCTGAATCTTCGACATCAGCGTGCACACCTCCGAGTAGGCGGTGAGCAACGTCTTGTCGTATTCGCAGAGCGCCTGCAGCTGCTGGGCGTCGGCACTCTGGAAGTTGGCCTGGATGGCTGTGCGGTTGATGAGCGGCGCCGTGAGTCCGCCCACCACACTGAAGGCCAGCGACTTGGGTAACTTGGTGAGATAGGCCGGATTAAACGCGTCGAGGCCCAGGGCAGCCGAGATGTTGAGCGACGGCAAGAACTCCTTGCGAGCCGCCTCCACGTTCCATCGGGCGGCGGCCAGCTCGTGCTCGGCCTGCCTGATGTCGGGGCGGTTGTCGAGCAGTTCGGCGGGCACACCCGTCAGCACGTGCTGCAGCGAGGCCGAGAGAAACACCGTCTTGTCGCGCTGAATCGTCGACGGATAGCGCCCCAAGAGCAGGTTGAGCGCATTCTCCGTCTCGGTCAGCTCCTGCCGGAGCGTGTACTCGTCCGACCTCGCCTTGGCCAGTTCGGCCTCAAATTTCTGTACGGCCAGTTCGGTGTCGGCATCCGCGCTCTTCTGAATCTTGGCTATTTCCACTGCCTTGGTCTGCAGGTCGATATACTGATGGATGAGGTCGAGCTTGTTGTCGAGGGCCAGAAGCTGGTAGTAGTTGGAGGCCACCTGGGCGATGAGCGACGAGAGCACGGCGTTGCGGCCCTCCACCGAGGCCAGATAGTGCTCCACGGCAGCACGCTTCTCGGAGCTGAGCTTGTGCCAGAGATCCACCTCCCAGTCGGCCTGCAGCCCAAGATTATAGTCCATGAGCGGGTCGGGCATGGCCTTGCCGGGCTTGATTTCAGTGGTGGCGTTGCCGGCTCCCTCGCTGGTGTAGCGGCCCGCCTTGTCCACACCTACTCCTCCTCCCGCTGTCACCGTGGGCAGCAGGCGGCCGCTGCGATAGAGCACGTCGCTCTTGGCCACGGCAATCTGCTGCAGGGTGATGCGCAGATCCTGATTGTTCGTCAGTGCGGTGTCGATGAGCGCTACCAGCGTGGGGTCGGTGAAAAACTGTCGCCAAGGCGTGAGCGACGAGTGAGGCAGCGCGAGGCTGTCGGCCTGATACTGCGTGGGCAGCGTGGCCTTCACGGGATCTTGGGGCAGCGTGGCCTGCGGCGTCTTGCATCCCACGAGCGCCAGCACGATGGCTGAGCATAATATCTTTTTCATCATTCTTCTATTTCTTCGTAAACAACTTCCTCTATCGCCTTCTGCGGCTCACTGTATTTCTTGTCGCGTTCCTCGGTCAAGGGCTTGTCGCGCTGGTATTTCACCATCTTCACCTTCTCCGCCATGCGCCCGAAGATGTAGTATAGGCCGGGGATGAGGAATAGTCCGAAGATGGTGCCGATGAGCATGCCGCCCGCCGCTGCCGTACCGATGGTGCGGTTGCCGATGGCTCCTGCGCCAGAGGCCACCACCAGCGGCAGCAGGCCCGCGATAAAGGCGATGGAGGTCATGAGTATGGGGCGGAATCGGGCGATGGCTCCCTCGATGGCTGCCTGGCGTATCGACATGCCGAGATTCTTGCGCTGCACCGAGTATTCCACCATGAGCACAGCGTTCTTTCCCAATAGTCCGATGAGCATCACCAGCGCTACCTGCGCATAGATGTTGTTCTCCAGACCGGTGAGTTTCAGGAAGATGAACGCGCCGCAGATGCCCGCCGGCAGACAGGTGATGATGGGCAGCGGCAGCAGAAAGTTCTCATACTGGGCCGAAAGGATGAGATAGACGAAGCCAAGGCATACCAGGAAGATGAGTATGGCCTGGTTGCCCTGCCCCACTTCGTCCTTGGAGATGCCGGCCCAGTCGTAGGAATAGCCACGCGGTAGGTTGTCCTTGGCCACCTCGTCGATGGCCTTGATGGCCTGCCCAGAGCTGTATCCCGGTGCGGGCGAGCCGCTCACCTCGGCCGAGTTGTAGAGGTTGTGGCGGGTAATCTCACTCATGCCGTAGACCTTCTCCAAGTGCATGAAGTCGGCGTAGGGCACCATCTGTCCCTGATCGTTCTTCACCGTGAGGTTGTCGAGGTCCTTGGGAAAGGCCCGATACTGCGGTTCGGCCTGCACAATGACCTTGTAGGGCTTACCGAAGCGGATGAATCCGGTCTCATAGTCGGAGCCGATGAGGGCCGAGAGATTGTCCATGGCCGAGCCCAGCGTCACCCCTTTCTGCTCCGCAATGTCATTATCCACACGCAGCATATACTGTGGATAGCTGGCCGAATAGAACGTGAAGGCGGATCCGATCTCAGGCCGTTTGTTGAGCGCGGCCACAAAACTCTTGCTCACGCGCTCCATCTCGTGGTAGTCGTTGTTGCCGGTCTTGTCGAGCAGTCGGAGCTCGAAGCCCGACGCCGCGCCGTAGCCGGGTATCGAAGGCGGTTGGAAAAACTCGATCTCCGCATCGTTGATCTTGGCGCATTTGGCCTCCAAATCGACGATAATTTCCTTAGCAGAGTGCTTCCTCTCCTTCCAACTCTTGAGGTTGATGAGGCAGGAGCCGGAGTTGGCACTGGTTCCTTCGGAGAGAATCTCATAGCCGGCAAGCGACGACACCGACTCCACGCCTTCCTCTTGCTGGGCAATCTTCATGAGTTCCTGGGCCGCACGGTTGGTGCGCTCGATGGTGGCGCCCGGCGGAGTCTCTATCACCGCATAGACCATGCCCTGGTCTTCCTCGGGGATGAAGCCGCCGGGGAGCGAGTTGTTGATGAGGTAGGCGATGACGCAGAACACCAGCAGCAGGGGCAGCGTGATGGCCTTGCGGGTCACGGTGCTCTCTAACGTGCGGCGGTAGCCCACGATGCCGCTGTCGAATCCGGCATTGAACTTGTCGAGAGCCTTGTTGAGCCACGACTTCTGGTGGTGGCTCTCCTGCTCCCGAGTGAGTATCAGGGCGCAGAGCGAAGGCGTGAGCGTCAAGGCCACGAAGCCCGAAAGGATGATGCTCGACACCAGCGTGATGGAGAATTGACGGTAGAACATGCCCTCGGGTCCGCCCATGAACGCCACGGGAACAAATACCGATGCCATGACGAGCGTCACGGCGACGATGGCCCCGCTGATTTCCTTCATGGCCTCCTGCGTGGCTTCGAGCGGCGAGAGATGCTCGGTAACGATCTTCACGTTGACCGCCTCGATCACCACGATGGCATCGTCGACCACGATGCCGATGGCCATAACGAGGGCAAAGAGCGATATCATGTTGAGCGTAATGCCAAAGAACATCATCACGGCGAAGGTGCCGACGAGCGACACCGGCACGGCCAGCGTGGGAATAATGGCCGACCGCCAGTCGCCGAGGAAGATGAACACCACGAGCGACACGAGCACGAAGGCCTCGAAAAGGGTATGCACCACCTTGTCCATTGAGGCGTTGAGGAAGCGCGAAACGTCGTAGCTCAGCTCGTAGTGCATACCATTGGGCATGTCTTTCTGCAACTCGTTGAGGGTCTTCTTCACGTTCTTGATCACGTCGCTGGCATTCGAACCATACGACTGTTTGAGCGTGATGGCGGCCGAAGGCTTGCCGTTGAGCGTGGAGTAAATATCGTACATCTCACTGCCAAAGTCGATATTGGCCACGTCTTTGAGCCTCACAAACTGTCCGTTGTCATTGGCCTTGAGGATGACGTTGCCGTATTCCTGGGCCGTGGTGTAGCGTCCGGGGTACTTCAACACGTACTCGAAACTCTCCGGTCGCTTGCCCGAGCTCTCGCCGAGCTTTCCCGGCGAGGCCTCGATGCTCTGGTCTTCGAGGGCCTGAATGACGTCCTGGGCCGACAGACTGTAGGCCGTGAGCTTGTCGGGCTTGAGCCAGACGCGCATGGCATAGTTGCGCGTGCCGAGGATATCAATATCACCTACGCCGTCGACACGCTTCAGTTCGGGCGTGATATTGATGTCGGCGTAGTTGTAAAGAAACTGCTGGTCGGCCTTCGGGTCGTCGCTGTAGAGGTTGATATACATGAGGATGTTGGGCTCCTCACGCGAGATTTTCACGCCCTCGCGCACCACGGCGGCGGGCAGTTTGTTGGTAGCGGCCGACACACGGTTCTGCACATTGATGGCGTCGACGTTGGGATCGGTGCCCAGATTGAACACCACGTTGATCTCGCCCTCGCCGTCGTTGCCGGCGTCAGACTCGATATACTTCATGCCTGGGACACCATTCAGCGCCTGCTCCAGTGGGATGACGACCGATTTGATCATCAGTTCGTTGTTGGCGCCGGGGTAGTCGGCCACCACATTCACCTTGGGCGGGGAGATGGACGGAAACTGGGTGACGGGCAAATTGAATAGCGACAGCAGACCGACAAACACGATGACCAGCGACACCACGATGGCGAGCACCGGCCGACGGATAAATTTCTTAAACATCTTGAACTGGTTTTTACAAGATTAAACCGTTGTCTCTACACACTCGTGGGCCATCAGTTGGCCTGCAAAACCACTGATTTCAGCACCTCGGCCGGACCTTTGAAGCGCACCTTCACCTGGTCGCCGTCGTTCACTTTCTGCACACCCTCCACCAGAATATGGTCGCTCGGGGTGAGGCCTTTGGCCACGACGTAGATGCCCTGCTGCTCGTCGGCCACCTCAATCTGGCGTGCATGCGCCACGTTGCGGGCGTCGACCACAAACACGTAGCGCCTGTCCTGCAACTCGTAGGTGGCCTGCTGGGGAATGACGAGGGCGTTGGCCTTGGGGATATTCATCCTCACCGTACCCGTTTCGCCATTGCGTAGGATGTTGCCGGCATTGGCAAACTTGGCGCGGAAGGGGATGTTGCCGGTCTCGCTGTCGAACTCTCCCTCAACGTTCTGGATGAATCCGCGCGAGGGGAAGGTCTCGCCGTTGGCCAGAATGAGCTTCAACGGCAGTTTGCTGCGCTCCGCGGCGTGGATCTGATAGTCGAGATATTCGGGCTCAGAGACGTTGAAATAGACGTAGACATTGGCATTGTCAGACAGACTTGAGAGCAGGTCGCCCTCCTGCAGCAGACTTCCCTTCTTGTTGGGAATGCGGCCCATGATGCCCGCAAACGGCGCACGAATCACCGAAAGCTGCTTGCGCAGCAGGGCCGTGCGGTAGTCGGCCATGGCCGAACTGAGCTTGGCCTCGGCCATCTTGCGTGCGTTCTTCGACACGATATTATTGGCTACGAGTGTCGAGGTGTTCTGCAAATCGATGCGAGCCTGCTCTGCTTCGGCCTTCGACTTGCTCACTTCTTCCTGCGCACCCACGATGACGATGCGGAAAAGTGGTTGCCCAGCCCTCACGGTCTGGCCCTCGTCCACATAGATGTCTTGCAGGATGCCCTGCACCTGCGACCGGATTTCAATGTTCTTCTGCGACTGGATACTCGCGACATAATCCTTCGTGATGGAAGTCGTGGTCACTTCCGGGGTGGTCATGGTGTAAACAGTCTGGTCGGCTTTCTCTTCTTTTCCGGACTTACAACCCGATGCCATCAGCACTATGCCGATGGTCAACGCCAGCATTTGCCTCTTCATGTTTGGAAAAATTGAATGGATAGATTGAAACTACTTCTTTGCTTGAATACTCTATAACGATGTGTTTCGCCTGAGTGGTCATGGTCGTGGCAAGGCGGCGAAAACCTTGATACGATTTCAAAAAGATGATACGGCACCGCGCCAATGACGTAGCGACTCGACGTTGATGACTTCGCGTCTCAGTACCTATTATATATATGTATCCCTTTTCTTTGGCTGCGTGGCATGCGAAAGATGCTCTCACTCGTCCCGTCTCTCTCCTACGGTCGGCGTTGCGAAGGCAGTTGCCGCGGTCTCAGACCCTGGATCCCTCAGTCCCTGATACGGGGAACATCGCCCCCCAGGCCATGGGGCATCCGACTCCCCTGCTTTGCAGCCCAATCAATGTGCTTTAAAAAATCGCGCCAAAGTTAGTCTTTTATTTGAATTGTTAAAGAGTTTTCTGCGTTAAATATACATGCCCTTTGGACAATAAAAACAAAAATTGTTTAACCAAACGGCAAAAATAACCCAACAGCCCTATTCTGAGTAATTGTGTAAGCGAGTTTCCCGCCTAAGTTACAAATTGAAACTTCAGAGGCAAAAATATGGGCAAAAGTCCGCTCATAAATGTTCAAAAACGGGCCCAAAATCACAACGAGAAATCAAAATGTTAGTTAAACTTGAAAAATTCTCCAGATTTTATTTGGAACTTATCGATTAATCTCCTATATTTGCGGAGTCAATATGACAATATGAAACAACATAGCTTGGAGCCAAATCCAACCTTACTAACCTACAGGAGAATTAAATCTTATTACTACTATGGAAGTTGAACAAGTGATGAATGGCCTGATGTGGAAACACTCTGGCGAGCCTGAATTCCTTCAGGCAGTGAAAGAGGTACTGGAGTCTATCAAAGACGTATACAACCAGCACCCCGAGTTTGAAAAAGCAAAACTCATCGAGCGTCTCGTTGAGCCGGAGCATGTCTATATGTTCCGCGTGCCATGGACAGACGACAATGGTGAGGTGCATGTCAACACGGGTTACCGCGTTCAGTTCAACAGCGCTATCGGCCCCTTCAAAGGCGGTCTTCGCTTTCACCCCTCTGTGAACCTGAGCATCATGAAGTTCCTCGGTTTTGAGCAGACCTTTAAGAATGCCCTCACCACGCTCCCCATGGGCGGCGGCAAAGGCGGTTCCGACTTCTCTATCCGCGGACGTTCTGACGCAGAGGTGATGCGCTTCTGTCAGTCATTCATGCAGGAGCTCTACAGATACATCGGTCCAGACGAGGATGTGCCCGCAGGCGACATCGGCGTTGGTGGACGCGAAATTGGCTATCTCTTCGGCGAATACAAGAAACTGACCCACCAGTTCCAGGGTGTGCTCACAGGTAAGGGCATCGAATGGGGTGGCTCTATTCTCCGCCCGGAGGCTACCGGTTTTGGTGCACTCTACTTCGTGAACCAGATGCTCCAGACCCACAACATCGACATCAAGGGCAAGACTGTAGCCATCTCTGGCTTTGGAAATGTGGCTTGGGGTGCTGCCAAGAAGGCTACCCAGCTCGGTGCTAAGGTCATCACCATCAGTGGTCCCGACGGATACATCTACGATCCGAATGGCGTTTGCGACGAGAAGATCGACTACATGCTCGACCTGCGCAACAGTGGCGAAGACATCTGTGCACCCTATGCAGAGAAGTTTGCCGGCTCACAGTTCTTCGAGGGTCGCAAGCCTTGGGAGCAGAAAGCAGACATCTATCTCACCTGCGCTACCCAGAATGAGCTCAACGGCGAAGACGCCGACCGCATCTTGGCAACCAAGCCTTTGTGCGTGGCCGAGGTCAGCAACATGGGTTGCACCGCAGAGGCTGTAGAGAAATTCGTACATGCTCATCAGCTCTTTGCTCCGGGTAAGGCTGTCAACGCAGGTGGCGTAGCAACATCGGGTCTGGAGATGACGCAGAACTCCATCCGCCTGCACTGGAGTGCCGACGAGGTAGACGAGAAGTTGCACTACATCATGCACTCTATCCACGAGCAGTGTGTGAAGTATGGTACGCAAGCCGATGGATACATCGATTACGTCAAGGGTGCCAATGTCGCCGGATTTATGAAGGTGGCTAACGCCATGATGGCGCAGGGCATCGTCTAAATATAAACGAGTGAAGTATAAGAACAAATTAGTATTTGCTATTATTCTAATATTAGGCTTTACCCCTACTATGGCTCAGACCAGTAGAGGTAAAGCCTCTTATTATTCTAAGAGAGCCACCGGTGCGAGAGCAGCCAGTGGAGCAAGAATCCATCACGACAGCCTGACCTGCGCCCATAGGAGCTATCCTTTTGGCACTTTGCTCAAGGTAACCAACCTTTCCAACGGCAAAGAGGTCATTGTCAAAGTGAACGATCGTGGGCCATACGGGCGCGGCCGGATTATAGACTTAAGCTATGGTGCAGCCCGAGAACTGGGCATGCTCGCCCAGGGAGTAGCCATGGTGGAAGTGGAAAGGGTAGAAAGCGTTGTCCCACCCTATCGGCTAAACGAGCCAGAGAGAGGGTATCCCGCTATCAAGTTTGGCATTCAAGACCTCACGTCGGGCAAAGCCTCCAACTACCCCAGCACCCAGCCAGCCCCGAAGGAAGAAGTGAAGCGGTCTATCCCCAACCTCAACATCCGGGCCAAACAGAGTGCCACCCTCCAGCGTCCACACGTAGCCCCCTACAACAAGAAGTATCAGAACGAGCATTAGCGGTTGCGGCTCTGATGGCAACAAGTGCAAAAAGACTCTCATCTTGTGATTTTGCATAGAAGCTGATAGCTACTCTACAAGTAACAGATAGCCTTCAGTCGTTGAATTTTGTGGTGTCATGATTGAGATGACACCCCTGTCTTACTATCCCCAACATCTCCTCCTCTATTCCCTATAACATGATATAGCGGCATAATGGGTAGCGTAAGTCCAAAGGGAAACAACCTAAAAATTCATATACAATAACAAATGCCTCGACGGTTGAATCTTCAACCGTCGAGGCTCTATGTCTCAGCACATCATCCGAAACGAACGGAGGGCCGTATTAATGAAGTAGGCTATATTTCTATTTCCGGGTGGGAATGTTGAATTCAGAGACTTTAGAGATAGCCTTGGTGCCCTGAATGACGCTCACGCAGAACTTGGCACTGCCCTCTTTCAAGCGATTATCGGCCTTAACCAACGCAGTGTAGCGAATGCCTTTGCCGGGCATAATCTTCTCCACGTGCATATTGGGCGAGATGAAGATATGCTTGTTGCCGGTAGCCTCGATAACCGTAGGCTGTACATCGTAGATAGCATCCTTGCCGTTGTTCACCACCTCGAAGATGATCTTGCTCAGCTCGTTGCGCTGAATCTGGCCGTCCTGATTGCCGTCTACAAAGCGTGCATTCCGAATCTCAATGTTCGGAGTGTATTGTAATCCATCTGTAAGACCTTCAACACTCGACTGTCCCGGAAGGGTGGTCTGGGGCTGCTGAGCGCTATAATCGCCCGTGTAATCTGAGGAATTGAAGTCATAGATGCGATCGTCTCCACTGTTGGAAGAGTCGAAACCGCTGCCATAGTTAGGGTCTTGCGGAGAAACCTGCGGCTGATCCTGATATGGTTCCTGATAGTCTCCCTGCTGATTCATCTGCCTGCGCTGTGCACGGGCAGCTGCACGGGCAGCCTTGTCCTGCTGATACTGATCCAAATCTCTCTCTCGCTGGGCCTGCTGCGCATTGGCCATAACACCTCCGATGATGGCGCCGCCAGCCATGCCAACAATGGTACCAATGTCGGATCCACGAGGACCTTCTGCTATTCCACCAATGGCAGAACCAAGGATGGCTCCAAGCGAGCCTCCCATATAGGAGCCTGTACCCGTATAAGTCCCACAGCTGGTGAGCATCAGAGGGACCATCAACGCTAAAATAAAAGTTTTCTTCATAACTAACTACCTTTTGAACTGCTTACAAAGTTATATTAAAACCATGGAAGCCAAGGTATATTTTCCCTAAATTAACATAGGGATTTCCCTAAGTTTGAGTACAAAAAAAGTCTCCAATCGCAAGATTGGAGACTTTAAGTTATAAAGAGATAGTAACGTTCGATTATTCAGCCTTCTCAGCTTCAGCCTCTGTCTTGGGAGCTTCTTCTGCCACTTCAGTAGCAACAGCCTCGGCGGTCTCTTCCTTCTTGGAACGACGGCTACGACGAGTCTTCTTCTCTCCCTTGGGAGCCTTGGCCATGTTCTCATTAAAGTCTACGAGCTCGATGAAAGCAATCTCAGCAGCGTCACCCTGACGAGTACCCAGTTTGATGATACGGGTGTAGCCACCGGGACGGTCGGCTACCTTTGCAGCAACATCTCCGAAAAGTTCCTTTACTGCATACTTATCCTGCAGATAACGGAAAACTACACGGCGACTTGTAGTGGTATCGCTCTTTGAACGGGTAATCAGCGGCTCAACATACTTCTTCAGAGCCTTAGCCTTGGCGAGGGTCGTAGTGATTCTTTTGTGCATGATCAGGCTAACAGCCATGTTTGAAAGCATGCTAGCACGATGAGATGCAGTACGGCCCAGATGGTTGAATTTTTTATTATGTCTCATTTTTGTTTTTTACTTGTTGTGAAAAGAAATTGAAGGAGAGGTGATGTGTAAGTTTTAACAACTTACATCCAACACCTATTTCCTATTATTCCTTATCCAGTTTGTACTTTGAAATATCGGTTCCAAACGACAGATTCAGACTCTCGAGCAAATCATCAAGCTCTGAGAGCGATTTCTTACCAAAGTTGCGGAACTTCAAGAGATCGGTCTTGTTGTACTGTACGAGATCGCCTAAGGTCTCCACATCGGCAGCCTTCAGACAGTTGAGCGCACGAACACTGAGGTTCAGGTCGAGCAGCTTGGTCTTGAGCAACTGACGCATGTGCAGCACCTCCTCATCAAACTCCTGGTTGCCGTCCTGCTCGGGATTCTCGAGTGTGATCTTCTCGTCGGAGAACAGCATGAAGTGATAGATAAGGATCTTGGCAGCTTCGTTGAGCGCATCCTTGGGATGAATGGAACCATCCGTTGTTACTTCCAGGCAGAGCTTGTCGTAGTCGGTCTTCTGTTCGACACGAGTGGGCTCTACGCTGTATTTAACGTTGCGGATAGGGGTGTAGATTGAATCGATGGGAAGTACATTGACATCCGTGCAGAACTGACGATTTTCCTCAGCAGGAACATATCCGCGTCCCTTGTTGATTGTAAGATCAATCTGCATAGAAGCCTTGGAGTCTAAATGACAAATCACCAAATCAGGGTTTAACACTTCAAATCCAGTCAGATACTTACCGATATCACCAGCTTTGAATTCAGTGGAATTCTCTACGGTGATACTAACTTTCTCGTTCTCGAATTCTTCTACTACTTGCTTGAATCGAACTTGCTTGAGATTCAAAATGATGTTGGTAACATCTTCCTTCACACCAGGAACTGAAGAGAACTCATGCTCAACTCCTGCAATTCGCACGGTGTTGATAGCATAACCCTCCAGCGATGAAAGGAGGATGCGGCGCAAGGCGTTACCAATGGTAACACCAAAGCCAGGCTCAAGAGGAGAAAACTCAAATTTTCCGAAACTCTCGTTGGCCTCCAGCATCACAACTTTATCAGGTTTTTGAAATGCTAATATCGCCATTAATTTAATGATTTATTGTTTAGAGTACAACTCAACGATTAACTGTTCCTTGATATTCTCAGGGATATCTTCACGCTCGGGAGTATGCAAGAACTTGCCACTCTTTGTGTGCTCATCCCACTCGAGCCAAGGATACTTGCTGTGGTTGAAACCTGCAAGAGCGGTGCCGACAACTTCGAGAGACTTAGACTTCTCACGAACGCCAATCACCTGACCGGGCTTGATTGAATATGAAGGAATGTTTACAACCTGACCATCAACGGTGATGTGCTTGTGACCAACCAACTGACGGGCAGCTGCACGTGTAGGAGCAATACCAAGACGGAATACAACGTTGTCCAAACGGCTCTCTAAAAGCTGGAGCAGAACCTCACCGGTGATACCACCACTCTTGGCAGCCTTCTCGAAGAGATTGCGGAACTGGCGCTCCAATACACCGTATGTATATTTTGCCTTCTGCTTCTCTGCCAGCTGAGTACCATACTCAGACTGTTTGCGGCGACGGTCATTACCGTGTTGCCCTGGAGGGAAATTACGCTTAGCCAGTACCTTATCTGCACCGAAGATGGGTTCACCAAAACGGCGTGCAATTCTAGATTTAGGACCTATATATCTTGCCATGATTTATTTAAATGCTTTTAATCAATTGTATATTAATACTCACTATTATACACGACGGCGCTTCGGAGGACGACATCCGTTGTGTGGCAGCGGAGTAACGTCAACAATCTCGGTTACCTCGATACCTGCACCATGTACGGCACGAATAGCACTCTCACGACCATTACCGGGACCCTTAACGTAGGCCTTCACCTTACGCAGACCAAGACCATAAGCTACCTTGGCGCAATCCTCTGCAGCCATCTGAGCTGCGTACGGAGTGTTCTTCTTAGAACCACGGAAACCCATCTTACCAGCAGAAGACCAGGAAATCACCTGACCCTCGCTGTTAGCGAGTGATACAATGATATTATTGAATGAGCTATGAACATGGAGCTGTCCGATAGCGTCGATTCTTACATTTCTCTTTTTAGATGTTGCTTTTGTTTTTGCCATAATTAATTTCCTCCTCTTAATTACTTAGTAGCCTTCTTCTTGTTAGCAACAGTCTTCTTCTTTCCCTTACGGGTACGAGCATTATTCTTAGTACTCTGACCGCGAACCGGAAGACCATTACGATGACGAACACCACGATAGCAGCCAATGTCCATAAGGCGCTTGATATTCATTTGGATCTCTGAACGGAGATCACCTTCTACTTTGAATCCAGCACCGATAATTTCGCGGATCTTAGCTGCCTGGTCGTCAGACCACTCGCTGACCTTCAGGTCACGGCTCACGCCGGCTTTATCCAATATCTTTGCTGAACTACTTCGACCTATACCGTAAATATAAGTCAATGCGATTTCGCCACGCTTATTCTGGGGCAAATCTACTCCAACAATTCTTATTGCCATTTGTTGATTTAATAAAGAATTTAATAAAAATTAAATGTTGTTTGTTGTAAAAAGTATGCAAAGATACAAATTATTATGGGCATTTTGTGTCATTTGCACATTTTTAACATTAACCCTGGCGCAGTTTGAACTTAGGGTTCTTCTTGTTGATGACGAACAGACGACCTTTGCGACGCACGATCTTGCAGTCAGCTGTACGCTTCTTTAATGATGCTCTTGTCTTCATATCTTAAAGATATCTATATGATTGGTTATTTGTATCGGAATTCGATTCTACCCTTCGTAAGGTCATAGGGGCTCATGGCCACCTTCACCTTATCACCGGGAAGGATCTTGATATAGTGCAAACGCATCTTACCTGAGATGTTTGCAATGATCTGTACTCCATTCTCAAGTTCAACGCGGAACATGGCGTTAGAGAGGTTCTCAATAACTGTACCGTCCTGTTCAATTGCAGACTGTTTTGACATAATAATATATTTTCTCTTCTTTAATGTTCTATTTCTTCAAACGTTGATAAAATCTCTGGCTTTCCCCGCCGAATCACAATGGTATGTTCAAAATGAGCAGCCGGTCGATGATCGCGTGTGACGATGCTCCACTTGTCGGGCAGCATCCAAATACTTCTGTCACCCATGGTTATCATGGGCTCGATGGCAATACACATGCCTGCCTTGAGCATGACACCATTTCCCCGTTTACCATAATTGGGCACAGCCGGATCCTCATGCATTTCCCGACCAATACCATGGCCAGTCAATTCGCGAACGACTCCATATCCTTTGGATTCGCAATACTCTTGTATCGTTGCACCAATATCTCCAACATGCTTTCCCGCAACGGCAGTCTCTATGCCTTTATATAGACTTTCCTTGGTGGTCTGAAGAAGTGTCTTCACCTCCTCACTCACCTCACCTACACAAAAGGTGTAGCAGCTGTCGCCATTAAGTCCATCAAGAAGTGTTCCACAATCTACTGATATGATATCACCTTCCCTCAAGACTGTCTGTTCGCTCGGAACACCATGTACCACGACATGGTTGACCGATGTACAGATTGAGCCGGGAAATGGCCCTCCATATGGATTGGGAAAGTTCTTGAAAGTCGGGATTGCTCCGTGGTCTCGAATGAACTCTTCCGCTATATGATCCAACTGGAGGGTCGTTACACCTGGTTTTATATGTCTTCCCACTTCGGCAAGGGTTGCACCAACAAGTTGGTTAGCCTTGCGCATGAGGTTGATTTCATCTTCTGTCTTAAGAAATATCTTCATTTCAAAAGACAAAGTTAATATGCGCTTACGGTTCCTGAGTTACGTGTGTGGCCTGAGTTGAGCAAGCCATCATAGTGACGCATGAGGAGGTAGCTTTCAATCTGCTGCAGGGTGTCGATAACAACACCTACAGAAATCAGGAGTGAAGTACCACCGAAGAACTGTGAGAATGCATCTTGCACATCCAAGAGACCAGCAAGAGCTGGCATCACAGCGATGAACGCAATGAACAGAGATCCAGGCAAAGTAATGCGAGACATAACAGTATCGATATACTCAGCAGTGTCATGACCCGGCTTAACACCTGGGATGAAACCATTGTTGCGCTTCATATCTTCTGCCATCTGCGTAGGATTGAGCGTGATGGCTGTATAGAAATAGGTGAAAGCAACAATCAGGATAACATATACTACGTTATAGAGCAGACTGCGGTTGTTCAGCATGTCGCGAACCCACCAAGCAGCTCCATCACTCTGATACTGCACAATGGCCAAAGGAATGAACATCAAAGCCTGGGCAAAGATGATAGGCATCACATTGGCTGCAAAAAGTTTGAGAGGAATGTACTGGCGAGCACCACCATACTGCTTATTGCCTACCAAACGCTTGGCATACTGCACCGGCACCTTTCTTGTTCCCTGAACGAGAAGAATAGAAGCACAGATAACAGCATAGAGGATAAGAATCTCTACAATAAACATCACCAATCCACCACCAGAGATAGCCGTGAACCTTGAACTTACCTCCTGGAAGAAAGCCTGAGGCAAGCGGGCGATGATACCAAGCATAATGATAAGTGAGATACCATTTCCAACTCCCTTATCTGTGATGCGCTCACCCAACCATAGGATGAACATACTACCTGCTGCAAGGATGATGGTGGCCGGAATCATGAATACACTCCAGGAGATGCCACTGGCAAGCGCAGAGCCTGCCTGCATCTTCAGGTTGAAAAGGTAACTCGGAGCCTGGAACACGAGGATAACCACGGTCAGGATTCGAGTATACCACTGTATTCTTTTGTGGCCACTCTCGCCCTCGCGCTGCATCTTCTGGAAATAAGGAACAGCGACAGCGAGCAGCTGCATAACAATAGAAGCTGAGATGTAAGGCATGATTCCAAGTGCAAAGATAGATGCATTGGAAAATGCGCCACCAGAGAACATGTCCAGCAGTGACATCAAGCCACCCTTGGTTTGCGACTGGAGTTGGTCAAGTTTGGCCGGATCGATACCCGGCAGCACTACAAATGATCCAAAACGGTAGATAGCCGTAAACAGGAAAGTGACGAGGAGTCGCTGACGCAAATCCTCCACTTTCCAACAGTTCTTTAGTGTCTCAATAAACTTTTTCATTGTCAGATTATCGTTGTGTTACCACCAACAGCCTTGATAGCCTCTTCGGCAGACTTTGAGAATGCGTTTGCCTCTACTTCCAGCTTAGCCTTCAGTTCACCATTGCCCAGAACTTTTACCAGTTCCTTGCCGTTAGTGAGGCCTGCTGCGATGAGCTCAGCGATTCCGATCTTGGTAAGAGACTTCTCGTCAGCCAATTTCTGAAGAACAGAGAGGTTCACTGCAAGATACTCCTTGTGGTTAATGTTCTTGAAACCACTCTTGGGAACACGACGCTGCAGAGGCATCTGACCGCCTTCGAAACCAATCTTTCTCTTATAGCCAGAACGAGCCTTAGCACCCTTGTGACCGCGAGTAGAAGTGCCACCCAGGCCTGAGCCTGTACCACGACCAATGCGACGACGAGAATGAGTAGAACCCTCTGCTGGCTTCAAATTATTTAATTTCATGATTACGTCTGAATTTAGAATTTAATTACTTAACTACTTCAACCAGATGATGAACCTTGCGAATCATTCCCTGGATGCTAGGAGTATCCTCAACCTCAACAACCTGAGAAATCTTGTGAAGACCCAGAGAGAGAAGCGTTTTCTTCTGATCTACAGGAGCGCCGATACGGCTCTTAATCTGCTTGACTTTAATTGTTGCCATTGTTATATTCTCCTAATTAACCGTTAAATACTTTTTCCATGGCAATGCCACGGTCACCAGCAATCTGATAGGCATCACGCATCTCAGACAGAGCAGCGATAGTAGCCTTTACCAAGTTGTGAGCATTGGAAGAGCCCTTAGACTTAGCAATCACGTCGGTAATACCAGCACTTACGAGCACAGCACGCATAGCACCACCAGCCTTAAGACCAGTACCAGCAGCAGCCGGCTTGAGCAGCACCTGAGCACCACCAAACTTCACCTCTACCTCGTGAGGTACAGTACCCTTGAGTACGGGAACCTTGAAAAGATTTTTCTTAGCAGCCTCGGTACCCTTAGCGATAGCTGCAGTAACCTCGCCGGCCTTACCCAGACCGTAGCCGATTACTCCCTTGCCATCACCTACAACAACGATGGCAGCGAATGTGAATGTGCGACCACCCTTGGTAACCTTAGTTACACGGTTGATAGCAACCAAGCGATCCTTTAATTCAGCGTCACTATTTACTTT
>DCJH01000008.1 GCA_002317385.1 Prevotella sp. UBA1705 | reverse complement strand
ATTGACTTTTATAAGGTTTAAAAAACTAAGTTAATATCAATCGGGGGTATCGAGAGGCTTCATCAGACGGCCATTTCCTGTTCTGGAGGATGGAGTGAAGTAGCAGGCATGAACCAGGAAGCGTCATTGCCTCTCTTTACTCGCACCACAGATTGGGAAAAAAGCCGTTGATGAGCTATCGGATTTGATTATTCTGTTTCAGAATTGTCATCGTTCCACACGTTGTAGTGGGCTTTGGAGCTGGCATATCCGTCGGTGATTACATCACTATTAGTTCCACCTGTCACCTCAGTGGGGTCGCCGCTGGCAGCCAGGATGCCTTCACCCTCGACAGAACGAATCTTGATCTTTGGAGCCAAATAAAGGTTCTTGTTCATAATGTTTGAGGTTATTTGATGATAAATTTCTTGCCATTGACAATGTAGACACCCTTCTGTAGGTGGGCAGCAGCCACTTCTGTTCCGTTGATGCTATACACCTTACTGTTGATTATGGTCTGCTGATTGATCTGACGGATGCCAGTTGTCGTGTCAAAACTGTTGAACTTGGCAGCTGCCCCAGCTTTAAGACCAGTGAAGTAGGCACGGAAAGCTGTGATGGTGGCTCCATTGGCCTGCTTGAAGATCACACTCTCGTTGGCACTGCCTGTGCCTACGTTGTTCTGAAGAATCCACTGGTTGCCATCGGTCTTCAGATTGGCAAAGTTGCCCTGGAATTGGGCTTCGCCTACAGACAGGGCTGCTACCTTGGAGGTAGACCAGTCTGAAAGATTGAAATCGCCTGTGCCCGTGTAGCTGAACTCTGTGGCTACTGTGTTGGAATTGAAGAGCACGTAAGGATAAAAAGCATCTAACTGATCAACCTTATTGAAGGTGATGGTCGTTCCGTCGTAGCCTGCGGCTTTCCAAGCTGTAAGACCTGCCGGCAGAGATGCAGCGCTCAAGGCAGCTGTAGTGTAGGTGGTCACGAAGCTGTTGGCCGGGATAGAACGGGTAATCTGATAGCCGACGTTGTCGGTAGAGACCCATTTCACCTCTGGATTAGTGGAGCGCTGCCCCATCCATTGCGGCTCGGTGGGCTCATCGGTGATTTGCAACGCTGACACCGGATAGAGGTTAACGTCTTGAATCACCATATTGCGAGTGCCTTCAAGGATCGCATATTTAGTGTCGGCAACGTTGCTGCCATTGTGGGTTCCGGTAACGGCGATAAGGGCGTTCTTGTGCAGAGGTTTGATCTCTACGCTGTTGGAAACAGACGTTACGGCAGTAAGGTCGATAAACATTGCATCCGCAGCATTGATCTGTTCCACGTTTCCTGTGGTAATGTCACCGCCAACGAGAGCAACACCATCTGCTGTACGGATGTAGAAACTCTTCAAGATGGGGTAGCCACCATCAGCTGGCATTTTCCAATCGGTGTCGAAATTCCAGCTCAAAGTGTTGGCATAGAAATTCGGGCTTGATGATAAAGCATTGTCGGCCTCGGTCACATCGCCACCATCTTTCAACGTCGCATCACTTGTAGGGGTATAAGTTGCATCGGAAACAGTGATGGGCATACCCTTAAGTCCCCAGCAGTTGTCTAATGTCGCATTAGTGCCCAATACACCAAACACGCGTCCAACGTCAGCAGTACCTTTGATAGACTTGTTCAAAGCAACCAGCGCAGTGGTAGAGGCGTTGTCCCAAAGCTTGCCGGCAATACCGCCAACATACTGAGCACCCTCGATGTTTCCGGTAGCATAGAGATTGCTAACATAACCTGCGCCAGAGAAATATCCAATGATTCCACCTACATAATTGGTACCCTTTATATCAGCAGTGGAATAGCAATTGGTAATTTGGACGGCTGGCCTTGTAGTGCGACCAATAATACCACCATAGTATCCCGTACCGTTGCTGGTTACGCTTCCACCCACATAGCAGTTTTTGATGACGCCATTGTCTATGGTAGCAACACCTACCAAAAGAGCAGCTTGCATGCCACTATTGGTCACTGTGCCTACGGCAGAACAGTTCTCGATGGTTCCAGGAGCACCTGTTTGTCCAAGATAACCAGCTAAGAGCGCCGCACTGGCTCCTGAAGGCTGGTTCACTGTCCCGGTAACGGCGAGATTCTTAATGGTTCCTGAAACCACAGCAAAGAAACCGACATAATTGCCCGAATAAGTGATGTCGATATTAGAAATGGTATGTCCTTGACCATCAAAAACTCCACTGAATGCTGTAAAGCTATTGTTAGCACTTGTTGTGGCAACTTTGCCAATAGGCGTCCAGGTGGGATAGCCAGATGCTTTGAGGTCGATGTCATTGGTCAGAACAAAGCATTTGTCCATATATTGGCGCACATTGTCCAAATGGGTGGCATTGGCGATTTGATAGGGATTGGCTTCTGTGCCATCGCCTCCCGCAAAGGGTGACTGGGCATTCATCGAAATGATAACTGCAACCAGTAAGATAAATGAGGTAAAGACTCTTTTCATTTTATAATTTTTTGTAGATAGGATGATGATTATTGGGCGATGAGAACCTTGAGTCTTTGCAGGGTTGAACCATTGTTACTCTTGAGAACAATGATATAGGCACCCTGAGAGAGCGACGAGGTGTCAATCTTGTTTGAAGCGGCTGCTACCAAACTACCAGAAGCAGAGTAGACATAGAGCTTGTAATCCACGTTTCCTGCGTTGGAAGCATATACAGAGTGGTTGCTCCGGTCATACACGATGTTGGATGTTGTGGTATTGGCTGTTTCGATTCCAGCAGTTACCTTGTCTAACACCAGGAACATCTGAGAAGACTTGGGGATGGTGAGGCCAGGAACAGAGAGCTTTCTTGCTGCAGCATCGTAGGTTCCGGGAAAATAGGTATAGGTGGTTCCCTTGAGGAAAAGGACGCCAAGGCTTGCCTCATTGAATTGCAATACGGCAGGAAGGTCTATGGTAACATCGGTTGCCAAAGAGTTCATGGTGGAGCAATTGAACTTCCAGTTGCGTGCCATCACCTTATAATCGCTCTGAATGGCAGCGTCGGTCAGGTTTTCTACAGAAACACCTGCTGTGAGGAAGTAGAGGTTGTCGGGGGTAACTCCGCTATTGGTGAGGGTAAGCATAGCCTCATCGGTAGCTGAGAGTTGGTTGCCATAGCCCTTAGCCCTCAGCTGGAACAGTCCAGATGCGTCGTCCCTTCCGATAAAGGTGATGAAGTTGCTGTACGGCTGGAAAGAGGAGCTAACGCCATTCCACCACTTCTGTCCTGTAGACGACTGGTAGGTGTACTGTGGGTCGAGCATCGTAATGCCATATTTCATGGCCAGATAGGATTCCACGCGATTGGTCTCAGAGTCGGTCAATGTGTCGGTGAAGGCTATAACCTCCGATAAGTTTCCTTTGAAATAGCTATCCACTTGGCCCGGTATGTCGTAGGGGTAGGTGTTACGTGCACCAACTTGAAGCAGGCCCGTGATATTGGCGCGCTTGTTGAGATTGGAGGTGGCGACCATTTGTTCTTGACCGTTCAGTTTGAAGCTGTCATAGCGTTTGCCAAAGCTTGTGGAGTAGATATTCAGGCGATTCTGAAGAGTAGGGGTAAAAACGATGGAGGGAAATGTGGCAGTTGATGAGCCCTCATGAACGTAAATCATTCCAGACTCAGCGTGCAGATACTCACGATATTTCACGAATGAAGAGCCGCTCTCATCAAAACCAAGTACCGTTCCATTGTCATTGATGGTGTTGACAGAAAAAATAGTGGTATAGGGCACCTTTCTTTTGGCTATCAGCACACTTGCAGAATCAAACGCGAGAGAAGGGCGATCATTAAGACCGCTCTCCTCCCAAGCTATTTTGGCATTGCCATCTACACCCTGAAAGTTGAAATCATTGTATCCCGTATAATCAAAGATATAGGGAGATTCCAACTGATTGCTACTGTTCTTATGAACCTCACCGTCTGCTTTGATCCACAGTCTCAGGTTTTTTGCCTGAAGACCACCGGGGATTTGACCTGATACGCAGAAGGGTTTGGTGCCATCCTTGGGTGTGATATAGAGGATGTTGCCTACGTTGCGCTCCTTGCCAGGAATATTCTCGTCGATAGGAACATTGACAATTCCATTGTTTGGCTCACCGTCTACATAGAGTGCAGATGAACCACCACCGTCGAGATTCATGGCATCGGTACATCCCAACTGGCGGGCAAAGAACTGCAGCTGATTCATCGTCATGCCGTATGCACGGCCTGGTTGACGACCATCGATTGTCATAATCATGACTCTGCCATCACCCGTCATACCCACACAAGAGCGAGGGTTGGTTCCGATGAAACTCAGGCCAGAGGTATTGGTTGGGTCTGGCTGCCAAATTTCGCTATCCTGACCGTCGTCGAGGAGCAACGGACCACAAACCAATGCATAGCTGGCATTCCCAGCCTCTGTAGCTTCCTTATCCTGATTCCAGAAGGAAATGTCGGCCTTACCATCGGTTACGGTGAATACACCGGTAGCTCGGGTTGAGAACTCGTTGGTCACAGTGCTCGAAATTTTCTTCCCATCAATCTTGATAAAGTGCCAAGGCGTATACATACTCGCACCCGTAGTCATGAAATAAGTGCCGTTGATGGCTGCAATAGCCTTATTGCGCCGGCCAAAAACACTTACCGGATGGAAGCCAGCATTGGAGTAGTCGATTTTGAAATCGACCTTTGCAACAGCGGTGTCAACCTCGATAATCGATATACACTGGGGATAGTTGAAGATGTTTACCTTCTCACATTTCCTCAGCTTAATACCGGGTTGGATTTCCTTTTCTTGCCAAACAATATTCTGAATGGCTACAGCATCTTCTGCGGTCTGTCCGAAAATATTCGGACAGAGACCCAAAAGGAATGACAGAATGAATAGATGCTTCTTCATTGTTTATTTCTTAATAATCAACAACCCATTGGAAATGGCATCTTCGGCCATATTGTTACTGGGGATGTTGCGTAAAACAATCTGATTGTTAATTCTGGAAATGAAAGTGGAACTCTTGCCTGAGCCCAGGTTGATGGCGTCGGTACATCCGAGCTGCAGCATGACTTTTGCCACGTCGGCCAATATCATACCATTGGAATAATAGAACTGACCACCATCTACAACAAACATGATGACCTTACCGCTGGCTGTTACACCGATAGCCGTCTTGGCTTCCCTGATAGGAACAGTCTGGGGCATAACATTGCCAGCACGTACCAACCAGTCCTTGCCACCTATGGCATCTCGAAGATTATCCATACCATTGGCAACGAGATCAGACTCATCCCCAATGACAGCTTTCTTGTCCTTGGTGATACCGAAATAAGACAAAGTAGCTTTGGTGGAGTATTTCTTGATGACCTTGGAATCCTTCACCAGCACCCCGTTGGGTCTTCCACTTGATACGAAGTAGTCGCCGTTGATACCACCTAATACAGTGTTGCCAGCGGCTTCCACGAGCTTAGCTTGCTCGGTGAGCACTTGCTTGGAGTACATGGTAGAGTTATAATCGTTGGCCGTGCAAACCTTAATGTCAAGATCAGCCTGGTTTACATCCACCATATAGGCGTAAGCACGTGTGACGTATCCATCCTGAGAAAGGAAATGGATGTAATTCTCCTGCACTCCTTCGGCCACAACGGTAGAAGAATCTGTGTGCACTGAGCCAACGACACCAGAGTTAACCATCTGCTGACCGAACTCCGTCTGGGTTGTCAGAACGTATGGTACCATCTCAGAAGTGTCTGAGCAGGATAGCATCGACAGTGATGCTATTCCTGCAAGTATAATAGAATATATAGATTTCATTTGATTGTGATATTTCGTTGAATTAATAACCATCGTTCTGTGTCAGCTCAGGGTTCACAAGACGCTGTGATTCTGGGATAGGCAGAAGCATCTGATAGTCCTGCAGACCAATCTCAGTCCCATGACCTGTTCTTACGTAATCGTAGTAACGATGCCCCTCTGTTACAAACTCGCGAGAACGCTCGAGGAGGATGGCCTGCATGTATTCAGCCTCGGTTGTGGGATGGATGTCGTCCAAACCGCGCTCACGTCTCAGTTCATTGAGTCGGCCAAGTCCTGCCAAGCCCTGTGCCTCAGCGCTGATCAGATACATCTCACTCATACGAACAAGGATTACAGGGTCGGTTCCGGTCTGTCCGCTGGGGTACTTGTTGAAGCAGTTCTGTCCGCCAAAGGTATCCCAAGTGATGGTCTTGCGATTATCATTGTCATCAAACAGCACAGAGACCTCGATAGTAGGTCGATAGATATAAGAACCCTTGTTGGGGTGACTATAGTTGTAGAACAGCTCACTCATTTTCACAGAAGACTCCTCTGTCAGGTTCTCGAAGGCAAAGATAATCTCCGAATTGGGCTGACCCCTGAAGATTTTCTCAAATTTATCCATCTTGAACTGCCCCTTCTCAATCATCGACTCAGCAATCTGCTTGGCAGTCTGCTTGTCGCCCCTATAAAGGGCAACGCGTGCTTTCAGTGCAGTAGCAGCGTCCTTGGACACATAATAGTAGCTGCCCACTTCGGTATAGGCGGGCAAATACTGCTCGGCCTTGTCCAAATCGCTCTGGATGAAGTCCCAAACCTCAGCTGCTGAGTTGCGGGGCACGTTCTCGAGAGTAGATTTTTCAAGGATTGGCACGCCTCCCCAATGGGTTACCAAGTTGAGATAGATGTAGGCTCTAAAGAAATATGCCGTACCCTTTACTCTGTTTACCTCAGGTGACTCGGCTCTGTTGAGCGTGATGTTCAGCACATTGTTCACCTGGCTGAGGGTCATGAAGTAACCGTTCCAAGTCTTCTGCACCACATCATTGTCAATCTGTGTAATCTGGTTGATGAGGTCTTTGCCTGTGGCATGGACATTGCCCATCACTAAGCCGCCCACCAAATCATTCAGGATAAACGATTCTCTCGGCATGTTCTGGCACTTACTATACATACCGGTTTCCAGGGCAGGCAGGTCGCTTTCAGTCACAGCATCGGGTGAGATGGCGCTGTGCGGATAGATGTCCAGCTGATTTCCGCAGGATGTGAACAGGGCCAGGACAATTGAAAACAATAATATCTTTTTCATATCTATGTTCATTTTATCGTTTAGAAAGTAGCATTTAAACCGAAGGTAACGGTTCTGGGTTGCGGAACAATATAGTTGTCGTATCCCTGATAGGCCGGCTCCACATTGTTCATGATCTCAGGATCGAAGCCGCGATAACCCTTGGCTGTAATCAGGAAGAGGTTGTCACCCTGTACATAAAGTCTCAAGCCATTCAGACCCATCTTTCCAATCAGAGCCTTGGGGAACCTATAGCTCAGCGTAGCAGAACGCATTCTGACAAAAGAGCCATTCTGCAAATAGCGGGTAGAAGTCTTATAGTTGTTCGTAAAGGCGTTATAGGCGCGCGGCTGAGTGTTAGAGGTGCCCGGACCGGTCCATCTGTTCAGGAAGGCTTCCTCCGTAAGACCATATTCGCCACCGATACGCTCAGACTGCTGAAGTGCAGACGAATATACTTTCTGTCCAAACTTATAGGAGAGCATCAGGTTGAGCTCGAAGTTCTTATAGGCGAAGGTGTTGTTCCAACCTCCAAATACCTTGGGATTAGATGAGCCTACGAAGCGCAAATCGTTGGCATCAATCTTTCCATCCTCATAGCCCTCATACTTCACGTCACCGGCACGAACGCCCTGTTTATAGAGTCCTTCGGGTACTTCATCATCCGACTGGAAGATACCGATGGCCTTATATACGTACCATGCACCCACTTCACGTCCTACCTGATAGGCACGCAGAGAGCCGTAGGTGATGATGTCTTCGTCACCAAGAAGCTTGGTCAACTTGTTCTTATTATGAGAGATGTTCAGCGAGCTTGTCCACTTTACGCCACCAACATTGAAGTGTCCATTCAGCGTGAACTCGACACCCTTGTTCTGCATGGAGCCGATGTTGGAGATGATAGAGGTGAATCCGCTGGTCGTAGGCACGGGCTTGTTGTAGAGCAGATTCAGGGTGTTCTTCAGATAAACGTCAAACACCATATTGATCTTGCCGTGCAGGAATGCCAAGTCGAAGCCAGCGTTATACTGGTCGGCCTTCTCCCACTGCAGATTCTCATTGCCAGGAGAAGAGATGGCGATACCACTCTTGAGATTGTAGTTGTTTCCACCAGAGATGAGAGGCTGGGAAGCATAGATACCAATGCCCTCCTGGTTACCGGTACGACCATAGCTCAGTCGGATCTTGAGGTCTGTACCCTTGCTCTTCCAGAACTTCTCATTAGAGACATTCCAACCCAGAGAGGCGGAGGGGAAGTAACCATAGCGGTTGGCCTTGGCAAACTTTGAAGACCCATCGGCACGCAGCGTGAGGTTCACGATGTAACGATCGAGATACGAAAGGTTAGCGCGACCGAAGTAAGAGTCCATGGCATAGGCCGTGATACTGCTACCAGCTGAAACGATTTCAGCAGCAACACCAGTCACGTCGAATGACGGAGAGGGGTAGCCCTGACCTTCAACGGTGGTCTTCTTGTAGTCTGTGTGCTGGAAAGAATGACCGAGCATCAAGTCATAAGAGAAGCCTTTGCCTATCGTATTGTTATAATTAGCGTATGTCTCAATGAGGTAGCTCTTGAAGATACGGCTACCCTCGTCGATAACACCAACGCTTGCTCCGTAAGGATGATTCTCGTTATAATAGATATAATCGTCGGTGTGAGCAACGTCTACACTCAGTGAATTCTTGATAGAGAGGTTCTTGGCCAAGTGGAGAGTGGCTGTCAAAGTACCCAGATAACGGAAGTTATTCAGGTGGTTGTCTTCTTCATTCAACATCTGAATGATGTTGTGATAGATCAGGTCGCTGGTTCCACCCACGTAGTAACCTCCGTTGGGACGGAATGGACGGTCGTAGGGACGCTGGGTAATACTTCTTCCGATAACAGAAGAACCGTTGCCAGAGCCAGGGATACGATTGTTGATGGTGTAGACCACATCATTGTTACTACTGATGTCTAACCACTTGTTGAAGCTGTGCTTCAGGTTGGTCTTGAAACCATATTTGGTGAAATGGTTCTTCTTGATTACGCCATCCTGACTTAAGATGTTGGCACCGATAAAATAGTTGGTGCTGCTTGAGCCGCCCGAGAGGGCTACATCGGCATTATAGGTGTGTCCAGTCTGGAGAATCATGCCCAGCCAGTCCACGTCAGGAAGATTCCCGAACGGGTTCACACGGTGTACAAGATAGCCCAGGTCTCCGGGATTCAGGTTATTCTGAGCATTATAATTGTCGATACCTTCGTTCACAGCCTGCAGATATTGAGCAGAGTTGGCCATCTTGATACCATTCTTATTGGCAAAGCTGGATATTCCGGTGCTTACATTCACGTCAAGTTTGGCCTTACCCTCACGTCCCGACTTGGTGGTGATGAGGATAACACCGTTGGTAGCTCTCGAGCCATAGATAGCTGCAGAAGCTGCATCCTTGAGCACCTCGATAGACTCAATGTCGGTGGTATTGATGGTAGAGAGTGAACTCATAGACTCTCCCATGCTGTTGATGTCTGCACTATAGTTGATCAATGGAATACCATCCACCACGATCAAAGGGTCGTTACCTGCATTCAGAGAGGCTGCACCGCGCACGCTGAAGCTCAGTCCTGAGCCCAGGTTACCAGATGTCTTCGAAATGGTAACACCGGCAACGGAGCCGTCGAGCATGTCACCGGGGTTGTTCACAACACGAGTATTCTCCGTGGGCTTGAAGGTAGTGATGGCACTTGTCACCAGCGACTTTCTCTGGGTACCATATCCCACAACCACCACTTCGTCGAGTTGTTTGTTGTTAACAGCCATCTTCACTTTGATGGGTCCGTTTGCATTCGGGGAAACTTCTACTGTAGAGTAGCCCAGATAAGAAATCAGGATGGGTGCATTTCCTTTGACATTCAGCGTGAAGTTACCGTCGATATCAGTCACTGCGCCGTTGGAAGTACCTTTTTCCACTACCGAAGCACCGATAATGGTCTCCCCGGTAGCCTCATCGATCACCTGTCCGGTAACCGTTCTGGCTGCCTGATGGGGCTGCGCCACCTGGGCTGTCTGCTGATTTGCGGCATGTTGGCGAAACTCGGTTATGACTATCGTCCTATTCTTGAAGGTGGCCTGCAAGTCCAGCGGAGAGAGAACCGAGCGCAAAACCTCTTGTAACGGACGGTTCTTGCTATTGACAGACACCCGCTGTTTGTTGGCAATCAGGGCATCACGATAGAGTACGGTGAACGATGTCTGGGCTTCTATCTTCTTGAAAAACGTGGTTAACGGTACGTTTTTCAGATTCAATGAAATCGCGTCAGACTGACTCTGAGCATGCGCTGATTCCATAAAAGCCAACATCAAGGCAAGAAGACATATCTTGAGGTGAGAAAAATGTATTCCCCTCAATAAGTCTTTGCTTTTTGCATAAATGGTCATCATAGGTTGTTATTTTTATTTATAAATTGATTATTGTTTATTAGGTGCAAAAGTATTCAAATCGTATTAAATATATATTTCATACATTTTACGATTAAAGTACATGTCAACATGGGTATAGATTAGGGTCGAAGGTGTCTAAACTATTTCTTATATATAAATATGGTGTCGTTCTTTCGCTTGTATTTGATATTGTATTGCAGCTGCAGCGCCGACAAGGCAGTCTCCAGATTCTCCTCGTTAAAACTACCACTGATCATGTCTTCGTTAATCTGGTCATATTTGGAGATGATGGTCACTCCATACCAGTCTCCGATATCCTTCAGGGCGTCAGAGAACTTCTCCGACGAGAACTGCAGCCTATTGTGTACCCAGGCGGTCTCCAATTCATTATCGGTCTCAACGATTTTCAATGTATTGCTGTTTTTGCTATATATAGCTTTCTCGTTGGGTTTCAGGTAATAGTCTCTCGGCAGGTTCTCACCGCTAATCTTGATACTGCCCTCCACCAGCGATGCTTCTATCATGTCGGAGCCCTTCTTGGCCTTGACATTGAAAGTAGTGCCCAACACTTCGATTACCAAATTGTCGATAGATATGCGGAACGGACGCTTGCGGTCTTTGGCCACCTTGAAGAATGCCTCTCCCTGCAGGTTCACCTGTCGCACGTTTTCAGCGGAGTTGGCATATTCCAGGGAGCTGTTCGAGTTGATTCTCACGCGCGAACTATCCGGAAGTGTGATAAAAGCCTTGTCGCCTCGGTCTACCGATACCGCAAACTTCTCTTGATGGGTAGGCTTACTCATAAACCATAATCCGCCATAAACAAGGAACACCAGGGGGATGAGCACGGCGGCCACCTTGAGCATGGCCGTACGATAATTTCTCTTCTTGGTCTTTCTGACATAGAAGTTCAGGGTGTTGCTGATTCTTGTTTTCGACTTCTGACCAATCTCCCCGGCTGCCGATCCGCTCATCCACTCTTCCTCGAGAATCTGGGACAGGGCATCATCATCCATTTTGTTCAAATGGTATCTCAGTTCTCTGAACTCATCGAGCGAGATGTGTCCCTGCAGATATTTCTTATAGAGTCTTGACAAATAGTTGTCCATAGATGGGTGGATTATTTCTGATGTTTATATTCGAATACGGTGATAAGTTACTGTTCTATAATAGGAAGAATGCCCTCGGCAGATAGCTTCTTATTTTTTTCAGAGAGGCAGAGAGGGTATTCTTCACTGTCTGCTCCGACAACTGAAGGCTCTCGGCTATTTCCAAGTTCGACTTTCCCTCCTCCTTACTCATCTCGAAAATCTGAAGCTGGCGATCGGTCAACGACTTCTTTCCCGACTCCAGCGCGTTGACGTATTCGTCAAAAGGCACTATCCTTTCTGTCTCCGGGTCATAAAGATTCTCTTCTATATACTCGACGTATTGGTCGAGCTCCACATTGTTGAGTTGAGTACGGAAGGTGTCGATCATCAAATTGCGGCCAATGATAAACAGCATGGATTTCAAAGAGCCAATTTCCTTGAGGTTCTTTCGGTTGTTCCATAGCTTGATAAACACCTCCTGAACCAGATCTTCCGAAAGTTGTTGCGACTTGGTGTGCATGAGAAAATAGCCATACAACTGGTCAACATACATCTCGTAGATGATGTTGAACGCCTCGTATGAGTCTTCCCTAAGAGCCTTAATGTAGCATCCTACAAGATTTCTCTCGGTCTCTGTTTTCATTTGCACACTTCTTGTATGATAGATTTCGCTGTAGCTAACACGTGAGATTTCATAAAAGTACTAAAGAAATTCCAACTTTTTTTTATTTTTCTTAAAAAGAACGCATTTCCAAGCAGAATCGTCCGCTATCCATAGGGCTAAGACATAGGGTGGACTTATCCAAACTTTAGCCTTGATTTTAAAATGCTTTTTCACCTAAAATAGCTGAGAACAAGAAAGAAAATACCCTGTAAACATCACTATTTAGCCAAATAAAAGAGTTCTCCGCCTAACCCTCAATGGTGGTTTAGCGGAGAACTTTCTGTTTTCTTTCTAAAAAATTGCGTCTATTTCTATTTCAACACAATGGTGGAATCGGAGTTGAGGAAGTAATCTACGGTCTCCCTCAACATGATATCTATGGGGGCGTAGTTGATGGGGCGCAGGGTGGCTCCCAGCACAAAGGAGTCGACAATGGCTTTCACGGCCATGTATCCCTGATACTCAGGGTGCTCCTCGATCAGGAAAGAGATGTCGCCATCTTTCAGGTATTGCGTATTGAGATAGTTGGTACCATAACCACAGACGGGCATCGTCAGCAGGCCAAGGCCTTTCATCTGTCGAACCACCAGATGGGCCTGCGAATTGAATACGGCAACACCACCAATGTCGTTACCCTCGAACAGGCCCTTCAGCTCGCTGAGCGAGGTGCTCGTCTCCTTGCTGTCGTACACACCATTGATATACTTGATGTCGGGCGTATTCTCTGAAAGATAGGTGATAAAACCGTGCTGCCTCTCGATGGAGGCTATCGAAGTATCGTCGCCGATGCGCTTGGCCTGAAGCAACAGCACAGATTTGGAATGATCCATGATAGCAGTGAGCAATTTGGCCTGGGCCTTTCCGCATTGAATGTTGTCGGGGACAAACGAGGTAAGCGGCTCAGCATTCCTCACCATGGCATCTACAAAGATGTATTTCACCCCCTGCATGGCCAGCTGACTGGTAAAGATGAAGGTCTCATCAGAGAATGTCGGCCCAATGATAACAGCGTCCTTCTTATAGCTGAGAGCCGTCTTAAAGGTATTTTTGCAGGAGTTGATGTTAAATTGGTTATAGGTCAGCACATTGGTTTTGAAGCTACACTGGGGAAAATGGGCTATGGCCTTCTCTATTCCCGACCTTATGCGGTCCCAGTAGGCACCCTTCTGGTATTGGGGAATGATGACAAGCAACCTCACCTCCTTATGGTTGGACACGTTCTTGGAGTGGATGTTCTTTACATAGTTGATTTTCTCCAGCACATCCTCTATCTTCTTTCGGGTCTCAGGCGATACGTCGCCACGCTCGTGAAGCACACGGTCTACAGTTCCTACCGATACTCCAGCCATCTTGGCAATATCCCTGATTTTGTATTTCTTCATGCGGTTTGTCTTTTCTTTCTGCAAATCTAACTTATTTTTCCAGTATTTACAACACTTCAGGCCCGTTATTTTTGTTTATGCAATTTGTATCCTACACAAAAGCACGGAAGCACGGATGTATTTTTAATAAGATTTAAAAATTTAGCAACAAAAAGTGTATCTCAACGACTTATTTACGTATTTTTGCCACAAATCAGTATTGAATTAAGGTATAGAGCAGATTGAATTAAAAAGCACGGAATAGAAACCGTGTGTACTTTGAATTATAAACCTACAATCGAAGAGCCTAAAGACCGATGATGTATGTAGTTGTTTTAAGATCAATGCCCCTATCCCCTATCAATCCGAAATGCGGATGGGACAAGAGGAAAAGATGGAGCGGAGGGCAACCCTCTGCCAGATGGCTGATAATGCGCCATCCATCGATGCCCCGTTCTCTGCCTCGCCAGTCCTTCGCAGGAACATCGTCTGTGACCAAGTAACGCATCTACTTTGAAACTACAATATATAATTACTGTCCTTAAAACTTAAAACCAAAAATGATGAACCTAACATTAAAAACGCTATTCGCGTTGAATTTGACGCTTTTGTCGCCAGTCACGGCGTCGCAGATGCTCGCACAGGGTACGTCCCAACAAGGCAATGTGACGGTGACAGGTGTGGTCACAGACGATGCCGGCGAGCCGGTCATCGGTGCAACCGTAAAAGTTCCCGGTACCACCAAGGGGAGTATCACCGACTTAGACGGCAGGTACACCATCCAGGTACCGCAAGGTGCCACGGTGGAGATATCCTATGTGGGCTATGCCACGCAGAAGTTCAGTGCTGCGGCAGGCAATCACAACATTGTGCTTCAGGAGGACAAGCGCTCCCTCGACGAGGTTGTGGTTGTGGGTTATGGTTCGGTGAAGAAGTCCAATCTTACTTCTTCCATCTCTAAGATCAGTTCCAATGCCCTCGAAGACCGCCCTGTGACCAATGTCTCGGAGGCCATGCAGGGACAGCTGGCCGGTGTAAACGCACAGGCTGCAGGTGGTGGAGTGCCGGGCGAAGAGCTCACCATGCGCATCCGTGGCGTTAACACCATCAACGGAAACTCATCGCCGCTCTATGTCATCGACGGCGTGCCCAGAGACAACATGAACGGCATCAACCCCAGTGACATCTCCTCTATCCAGATTCTGAAGGACGCCGCCGCCACGGCCATCTACGGTTCACGTGGTGCCAACGGCGTGGTTCTCATCGAGACCAAGGCCGGTTCGGGCAAGCCCACCGTATCGTTCGATGCCTATTATGGCGTGCAGAGCCCGGAGAAGAAGCTCGACCTCATGAGCGGAAACGAATATATTGCCTACAACATGTTCATGCGCAATGCCAGCTATCTCAGGGAGGGCGGCTCCATGAGCGACCCCATGAGCACCCGTCCCATGGCCTATCGCATTCCAGAATGGTGGTCTACGGCCAACACTTTTACCGACTGGCAGGAAGAGGTGCTGCGCTCGGCGCCCATCCAGAGCTACGACGTGTCGACATCGGCCAGCGGAAACATTGGCAACATCTACGCCTCTTTCGGCTACCTCAACCAGCAGGGTATCGTGAGATATTCCGATTTCACACGCTACAATACCCGCATCAACGGTGAGCTCAACATCCTCAAGAACCTGCACGTAGGCGTGAACCTCGCCTTTTCGCGCAGCGAGCAAAACACGGCTGGCGTCACCTATGCCGGAGGCGGAGGCGGTGGCAAGGAGAGTGCACTCCACCATTCGCTCATGACCTCGCCTCTCGTGGCCGTGGGCTCGGTCATCCGAACAGATGAAAACCCCAGCGGAAACCTCTCCTCTACAGAGTCCTCCAAGGACTATGGCTCCTATTGGATCGATCCATTGGCACAGTTGGCCCAGACAAAAGACGCCACCTACAGCAATCGGGTGCAGGCCAACATCTGGGGAGAGTGGAATATTCTGCCTTCGCTCACCTACAAGCTGCAGTATAGCCAGAACTACGACGGCACGGAATACGACTATTTCCAGCCAGCCTCGGTCAACGTGAGCGGCTACGCTTCGTCGGGAAACAGCTACTCATCGCATACCAACACCTGGGTGTTGCAGAACACACTCACCTACGACCAACAGTTCAAGGACCATCATCTCAACGTGCTTCTGGGTCAGAGTGCCGAGAAAGACCGCACCTATCTGGGCTCGATGGCTGCCCTCGGATGGCCCTATGAGAACATCACCACGCTCAACGTGGCCTCAACGCCCACCATAGCCTCGACCACTATCACCCCGTATCGCAACATGTCTTACTTCGGACGTGTGAGCTACAACTACGCCGACAAGTATCTGTTCACGGCCAGCGTGCGCCGCGACGGCTCCTCACGCTTCGGCCAGGACAGCAAGTGGGGTACGTTCCCATCGTTCTCTGCCGGTTGGAAAATCAACGAGGAAAGCTTCATGAAGAACGCCCGCTGGATCGATTTGCTGAAAATTCGTGCCTCCTACGGCACCTCGGGCAACGACCGTATCGGCGACTTCGCCTATCTCGCACAGCTCGGCACCTACTACGCTGCCTACGGCGAGACCAAGAACAACGGCGCCGCAGCATCCAACATCGCCAATCCCGACCTGAAATGGGAGCAGACAGGCTCACTCGATTTCGGCTTCGACTTCTCCGCTTTCCACAACAGGGTGCAGTTCAACTTCGACTATTACACCAACACCACGAGCAATCTGCTCTTCAGCGTGCCCGTTCCGGCAGCAACAGGATTTAATTCTCAGCTCACCAATATCGGTAAGATTCGCAACCAGGGATGGGAAATCGACCTCACGACCCACAACATCGTGGGCGAGTTCAAGTGGATCACAAACCTCAATCTCTCCCACAACTCCAACAAGGTGCTCGCGCTCGGCGGCAACCAGACGCGCATCATCAGCAAGCTCCACAACGACTTCCAGTTCATCACCGAGGTGGGCGGCCCCGTGTCAGCATTCTACGACTACATCTACGACGGCGTGCTCACTGCCGAGGACATAGCCAACGGCGTGGCCATCAGGGCCGGCGAGGAGGAAGGCAACGCCAAGATTGTGGACGTGTCTAAGGACGGAAAGATCACCGACGAAGACCGCGTGAGCCGTGGCACGGCACTCCCCGACCTCACATGGGGTATCACCAACCGTTTCTCCTACAAGAACTTCGAGCTCAGCATCCTGCTTCAGGGACAGTTCGGCGGCAAGATCTACTATGTGGGTTCGCGCCACAACGATGCCGGAGGCAACTACGACCGCCGACTCTTCGAGAACTGGTTCCACTGCTACATCCCCGACAACCTCAAAGCAGCCATACCCACCGAGTATCTCTCGGCCCACGGACTGTCGATGGATTGGGACGGAACGACCTCCAACCCGTTTAACTGGGGACCGCAGGATAATATCTACAGCGCCACCTATTTCCGCGTGAAGAACATCACGTTGAGCTACAACTTCCCCAAGCGCATGCTGTCCAAGACACCCATCTCGGCACTCCGCATCTACACTTCGGCCGACAATGTTGTGAAATTCGACGGCTACAAGGGATTCACCACAGAGACCAACACCTACGGCAACGGCACCACCCAGCTGGGCGTAGACTACAGCACCTATCCGCTGAGCCGCCGTTTCACCCTGGGCGTAAACCTGACCTTCTAATCACCACATCACTTAAACGACGAACCATTATATGAAAACAAGATATATTTTGACTGTTGCAGCCATGGCGTTCACCAGTCTGGCGTTCACCAGTTGTAGCGACTTCCTGTCTCCCGATCCGGAGTCTACCTACACCACCGCCACCTTCTATACCTCACAAAACGACTTCGACAAGGCCATCACCGCCGCCTACGCATCTATGGAAGACTGCTACAAGGGCGACCGTGGCTACCTCCATTTCCTCACAGCCCGCTCCGACGAGACCAACATTCTCAACACCAACCTCTACTCGGACGGCGCAGAAAACTTCACCGACAACTCCGGATGCTCGCCCACCGAGCAGCTGTGGAACTACATGTATCAGATGATTTCGCGCACCAACAGCATTTTGGTCCACATCGACAACGTGCAGTTTAGCGACGAAACGCTCAAAAACTCCATCAAGGGCGAGGCCTACGGACTGCGTGCCTGGGCCTATGAAACGCTGGGCAAGATGTTTGGCGGCGTACCCCTGCTGGTCGACAAAGAGTACACCGTGGCCGAGACGCGCCAGGTGGCACGCTCCACCCAGGCCGAAACCTTTGCCCAAGCGGTGAAAGACTATAAGGAAGCCATAGGGCTGCTGCCCTCTTCATGGGCTTCGTCCAACAAGGGACGCATGACCAAGTGGGCTGCCAATGCCGCCCTGGGGCGCCTCCACATGTTTATGAATCAGCCCGCCGAGGCCCGTCCCTACCTGGAGGCGGTGATCAACAGCGGCATCTATAAGATGGCAGCCAACTACGAAGGCATCTTCAGCGACGCCTACGACAACGATCCGCAGAACGACCGTCTGTGGGAAGTGCAGTATGTGGGCGGCCAGTCTACCGAGGGACAGGACTACAGCGAGATGATGATGATGGAAGACTGCGGCATCGACCGTGGATGGGCCTACCGCGGAGCGTCGTCGGCCATGACCGTTTCCAGCGACTTCATCAAGAGCTTTGAGACCGGCGACGGGCGCCAGACATGGTTCACCGTCGACGACCTCACCGACTCGAAGGCCCGCGGCTACACCTGGTGCACCAAGTTCTGCCGAGCCCGCAAGTGGGTGCCCACATCGGGAAGCGACTGGGCAGTCAACCTGCCGGTTATCCGCTACACCGAGGTGCTGATGCTCGAGGCCGAAGCACTCAATGCCACCGAAGGTCCCACCGCCACGGCCGTGGCCTATGTCAACCAGGTGCGCCAGCGTGCCGGACTCGCCAATCTTTCGGCCGACAAGACCGACACCAAGGCCCATTTCCTCGAAGCCATCAAGCACGAGCGCCGCATCGAGTTCATGTGGGAGGGCCTGCGATGGTTCGACCTTGTGCGCTGGGGCGACATGGTGAGCACCTATCAGAAATTCTTTGCCCAGTCCGACGAGGGCAATGGCCAGTTTGTCAAGCAGGTAAGCGATAAGCGCGCCATCTTTGCCATCCCTCAGACCGAGATGGATATCTACGACGACAAGACCATTTTATGGCAAAACGATGGATATTAAAATAAGTTGTTAAGTTTGATCTTCACCCGATGACCACGTCTTAAAGGACAGCAGATTTTCAGGATAAACCCAAGATCGGCTGAAGCGAGCGGAGGAATTTTCCCACAAGGAGAGTTCCTCCGCAATGCTTTCCATTCCCGCCGAACATCAAGCTGAGTGCTTGTTTCCCTCGCCCTCAACACTGTTTCTTCCCTTGTAGAATCCCACCTTGGGCACGTTGTCTATCCCTTTCTCTCACCATCCCCTCCCCCTTCTTTCCTTTGAACAACCATGTTCAAAAAACAACTCCCATTTCCCCTTTTGAAATCAGGTACTAATCGCGACACGATTAGGTAGTAATCGCCTTGTCTTTAGTACCTTTTCGTCGTGCGATTAGTACCTTATTTCAGAAGGGGTAGATAGAGGTCGAAAATGCGATGCGTATTTCACCCATCTTCAGGACGGCGGAGTATGGATTGTATCAGGATATTGGAATGGTATGCGCACAGTAGGGGCATGCCCCGTGCATGCCCGCAACCCGCTCGGAAACGGGCAGGGAGAGATTGGGAGGAGGCGAGCGGGGGAATTGAGGTAGGCGGACATGCACGGGGCATGTCCCTACAGAG
>DCJH01000005.1:17900-52406 GCA_002317385.1 Prevotella sp. UBA1705 | reverse complement strand
TGCACCAAGGATGCCGAGGGCAACATCATTGAAATCCAGGCCGAGTATGATGCCGAGAGCAAGAGCGGTATGGCTGGGGCCAACCGTAAGGTGAAAGGCACTCTCCACTGGGTGAGCAGCGACCATTGTGTGAAGGCACAGGTGCGCGAATACGACCGTCTGTTCTTCGTTGAGAATCCCGCAGCCGATGGCCGCGACTTCCACGAGCTGCTCAATCCCGACTCGCTCAAGGTCTATGACAACTGCTATGTGGAGCAGTATGCTGCCCAGTGCAAGCCCGGTGAGTACCTGCAGTTCATCCGATTGGGCTATTTCATGGCCGACCCCGACTCCCAGGAGGGACAGCCGGTCTACAATAAGACCATCGGACTGAAGGATACTTGGGCCAAGCAAAACAAGTAGTGATGCTCGCCCCGCAGCCTTATTCTATTGAAAGCCTCCCCAGTTACCATGCGAACAGGGGAGACTTTCTCGTTTCTTAAAATACAGAATTTTCACCCCAAATCATCCAACATCATCATCATGAATATTCTTTCATCGCTCCTGAGCAACCTCAACTATGGCACAGTGTTCCTGTTAATGCTGCTTGAGAGCACCGTCATTCCGGTACCTTCGGAACTCGTCGTGTCGCCGGCGGCCTATCATGCCGCAGCCGGAAACCTCGATATCTGGCTCGTCATCCTCCTGGCCACCCTCGGTGCCGACTGCGGAGCCACCATCAACTATGTGGCCGGCTACTACCTCGGACGCCCGGTGATCTATCGGTTTGCCAACAGCAAGTGGGGCCGCATGTGCCTGCTCAATCAGGCTAAGGTAGAGAAGAGCGAGGCATATTTCAACAATCATGGTGTGGCCGCGACCATCACGGGTCGACTCATCCCCGGCATCCGCCACCTGATCTCTATCCCTGCCGGCCTGGCCAAGATGAACTATTGGAAGTTCCTGCTCTATACCACACTCGGTGCCGGTCTCTGGAACATCATTTTGGCGGCTCTCGGCTGGTATCTCCACACCATCGTACCCGAGGATCAGCTTCATGATAAGATCATGGAATATGGCAAATATATCAAGCTCGTCATCTTCGGCCTGGTGGGATTGGCGCTGGTCTATTTCGGCGTGAAGTGGCTCATCAAGCGCAAGAAGCAAGCATAGCCTCTGTCAAATATATTTTTTGTCGGAGTCAAAAGTATAAAAAATGGCTTCATTCCATGGCAGATATGCCATGGAATGAAGCTATTTTCATTTTCGATAGACTTATTTCCGACTGACTATAACGGGCGATTGCTGGCGCAAGGTCCATGCCTTGAGATAGTCGAACCATGCCTCAACGGAGTGGAATCCGTAGCTCTCGTTGGCACTTGTGTAGGTGAGGCAGTAGTGGAGACGGCTTCCCACAGGCTTCACCACGTAGGCGTAGTTGTCTTTGTTGGCCGGCATTTCACTCACTCTGTAGCGTTGAGGGATATGGATGCCCAGTCCCACGGTCTCCCGTTTCCAGTTGATGGTGTCTGTGGCAGGCCAGTCTGTGCCCCAGCATCCTCGCGTGCCGCGGTGGTCGGAGTATTCTGTCGACTGCTTCACGTTGATGATTCCCGTGGACAGCTCTACGCCTGTCATGTCGCGGCTGAACCTCACGTCGACGTCTATGTCGCGGTGTCCCGCATAGAGCGTATAGCGAATGACCATGTTCACCGGCTGCATGCCCGGACGGATGGTCCACCCTTCGTCTTCCATTTCGACGACGGTGCGCACCGGCCCCTGGCTCACGATACGCTGGGTGCGCTGCTCCACGCTGTCGAGCATGGTGGGCTCGTGACCGTTCCAGCCGCGCAGAGCACCCAGTCCGAAGGTGTTTCCCACCCACAGCACGTCGTCGCCGTAGCCCTCTGCCTTCTGTTCGGGCGAGGTATAGAACTGTGTGGCTTGTAGTTCAAGCCCTTGACGATACTTGCCATAGAGGTCTATGGTCTGCCGCTGGTCCATGTAGATGCGTAGTGCTATCAGCTCATTCTCAAACGCCATGCCATGATGATGCAGCAGATGATAGGGGTCCTTGGTGCGACGGTCGATGGAGATGGTGGAGAGATAGATGTCTTGCCTATTTTTCTCCTTGACCTTTGGGTTGCGCAGCACAATCTCTGCGTAGGTGCGGGCCGGATATGGGCGCGGTGCGCCGGTAGGGTAGAGGGTCACCGTGGCACGGCGCAACTGGTTGGCCTTGAGGTCTGCGAGAAAGCACAACTCGTCCAAACGGCCGTCCCGATTGAGGTCGTCGAGCTGGCAAGCCACCTCTTGTCCGTCTATCTCGACGCGGGCCGATGTCACCATTTTATATTTAGCCAGCTCTACCACAATGGGTGCTGCCTCTTGTTCGACGGCCGAGTGGAGAGTGAGATGCAGGGTGGTCTGAGCCCCGATGGTGCTCCATGCTATGACAGAAAGGAGCAAGAGAAAGATCTGTTTCATTGCGTTGATTTGTTTTTAGAAGCCAAACAAAGTTACGAATAGTTTTCCTGATTAGTTGAATTTAGTCCTGTTTTTATTGGAAATTTTTAAAGAAAGTAAAACAAAATACACATTTTTTTGGAAAATATTAACTTTTTTAGCTTAAAATTTGGATTATGAAATATATTTTAGTACATTTGCATACGAAATAGGTTTTTAGTAGATTGAACCATAGGATATATTACATATTCATCACCGTCATGCTTCTTTGCACCGCTTGTGAATTCAAGTTGAAGCCCAACGAAGACGAGGACGCCGCCGGAAATATCAAAGTAGAGAGATATGACAGGCTTCAGAGCCGTTATCTTATCACTGGCGATTTTTCGGCGTTGCAGCAGATGAATACGGAATATCCTATCGAGACGCGCACCTTGGTGGAGAAGATGCTCCAGATTGGAGAGGTGAGCGACCATGACATCAACGAGAAGTTTCTGCGCTTCTACCAGGACTCCACGCTCCAGACTCTTATCAGTGACGCGGAATCAGAGTATGCCAACATGGACGATATCAATAAGAAGCTGGAACAAACCTTTACCAAACTCAAAGACTGGCTGCCCAGTATGCCTATCCCGCGGGTATATGCCCAGATAGGAGCGCTGGACCAAAGCATTGTCGTGGGCGACGAGATGATTGGTATTTCGCTTGATAAATACATGGGCGCGAAGTACCCCATCTACCAGCGTTACGACTATTCAGCCGAGCAGTTGCGCACCATGGGTCGCAACTATATTGTGCCCGACTGCCTGAGTTTCTACCTGCTCAGCCTCTATCCCATGCCCAACTACGACTCGCGCACGCAGCTGGAGAAGGATCTCCACATGGGCAAGGTGATGTGGGTGGTCAACAAAGCCATTGGAAGTCAGATGTTCCGCACCGACTATGTGACCATGGTCGAGCGATATATGAATAGCCATCCTGCCGTCACTGTGTCTCATTTATTGGCCAGCGACGACTATACGGATTTCAGATAACTATCCCCGCAATTCCCTGAAACGATTGTTCAGCAGATTGGTAAACTCATAGTTTTTCAATCCCCACTTGGGCGCAATGAGCAAGTCTGGCGGACTTTGGCTCACGAATCGTTCGAGCACGAGATCTGGCCTGAGCCTTTCCACGTAGCCAATAATCAGGTCTATGTATTCCTCCACTGTGTAGAGATGGAAAGGTTGCTGTGCATATTGGCGGGCGAGAGCCGTGCCTCGGATGATCTGCAGCTGGTGAATCTTGAGGATGTCGAGCGGAAGGTCGGAGATGATGGGTGCCTGGCGCAGGCTCTCGGCAGCATCTTCGCCCGGCAGTCCGAGGATAACATGTCCGCCGGTGAGTATGCCCCGCTCGTGGGTGCGCACCACGGCGTCGCGGCTACAGGCAAAGTCGTGGCCGCGGTTGATGCGCCGCAGCGTGTCGTCGTTGGCCGATTCGATGCCATATTCCACGATGAGGAAGGTGCAGCTGTTGAGTTCTTCGAGATAGTCGAGCAGCTCATCGCTCATGCAGTCGGGCCGTGTGCCGATGACAATGCCCACGATATCTTCCACCTGCAGGGCGGCTTCATACATGCTGCGGAGTGTTTCGAGGCCGGCATAGGTATTGGTGAACGATTGGAAATAGGCCAGATATTTCATCGTAGGGTATTTGCGGGCAAAGAAAGCCTTGCCCCGTTCCAGCTGCTCGGCCACCGATTTCTGGCGGTCGCAGAACGAGGGGCTGAACGTCCGGTTATCGCAAAACGTGCACCCTCCGGTCGAAATATGTCCGTCGCGGTTGGGACAGGTGAATCCGGCATCTACCGAAAGTTTCTGCACGCGGTAGGGAAACTGTTGTCTGATCCATGTGCCGAAGTCGCGATATTCCATGAAAATATGGGTCTAAATGAACAAATGTTTCTAAGATTTTGTCATGATTTATACAAAATCTTATTGCAAATTTAGCCAAAATTGTCTAACTTTGCAACAATAAGAAATGAAAAATTCGTTTATCAATGCATCAACTCATCATTATGTGCGCTGCGCTTCTCATGGCCACGGCCAGTGTCTCGGCTTCTGAGAAAATGACTTTGAAGTCGATTACCCAGGGCGATTTCGCTGCCAAGCGCATCAGCGGCATCGATCCATTGGAGGGAACCGACCAGTATGCACAGATTTCCTTGGACGGAAGTCAGATAGTACAATACTCTTTCAAGACCGGCAAGCAGACGGCTGTGCTGTTTGACGTGAACAACACACAGGGCGAGAAGATCGACGATTTCGACGGTTATCTCATGTCGCCCGACGGCAAGCGCATGCTCATCCGTACCCAGACGCAACAGGTCTACCGCCGCTCTAACAAGGCCCAATACCTCATCTACACCATACAGAGCCGCAAGCTGGAGCGACTCTCCGACGGAGGCCCGCAGCAAAGCCCCGTATGGTCGCCCGATGGCAACCAGGTGGCGTTTGTGAGAGACAACAATATCTTCCTCGTGAAGCTCCTCTACGACAACAGCGAGAGCCAGGTGACGAAGGATGGGAAGTTCAATGAGGTAATCAATGGCATACCCGACTGGGTGAACGAGGAGGAGTTCTCTACCAGCCAGTCTATGACTTTCAATGCCGATGGCACCATGATCTGCTGGATACGCTACGACGAGTCGGCCGTGAAGCAGTACAGTCTGCAGATGTTCAAGGGTCTCTCGCCCGAGAAGACCGACTTCGCCACCTATCCTGGAAGCTACAGCTACAAGTATCCCAAGGCCGGAGAAGACAACTCCATGGTATCAGCGTGGAGCTATGACATCAAGAGTCATCGCACGCAGAAACTCGAAGTGCCCCTCGCTAAGGACGGCTACATGCCCCGCATATTGCCCACGAAGGATGCCGACAGGGTGATGGTCTACACCATGAACCGCCATCAGGACGAGCTGAACCTCTATGCTGTCAATCCGCGCAGCACCGTGGCGCAGCTGCTCATCAAGGAGAGCGTGCCCCGATATGTGAAGGAAGAGTCGATGGAGTCTATCCGTATGGGCAAGGACTATATCCTCTTGCCCTCAGACCGCGACGGATATATGCACCTCTATCTGTACAATCATAATGGACAGCAGGTGCGCAAGATAGGCGAAGGAAACTTCGATATTACAGACGTCTATGGCTACGACGAGGCCACGGGCGACGTCTATTATCAGGCTGCGGCACTCAATCCGCACGACCGTCAGGTCTATGTGTCGCACAGGAACGGCAAGACCGAGCGGCTCACCGATAAGGAGGGCTGGAACACCGCCATCTTCTCGGGCGACTACAAGTATTTCGTCAACACGTGGAGCGATATGAACACGCCCTACGTCTATACCACGCGTGACAACAACGGCAAGGTGATAGCCACCCATCTCGATAACAACGAACTGAAGGAAAAGACCCAGCGCTATGGCTGGGCCCCCAAGGAGCAGTTCTCATTCACCACTTCCGAGGGTGTGAAACTGGACGGATGGATGCTCAAACCGGCCGATTTCAACAGCGGTAAGCGCTATCCCGTCATCCTGTTCCAGTATAGCGGGCCCGGCAGTCAGCAGGTGGTGAACTCGTGGAATGTGGGCTCGATGGGGCAGGGAGGTGCCTTCGACGAGTATCTCGCGCAGCGGGGATTTATCGTGGTGTGCGTGGACGGACGAGGAACCGGTGCCCGTGGCGCCGAGTTTGAGAAGTGCACCTACCAGCGTCTGGGCAACATGGAGGCCAAAGACCAGGTGGAGACCGCGCTCTACATGGCCAAACAGCCCTATGTAGACAAAGACAACATCGGTATCTGGGGCTGGTCTTACGGCGGCTTCTGCACGCTGATGAGCATGAGCGAAGGCCGCCAGGTGTTCAAGGCCGGTGTCTCTGTGGCTCCGCCCACCAGCTATCGCTTCTACGACACGGTCTATACCGAGCGCTATATGCGCACGCCGAAGGAGAATCCGGAGGGATATGACGACAACCCCATTACCCGGGCCGACAAGTTGAGCGGCGCGTTGCTGTTGTGTCATGGCGTGGCCGACGATAACGTGCATCCGCAGAACTCCTTCGAATATGCCGAGGCACTGGTGCAGGCTGATAAGGATTTCAAGGAAAACTACTACACCAACCGCAACCACAGCATCTTCGGCGGCAACACGCGCAACCATCTTCTCCGCCAGATCACGTCGTGGTTTGAGGAGCATCTCATGAACAAATAAATCCAAACCCTATCCCATGATATTGAAATCGATATTCTCTCTTGCCCTCCTGATGGCCCTGCCCATGGGCAGCTGGGCCTCGGAACTGACGGTGACGGTGCACAACGACGAGCCGTTTCAGCGCCAGGAACTCGTGGAACTGAGTGTAGACAGTGTGCTCCGACAATTGGATCTGGCTGAGGGGCAGACGTTTGTTGTGAGAAACAGCATAGGCCAGCAGGTGACCTATCAGGTGACCTACGACCGCAAACTGCTCATCGACGCTGCCGTGAAGCCCTGCGGGCAGACCGTCTTCTCCATAGCGCCGGGCACGCCCGAGGTGTTTCGCTCGTGGGTAGAGGGTAAGATGTATCGGATGCGAAAGGACGATATCGGCTGGGAAAACGACCGCGGCGCCTATCGCGTCTATGGCCCTGCCTTGCAGAAGACGGGTGAGAAGAGCTATGGCATCGACGTTTGGACCAAGAATTCCAAGGAGCTCGACATGTCGGAGCGCTACTACAAGGATATGGAAGGCAACGTCACGGGGTGGGCCAACGCACAGAACGGTCAGAAGGACCGTGAGATAGACCTGCACTCCACGTTCCATCTCGACCATGGCAACGGACTCGACTGCTACGCCGTGGGCCCCACGCTCGGATGTGGTGCACCGGCCCTGATGGACGATGGGCAGCTGGTGTTGCCCTATTGCTACAAGACCTACAGGATTTGGGACAACGGTCCGCTGCGCTTCACGGTGGAATTGACCTTCACCCCGGCGAAAGTTGGCAACGACGAGCAGGTGGTGGAGCATCGCATCATAAGTCTTGACAAGGGTTCCAACTTCAACAAGATGACCGTTTGGTACGAGGGACTGACCACGCCTCGCGACCTTGCCTCGGGCGTGGTGATCCATTCGGCCGACAAGGAGAGCGTGGTCATCGGCAAGAACTTTGTGCAATATGCCGACCCCACCGACCAGCCGGAGCGTCACGGCTTCCAGTTGTATGTGGCAACGCTCTATCCCCATGGTGCCGATACGCGCAAACTGCTCTATGACAAGCCCTCGGGCGGCATCGAGGGCCATGCCATCGGCATCAAGCGAAAGCTGAAGAACAACGAGCGCTACACCTATTTCTTCGGCAGCGCTTGGAGCGAATACGATGTGAGGACGCAGGCCGAGTGGCAGCTCCGCATCGATGAGTTTATGAAATCACAAGACCGTCCGCTGGTGACGGTCATGAAAAAAGCCTCTCGTTGAGAGGCTTTTTTCATGTTTAGTGGGGTTGGCGGTTATTCGTCGATGATGCCGCTCTCGCGCCATTGCAGCACCACGGCACCGGCGTCGTGCATCGCCTGCTCGCGGGGCAGGGGCGTATTGTCGTCAATCTGATAGTTGTCCATCAGAATCTGAGCCAGTTCTTCTACGGTGAAGTCCTTGCCTTGTATCTCATTCCACAGCAGAGCCGAACTCTCGTTCATGCTGATGATGTTGCTGAAGTCCATGTTTTCCTTGCCTTCAGCCACGATGATGTTTTGTCCACACACCTTTCGTATGTTGAAACCTTTCTTTGCTCTCATATTCTTTTAGTGTTTGATGCTTACATTGGACCGAAGCTTGGTATCCATATTCGGCGGTAGGCGGCCAGCAGATAGCGTCTCACGGGCAGCAGGCGGGTCCATATCCACGAGTAGATGCGCCATTTGCGGCCATCGGTGCGGTCGAGCGTCTCGCGCTCTTTGCGGTAGAATCCGATGACGGCAGCCTTCACGTCGCCGAGCCGACACTGCTCGGTGCCGATGTTTCCGTCGCCGCGCAGCGTCACCTGGTCGCCCTCGATGTGCACGATGCGATGGAGCACGTAGCGCAGCGGACTCACCTCGGCCAGCACGGGGTCGCCCACCTTGGGATTGGTGGCGAGGGTCAGGAGGGCCCTGTCGCGGTCGTCTTCGAGAAACGGGCGCATGGAGAAGCCCCGTAGTCGTAGCGTGACGGTGTGGCCCTCCTCCAGAAACCTGATGATCTCGGGGATGAGCTGCTCGTTGGGAAACTGCAGTTCCAGCGGGTCGCGCATGCGTTGGAGAATCTCCTCGCGGGTCTCGGTCTTGAATCCTTCACTCATGATGATTTCTCTCTCAGGCTTTGCTGATGGCACGGTGGCACACTTCGGCCGCCTCGCGGTTGGGCAGGCAGTGGAGCGTGTAGATGCCCGTGGTCTCGACCAAACGGGTCACCGTGTCGCAGATGTTGTTGAAAATCACGGGGTCCCACTTCATCGATGAGCACGAAGGGAGCAGTGAGGCGAAGGCCTCTACGGGCGACATCTTGTCGACACTGTTCTCGGGCTGTCGGTCGATGCGTGTGATGGCTCCGAGGCGCGCCTTCACATTGCGGTAGCAGGGCGTCTTGCCGCTCCACGGACTACCGTAGATATAGGGCTCGCCATCGATGATTCGCACAATGGGATTGTCGTCGTTCATGAGGTCGCAGCCCGGCAGATAGCGCAGCCACATGCTCACCTGGGTAGACTTTCCGGTGCCGCTCTTGGCGATGAACGCATAGCCATAGTCATGCTGGCGCACCAGCGAGGCATGGATGAGCACCGTCTGCAGGCGGCTTGCAGCAAACGCGAAGGTGAGCATCAGCGCATTGTTGAGCGCGAAGCAGCGCATGTTGTAGTTGCCGTTGAGGGCGCAGTGGCACTGGTCGAACTCCTTGTTGGTGATGAGCAGGCCGCAGTCGGCCCCCTTGATATCGCGTATGATGTATTGGTATCCGCCGTCGTCTATGCGGTCTACCACCGTGTCGCCATTGCCCGTGTCGAACACTTTGATGCGCTCGCGGCGGACTTTGGCCACTGGCTGGAGCGTATCGTCCACATGGAGCTGGAGCAGGGGCTGCTCGTCGGCGGGTTCGTCGATGCGGAAAGCCTCAAGCGAGGGGATGAGACGCATGTCGTTGCGCCCGTTGGCCTTGAAGAGGATGCGGATATAAAACTCGGCTATCCGGAAATGATGGACGCTGTAGTCTACCATGCCTATTTCTTAGAGGAGGTGGGTTCAGGCTCTGATTCGGGTTTGATGGGGAGAAATCTGAAGTCGGATTCCTTCAGGTACCTGATGTCGTAGTGTCCTCCGCCCAGGTAGCGCTTGCGCAGAGCAAGATATTTCTTCTCGGCATCCTTGCGGTTGAGGGCAAACGAGGTGATGCAGGTGGGAGTCTTGATGCCCTGTGCCACGAGGTAGTCGTGTAACTGGTAGGAGTAGTTGCTGCGGCTATAGAGGAATTTGGTCTTCGAGTCGACGTAGGCCGAGTCCATCTGCTGAATCTCGGTGAAGTAGACCGTGGAGTCGTTGAACGAGGCGGCAAAGCCATAGAGATACACGGTCTGCTGTCGGTTTTCGGCTGAGATGCCCATGGAAACGAGCATCATCACTGCGCACAGGATGTATTTTTTCAGTTGCATCATGATGTCATGTTTATGTTCGAACAGCTGCAAAGATACAAAAAATATTTTGAATGCTATTGTTTTGCGGTATTATATAAGCTATGTTAGGGTTTTGACAGGGAAGAGGGCGGAATGAGGGGGCTTGGAGAGGGCTCTGGAAGGAGTACCTAATCGCGATGCGATTAGTACTTCAAGGCATGGCGATTACTACCGAAAGGCGGGAGGATTAGGGCCTGAAGGGAGAGGGGGAGAGACGAGGGGGGAGAGGCCGCCATATTATGGCGGCAGACGGGGACAGGGAAAGCAAGAATGAAAGGGGCGGGAAGCGAAAATGAAAGGGCTGGGGAGCGAGCTTGAAAGGGCTGGGAACGAGAATGAAAGGGGCTGGAGGGGGCGGGCGGAAAATAAAAACTCTCCACAGTATCCGGAGGGGAGGGCTGTGGAGAGGATGGGTCAGAGGCTTTCGTCTTCGGGCTTGGGCACGGAGGTTTTCTGCTTGGGCAGGTAGCGCTTGCTGCGGAGCCAGGCTGCCTTGCGGGCTTCGTAGTCTTCCCGATGCTTCTCTAAAAAGTTGTCGGCCATTACTTGAACTTACTGTAGATGACGCTGATCTGGATGGGGCTGTTGGTCTCGGTGCCTTTCACCAGCTTGGTGCTGGTGAGTCCCATCTGGCTGCTCACCTTGTTGATGACCGTCTGCTGGGTGCCAGAAGAGTTTGTCGTGGTGGTAGTGGTTACCGAAACGGGCACGATGACCACCTTGTTCCAGTTGCCTGTGGTAGAACTGCCCTTGGATTTATACATCGATGTGATGAGGCCGGCAATGTTCTGGAAGGTATAGCTGTTGTCGGTGGGCGTGGTCGAAGAGGTGCTGCCCAGTGAGGCCAGGAAGCTGGTCTTGTTGTCGTGGAGCGTCTTGGTCTCGAAGAAACTGTAGAGCGAGTCTTTGGGAACCATGATGAGCTGCTGCGGAACGCCGAAGTCGTAGTCGCTCTTCACGGTGTTGTTGATGCGCTGCAGGGAGATTTTGGCCGAGGTAAGCGTCTCCGAGGTGTGGCCGCTCATTATCTCGTCGATGGGCAGGGTGAGCTCGGTGAAGATGCCAGCGGGCGTCTTGAGATAGGTACAGCTCTGGTCGGCTGCCAACTTGGCGATGGCACCGTTGTCGTTGGTGATGGTAGTGGTCTGGAGCACTTCCTCTGTTCCCCAGAAGATGGTCACGCCATTGTAGACCGTGTCCTTATAGGCTGTGACAGCCTTGCCATTCACCGAGTCGGTATAGGCCACCTTAGACTGGTATTTGAAGTACACGTTGAGCTGCGAAGCATTGATGCTGGCCATGTTGCCCAGGCCGCTCTTGAGCTTGAAGAAGAATCCGGGCACCACATTGTTTCTGAATGTATAGGCATTCTTGAAGTTGTTGGTGTCGTCGTAATACTTCTGCAGCACGTAGGCTCCATAGTTGTTGTAGCTCTTGCCGCCGGTGTCGGTGTACTGGCCGTTGAGCTTCACGGTGATGTAGGGAGTATAGGTGCTGGTGTCGCGCGTGGTCTTGGCCACGTTGTAGTCCACCAGGTTGTAGACCTTGTCCTGATGTATTCCGTCGGTGCGCACGTAGCCGTTGGCCATCGGGTCGAAGTTGCTGTAGTAGAGACGGTCCTCGTTCATGGGCTTGCTCATCTCGTAGGCGGTGAGCTTCATGGTCTGCGTGGAGTCGCCGTAGTGGCTGTTGAAGAAGAGCCTGAGCTCGCAGGAGTCGGCCTTGATGGTGCCCTTGCTGCCGAGCGTGAGGTTGCCCTGCGCGTTGTAGGTAACCAGACTGTCGAGCTTGGGGAACACGTTGAAGCCCTCGATATTGTTGAACTGGGCCATGAAATCGCCCGTGATATAGTCGCCTGTCTCGGGGTCTTTCACCTTGCCGAGGTAGCCGGTGGCATTGCGTGAAAGTACGGAATCTACGGGGATGGAGCGGCTGAAGACATCGAATGTAGCCGTGGCAGTAGAAACGCCATCGTTCACCTCGGCGAGCGAGGAGCCTATAGAGTCGGTGGTATCGTCACATGCCGTGAACGCTAAACCTGCGAGCAGAAGACCCGCAATTAACTTGGAGTTCATGAATACGGAGTGTGTTGTTGTGTGGAATGATGATATGTGGAATTACTCCTCGCCCAGAATCTGGTTGTAGAAAGCCTTGTAGGCGGCCGTGTAGTCGTCTCCTGGATAGTTGAGCAGGGGCAGATCCTTGGATTTGGCGTAATCGAGGAGCTTGGCGTTGACATCCTGTGCGGCTTCGACCACGCCGTCGCTATAGTCGATGGCCATCTTGCCAAGCTCGAGAAAATCGAATTTTTCGGAATAGGGCTTTAGGAGTTCGGCCTTGGCTTCACGGAATTCCACGCAGCGCTTGAAGTTGTCTCCGAGCGAAGTTTTGAGCTGGTTGTGGAAGAGTGAGGTGATGACCTTGGTGTTGGCAAACGATGGATCCTCGTGGTAGACGGTCTTGATGTAGAGCGGCACCACGGCAGCCATCCAACCCTGACACTGGATGATGTCGGGCGTCCAGCGGAGTTTTCTCACCGTTTCGAGCACGCCGCGAGCAAAGAATATGGCGCGTTCGCCGTTGTCGGGGTATTCGGCGCCGTTCTCGTCCTCGGTCATGGCCTGACGACGAAGGAAATAGTCTTCGTTGTCGATGAAGTAGACCTGCAGGCGCGACACGGGAATGCTGGCAACCTTGATGATCAGAGGGTGGTCGGTATCGTCGATAATCAGATTCATTCCAGACAGGCGGATCACCTCATGAAGCTGACCTCTACGCTCATTGATAGCTCCCCATTTGGGCATAAAGGTTCGGATTTCGAAACCACTGTCCTGGATATTCTGCGGCAGATCGCGGCCCATCGTTGACATTTCAGACTCTGGCACGTAGGGAGCAATCTCCTGATTGATGAACAATACCTTCTTTTTGACCATTGTACACTTATCCTAAGTTAATATTCTGAATACAAAGGTACACATTATAAATGAGAAAACACTTGATTTTGCATGAATTCACACAAAATCAAGTGTATTTTGACAGAATGAAAGGAATTATGACATACTTAGTCGCCATTATCCCCTCAAAACGTTACGGAATGCAGGTCGCTCTCAGAGCAGGCTTCAGACCCATTTCCGAGACAGCGTGCAGGGTATTACTCGATGACCACGAGAGGCTCGTCTTCCATGACGCTCTGGCCCACCTTGACACAGACAGCCGTCACCTTGCCGGCTTTCTCGGCCTCGATGTTGTTGGCCATTTTCATGGCTTCGAGCACGAGCAGGGCGTCGCCGGCCTGCACCTCGTCGCCCACGTTGACGTTGATGGCGGTGATGGTACCCGGCAGCGGAGCCTTCACGGCGTTGGCCGTGTTTACGTTGGCGGCAGCGACGGGGGCGTCGCCGGCCTCCTGGGTCACGGGCTTGCCCAGCTCCACCTTCTTCTTCTCGGGCTCAGCCGGCTTCTCAAGGGCCACCTGGTAGTCCTCACCGTTTACCTTTACGCTGGCCACATAGTTCTCTTCGTTGATGTCGCCAATCTCTACCTTATATTCTTTTCCGTCGATGGTATATTTGAATTCTTTCATCTTTGTTTATGGTTTAGCGGTGAATGAGAGGAACTTGGCATTCCACATCGTTTGCTTCGGCTTGATGGTGATGATGCCTGGCTCCTTGTCATGAACGTTGTTGCCCTGGTACTCATAGAGCGCCATGGCAATGGCTGCATATATATTCTTGTCCATCCGAATGTAATTTTGAGTGAAACTTGTGGTTAACCATTACATCGGCATGCAGCCATGTTTCTTGGCAGGCAGCGACTGGCGCTTGCCGGCGAGCTGTGCCAAGGCACGGCATATGCGGAAACGCGTGTTGCGCGGCTCAATCACGTCGTCGATATAGCCATACTGTGCGGCCTGGTACGGATTGGCAAACTTCTCGGTGTACTCGTCTTCTTTCTCTGCGAGGAACGCCTTCACGTCTCCGCCCTCTTCCTTCACCTGCTTGGCTTCCTTGCCACAGAGCACGGCCACGGCACCCGATGCGCCCATCACGGCGATCTCGGCGGTGGGCCAAGCGAAGTTCAAGTCGTTGCGGAGCTGCTTGCATCCCATCACGATGTGGGAACCGCCATAGCTCTTGCGCAGGTTGATGGTGACCTTGGGCACGGTGGCTTCGCCGTAGGCATAGAGCAGCTGGGCACCATGCAGAATCACAGCATTGTATTCCTGACCTGTGCCGGGAAGGAATCCGGGCACGTCTACAAGGCTCACGATGGGGATGTTGAAGGCGTCGCAGAAGCGCACGAAGCGGGCACCCTTGCGGCTGGCATTGGTGTCGAGCACGCCGGCATAGGCTGCAGGCTGGTTGGCTACGATACCCACGCTCTGGCCATTGAAGCGGGCAAAGCCGGTAATGATGTTCTTGGCAAACTTAGGCTGCACCTCGAAGAACTCGCCATTGTCGGCCACCGCGGTGATGACCTGATACATGTCGTAGGCCTTGTTGGGGTCGTCGGGAAGTATTTCGTTGAGCAGATCGGCCTTGCGGTCGATGGGGTCAGTGCACTCCACGCGGGGAGCCTCCTCGGTATTGTTAGACGGAATGTAGCTCAGGAGCTTCTTGAGCATGTCCATCGCCTCCTCTTCGGTCTTGGCCGTGAAGCTGGTCACGCCGCTCTTGCTGGCGTGAACGCTGGCACCTCCAAGGTGCTCGGAGTCGATGTCCTCGCCCGTAACGGTCTTCACCACCTTCGGGCCAGTGAGGAACATATAGCTTGTTCCCTCGGTCATGAGGATGAAATCGGTGAGGGCAGGAGAGTAAACCGCACCACCGGCACACGGGCCCATGATGGCGCTGATCTGCGGAATGACACCCGAAGCGAGGATGTTGCGCTCGAAGATTTCGCCATATCCGGCCAAGGCGGAGATGCCCTCCTGGATGCGTGCGCCGCCGGAGTCGTTCATACAGATGACGGGCGCGCCGTTCTGCATGGCCATATCCATCACCTTGCAAATCTTCTGAGCCATCGTTTCCGACAGAGAACCACCGTTCACGGTGAAGTCTTGGGCATAGACATAGACCAGACGGCCGTCGATAGTAGCCGATCCGGCCACCACGCCATCGCCGTAGAACTGCTTCTTTTCCATGCCGAAGTTGTGGCAACGATGGAGCTTGAACATGTCGTACTCCTCGAAACTGTCCTTGTCTACCAGCATCTCGATGCGCTCGCGAGCCGTGTATTTGCCACGGGCATGCTGCTTCTCGATAGCTTTTTCGCCACCACCGAGACGGGCCTGCTCGCGTTTGGCCACGAGCTCCTTAATCTTCTCTGTTTGCTTACTCATATTCTATCTTGTTGTTTCTTTAGTTGCTAAATAGAATGCAAAAGTACGAATAAATCTTGATAATGAGCCAAATGGAAATTAAAATAATGTTATTTGACCCTAAGGAACCCCCCTTTCATTTACCGAGAAGTTCGGAAATGAAAGGGGGTTAGTCTCTGTTTTTTCTATTTTTTCTGCTCGCTGAGCAGGCGTTCGAGTTCGCCGATTCCCTTCATGGTGCAGAAGCCGCGGATGAAGAGCATGATGACGTCGCGGAAAATCTCGCTCAGCTCGTATTGCTTGTAGAGTTGGTTTTCCATGATGTAGTTCATCGTGCCACTGCTCACCTTGGCAATCAGCTCATAGTTGACGTCGCTGCGGAAGTAGCCTTCCTGGATGCCTTGGGTGAAAAACAGCTGCGAGTTATCGTCGTTCTCCTTGTGCTTGGCTTCCAGCCAGGCCATAATCTCGGGATAGCGGTGCAGCTCAGAATAGTAGATGGGGTTCACGCCGGTGAGGTGTCGCATTTGGATGCGATAGAACTCTAAGATGATTTCCATCACCTGCGGCTTGCTCTGCTCCACGAAGTCGCGCATGTGGAGGGCCAGATTGATGTGCTCCTGCTTGACGGTCTCCATGAGGAGTTCCTCCTTGTTGTCGTAGATTTCATACACGGTGCGCTTGGAAACCGAGAGCAGATTGGCGATGTCGTCCATCTTGACCGCCTTGATGCCCTTGGCCCGAAACTCCCGCGTCGCCGTCTCCAGGATTTTGTGGCGCAGTTCCTGCCGATATTCTGTTTGTGTATTCGATTTGTACATAAGTGCCTCTTGCAAATATTGTCAGACGAGCGGCCTACTGTGGAGCCGCACTCTCCTCTTTTGTTTCTCCATGTTTGCTGCAACTTTGCTGTGTTTCGGATGCCTTTTGGCCATAAGGGCAGGCTGCATCCGGAGTTCATGCGTGCTACAATCTGGTTGCAAAGATACGAAGAAAGTCGAAAAAACTCGATTAAATTTAATAGTTTTTATGCTTTAATCTCATCTTTGTTGCGTTGAGGAGGCACTTAAAGCCCAATTGAAGGGTCAGTCGACAAACCTTTTCAGGATATCGTGATACTCGTCGATGCGTCGGTCGCGGAGGAATGGCCACCAGCGACGTACGTCTTCGCTATGCTGTAGGTCGACCTCAACGATGAGGCTTTCCTCATCGTCGTTGGATGCCTGGTAATGGAGCTCTCCCTGTGGTCCGGCCACGAAGCTCGAGCCCCAGAACTGTATGCCTTGGGTCTGTCCGCTGGGGTCGGGCTCAAATCCCACGCGGTTCACGGCGATCACGGGCAGTCCGTTGGCCACGGCATGACCGCGCTGCACGGTGGTCCAGGCCGTGCGCTGGCGCTCTTGCTCCTCAGTCGTGTCGCTCAGCGCATAGCCAATGGCGGTGGGGTAGATGAGAATCTCGGCCCCCTGCAGCGCCATGAGACGGGCGGCCTCGGGGTACCACTGGTCCCAGCACACCAGCACGCCCAGTCGTCCCACCGAGGTGTCGATGGGGTGGAACCCCAAGTCGCCGGGCGTGAAATAGAATTTCTCGTAGTAGGCGGGGTCGTCGGGGATGTGCATCTTGCGGTATTTTCCGGCGATGGTGCCGTCTTTCTCGATCACCACGGCCGTGTTGTGGTAGAGTCCGGGTGCCCGGCGCTCAAACAGAGAGGTGACGATGACCACGCCGAAGGTCTTGGCCAGCTGGCCGAAAAACTCGGTCGACGGACCGGGAATGGGCTCGGCAAGGTCGAAATTGGCCACATCCTCCACCTGGCAGAAGTACAACGAGTTGTGCAATTCCTGCAACACGATGAGCTGCGCGCCGCGCTTGGCCAGGTCTTCAATCTCGGTGGCGAGGCGTGTAAGGTTTGCCTTGGGGTCTGCCACATTGTGAAGCTGGAGTAATCCTATCTTTGTTTCCATATGTTTAGCTGTTTTGAGTCTGAATATTGGGTGGAAATGGAGCCCGCATGGGGCTTCCTGTTATTTTCCAGCAAGCACGCCTTGGGGAAACTGCATGGTGAGACAGTGGAGCGAACCGTGCTGGCGCACCACTGTCGAGGCATCGATTCCCACTATCTCTCGGTCGGGGAAGGCCAGTTGGATGGTGTCCATCGCGCGGCGGTCAAGGTCGGGCTGGTTGTAGGTGGGCACGATGACGGCCCCGTTGAGCACCACGAAATTGGCGTAGGTGGCTGGCAGTCGGTCGCTGTCGTCGTACATGGCGCGGGGCATGGGGAGCTTCAGCAGACGGTAGGGGCGACCCTCGGCGGTGGTGAGCGCCCGGAGTTGGCGCTCCATCGACATGAAATCTGCATACTGTTCATCGCCCTCATCCTCACAGCCCACATAGATAAGGGTGTCGTTGGGGGCCAAGCGCACAATGGTATCGATATGCCCGTCGGTGTCGTCGCCTACGAGATTGCCATGGTCAATCCATATCAACCGGTAGGCGTTGAGCGTGGTGAGCAGTCGTCGTTCGATAGCACCCTTGTCCATAGGCTGGTTGCGATGGGGAGCAAGAAGGCACATCGAGGTAGTGAGGATGGTACCACGGCCGTCGCTTTCGATAGAGCCTCCCTCGAGCACAAAGTCGTTGTGGTTCTCCAGTGTGCCGTGGAAAGCCTGCTGATGGTATAGCTGGCTATTGATGGCATTGTCTTTCTCGGCCTCGAATTTCTCGCCCCAGCCGTTGAATTTGAAATCCAACAGATGGTGTTTGGAGAAGTTATCGGTCGACTCTTGCTGGGAAACCATGGTGATGGCAGCATGGTCGCGTGCCCAGGTATCGTTGGTCTCGCATTCGTAGAAGATGATATTCCTGAGCAAATTGGTGCCCAGCGCCTCCTCGATTTGCAACTTCGTGGCAGCCACGTCGGGGGTCACGATGATCAGCATCTCGCGCTTGGCTATCTCACGGACGAGCTCCAAGAAGGTGTGTGTAATATCCTGGAGGTAGGGGTTCCAGTCGGTTCCGACGTGTGGCCAGGTGAGTTGGATGCCACTCTGCGGGGCCCATTCGGCTGGCAACACGAAGTCGGAATATTTGTTTTGGCTCATAGCTGTCTGATGGTTGGGGCCAGAAGGCCACATGATTCTTATGCTGCAAATTTACTTAATAAACTTGGAAGTTATGGGACAAAAGCCGAAAAACTTCATCATCTTGTGCCTGAGATTCTGTCGTTGGCATACTATATAAATAGGAGAAGGACTAAATTTTAAGGAATTATTGGTCTTGTTTTGTGAGAATTTAGCTACCTTTACACCAATATTACGCGTAAAATCTTATTCTGATAATGAAGAAATACAACATTGCGGTGGCCGGAACAGGCTATGTGGGACTGAGTATCGCGACGCTGCTGAGTCAGCATCAGCATGTGACGGCAGTGGATGTGGTACCCGAGAAAGTGGAGATGCTCAACCGTAGACAGTCGCCCATACAGGACGATTACATCGAAAAGTATCTGGCTGAGAAGGACCTCGATTTCTCGGTGACGCTCGATGCCGAGGCTGCTTATAAGGATGCCGACTTCGTGGTGATAGCCACTCCGACCAATTACGACTCTGCCCGCAACTATTTCGATACCACTCATGTGGAAGAAGTCATCGAACTGGTGATGAAGGTGAATCCCCAGGCCATCATGGTCATCAAGTCGACTATCCCTGTGGGCTACACCGAAGGAGTGAGGGCAAAGTATAAGTCGGACAATATTATATTCGCTCCTGAGTTCCTTCGTGAGAGCAAGGCTCTCTACGACAACCTCTATCCGAGTCGCATCATTGTGGGACGGCCCGAGGGCGACACCCGATTGGACGAGGCAGCCCATGTCTTTGCCGAACTGTTGAGGCAGGGAGCCATCAAGCAGGATGTGGAGATGCTGTTCATGGGACTTACTGAGGCGGAGGCCGTGAAGCTTTTTGCCAACACCTATCTCGCCCTGCGTGTGAGCTATTTCAATGAACTTGATACCTATGCCGAGGTGAAGGGCCTCGACACGCAGAGCATCATTCGTGGTGTCTGCCTCGACCCACGCATCGGCAGTTTCTACAACAATCCGTCGTTCGGATATGGTGGTTACTGTCTGCCCAAGGACACGAAGCAGTTGCTTGCCAACTATGAGGATGTGCCCGAAAATCTCATTCAGGCCATTGTGGAGAGCAATCGCACCCGCAAGGACTTCATTGCCGACCAAGTATTGAGCATGGCTGGCTACTACGATTACTTCAATCGGGGCGACTTCGATGCTGCGGAGGAGCACCGATGCGTTATCGGCGTGTATCGCCTTACGATGAAAAGCAATAGCGACAACTTCCGACAGTCGAGCATCCAGGGCGTGATGAAGCGCATCAAGGCCAAGGGGGCGGAGGTGATTATCTATGAACCGACGCTCGACGATGGCACCACTTTCTTTGGGAGTAAGGTGGTGAACGACCTCGATAGTTTCAAGAACCAGAGCCAGGCTATCCTTGCCAATCGCTATGATGCAGTGCTTAATGATGTAGCTGATAAGGTTTACACCCGCGATATCTTCCGCCGGGACTAATCGATACACCATATTATATATAGGTGTCATGATGCTGTCGCCCAGCGACCATCATGGCACCTTATTTTTTTCAGGTCTTATTCGACTGTGGCACTGATAGCGCAGCCTCTGTTTTTTCCCAGTCACCTATATGATATGATGTAGGAAAATAGACATCGTTTTAACTTCTTTTGTTTGTCTCGACAATGGGGTGATATAGTTTCAATCTGTCGGTATGTACGCTATAAATATCTGCATGTTGTTATTAGACCTACGCCTTGAACTAACATATTCTTGTTTTCCGCGAACCTTTGATATTGGATGCAAATACGGCTTTAATGGTTAAATAATGTTTATACCCTGAATTTTTTTTAAAAAAAACTTGTTATCTTCTTGATTTTAATTTATTTTTGCCGTACACAATGTTAGCTTTGCATGTCCTAATACGACCTATTTAGCAGTGTATACCTTACTAACCGATTGGAAATACACTACAGTTGTGACGATTCGCCTTATATAGACCGACTTATATATAACCTTAAATGATATATTTATGAAAGAAAGATTAACAATGGTTATTGCCAGCTTCTTCCTATGTATAGGGGTAGCTTGGGCACAGATGCCAGTCAATGGCGTCGTGGTCTCTTCTGAAGACGGGCAGCCGATCATCGGTGGTTCGGTTAAAGTTGTTGGTACAAGTACCGGAACGATAACTGATACTGATGGTAAGTTTGCCTTGACAGTTCCTAATTCTGCCAGCAAGCTGGAGTTCTCTTACATCGGTATGACCACAAGAGTCATGACAGCCTCTCGTCAGATGAAGGTTGAACTGACTCCCGACAACAAGAGTCTCGACGAAGTAGTGGTGGTAGCGTTCGGTACACAAAAGAAGTCTGCCTTCACCGGCTCGGCCACATTTATGAATGCTGAGGACCTGTCGAAGCACGTTACGACCAACGTGGCCAACGCATTGGTAGGAAATGTTTCCGGTCTTCAGATGCGTAGCGCCTCTGGTGCGCCTGGTGCTGGTGCTGGTGCCATGAACATTCGTGGTATCTCCTCACTGTATGCAGGAACCGACCCGCTCATTATCGTCGACGGTGCTCCTTACACGGCCAACCTCTCTAATATCCCTCAGTCGGATATTGAGTCGGTCAGCGTATTGAAGGATGCCGCTTCTGCAGCATTGTATGGTGCCCGCGGTGCATCAGGTGTGATCATCGTCACCACCAAGAAGGGTAAGACTCGCGACGCTATCGTGTCTTTGGACGTGAAGCTCGGAGGCAACAGCCGCGCCATTCAGGAGTATGATGTGCTCGATACACCTGCTTCTTACTACGAGGCTTACTACACCATGTTTAATAATTACGCACTGGCCAACGGCAAGAATGCTGCCGATGCCAATGTTTGGGCCAACTCTACCATGATGAAGCAGTTGGGCAACTACAATGTCTACACGCTTCCCGAGGGTACCAACCTCATCGGCATGGACGGCAAGGTTGTGCCTCAGGCTGTGATGGGCCGCACCTTCAAGGGTGCCGATGGCCTTACCTATTATCTCCAGCCTGATAACTGGACCGACCTGGCTTATAAGTCAGCTCTGCGTCAGGAGTACAACGTGAGCGTCAATGGATCTACCGATCGCTCCTCATTCTATGCCAGCGCTGGTTACCTGAAGGAAGATGGTATCATCGAATATTCGGGTTACAACCGTTTCTCCTCACGCATCAAGGCCGACTACCAGGCCACTAAGTGGCTCAAGGTAGGTGCCAACGTGAGCTATGTTCGCTCTAAGCAGACATCAAACCCCAACTTGGGAACGGCCTGGGGACAGACCAACCTGATGTACTACACCTCGATGATTGCCCCGATTTTCCCGGTTTACGTGAGAACACTCGATGCCAATGGCAATCCTGTTATTGCCGTGGATCAGTATGGTCACCAGCGCTATGACTACGGATCATCCGGTAGCAACGGCGGTCTCTCCCGTCCCTTCATGCTCGGTAACCCCATTGGAGCCAATGTTTACAATGAGTTCCTGAGAAACAGCAACCAGCTCAACGGCAACTTGTTCATGGATATCAACATCACTGATTGGCTGAAGTTCAATATGACCAATACCCTCATCTGGGGCCAGGACGACTACTCCGACTACGGAAGCTCCTTCGTATTGCCGAAGAGTTCTGTGGGTGGTGAGCTGACTAAGAGCGTGAACAACAACATCCGCACCAACTACGTTCAGACGTTGACATTCTACAAGACCTTCGGTAAGCACGATTTGAACGTGATGCTGGGTCACGAGTACTACAAGCAGGAGACCAAGTACCTGGAGGCTACGGCCAAGGGTAACTTCTCGCCCGACATTCGCGAGCTTGCTGCCTTCGCCACCAAGTCGAATAATACCTCTTACACCACTCCCTACAACGTGGAAGGTTACTTCGGCAACGTGCAGTATAACTACGCAGAGAAATATTACGGCTCTATGTCTTACCGTCGCGACGCCACCTCTCGCTTTGCCACGGCTCACCGTTGGGGTAGCTTCTGGTCAGTAGGCGGTGCCTGGATTGTGTCGAAGGAGTCGTTCATGGAGAGCATGCCTTGGATTGATATGTTGAAGCTGAAGGCCTCTATCGGTCAGCAGGGTAACGACAACATCGGTACATTTGCTTATACCAATCTCTACAACCTGTCTAAGTCGAGCGAGACAACCATGAGCCCCAAGTTCTGGCGCATTGGTAATCCTGAGATCACTTGGGAGACAACCACCAACTTCAACATCGGTGTTGAGTTTGGTTTGTGGAAGAGCCGTCTCACCGGTAGCCTCGATTTCTATTCGAAGAAGACCACCAACCTGTTGTTCTGGCTTTCTGTTCCTGAGTCTATGGGTTCTCGCGGTTACTACGGCAACGTGGGCGACATCCGCAACTCTGGTTTCGAACTTAACCTGACTGGTGCCATCGTTCGCACCAAAGACATCGACTGGACCGTAACCATGAATATGGCTCACAACACCGGTAAGGTGCTGAAGCTCCCTGCTTCCAAGGTTCTCAACAACGGAGGATTCTATGAAGCCCCCTACTGGTACGAGGAAGGTGGTCCCATGCTCAACTACATGACCTATGCTTACGCAGGTGTAGACGAGAAGGGTCAGGCCCTTTACTACTACGATGAGGACATGAGCACGCTGGGTAACGCTCCCGCTACCATCAGTAATCGTCCTGCTAAGAAGCGCTCCGGCACGACAACAGACCCGAACAAGGCCAACCGTTATGCTCACGGAACCAATGCTCCCGACCTCTTCGGTGGTTTCAGCACTACGCTCCGCATCGGTAACTTCGACGCTTCTGTAACATTCGACTATCAGCTGGGCGGTCGTGTTTACGACTCTCGCTACCAGGTTCTGATGACTCCGCAGGTTTCTAAGTCTGAGGGAAGAAACTTCCATAAGGACTATATGAAGGCTTGGAGTGCTGACAACATGGGCAGCAATATTCCTCGCTGGCAGTATGGTGACAAGTACACGGGCCAGGCTTCTGACCGTTGGTTGACCAAGGCAAGCTATCTCAACTTCCAGTCGTTCAACATCGGCTACACCTTCCCCAAGAGCCTTGTGCACTTTGTATCTAAGATTCGCGTCTATGCCACAGGCGAAAACCTCGGCTTCTGGTCAGCACGCAAGGGTCTCGACCCACGCTATGCCTTCGATGGCAACGAGAGCGTGAACGTATATTCACCGGTAAGAAACATTTCCGGCGGTGTGCAAATTACATTCTAACCAATCAGGAGGAACTTTACAATGAAAAATATATATAAGACATTAGCTGTTGCAATGCTGTCTGTTGGTCTGACAGGTTGCATAGAGGAATATGAACCGCAGAGCGCCACGGTGTCGCAGTCGGAGGTACAAAATTCGCCCACGGCCTTCCAGAGTATGGTCGATGCAGCGACGTCCACCTTGGTAGGACAGTTCTTGTATCGCGGAAGCAGCTGGTGGGGAAATGATTTCGGTTATCCCACACTCATGCTCATGCGCGACGTGCAGGGACAGGATATTCTCCAGCCCCACCTCAACTGGTACGACTCCTTCTATATCTCACAGTATCTGGGTCCGACCTACGCTTATCCGCAGATTCCTTGGACGCTCTACTACGGATGGATCAAGGCTTGTAATGACGTGATTGCCTTGGCAGGCGAGAATCCCGACGATCTACACATGAGTGGTGCCGGTATTGCCTATGCCATGCGCGCCTTCTACTATCTCGACTTGGCCCGCATGTATGCGCCCAAGACTTATGGAGAAGACAAGAACGCTGAGACCGTGCCTATCCAGAAGGAAGGCATGACCACCGAGGATGCAGCCCACAACCCACGGGCTACCAATGAGCAGATCTATGCCTTTATCCTCTCCGACCTCGATAAGGCCGAGAAGTATCTGGCTGGCTACGAGCGCACCGACAAGACCACTCCCGACGTGTCTGTGGTCTATGGCCTCAAGGCTCGCGCCTACCTCACGATGGAAGACTGGGCCAACGCCCGCAAGTATGCCAAGATGGCCCAGGAAGGCTACTCCATGTTGTCTTCCGATGAGTACACCGACCGCATGACGGCCTTCAACACGCCCAACCATGCTTGGATGCTCTGCACTACCTATAAATCAGACGATCCCAATATTCGCGACAACGACGGCGACTCCAGCTGGGGCTCGCAGATGTGCCTTGAGGTAGACCCCGAGCAGTCGGGTTGCGGCTACGCCTCCAATTACGGTCAGTTCTGGCTTATCGACCGCCATCTCTATGAGACCATGCCGAAGACCGATATTCGTCGCAAGTGCTTCGTAGACTTTGCCATCGACGACCTCAAGGGTACTGGCGCTAATGACGATGAGATTGCAGAATCTACTGCCAATATGAAGATTGATGCCCTCAAGGCCTATTCTGATTATCCTGAATGGATCTACAACACTGGTTACTACACCACTTCGGCTTATACCGGCGTAGGTGGTCTGCCCGTGAAGTTCCGTCTTGCAGGCGGTGAGGCTGGCCGTCACAACCAGATGATTGGTTTCACCATGTCGGTGCCATTGATGCGCGTCGAGGAGATGATGCTTATCGAGGCTGAGGCAGCTGGTATGATGAACGAGGCCGATGGTATCGCTCTGCTCACCAAGTTTGCTCAGCAGCGCGACCCCAGTTATGTTTATGGCACGCACAATGAGGCCTACGGCAATACCAAGACTTCCAAGTTCCAGAACGAGTGCTGGTGGCAGCGCCGCGTAGAACTCTGGGGTGAGGGCTTCGCCACCTTCGATATCAAGCGCCTCAACAAGGGTGTGATTCGCAGCTACGCCAAGACCAACCACGTGGAGGGATTCCGTTGGAACACCACTTCTGTTCCCGAATGGATGAACTGGTGTATCGTTCAGACCGAGACCAACTATAATCTCGACTGCACCAACAACCCTGCTCCGGTTCCCCCATCGGGTGACTCCCCATTGTTCCAGTGGTAAAATCCAGACTTTTGTCAATCGCTGAGTCGTTATTTTAGAGACTCAATATCAGTTATCTGAGATGTGCCGGGCTTGCCTGGCACATCTTTTTTATGGTAGATAGAGGGATGGGGCTTGAAGACAATAATACACGATCTTTACGGCATAAAGGTTTGGGTTTGATGGAGGAATCTCTCGTTAGCCTTACTCCCGTGGGGCTGTTATCCAGTCTTCGGAGTGTAGTTGCAGTGTTCCGAACATGGTAATAGAAAGACATTGGTAGTGTAACATCTTCTATATTCCACTCCTTTCCGCATACAATCTGCCCGGGGAAGACCAGCTTCGCTGGCCAACTCCGGGCTATTATTATTGTAACCCATTTTCAGGGTTACTGCAAATGGTAGTGCAATTTGCTGATTTTACCTGCAATGGTGATAGCAGTCTGTTTGAATGGAGCGATGATTCGCACTACAGGGCTTGCGTCATATTTGTGGGTGTGCCATCTCATCACATGACACTATGAGTTTCAAGCATTCTTGGCTGTCATTTGTGTGAGAGCAAGCGTCTTCTGAGAGGGCGACTAAGCGCCTATTTCACCTCCACAATCTTATAGTTCTTGGTGCCGAGACCAATCTTCTCGGCCCAGTCGATGGTATGGGTGCCGTGCTTCTTGTTGATGCGTACGAGGAGGTCGGTGGGGTCGTTTTCGGCAGTCACCTTCTGCTGATTGATGATGTCGACGCACGCCTGGTCGAGGGCTACAGGGTCGGTGGAGGCGAGGATGCCATAGTCTTTGAGCTTCACTGGAGCCGGATGGGCCACGCAGTCGCAGTCTACGGTCATGTTGTTCATCACGCTGATGTAGATGATGCCGCGCTCGCGCTGGAAATAGTTCACTACGGCTTGTGCCGCGGCGGCCATGCTTTCGAGAAATCCGTCCTGGTTGCCGGTGTACTCGGGCGTCCACAGTTTGGCCACGTCGAGTTTCGACATCTTGCCTGCCGAGTGGATGTAGGCCTTGCCATTGCGCGACGCACACCCAATAGACAGGTTTTTCAGCGCCCCTCCATAGCCGCCCATTGGGTGACCTTTGAAGTGGTTGAGGCAGACCATGAAGTCGTAGTTGGCCAGATGTCCGCCCACAATGTCATAGTTGAGATGCGTGCGGTCTTTCACGGGAATGCGTATCTCGTCGTACTCGTCCATGAGATCCACGGCAAAGAGCGAGTCGAATCCGTGCTGCTGCACCACCTTCCAATGGTCGTCGAAGTTCATGCGGTCGCCGCCGTAGGCCGTTCCACACTCCACGATGGTGCCGTTCACCTCCTCCACCAGTCCCTTGATGAGGGTTGGTTTCAGATAGTTGGGATTAGACCCTTCGCCGGTGGAGATCTTCACGGCCACGCGTCCCGACGCCTTCACGCCCAGCGCTTTGTAGATCCTTACCAATGACTCGGGCGAGATGTCACGGGTGAGATACACCTTAGATTGGGCACCGACGGTCAGGATGCACGTTGTCAGCGCCAGCAGAATCAATACAAAAGTTTTTTTCATTGCATGTGTATTTTGAGACTCCGCCAGGGCGAAGTCTGATGAATCATGCCATGTAGTTGCGGCTGTCTTTCACAAACTGGCCGGGAGTCTGACCGGTGTTCATCTTAAACACCCGCGTGAAATGCTGCGGATATTGGAATCCGAGCCGATAGGCCACCTCGTTGATGGAGCTCTCTCCCTCCAGCAGGAAGCGCTTGGACACATCCACCACCTTGTTCTGAATGTATTTCTTGGCATTGATGCCAGTCTCCTTCTTGATGAGATCGCCGAAATAACTGGTAGACAGACAGGCCTTGTCGGCGAAGTAGCCCACCTGCGGCAGACCTTCGCGGGCAGCCTGACCGCTGATGAAATAGTCGTCGAGCTGTTCGAGGAAGTTCTCCAAGAGCGAGCTGTTCACCTTGTGGCGCGTGATGAACTGGCGGTCGTAGAACCGCATGCAGTAGTCGAGGATGAGTCCAATGCGGTCGGTGATGAGCGTCTGCGAGTGCTTGTCCACGGGGTGCTCTATCTCCATGGAGATGCTGTTGAACAGTTCGCAGATGATGCTCTGCTCACGCTCGCTGAGGTGGAGGCTCTCGCGTTCGTCGTAGTTGAAGAAGGTGTATTGCCTGATTTTGTCGGCCAGCGGCGTGCCATAGAGGATGTCGGGGTGAAACACGAGTCCGCTCACGGCGGGCAACAGCGTGTTGGGCTCATTGTCTACCGATACCACCTGCCCCGGGCCGAAGGTCACGATGGTACCGGCCTGATAGTCGTAGACCTCCCGGCCATAGCGCAGCGTGCAGTTGGCCCCATGCTTGAGGAATATGGCATAGAGGCCATAGTTGAGCGTATAGTGGTGTTCGGGCTGTGTGGTCTGTGGGATGTTGACCACGCCCACCAGCGGATGGAAGGTCTCCAGACCATGCAACCGGTTGTAGGCGTCTATGCTGTTGAGCTGATAAATCTCTGTCTTAGTGTCTGCCATCGTTATTCATCTTTGGTTTGTGGAATTATATTGCAAAGATAGGTAAAATGTGGACAATATCATCTATCTGCTTTGTGGTTTCGCCTACCAATTTTATCAATTTGTGGGTTTCGTGCGCCTGTTTCGGCCGGAATCATTGAATCTGTTGATTACCGGGCGGTTATCTTGGCGGCGGAGAGGAGGTGTGGACGTGAATTTTAATCTTATTTAGCATACGATTGAAAAAAAAGAAACAAAAATTTGCATTGTAAAAAAAATATATTATCTTTGCAGATGTTATCCTGAAAACAATCTTTTTACCTTAAAAGGAAACTAATACCTATTGAAGATTTGAAGCGGTTGCCTGTGAAGGCCATCGCTTTTTTTGTGCCCATAGGTGTGCGGCGGTGAGAGATGGGGACAGAACAGTAGGGACATCCCCCGTGGATGTCCGCACCGCCGGATGGCTATTTCAGACATGATAAGAAGACATAGTAACAGAATAACATTGTATTCGAGGATTTAGACAGAACTACAGAACGGGCATATCTTTATAACATAATGACAGAAATCTTTTCAAAATGACATAGGTTTTTTAAGACATAAAGACAAAAAGACATTTTTCATGGGGGATGATCAAGAGGTTATCCCTATGAGAGAGGAAATCCGAAGCGTTTCAAAAGAAGATATTTTCCATCAACACAATGACGTGGGAAAACCACCAGCAGGCTAATCTGCATGTCATTATGAAACGCGGAGCGTTTCTTATGTCATTGAGCGCCTATCGAGGATTCGTTTTTTGTAATATGTCTTTTTGTCTTTATGTCTTAAAAAACCTATGTCATTCTGAAAAGAATTCTGTTATTATGTTATAAAAAGAGGGAGGTTTTGCCGAGCAGGGTATGTCTCCATGCGGCGGTGCGGACATGCACGGGGCATGTCCCTACTAAGCATAATCTTATTTTGTGGTAACTCATTGATAATCAGCTCGGGTTGATATGCCGCCGAAATAAGGTAGTAATCGCGCTGCAATTACTACCTATTCCTCTCACGATGACTACCTTTTCGCAGCGCGATGAGGTAGTGATTGCGGAGACGTGGCATGGGGCAGGGAAAGACGCAGGGAATGAGGGCGCATGAAAGGTGGGAAAAACGGGCTAAGGTCGGCACTGTGATGGAGTTACGGCAAAGGGGAAAGCGAGATGGGAGCGCGCGCTTCCCTCGCGCGTACCATATTGTTACGGCTGTAAGAATAATACGGGATATATTGTTAAAATCATAGAAAAGTTACCTTTTCACACAATTATTGCAAAAAAACTTTCAATTTGTTTTGTTTTTAAGTAAAAGTGTGTACCTTTGCAACCGGAATCCATTCGAGGGTTCAAAACAAACGAAGAGACAACATCAACCAATAAAAAATTGTAAGTTTATGAAAGCAGTAGAAGTGGTAGAGAAATTGCAACAGCGTTTCCCCAATCAGCCGGAGTATTTTCAGGCAGTAACAGAAGTGCTCGAATCTATCGAGGAAGAGTACAACAAGCATCCTGAATTTGAGAGTGCCAACCTCATTGAGCGTCTGTGCATTCCCGACAGAATCGTGAAGTTCCGCGTGAATTGGGTAGACGACAAGGGCAATGTCCAGACCAATATGGGCTATCGTGTGCAGCACAACAATGCCATTGGCCCGTACAAAGGCGGCATCCGCTTCCACGCTTCGGTAAACGAGAGCATCCTGAAGTTCCTCGCCTTTGAGCAGACTTTCAAGAACTCGCTCACCACGCTGCCTATGGGTGGCGCCAAGGGTGGCTCCGACTTCTCGCCCCGCGGCAAGTCGAACCTGGAGGTGATGCGCTTCTGCCAGGCTTTCATGCGTGAACTTTGGAACTACATTGGCCCCGACTGCGACGTTCCTGCCGGCGACATCGGTGTGGGAGGCCGCGAGGTAGGCTACATGTTCGGTCAGTATAAGCAGTTGACTCACAACTTCGTGGGCGTGCTCACCGGCAAGGGTCAGGAGTTCGGCGGCTCGCTCATCCGTCCCGAGGCCACCGGTTACGGTACGGTTTACTTCCTGCAGAACATGCTCAACACCCGCAACATCGACATCAAGGGCAAGAAGGTGCTGGTGTCTGGCGCCGGAAACGTGGCCCAGTACACCATCGAGAAGTTGCTCCAGCTGGGTGCCGTGCCTATGACTTGCTCTGATTCAGACGGTTACATCTACGACCCGGACGGCATCGACGAGGCCAAGCTGGCTTATATCATGGAGCTGAAGAATGTGGAGCGCGGCCGTATCAAGGAGTATGTGGAGGAATATCCCAACGCCAAATATGTGGCCGGCAAGAAGCCTTGGTTTGAGAAGGCCGACATCGCCACGCCTTGCGCCACTCAGAATGAGATCGACGAGGAGGCAGCCAAGGCCCTCGTGGCCAATGGCGTGATAGCTGTGAGCGAGGGCGCCAACATGCCTTCTACGCCCGAAGCCATCAAGGTGTTCCAGGACAACAAGTTGCTCTATAGCCCGGGCAAGGCCAGCAACGCCGGTGGTGTGGCTGTGTCGGGTTTGGAGATGAGCCAGAACTCTGAGCGCCTGAAGTGGAGTCGCGAGGAGGTGGATGCCAAGTTGCACGACATCATGAACGATATCCACGCCAACTGCGTGAAGTATGGCACCGAGGCCGACGGCTACGTCAACTATGTGAAGGGTGCCAACGTGGCCGGATTCCTCAAGGTGGCCAAGGCCATGATGGCTCAGGGCGTGATCTAAGAAATTCTGATTTAAGCTTTACTTATAGGAAAGCCTGGACGAAATCTTTCGTTCAGGCTTTCTTTTTTGTGGGATGATGAGTGGAGAATAGGGCGTGGAGAAGGCTCTGTGCCGGGGCTGCCCACCGGGAATGGGGCGCAGGTTACGACTGGATGTTCGCGTCTTCCAGTCCGAACTTGCGCTTGCGGTCTACGGCATAGAGCGCTATGGCCACCACCACGGCGGCGCATCCGAGGATGCAGAAGATGGTCATGCTCGACGTATAGGTGGGGTCGGCGTCGTTCACGCGGCCTATGAGCATAGGCACGAGGGCCAGTCCGATGTTCTGAATGTAGTAGATGATGGAGTAGGCCGAGCCCAGCATGCGGATGTGCACGATCTTGGGCACGCTCGGCCACAGCGCCGAGGGCACGAGCGAAAAGGATATTCCGATGAGCACCATCACGGCAAGTGCAAACCACGTCTGCCGGATCATGGGCAGGGCGAGGCACAGGTGGCAGAGGCTGAGCATGACGCAGCCTATGGTCATGAGCCTGATGCCGTGGCCGATGCGGTCGTAGAGGGAGCCGAAGAAGGGCGTGAGTACGATGGAGCCGTAGGGGATGACCGACACAATCCAGCCGGCCGTGGTCTCGGGCACGCCGTATTTGCTCACCATGAGGTCGGTGGCAAACTTCATGAAGGGCCTGATGGAACTGTAGAAGAACACGCAGAGCAGGGCGATGAGCCAGAAGCCGGGGTTGCGGAGCACCTGCAGCAGGTCTCGGAAACGGAAGGGGTCGTCCTTCGGTTGCGGCGTGGTGGCTGTGGGTTCATCGGCCTGCAGGGCAGCGTGACGGTCGAAACGATGGTCCATGAAACAGTAGACCACGTAGAGCATGAGGCCCATGAGCAGGATGACGGCACCCACGAGGAGCGGGGCCGAGATGCCCCAGGTGAGGGCGATGAACGGGCTGAAGCTCAGCGCCGAGGCCGTGCCCAGACGGGCCATAGCCACCTGCAGACCCATGGCCGAGGCCAGTTCGTGGCCGGTGAACCACTTGGTGATGACCTTCGAGACGGTGATTCCGGTGATGTCGCAGCCCACGCCGAAAAGTCCGAAACCCAGTGCAGCCACGAGCACCTGCACCTTGATGTCGGCCGGGATGAGCCCGAAGAGGGTGAGGGCAAGGTGGGCGGTCGGGGCCGGGCTCACGTAGCGCACGGCGTAGAAGTTGATGGCCGCCCCGAGAAACATGGCTCCCGTGGCCAGTAGGCCGGTGAATCGGATGCCGCATTTGTCGAGAATCACTCCACCGAAGAAGAGCATCAGCAGGAAGACATTGAAGATAGAGTAGCTGCCTGCGTAGAATCCGTATTCGGCTTGCGACCATCCCATGCCGCCCTCGGCAATGGGGGCGCGCAGCGAGGTGGATATGGGGGACACGATATCCCAGAACACATATCCGGCCATCATCACCGTGGCGACGAGGAGCAGCACCGTCCAGCGACGTGGCAGAAGGGGCACGGGGAAGGCGGTATGGCGGGTGTTGGGTGGTGTGGTCATACGTTTGGTGGGGAGTTGGGTGGCCGTTCGGGTCGGTTTCTGCGTCTTTTCGACAATGGCCTACGGGCTCACGGGTGATGGATGGAGAGTAGAAAAAGGGTAGAAAGCTGCGCGCCTTCTACCCTTGATGGTTTTGTTACGGGCTTTGCCGCGAGGTGTGGGGAATAGAGCCGGAGCCTATTCCGTGATATTCGGCAGTTCGAGGCCGAGGCCTTTCTTCTTGTCGACCACCTTGAGGATAAGTCCGATGATGAGGGCTGCTACGCCGAGGCCGGCCAACATGATGAGCGGCGCGGTGTAGTTGAGCTGTGTGGCATCGGTCACACCGGGGTTGGTCTTGTCGAGTACCTTACCAATGAGCAGCGGGAAAAGCCACAGACCGATGTTCTGAATCCAGAAAATCAGGGCGTAGGCCGAGCCGATGATCTTGGCATCCACGAGCTTAGGCACGCTGGGCCACAGGGAGGCGGGCACCAGTGAGAACGAGGCGCCGAGCACGAGGATGGTGAGATAGGCCACGATGACGCCGCCCACCTGACTGCCGCGGAATGCAGGGAGCACAAAAGCAAAGGTGAGGTGACAGGCGATGAGCAGCAGTGAGCCCAGCACGAGCATCGAGGCGGCCTTGCCCTTATGGTCTACATAGTTGCCGAGGATGGGCGTGATGCCTACGGCCAAGAGCGGGAACACGGCGAAGATTGACTCGGCCGACTGGCGCATATAGCCCATGTAGCAATAGGTGATGAGGGACACGACAGACAGAAGGAGCACGCCATACTTCACGCTCTTGTTCTTCATGAAGTTGAACATGAATGCGGTGACGGCCACAAGCAGCATGATGAGATACTGCACGATGGTGACAGAGGTCGATGCCCAGAACGAGTCGGCAGGCACTTCGGTAAAGGTGAGGTTGCACTGCAGCATGTTCACGGCATACTTCTGGAAGGGGAAGATGGCCGAATAGTAGAGCACGCAGAGCAGCGAAACGAGCCAGAAGCCACTGCTGGTGAGGATTTGGCTGAGGTCGCTGATCTTGAACGGGTCGTCCTTCTCCTCGGCTTCGCCGGTCTGTGAGTCGAGTTTCTTGTCCATAAAGAAGTAGACTACGAGCATCATCAGGGCGATGCAGAGCAGCACTACGCCGAAGGCCACCGAGCGGGAAACGTCGATTTTGCCGCCGAGCTTAGCGAAGAAGGGTGAGAAAATCATGCAGGTGGCCACACCCAGACGGGCCAGTGCCATCTCCGAACCCATGGCCAGTGCCATCTCGCGCCCCTTGAACCACTTCACGATACCACGCGAAACGGTGATGCCGCCCATCTCGGTGCCGCATCCGAAGATCATGAAGCCGCAGGCGGCAAGCTTAGCCGATGCGGGCATGCCCTCGTAGAAGGGCGACACGCCGAGCTGCTCGAACACGGGTATATGGTTCAGGTTGTTGGTGAACCAGGTCTCCAGACCACTGCCTATGAAGCTCTCGCTCACGGCATAATACTTAATACAGGCTCCGGCAAGCATCACAGCGCCCGAGAGAAGGGCCGTGAAGCGCACGCCCATCTTGTCGAGAATGATTCCGGCAAAGATGAGGAAGAACACGAAAACGTTGAGGAACGTCTCCGAACCCTGCATTGTTCCGAATGCCGTGGAGTCCCAATGGCGCTCCGTGAGCATCAGGTCTTTGATGGGAGAAAGGATGTCTACAAAGATGTAGGCACAGAACATGGCCAGTGCCAAGAGCAATAGGGCCGTCCAACGCAGGGCGGCAGAATCTCTCAAAGTTTGTTTAACTTGATCTGTCATATACTATTATAATATTGATTTATATCTTAGACCCTCCCTGCCCTCCCTGTAGGGAGGGAGAGCAGAAGAAGTTTTCAGTCATAGGGATATACTTGTTGGCTTATGGATTTGCTTCCCCCTCCCTACAGGGAGGGCAGGGAGGGTCTCCTCTTATTGCTTCAGCCAGCGGTCGAGCCAGTTGAAATAGGTGCGCTGCCAGAGCACTCCGTTCTGCGGTTTCAGTACCCAGTGGTTCTCGTCGGGATAGATGAGGAGCTCTGCCGGGATGCCTCTCATGCGGGCTGCATTGAATGCTCCGAAGCCCTGGTTGGCGTTGATGCGGTAGTCTTTCTCGCCATGGATGCAGAGAATGGG
>DCJH01000005.1:13470-17858 GCA_002317385.1 Prevotella sp. UBA1705 | reverse complement strand
TCGTATTCCCAGTTGGAGAACCATGCCTCCTCGGTGTCGGTGTACATCGATTCGAGGTTGAAGGCACCGTCGTGAGAGATGAAACACTTGAAGCGCTTGTCATGATGTCCGGCCAGATAGTAGACCGAGAAGCCTCCGAACGATGCGCCCACGCACCCCAGGCGGTCCTTATCTACGTAGGGCAGGTTGTTGGCGGCATCGTCGATGGCCGACAGATAGTCGTCCATGCACTGGCCGGTCCAGTCTTGGCTCACTGCCTCGTTCCACTCACTGCCGAAGCCCGGGAGCCCGCGGCGGTTGGGAGCAACTACGATATAGCCGTGGGCGGCCATGATAAACATGTTCCAGCGATAGCTCCAGAACTGGCTTACCGGACTCTGTGGTCCGCCTTCGCAGAAGAGCAGGGCGGGATATTTCTTGTTGGCGTCGAAGTGAGGAGGCAGCACAATCCATACGAGCTCCTGCTTGCCATCGGTGGTTTTCACCCAGCGCTGTTCCACCTTGGGCAGGGCCAGCTGGTCGAGGATGTGCTTGTTCTCGGCTGTGATAGGCTCAACGGCCGACTTTTTCTCCTTCTTGTTGATGGTCACCACATAGAGATCGTCGGGTGCCTGGTAGGAGTGGCGGGTCACGAGAAGCTGCTTGTTGTTGCCCAATAGCTGCACGGAGCCATAGTCATACCAGCCGTCGGTGAGCTGCATCACCTGGCCGTTGAGGTTGGTCTGATACACCATCGTCACGGCATGCCATACGCCAAGGAAGTAGAGCGTCTTGGAATCGTTGGCCCAGCAGTAGTCGTCGACATTCGAATCGAAGCTCTCAGTGACATACTTCTTGGCCCCATTGGCGAGGTTGTAGACACAGAGGCGGTTGCGGTCGCTCTCATATCCGTCGTTCTTCATGCTCTGCCAGGCGATGTATTGGCCGTCGGGCGAGAACTTAGGATTAATGTCATATCCCACGTTCATGTCGCCATCCTGATGGTTCACGGCCTGATTGCGCATACTTTTCGTAGCGTCTATCTTGGGCTCCACATAGCCTTCGGGCTTGCAGAGGTTCTTCGTGGTGCGACTCTCTATATTATATAGGTATATGTCGGCATCGGTAGAGATGGCATAATCCACGCCCGTCTTCTTGCGTGAAGTATAGGCCACCTGCTTGGAGTCGGGGCTCCAGGCCAGCTGTTCGATGCCGCCGAAAGGAGCGAGCGGGCACTCGTAGGGTTCGCCCTCCATGATATCCACGCCGTCGGAAACCTTATCGCCGGTCACATCGGCCACGAAAGGATGGGGGATAGACTCCACATAGTGGTCCCAATGGCGATAGTTCAGATCGGTAACGAGGCGTCCCGAAGCCTTGGGCAGGTCGTCGGGGTTCTTCTTAATAGACTCATGGTAGTCGAGACTCTTGATGAGAATCACGTGCTTTCCGTCGGGAGAGAAGCGGAATCCCTCGATGTCGATTGCCGAATTGGTAAGTTGCACGCGTGCGCTTCCGTCCGGATTCATCTTCCAGAGCTGTCCGTCGCGGAGGAAAGCAATCTTTTGTCCGCCCTCAATCCAGGCGGCGTCGCTCTCGCTTTTGGCGTCGGTGGTGAGCTGGGTAGGCTTCACGATGGTCTTCCCAGGCTTTGCAGGCTGGATGAAGAGCATGGTGTGGCTCTTGTTTTCCTTCACACTGTAGTAGCTAACTTGGTACACAACCTGCTTGCCGTCGGGCGAAGCCTGTGCGCCTCCGATACGTCCCATGGCCCAAAGAGCCTCGGGAGTCATGAGATCTGAACTGAGTGTGATGTTGTTTTTCTGAATCATTGTCTGTGCATTTAGCTTGGGTTGTCCGAGCAGAAGGGCCCCCAATACCAGAGCTATAGCCTTGTTCATAGTTGTTAGAGATTTAGTGAAACGAGGGAAAAAATACTAATTATTTGGAAAAGAATAAGAACCTATAGGAATCATCAGGCGTCAGATTCCTATAGGCTCCCTATAATGTCAAGTTTATAAGCCTTTTTTCTTGTTCAGATCGTCGTGCTTTTGTTTCTGCGCGGCCATCTGCTGCTGTTGCATCTGCTGCAGAGCCTGCATACGAGCCATCATTCCCTTCATCTTCTGAGGGTTGTTCTGGTTCTCCTTATAGTGCGATTCGAGGATGGCAAGGAGCTTTTCCTCGTTGGTCGTCTTGCGGAGTACGAACATGATTGCGGCCGACAAAATGAGTGACACGAAGTAGTAGAAGTTGAGGCCCGACGAGTAATCGTTGAACATAAAGAAGAACATCAGCGGCATGAGATACATCATCCACTGCATGGCTTTCATCTGTTCGGCCTGCTGACCTACCATCTGATCCTTCTGCTGCTGCATGGTAAACCAGCTGTAAATGATCTGTGCGGCACAGAAGAGAATACATGTCAGCGACAGGTGGTCGCCGAGAAGCCATATGTTATGGTTCCATTGGAACACGGGATCGTAGGTCGAGAGGTCTTTCATCCAGAGGAAACTCTGGCCACGAAGCTGTATGGCGTTGGGCACAAAGTTAAACATCGCGATCCAGATGGGCATCTGAATGAGCATGGGCAGACAGCCCGAGAGGGGCGAAACACCATATTTGGCATACTCCGACATCATGGCCTGCTGCTTCTGCATCTGGTCTTCGGGCTTGTCAAACTGCTTGGTTGCCGCATCGAGCTTCGGCTTGAGCACGCGCATCTTGGCCGAGCTCATGTAGCTCTTCTTTACCATCGGGTAGGTGATGGCCTTGAGAAGCAAGGTGATGAGGATAAGCACCACACCCATGGGGAACCACTTCGACAGCCAGTCGAACACATAGATGGTGAACCAACGGTTGATGATGCGGAACAGAGGCCAGCCGAGATACACCAGTCGCTGCATCTCCAGGTCCTTGCCAAACTGGCTTTCCTTCTCCACTTTCTGCAGCAGTCGGAAGTCGTTGGGGCCGTAATAGAACTCGAATTCGGTAGGATTCTTACCCGTCGGATCGAAGTTTGTCTTCAGCTTGGCCTGGTATTGCTTGAGGTATCCGCTGCCTTTCTGCTGCGGTATGGAGGTGAGCAGGGTGTGCTCGCCGAGGTCGTTCTTGGCAATCATCACGGCAGAGAAGAACTGATTCTTGAAGGCCACCCAGTCGATTTTGGCTTCGATGTCCTCGTCGATCTTCTCTGATGTCTCGCTCAGATAGTCGGTTCCGCCGTCGCTCTCGTGGTAGGTGAGAGTGGCATAACGGTTTTCAAAGTTGAATCCCTTCTCTTGCTGGCGCACCTTGTCCTGCCAGTCGATGGCCATCTTGTTGGTGTTGGGAGCAAAGAGCCCAGCCATTCCCTCAGCGCGGAACGACATGCGGAGCAGATAGTCCTTGCCGAGTCGGTAGCTCAGGCTGATGGACTTGCCCTGCCCGGCCTGCGCAGTGAAGGTCACGGTGGTATCGCTTACCTCCGAGGGAGTGAAGTAGAGGTCGGCCGTCGAGATATTCATCTCCTTGGCCACAAGGGTATAGTTCAGGCTCTGATCGTTGCCCTGGAAGAGCGTCACGTCCTTGGCCTCAGTGATATTATCCTTATAATTCTTCACCACAGCCTTCTTCACCTCGGCCCCTTTGGTCGAGAAGGTGAGTTCCACCTTACCGTTGCGCAGTGTGATATCCTGTGCCTGACCATTGAGGGCGGTGTAGAACATTGCGGTGGTGTCCTGCTGAACCTTCTCTTTGGCAGCCTGCTGGCGCTGGAACGCGGCGGCCTTCGCGGCTTTCTCAGCCTTGGCTTTGTTGGCCTGCGCTGTCGAATCTTTGACAAATTGGGCTCTCTGCTCGGCCTCCGAAGGTCTGGAATACCAGCTGAACCCTATCAGGACCGCAGCGATCAGCGCGAATCCAATGATTGAATTTTTATCCATAGTTACGATGAAGGAGATGAGGAGTTAAGGAGATGGGTAGTTTAGACATTACTGTAAACGCTGAGGCTTAGACTGATGTCCTAACTCCTCATCTCCTTAACTCCATCACTCCTCATTAAAATTTATTTTTTCTGATTCTCAATAGCGGTCTTGATGAAGTCTACAAAGAGCGGGTGCGGCTTGAGCACCGTGCTCTGATATTCGGGGTGGAACTGTGTGCCGATGTACCATTTCAGGCCGGGAATCTCCACAATCTCGATGAGGTCGCTCTCGGGATTGCGTCCCACGCACATCATTCCGTTGCGCTCATACTCCTGCAGATAGTCGTTGTTGAACTCGTAGCGGTGGCGATGGCGCTCCTGAATGTGCTCGGTCTTATAGATGTCGAGCACGCGCGAGCCTTGCTTCAGCACACACTCGTAGGCACCGAGACGCATGGTTCCGCCCATATTGGTGATGTTCTTCTGCTCCTCCATGATGTCGATC
>DCJH01000005.1:2316-13428 GCA_002317385.1 Prevotella sp. UBA1705 | reverse complement strand
GTTGCGGGCAAACTCGATGACCATCATCTGCATACCGAGACAGATGCCGAAGGTCGGGATGTTGTGGGTGCGGGTGTAGTGGGCGGCTATGATCTTGCCCTCGATGCCGCGCTGTCCAAATCCCGGACACACCACGATGCCGTCTTGTCCGGCCAGTTTCTCGGCCACGTTCTCCTCGGTGATATACTCCGAGTTGATAAACGTGAGCACCGTCTTGCGGTCGTTATAGGTTCCGGCCTGGGAGAGACTCTCGCGAATACTCTTGTAGGCGTCCTGCAAATCGTATTTTCCCACAAGTCCGATGCGCACTTCGTCCTTGGCGTTGTCCCGACGTTCCAGGAACTCGCGCCATGGGCCGAGTACGGGCTTTTCGCCCACAGGCATGCCCATCTTGTTGAGGATGGCCACGTCGAGACCCTGACTCTGCATGTTGAGGGGCACCTCATAGATGCTCGGCAGGTCCTCGCTCTGGATGGTACAATCAAGGTCTACGTTGCAGAATGCGGCCACCTTCTTGCGCACGTCGTCGGAGAGATGCTTCTCGGTGCGCAGTATCAGGATGTCGGGCTGGATGCCGACGCTCTGCAGTTCCTTCACAGAGTGCTGCGTGGGCTTGGTTTTCAGCTCGCCCGCCGCCTTGAGATAGGGCACATAGGTGAGGTGCACGTTGATGGCGTTCTTGCCCAGTTCCCATTTCAACTGGCGTATAGCCTCCATGAATGGAGCGCTCTCGATGTCGCCGATGGTACCGCCAATCTCCGTAATCACGAAGTCGTAGTGGTATTTCTGCCCCAAGAGCTTCACGTTGCGCTTTATCTCATCGGTGATGTGGGGCACCACCTGTATGGTCTTTCCCAAGTAGTCGCCGCGGCGCTCCTTGTCGATGACCGACTTGTAGATGCGTCCGGTGGTGAGCGAGTTGGCCTTGGTGGTCTGAATTCCGGTGAACCGTTCGTAGTGGCCGAGGTCGAGGTCGGTCTCCATGCCGTCCACAGTGACATAGCATTCTCCGTGCTCATAGGGGTTGAGCGTGNNGTTCCCGGGTCGATGTTGATATACGGGTCAAACTTCTGGATGGTGATGTTGTAACCTCTTGCCTGTAAAAGCTTTCCTATCGACGATGAGATGATTCCCTTGCCCAGAGAAGACACTACGCCGCCGGTGACGAAGATATACTTTGTTTCTGCCACAATCTTTAAAGTGTTAAATGGTTTATCGATAATTTGTTGCAAAGGTAGTATATTTTTAGGAAACGCCCAACAAATCAAAATGAAAGTTTGACCATATTATATAGACATCTAAAGAAAATCGGCTAACCTCTCTTTTCTTTATGCAATTATTACTAACTTTGCAAAAAGATTGACAAGTAACTACTTGGCTAAACCCAAAATGTTTTTTACATGATGAACAGATTTCGCAAGGGTGGCCTGCTGGTGCTTGCCCTGGTCATGTCGACCAGTCAGGCATTTGCTCGCGAGGCCAAACGCAACCCTTTACGCACCCCGCAGACGCCGGGAACCATTACTCAAAACTATGCCGACTCGCTCAAACAGTTTGGCGATTCGCTCTTCAGCGCCAACGTGGCAGCGCCCACGGTGCTTTCCAACCAGGACATGGCGCCTCTCTTCCTGCCCCTCACATTCTATAAATATGTGAGTCGCGACGCTCTTGCCATGGGCAACACGCTGTCGCCCCTCGATGCCCAGCTGCTCGGCATGTATCTCCGTCGTCCCGACATGGTGATGGGCACGCAGAGTGAGCTCGAACAGTCGGGTCCGGCCCTGGTGCCGAGCACCGTGACTGAGAAGCCCAGCGTGGCGGTGACCCAGCCGCTGCCGCAGGAGCCGGAGACCCAGCCCGTGGACGTGGTGGTGCTCAAACCTAACTTCTGGAAGTTCTCGGGCGACTACTATCTGCAGTTCCTCCAGAGCTATGTATCGGGCAACTGGTATAAGGGTGGCGAGAGTAGCTACTCCATGGTGGGCTCGCTCACGCTCGAAGCCAACTACAACAACAAGCAGAAGGTGAAGTGGGACAACAAGCTGGAGATGAAGCTCGGCTTCCAAACCTCTAAGAGCGACTCCCTCCACAAGCTCAAAACCTCGTCCGACCTGTTGCGCTACACCGGCAAGCTCGGCCTGCAGGCCTCCAAGAAATGGTACTACACGTTCCAGCTTCTGGCCTATACGCAGTTCATGCGCGGCTACAAGACCAACGAGCGCCCCACGCTGTCCGACTTTATGTCGCCGCTCAACGTCAATGCCTCTCTGGGTATGGACTACACCGTAGACTGGTTCAAGAGCCACCTCACGGGTACGGTCCACCTGGCCCCGATAGCCTACAACTTTAAATATGTGGACCGCCTGGCCCTCTCCACCCGCAATGGTCTGAAGGAGGGCAGCCACGTGTTGCACGACTTCGGTTCGCAGTTCACGGTAGATTTGAAGTGGAAGTTTACCGACAACATGTCGTGGCAGACGCGCATCTACGGCTTCACCAGCTATCGTCGCGCAGAGTTTGAATGGGAAAACACGTTCACATTCCAGTTCAACAAGTATATCTCCACCAAGCTCTTCGTCTATCCGCGCTTCGACGATGCCGCTGCCCGCGACCTCGACCACGGATATTGGCAGTTCAACGAGTTTGTGTCTCTGGGATTCTCGTATAATTTCTAAGGGATTAGAAGGGAGCAGCCTTTCGGCCAACCCCCACAAGCCTCTCCCCCTGCCCCTCCCCCGGAGGGAGGGGAGTAATATGCCTGACCTCTGCATTTTCGTGTGGAGGTCAGGCTGTTGCTTTGTAGGGACATGCCCCGTGCATGTCCGCAACCCGAAGAGCGGGTTGAAAAGCCTCTCATAGCAGAGCCTCTTGTGGCCTTTATTCGTTGCTGCGTGAGGCTTGGATACGATAGAAATATCGTGTCGGGGCCGCTGAATCTTCTGTGTCTTTTGTGGATAACCCCTTTTCTTGTCCACCAAAGACACAGAATTTCTCTAAATATTTTCAGAGAGAAATGCCCTTCCCGCCATCTTTGGTGGCATAAGGGCACAGACACTTGAACACAGATACCACAACATAGATTGGTGGCTTCAGTCCTCGTGTGCCCTCCGGCGGTGCGGACATCCACGGGAGATGTCCCTACTGAGCTATCGTTTTGGCCGCCTTTGCCCCCGACTATCCTGCATTCTACTCCCCTCCCTCCGGGGGAGGGGTTGGGGGAGAGGCTGGATTGTACCATGTAGATGGTTTTGAGAAAAGGTAGTAATCGCCTCGCGATAAGGTACTAATGGCCTCGCGAATAGGTACTAAACGCCATGCGAAAAGGTACTAAAGGCAAAGGCGATGGGGAGTAAACGCTAAACCATTGATAGTCAAGGGGAAAGGTGTGGAGTGTTTTTGCCCGGATGAGGCGGCCCATCCACTTTGCCATTGGCTGCCATTCTCCCTCCCTCCGAGGCGCCTGCGAACAATATATTTCCCGTTTTATAGCTTGAATTTGGCGGGAATTTCGTATTTTTGCAGAGCATGTGGGTTGTGGCTCTCGCGGGCTGCCCCGATGGCATGGGGTGGAGACGGGGCCGCCGCCACCCGGCAATGGGCTACGCATGAGGCGATTGCCTTTGCAGGATGCAGCCGAAACGACAGAAAAACAATCAATCAACTATATGGCAACAGTAGACGACAAGAAGATTATCTTCTCTATGGTGGGTGTGTCGAAAATCATCCCCCAGAACCAAAAACAGATTCTGAAGAACATATACCTCTCGTTCTTCTATGGCGTAAAAATCGGTATCATCGGTCTCAACGGCGCTGGAAAGTCCACGCTGATGAAGATCATCGCCGGCCTGGAACAGCCTACGCAGGGCGAGGTGGTGTGGAGCCCGGGCTACTCCGTGGGCTATCTGCCGCAGGATCCGCCCCTCGACGAGAGCAAGACGGTGAAGGAGAACATCATGGAGGCCGTGCAGAAGGTGTACGATGCGCTGGCCGAGTACGACGAAATCAACCGTAAATTCGGCGAGGAGGAGTATTACAGCGACCAGGATAAGATGGACGCGCTCATGCAGCGACAGGCTGAAGTGCAGGACATTATCGACGCCACCGACGCGTGGAACATCGATTCGAAGCTCGATAGAGCCATGGCCGCCCTGCGATGCCCCGATGGCGACCTGCCCGTGACCCATCTCTCGGGAGGCGAGCGCCGTCGTGTGGCCCTCTGCCGACTGCTGTTGCAGAAGCCCGACGTGCTGTTGCTCGATGAGCCTACCAACCACCTGGATGCCGAAAGCATAGACTGGCTGGAGCAGCATCTGCAGCAATACGAGGGCACGGTCATAGCCGTGACCCACGACAGATACTTCCTCGACGACGTGAGCGAGTGGATTCTGGAGCTCGACCGCGGCGAGGGCATCCCATGGAAGGGCAACTATTCTTCGTGGCTGGAGCAGAAGACCACCCGCATGGCGCAGGAGGAGAAGACCGCCTCGAAGCGTCGCAAGACCCTGGAGCGTGAGTTGGAGTGGGTGCGCATGGCGCCCAAGGCCCGTCAGGCCAAGGGTAAGGCGCGTCTGAACTCCTACGATCAGATGCTCAACGAGGAGCAGAAGGAGCGTGAGGAGAAGCTCGAAATATTCATCCCCAACGGTCCGCGACTGGGCAACAAGGTCATCGAGGCACAGCATGTGCAGAAGGCTTTCGGCGAGAAGACGCTCTTCTCCGACCTCAACTTCATGTTGCCGCCCAACGGAATCGTGGGCGTCATCGGCCCCAACGGTGCCGGCAAGACCACGCTTTTCCGCCTCATCATGGGCCTGGAGCAGGCAGACGGCGGTACGTTTGAGGTGGGCGAGACCGTGAAACTGGCCTACGTGGACCAGCAACACAAGGACATCGACCCCTCGAAGACCGTATACGACGTCGTTTCCGGCGGCAACGAGAGCTTCCGCATGGGTGGCCGCGACATCAATTCGCGTGCCTATCTCTCGCGTTTCAACTTCTCGGGCACCGACCAGAGCAAGCTCTGCGGCGTGCTCTCGGGTGGTGAGCGCAACCGCCTGCAGCTGGCCTTGGCGCTGAAGCAGGAGGGCAACGTGCTGCTGCTTGATGAGCCTACCAACGACATCGATGTGAACACGCTGCGCGCCCTGGAGGAGGGCTTGGAGGGATTTGCTGGGTGTGCCGTGGTCATCAGCCACGACCGCTGGTTCGTCGACCGCATCTGCACTCACATTCTGGCCTTTGAGGGCAATGGCGAGGTGGTGTTCTTCGAGGGCGACTACTCCGATTACGAAATCAACAAAGCCCGCCGACTGGGCAACGAAGACATCAAAAAAGGCCGCTATCGCAAGCTGATGGAGGACTGATGCCGAGCTGAACCATATATAAATATGAGAAGATTCATTGCTGCTGCCCTGCTCCTCGTGAGCACGCTGGCAGCGATAGGGCAGACCTTCGCGGCCGGATACAAGCTACAGAAGGACGTGCCCTATACGCAGAAGACCGATGCCTACGCCCGCGAGAGGCTCAAGCTGGACGTGTATTATCCTGAGAACGCGAAGGATTGTCCCGTTGTGGTGTGGTTTCATGGCGGCGGATTGACCGGCGGCCACAAGGACATTCCTGCGCAGCTGCAGGGCAAGGGCTTGGTGGTCGTCGGGGTGAACTACAGGCTCCTGCCCCGTGTGAAGATAGACCAGTGTATCGACGACGCTGCCGAGGCAGTGGCGTGGGTGTTCAGGCATGCCGCCGACTATCACGGTTCGGCCGGCAAGGTGTTTGTGTCGGGCCACTCGGCCGGTGGCTATCTCACCATGATGCTGGGGCTCGACCGTCGCTGGCTGGGCAGATATCGCGTGGATGCCGACAGCATCCGCGGCCTCATTCCCTTCAGCGGACAGGCCATTACCCACTTCGCCCACCGCGATATGAACGGCCGGGGCAACCTCCAGCCCTCGGTAGACGAGTATGCACCGCTCTACTGGGTGCGCCGCACGCCGGTGCCCATGGTGCTCATCACGGGCGACCGGGAGCTTGAACTCTTTGGCCGCTACGAGGAAAACTCCTACCTCTGGCGCATGATGAAACTCTGTGGAAATGAGGATGTGAAGCTCTTCGAGCTCGACGGATTCAACCATGGCGACATGGCGCAGCCCGCGTTCCATATCCTTCTGAACGAGATGGGCCGCATCTTGAAGACCGGTAGGTAGCATTCGGGTGGAGCCCCGCAGCCATTTGTCTGCAGGAGCTCCACCTGTTCCTTTTTCGACAACATTTTTTTGGGATAAATATGCGCGCCGGAAGGATGGAATGTTCGATTCGTCTACAACCATGACCAATTCATCTACTATGTGTCGAAAAGGTGAGAGACGAGCGAAAATAATGCACATTTTTTTTGGGTATGTGCAGGCAAGATTGTACCTTTGCACAAAATTTTGATTTGTGTGCAATGGAAAAAGTGCCAAGTTTCAATGCCCTCATTGAAAACGCCATTACCTCCAACTGGGACCGCGACGCCCTGACCGACTATAAAGGAGTGACTCTCCAGTACCATGATGTAGCCCGAAAGATAGAGAAGCTGCATATCATGTTCGACTATGCCGGCATCAAGCCAGGTGACAGGATTGCCGTCTGCGGTCGCAACAGCTCCCTGTGGGCGTGCGCTTTTCTGGCTACTGTGACCTATGGGGCAGTGGTGGTGCCCATCCAGCACGAGTTTCAGCCCGATCAGGTGTATAACATCGTGAACCACTCGGAGTCGCGATTGCTCTTCGTGGGCGACGTGGTGTCTACGGCGCTCGATGCTGCACTGATGCCCAAGTTGGACGGAATCTTCTATCTGCCCGACTTCTCGCTGGTAGACAGCAGGTCGGAACGACTCACCGTGGCACGCGAACATCTCAACGAACTCTACGGACAGAAATATCCCAAATACTTCCGTCGCGAGCATGTGCACTATCATCACGATGAGGCCGAAGAGTTGGCCATGATCAATTATACCAGTGGCACGACCGGCTTCTCCAAGGGAGTGATGCTTCCCTACCGCTCATTGTGGGGCAATCTCGACTTCCTGATCAATGACATCGGCACCAAGTTGCAGAAGCATTGCAATGTGCTCTCCATCCTTCCCATGGCCCATATGTATGGCCTGAGCTGCGAGTTCCTGCTCCAGTTCTGTAGTGGCAATCACCTTTACTTCCTCACCCGGACACCCAGTCCCACCATCATCCAGGAAGCCTTCATGGAGATTCGCCCCAACATCATTATCTCGGTGCCACTCATTATCGAGAAGATTGTGAGGGCAGGCGTATTCCCCCTCATCAACAATTACCGCACCCGCATGCTCCTCAAGATGCCCGGCGTGAGCAAAATCATCAAGGAACGCATCTGCCAGAAGATCAAAGACATGATGGGTGGCAACCTCTACGAGGTGGTGATTGGTGGCGCGAGCTTCAGCAAAGAGATTGAGGAGTTCTTCACGGGTATCCATTTCCCGTTCACGGTGGGCTACGGCACCACGGAGACGGGGCCTATGATATCCTATTCCGACTACCAGGACTTCGTGCCCGGCAGCTGCGGCAAGGCCGTAAGACATATGGAAGTGAGAATCCTGAGCAAGGATCCGGAGAACATTGCGGGCGAGATCATCACCCGAGGACTCAATGTGATGCAGGGCTACTACAAGAATTCGAAGGCCACCGCGGCCGTCATCGACAAGGATGGATGGTTCCATACCGGCGATTTGGCTAAGATGAACAAGGCCGGCGACATCTTTATCCTCGGACGAATCAAGAATATGCTGCTCGGTTCCAATGGGCAGAACGTGTATCCTGAGGAGATAGAAGACCGGCTAAACTCCATGACCATGGTGAGCGAAAGCATCATTGTGCAGCGTGGCGACAAGCTGGTGGGACTGGTACATCCTGATTTTCTTCAAGCGCAGTCGCTCGGATTCACCCAGGAAGACCTGCAGAGTGTGATGGAGCAGAACCGCAAGGAGCTGAACGCCAAGTTGCCCTCCTTCTGCAAGATCAGCGAGATAAGGCTGCAGGAAAAGGAATTTGAGAAGACGCCGAAGAAGTCTATCAAGCGCTATTTATATCAGAACAATATTTGATGGGCCGGAGACCGTGCGAGGTATTCACCCTGTCATCATATCAAGAAACTGAAAATATGAATTCATACTCAAGTTTTAATCAACGGATACAGCAGAGTATCATTGACAATTGGGAACGTGACGCGCTCACCGATTTTAAGGGAGCAACGTTGCAATATCATGATGTGGCGCGCAAGATAGAGAAGCTTCACATCATGTTTGAGAACTCCGGTGTGGTGCGCGGCGACAAGATCGCACTGGCCGGACGCAACAGCGCCGCCTGGGCGGCCGCCTTCCTTGCGGTGATTACCTATGGCGCTGTGGCTGTGCCTATACTCCATGAGTTTACGGCCGACCAGATGCACAACATCGTGAACCACTCCGACGCCAAGCTGTTGTTTGTCGGCGATGTGGTGGCGACGGAGATTGATGCCACCAAGATGCCCGGTCTCGAAGGCATTATCTATATCCCCGACTACTCGTTGGTGCTCTCGCGCACCGACAAACTCACCTATGCGCGTGAGCATCTGAATGAGCTTTTCGGCAAGAAATACCCCAAATATTTCCGTCCGGAGCACGTACATTATTATATAGAGAGCAATCCCGACGAGATGATGCTCATCAACTACACCAGCGGAACGACCGGATTCTCCAAGGGAGTGATGCTTCCCTATCGTTCGCTCAGGAATAATCTTGAGTTTGCTGAGAATGTGTTGGGCAAGGAACTTAAGGCTGGCGACAACGTAATCAGCATTCTGCCGATGGCCCACATGTATGGATTGTCGTTCGAATTCCTCTATGAATTTATCAACGGATGCCATATCTACTACCTCACCCGTGTACCATCGCCAGTGGTCATCGCACAGGCCTTTGCCGAGGTAAAGCCCAGAATCATCGTTGCCGTGCCGCTGGTGATCGAGAAAATCATCAAGAAGAAGGTGTTCCCGAAGATTCAAGATACCAAGATTCGGTTGCTCTTGAAGATGCCGGGTATCAACAAGAAGATATTTGAGCGTATCAACGCTCAGGTGACCGAGGCCTTCGGTGGCAACTTCTACGAGATTATCGTGGGAGGAGCAGCATTCAGTCAGGAGGTGGAGACGTTCCTTCGCCAGATAGGTTTCCGCTATACCGTGGGCTACGGTGCTACCGAGTGCGGCCCGATTATCTGCTATGCCGACTACAAAGAGTTTGCTCCAGGCTCCTGCGGAAAGGCTGCGCTCAACATGCAGGTGGAGATAGACAGCACTGATCCGCGCAATGTTCCGGGTGAGATTTTGACCAAGGGTCCCAACGTGATGCTCGGATACTATAAGAACGAAGAGGCTACCCAGGCCTGCATCGACGAGAACGGATGGTTCCATACCGGCGACCTCGGTACGATGGACGAGCATGGAAACGTGTTTATCAGGGGTCGGTCGAAGAACATGCTGCTCGGTTCCAATGGCCAAAACATCTATCCCGAGGAGATCGAAGATAAGTTGAACTCCATGTCTATGGTGAGCGAGAGCGTGGTGATACAGGAAGGCGAGAAGCTCGTCGGACTGGTTTATCCCGACTTCGAGGCTGCCAAGCAGATGGGACTCAACAATGCCGACTTGGCCAAGATTATGGATGAGAACCGCAAGGTCATCAACGAGATACTGCCCGCTTACTGTCGTCTGAGCGACATCCGCATCCACGAGGAGGAGTTTGCCAAGACACCGAAGCGCTCGATCAAGCGCTATCTCTATACCAAGACCAATTAATAGTGGGGCAAGATGAGGCTGTGCTCAGACTGGTCGGAGTAATCACACTGGTCTGATAGGTCCGACTGGTCTGACCAGCCAGAGCGATTAGAGCCCCCACCCGATAAAACTACAGCTCCCGCCAACCCTTTGCAGGTTGGCGGGAGCTGCTGTTATAGGGAGGCGAGAGCCTCCGATTATTTCTTCAGGTCTACGCGAAGCTGCAGCTCGTCGAGCTGCTTGTCGTCGATGATAGACGGTGCATCGAGCATCACGTCGCGGCCACTGTTGTTCTTCGGGAAGGCAATGCAGTCGCGGATGCTGTCCAATCCGGCCATGATGCTCACAAAACGGTCGAGACCGAAAGCCAGTCCGGCATGGGGAGGAGCACCATACTTAAACGCGTTCATGAGGAAACCAAACTGTGCCTCGGCGCGCTCCTTGGTGAATCCGAGCACCTCGAACATGCGCTCCTGCAGCTGAGTGTCGTGGATACGGATGCTGCCGCCACCCACTTCGATGCCGTTGCACACGAAGTCGTAGGCCAGGGCACGCACCTGCTCAGGATGCTCGTCGAGCAAGGGGATGTCGTCGGGGTTGGGCATGGTAAACGGATGGTGCGTGGCCATGAGGCGCTGCTCCTCGTCGCTCCACTCAAAGAGCGGGAAATCGACAATCCACAGGCACTTGAACACGTTTTTGTCTCTCAGCCCCAGGCGCTCGCCCATCTCCAGACGCAGGCTGCACAGCTGTACGCGCGTCTTGTTGGCGTTGTCGCCCGAGAGGATAAGCACGAGGTCTCCGTCCTTTGCTCCCATCACCTCCTTGATCTCATTGAGGGCCTCGGGGGTATAGAACTTGTCGATGGAACTCTTCACCGAGCCATCGGCCTCATATTTGATGTAGACCAATCCCTTGGCGCCCACCTGCGGACGCTTCACGAAATCGGTGAGTTCGTTGAGCTGCTTGCGGCTATAGTCGGCGCAGCCTGGCACACAGATACCGCCGATGTAGGCAGCCTCGTCGAAGACGGAGAACTCGCCCTTGCCCTTGAAAGCCTCCTTGAGCTCTACAAATTCCATGCCGAAGCGCAGGTCGGGTTTGTCGGATCCGAAGCGCTTCATGGCCTCGTGCCATGTCATGCGCTGCAGCTGGGGCAGCTCCACGCCGCGAATCTCCTTGAAAAGGTGGCGGGCCATATCCTCGAATATCTCCAGCACATCGTCCTGTTCCACATAGCTCATCTCGCAGTCGATCTGTGTAAATTCAGGCTGACGGTCGGCGCGCAGGTCC
>DCJH01000005.1:1092-2311 GCA_002317385.1 Prevotella sp. UBA1705 | reverse complement strand
GTCCTCGTCGCGGAAACACTTGGCTATCTGGAAGTAGCGGTCGAAGCCAGCCACCATGAGCAACTGCTTCAAAGTCTGCGGGCTCTGGGGCAGGGCGTAGAACTGGCCGGGGTTCATGCGCGAAGGCACCACGAAGTCGCGGGCACCCTCGGGGGTAGAGCCGATGAGGATAGGGGTCTCCACTTCCATGAACTGGCGGGAGTCGAGGAAGTTGCGGATGAGGATGGTCATGCGGTGGCGCAGTTCCATATTCTTGCGCACGGCGTTGCGTCGCAGGTCGAGATATCGGTATTTCATGCGCAGGTCGTCGCCTCCGTCGGTGTTGTCCTCGATGGTGAACGGGGGAGTGAGCGACGGACTGAGGATGGTGAGCTCCTTGGCAATCACCTCGATGTCGCCGGTTTCTATCTTGGCGTTCTTGCTCTGGCGCTCAGAGACAATACCTTTTACCTGGATGCAGTATTCGCGTCCTAATTTGTTGGCCTGCTCGCAGAGGTCCTTGTCATCGGCCTCATTGAACACAAACTGGGTGATGCCGTAGCGGTCGCGCAGGTCGACGAAGGTCATGCCACCCATCTTTCGAGTGCGCTGAACCCATCCGGCAAGCGTCACTTCCTTGCCAGCGTCCTGCAGGCGCAACTCTCCACAAGTGTTTGTTCTGTACATATTGTTTAATATGATTGATTTTAAATTTACCGCAAAATTACGATTTTTTATTGAAAAGCGGAAGAAATCATGGGCCAATTATGAGGTGTTGCGGCCAAAATCTCTATCTTGGGGTCATTGTGTCGGGGTGGGGTGGGGCGTGCGCGGGCGGTTTGCTGTCAACCTGCTAAGATTCAGCGTTGTCAGGGTTTCGGGGCATAGGATTCTGCCGCGCTATCTGCTCGGTTTGCCTTTACTACCTAATCGTCCGACGATTAGTACCCAATCGTGCTGCGATTAGTACTTTATCGCCGTGCGATTAGTACCTAAAGGCGGAGGGGTGAAATGCCGTTTTGGATTATGTTGCTATGATTTTATATAATATATTGATAATAAGAGAGTTGTATATTTTATTTCTTTGAGGTTTTATATACTGCTTTTCGTCTCATCCTCTCTTTCTTATTTGCTATTGAAAATAGACACATATAATTCTTGTCACAATGCCAAATTATTTTCTTGGCGGGCCAATGATATAAGAAATGCAGGGCTTCCTCTCCCCCTTGCCCCTCCCCCG
>DCJH01000005.1:731-1043 GCA_002317385.1 Prevotella sp. UBA1705 | reverse complement strand
CATCCCCCGTGGATGTCCGCACCGACAACCTCACCCTGAATAGCCACACATGGCGGCGCCTTCTGTGTCCTTGTTTCCTCGCTGTGCGAGGCTTTGCGGAATCAAAATTATTAAACCTTGACAGCTGGATGTTCTGTGTCTTTTGTGGACAATCTCTTTTCCTTGTCCACAAAAGACACAAAAATTCTCTAAACATTGGTGCAGGCGATAGCCCTCTCGCCACCTCCGGTGGCCCAAGGGCACAGACTCTTGCCGGCAGAAACCGGGATGAGATGAATAGTGCGTGTGTCGGCCATCCGGCGGTGCGGACAT
>DCJH01000005.1:0-653 GCA_002317385.1 Prevotella sp. UBA1705 | reverse complement strand
GGGAGGGGTTGGGGGAGAGGCTGTGTGTGAGCTGTCGCCTTTCTTTCCCTCCTCCTTCCCCGTCTTCTCTCCTTTATAATTGTTAAATAACGTAAAAACGATAATAATAACTTGTTGTCATTAAGGTTATTGGGAAGAAAAGCGGTAACTTTGCACACTGATTGCGAAAGTATGGGCAAATAGTGCCCAGAAAAGTTCACATAAAGTCAAACTTTATTTAATTTTAATTATTAATTCATTTATGTCCAATTTTAACAACGTTCAGCCACTGGACGATTTCAACTGGGAAGAGTTCGAGAATGGTAGCAACCAGGGTGCCAGCAAGGAAGACTTGCAGAAGGCCTACGACGAGACTCTCAACAAGATTCAGGAGCATGAGGTAGTAGAAGGTACCGTCATCTCTGTAGACAAGAAGGAAGTTGTTGTAAACATCGGTTACAAGAGCGACGGTATCATCCCCGCTTCTGAGTTCCGTTACAATCCCGACCTCAAGGTAGGTGATAAGGTTGAAGTGTATGTGGAAGACCAGGAAGACAAGAAGGGACAGCTTGTTCTTTCACACAAGAAGGCCCGTCTGAGCAAGAGTTGGGATCTCATCAACCAGGCTCTCGACAACGACGAGGTGATCCAGGGCTACATCAAGTGCCGCACCA
>DCJH01000009.1 GCA_002317385.1 Prevotella sp. UBA1705 | reverse complement strand
TATGCTTTCCATCCGATGTATGCGGATGTGAAGCAAATGGGGGGATTGAAGGATAAAGAAGCTGCATCCAAATTCAACAAGAAACAAAAGGAACTAAATAGTCTGCCCGCCATTGATTATGAAGCTGTCAATCAGACCAAATGGGAATTCTTCCGTTTAATATTCCGGCAGGAAGGCGAAAAGGTGCTAGCCTCCAAAGGGTTTAAGGACTTCTTTAAGGCCAACAAGGAATGGTTGCAACCTTATGCTGTCTTCAGCTATCTGCGTGACGCTTACCGGACGCCTAATTTCCGTGAATGGCCGAAGTATTCCGTTTATAATGCACAGGAAATAGAAAAAATGTGCCAGCCGGAGACGGCAGATTATCCACATATCGCATTATATTATTTCATCCAGTATCATTTGCATCTGCAATTACTGGCGGCAACAAAGTATGCCCGCGAGAACGGTGTTGTATTGAAAGGGGATATCCCTATCGGTATCAGCCGCAACAGTGTGGAAGCCTGGACCGAACCTCACTACTTTAATCTGGACGGACAGGCCGGTGCTCCGCCCGATGACTTCTCCGTCAACGGACAGAACTGGGGATTCCCCACTTACAACTGGGATGAGATGCTCAAGGACGGCTGTCTGTGGTGGGTGCGCCGCTTCCAGAATATGGCTAAGTTCTTCGATGCCTACCGCATCGACCACGTGCTGGGCTTCTTCCGCATCTGGCAGATACCCATCGATGCCGTGCATGGATTGCTCGGGCAGTTTGTGCCGGCCCTCGGCATGACGCCGCAGGAGATTGAATCCTATGGATTGCAGTTCCAGGAGCAGCAGTTCTGCGAGCCGTTTATCGCCGACTGGGTGCTCGACCGCATGTTCGGTGAGCGCGCGCCGATGGTCAAGGATACCTATCTCGACCATGCCCACGATGATATTTGGCGCATGAAACCCGAGTTCGACACCCAGCGCAAGGTGGAGCAGGCGTTTGCCGGAACCACCGATCAGGACCAGATGAACCTGCGCGACGGGCTCTACGCCCTCATCTCCAATGTGCTGTTTGTGCGCGACGCCAAGACACCGGGGCTCTATCATCCGCGCATCTCCGCCCAGTTCGACTTCACCTACGAGGCCCTTTACGACAGCGACAAGGCCGCCTTCAACCGCCTCTACAACGATTATTTCTATCGTAGGAACAACCAGTTCTGGTATCGTGAGGCCATGAAGAAGATGCCCCGACTGGTAGAGGCCACCCGCATGCTGGTGTGTGCCGAAGACCTCGGCATGGTGCCCGACTGTGTGCCATGGGTTATCAATGAGCTACGCATCCTCTCTTTGGAGATCCAGTCGATGCCCAAAGACCCGCATGTGCGCTTCGGTCACCTCTCGCGCAATCCCTATCGCTCCGTCTGCACCTTCTCCACCCACGACATGCCGACACTCCGTCAGTGGTGGGATGAGAACTATGAGCGCACGCAGGACTACTACAACTCTATGCTCTATCGGGGGGGAGCCGCCATGCACCCGCTGCCCGGATGGCTCGCCAAGGACATCATCGCCCGCCAACTCACGTCGCCGAGCATGCTCTGCGTGCTGAGTCTGCAAGACTGGCTGGCCATGGACGAGGAGCTACGCCTGCCCGACGCCGACGCCGAGCGCATCAATATCCCGGCCAATCCCCGCCACTACTGGCGCTATCGCATGCACACCGACATCGAGGATCTGATGGGCAACCGCGAGTATATGGACGCCGTTCGCAATCTGTTGAGGCAGAGCGGAAGATAGTTTTAATTGATAATTGACAATTGATAAATGATAATTCATAGCATATGATGAACAAAAAGGTTCAGAGTTTACTGTGGGTCTTCTTGCTTCCTGTAGTGATGATGGCACAGGAAGTGAAGTCGCCCAACGGCAATGTGGCCGTGAAGTTCTCGCTCACAGGCAACGGCGTGCCGACCTACGAGATGAGTTATAAGGGCCGCGCCGTGGTTAAGCCGTCGCATCTCGGCCTCGAACTGGCCAAGGATAAGCACTCCACGAAGGGACTTCGGGAGACCGACCTGATGGATGGATTTACCGAAACCGACAGCCATATCAGCCAGTTCGACGAGACTTGGAAGCCGGTGTGGGGCGAGACATCCACCATACGCAATAATTATAATGAGTTGGCCGTTAATCTTTCGCAACCGTCGAGCAAGCGCTCCATCGTCATCCGGTTCCGCGTCTACGACTATGGCATGGGCCTTCGCTATGAGTTTCCTCAGCAAGACTCGCTCATTTATTTCGCCATCAAGGACGAGCACACCCAGTTTGCCATGGCTGGCGACCACACTGCCTGGTGGTTGCCGGGCGACTACGACACCCAGGAGCAGGAGACTCAGGAGTCTCGCCTCTCGGAGATTCGCGGCCGTTTCCACGACGCTGTGAACTGGCACAACTCGTCGGTAGCAGTCTTTTCGCCCACGGGCGTGCAGACGGCGCTGCAGATGAAGAGCCAGGACGGACTCTATATCAATATCCATGAGGCCGCCTGTGCAGACTATGCCACGATGCACCTCAACCTCGACGACAAGACAATGACGTTTGAGAGCTGGCTCACACCCGACGCAACGGGCCTGAAAGGCTTCATGCAGACACCCTGCGAGACGCCTTGGCGCACCGTCTTGGTGAGCGATGATGCCCGCGATATGCTCTCGTGCAAGCTCACGTTGAACCTCAACGAGCCTTGCAAGCTGGAGGACACGAGCTGGATTCACCCCACGAAGTACTGCGGAGTGTGGTGGGAAATGATCGTTGGGCGCAACACATGGCGCTACACCGACGAGTATCCCTCCATCAAACTCGGCCAGATAGACTGGACCAAGGCTAAGCCCAACGGGCTCCATGGAGCCACCACCGAGAAGGTGAAACGCTACATCGACTTCGCCGCCAAGAACGGATTGCAGGAGGTTTTGGTAGAGGGCTGGAACGTAGGATGGGAAGATTGGATCGGCCATTGGAAGCAAGACGTGTTCGATTTCGTCACTCCCTATCCCGATTTCGATATCAAGGGCCTCAACGAATATGCCCACAGTAAGGGCGTGAAACTCATGATGCACCATGAAACATCATCGAGTGTGGTCAACTACGAGCGCCACATGGAGAACGCCTTCAACCTCATGAACCAGTATGGATATGATGCTGTGAAGACGGGATACGTGGGAGACATCATCCCCCGCGGCGACCATCACTACTCACAGGCTATGAACAACCACTACCTCCACGTGGTGAAGGAGGCCGCCAAGCATCATATCATGGTGAATGCGCATGAGGCAACACGTCCGACAGGACTCTGTCGCACCTATCCCAACCTCATTGGCAACGAGAGTGCACGGGGTACGGAGTATGAGGCTTTTGGCGGAAGCAACCCCAACCACACTGTCATCCTGCCGTTCACACGCCTGCAAGGCGGTCCGATGGACTATACGCCGGGCATCTTTGTGACCCAGCTCAACCGTTGGAGCAACAACAAAAGCTATATACATACCACCCTCGTGGGACAGCTTGCACTGTATCTTGTGATGTATAGTCCGCTGCAGATGGCAGCCGACCTGCCTGAGAACTATGAGTTGTATGACGATGCTTTCCAGTTCATTCGCGACGTAGCGGCCGACTGGGACGACTCCCGCTATCTCGAAGCAGAGCCTGCCCGCTATATCACCGTGGCCCGCAAGGCCAAGGGAACGGACAACTGGTTTATCGGAGGAAAGTGTGATGAGAGCGGCCACAAGTCGGTGGTGAAGCTCGATTTCCTCGACAAGGGCCGCAAATACGACTGTACCATTTATGCCGATGCCAAGGACGCATCGTTCGACAAGGCCCCCGACCACTACGTTATCACCAAGAAGACGGTGAAACGAGGTGATGTGCTGAAGCTCACCCAGGCCAAAGGCGGCGGTTTTGCCGTGTCTCTGATGGCCAAATAATGACCCCAACATCCTTCTGTCCTGTCTTTGAGAGGGCAGAAGGACTACTTTTCTTATCAATCTATGAACCGTATTAATCGAATTTCTATGATGGCCTTTGCCCTGTTGGGAATCCTCCAGGCATCGGCTCAACAACGCTTCAACGAAATGGTCTACTCTCCGAAGCAGACCGTTTTCAGTTTAAATTCCCCCACATCGGCTATTGTCGGTCAAGGCTCCGTTACCTCGAAGAAGGGAGCCAAGGCCCAGCCCGTGCTGCGTATCTATGGCCAAGGCGAGGGCGGCAAGGCCCTGAAGACCGTGAAGATGCGCCGCGACGGACAGAATCGATGGACTGCCCGCGTGAAGGGCGACCTCAAAGGCAAGTTCTATACCTTCGATATCTCCCGCGGAGAAACCGCCGGTGTGTTTGCCAAGGCGGTGGGCGTGAACGGCCATCGCGGTGCTATCGTCGACCTGCAGGATAGTAATCCCGCTGGCTGGGCACAGGACAGACACCCTGCATTGCAGTCGCCCGAGGACCTCGTTATCTACGAGATGCACCACCGTGACTTCTCCATCGATGTCTCGTCGGGCCTCACCCACAAGGGCAAGTTCCTCGCATTGACCGAGCCGAAGGCCATCGACTATCTCAAAGAACTGGGTATCACGGCCGTGCATATCCTGCCCTCGTTCGACTATGCCTCTGTCGACGAGACCCGACTCGATACTCCTCAGTACAACTGGGGCTACGACCCGCTCAACTACAACGTGCCCGAGGGTTCGTATTCCACCGATCCTTACCAGCCCCTGACACGCATCAGGGAGTTCAAGAAGATGGTGCAGGCCCTCCACAAGGCAGGCATCCGGGTGATCCTCGACGTGGTCTACAACCACACGTTCAATATCGATGGCAGCGGCTTCCAGCGCACCTGGCCCAATGCCTACTATCGTTTCAAGGCCGACGGAACGCCCAGCGACGGCTCCGGTTGTGGCAATGAGACAGCTTCCGACCGCCAGCCCATGCGTGATTTCATGCTGGAGAGCATGGCCTACTGGGTGAACGAGTACCACATCGACGGCTTCCGCGTAGACCTGATGGGTGTTCACGACATAGAGACGATGAACCTCATCCGGGCGAAGATGGCCGACATCGACCCCTCCATATTTATATATGGTGAGGGCTGGAGTGCCGGACAGTGTGCCTATCCCATAGAGAAGCTCGCGATGAAAGCCAATATGCGTCAGCTGCCGGGTATCGCGGCGTTCAGCGACGACATGCGCGATGCCCTGCGTGGCCCGTTCAGCGACGACCATCAAGGAGCCTTCCTGGCTGGTATCGCCGGGCAGGAGGAGAGCCTGAAATATGGCATCGCCGGTTGCATTGCCCATCCGGGCGTGAACATCAGCAAGGTGAACTACTCCAAAGAACCATACGCCGGTGAGCCTTCCCAGATGATTAGCTACGTGAGTTGCCACGACGACATGTGCCTGGTAGACCGTCTGCGCGCCTCCATCCCGGGCATCACGGAGGACGAGCTCATCCGTCTCGACCTGCTGGCACAGACTGCCGTGTTCACGTCGCAGGGCGTTCCGTTCATCCTCAGCGGTGAGGAGATGTTGCGAGACAAGAAGGGAGTGCACAACAGTTTTAACTCACCGGACTCCATCAACCACCTCGACTGGAACAACCTGCAGCGCTATCCGCAGGTGTTCTCCTACTACAAGAATCTCATCGCCCTGCGCAAGAACCACCCGGCATTCCGTCTGGGCAGTGCCGACAAGGTGCGCGACCACTTGCGTTTCCTCGAAACGAAGCCGTGTGTGGTGGCGTTTGCCTTGGAAAACCTGCAGGGCATAGACACCTGGGACGACATCATCGTGGTGCTCAACGGCAACAAGGATGCCACGTCGGTGACCATCCCTGAGGGTAGCTACACCGTGGTGTGCTGCGATGGCGACATCAACGAGCAGGGCTTGGAGGCCATGCAGGGTGGAAACATCACAGTGAACGGCCAGACAGCCCTTATCCTGCATCGGTAAATCACTTCGGAGGGACAACCTGGAAGCTGTTTTTTTGAACAACGGATTTATCAGATTTATCGGACTTGGACAACGGTCTCGATTCCACGGAGGGACTGAGTGTCCCGTCCGTGGAATCCCTATTTAAGCATAATGTTTTCGTTCAATGCGATAAATCTGTTGTTCAAATCAACACTTGGGAATGTTATCATTACATTCTTTTGTCGCTAACCCCCAAGCCATTGGCTCCTCATTCAAGAAACCATTGTTAATATCAACCTATATGAAGAAACTTTTTGTCATCATCATTTCATTAGCACAAGTAATCATGGCAAGTGCACAGATCAAGATAGAACGTATTGAACCCACCGACTGGTATGTGGGCATGAAGGACGCGAACCTGCAGCTCATGGTCTACGGGCAGGGCATCCGCGACGCCGAGGTGACCACCAGCTACCCCGGCGCGCGCATCGACAGCCTCGTGAGACTCGATTCTCCCAACTACCTCCTGGTGTATCTCAACCTCGACGGTGCCCAGGCCGGACAGATGAACCTCACTTTCAAGCAGGGCAAGAAGTCCAAGAAGGTGGCCTACCAGCTCAAGAACCGAGAGATGGGCGGCGACAAACGCATGGGCTTCACCAACCAAGACGTGCTCTATATGCTCATGCCCGACCGCTTTGCCAATGGCAATCCGAAGAACGACGCGTTCAAGACAATGCAGGATAAGGTGTGCGACCGCTCGGAGCCGAGCCTCCGCCACGGTGGCGACTTGGAGGGAATACGACAACATCTCGACTATTTCAATGAGCTGGGAGTCACTGCCCTGTGGCTCACGCCGGTGCTGGAGAACGACCGTCCGGCCGATCAAGGCAAATACAGCACCTATCATGGCTATGCCACGACCAACTATTATCGCGTGGATCCGCGCTTCGGCACCAACGAAGACTACCGCAACCTCGTGGCCGAGGCCCACGCCAAGGGCCTCAAGGTGGTGATGGACATGATCTTCAACCACTGCGGCGACTTCCACCCATGGAACAAAGACATACCCTCCAAAGACTGGTTCAATCACCCCCACTATGGGCTTCAGACCAGCTACAAGCTCACGCCGGTGCTCGATCCCTATGCTTCGGAGATTGATAAAGAGGAGACTGTGGGTGGATGGTTTGTGTCGTCGATGCCCGACCTGAATCAAAAGAACCCGCACGTGATGCGCTATCTCATCCAGAACTCCATGTGGTGGATAGAGACCGTGGGCATCGACGGCATCCGAATGGATACCTATCCCTATGCCGACCGGGGCGGAATGGCCGACTGGATGAAGGCCATCGACCTCGAATATCCCCATTTCAACACCGTGGGAGAGACCTGGGTCACCGAGCCCGGCTACCCCGCCGCATGGCAGAAAGACTCCAAGCTCACGCAGCAGAACAGCTATCTGAAAACCGTGATGGACTTTGCGTTCTACGACCGACTCTCTCTGGCCAAGCGAGAGGTGACCGACGACTGGTGGAATGGGCTCAACCGCATCTACAACGTGCTCTGCTACGACTATCTCTACGCCAATCCGAAGAGCGTGATGGCATTTATCGACAACCACGACACCGACCGATTCCTCGGCCTGACCAAGGATTCCACGATGCTCAAGCAGGCTTTGGCGCTGCTGCTCACCATCAACCGCATACCCCAGCTCTACTATGGCACGGAGATACTGATGAACGGAACCAAGGCCGTGACCGACGGAGACGTGCGCAAGGACTTCCCCGGCGGATGGCCTGGCGACGCGCGCAACTGCTTCACCGCAGCCGGACGCACCAAGGCCGAGGACGGCATGTTCCAGTGGATGAGCCGACTGCTGCACTGGCGCAAGGGCAATCGGGTCATCACCGAGGGCCGTCAGACGCAGTTCATCCCCTGGAAGGGCGTCTACGTCATTGCCCGTCGTCATCAGGGCCGCACCGTGCTCACCATCCTCAACGGCAAGCACGCCGATGCGCAGATGGTGGTGAAGCGCTATGCCGAGGTCATTGGCGACCACAAGACGGCTACCGATGTCATCACCGGCGACACCGTAGACCTCACCAAGGACATCCCCCTGCAGAGTCGCGCCACGCTCATTCTGGAGTTCTAAACCACCCCGGTGTTTCAGAGCGAGATAGGGGTGTCTCCACGGCCTCGTAGAGGGGCCTCTGGGATTAGTACCTTTTCGTCTCGCCTTTAGTACCTAATCCTCGTGCCTTTACTACCTTTTCGTCATGCGATTAGGTAGTTATGGCCGAGGGGGTAGATAGCGGGCGTTTCTGCCACAGGTGCAGAGGCGTGACGAATAGGATCTTTTCTGCGGCTCTGTAAGGATTTGAAGAAAGAACAGATACCATGAAACATGTGGAACAATAAGTTTATCATGTTATTTGATAATAGTGTGGAAGAGGTGCCAGCCCGTGAGGGGTTGGCACCTTTGTCGTTGTGGTCGGACTGATCTGACGAGGCGGACATCTCCCAATTTTGTCTCCCTCTGATAGGCCCTCGCCCCGCATTCCCCCTCCCTTTGTTGTGGGGGAGGGGCAGAAGGGAGCGCCCGGGGCTTACCCGCCACTGCCTGACCTATATATAAATAGTTGGTATCCTTTGCTCCATCGCCTCGCATACGCATGACAAACCGATGAAATAAAAATTTCCTTTTGCTTGCATCTGTTCTTTTTTTGTTGTATTTTTGTGGGTAACAATCATACCCAACACTTCTACATTATTTCCATGAGCTACATTAAACACTGGTTGGCAGCATGCCTATTGTGCGTATTCGGCTTCCCGTCGGGTGCGTGGGCGGCGTTTGCCGAGCAGTTTAATGTGTCTCAACTCAACCTCTCCAATGGGCTGCCGAGCAACTACGTGGACGACATCTACGAAGACAACCTCGGCTTCATCTGGGTTTCTACCCATGGCGGAGGACTGGTGCGCTACGACGGTTACACCTATCTCTATCTCGGCATAGGCCATTCGGACTTGCATCTCCGTAGCAACTACTGCCGCAATGTGGCCGAAGACCGTTTTCGCCGGCTATGGGTGGCGTTCGACGAATATACCGACGTGATAGACCTCCACACCATGCAGTCGGTGAAACCCAAGGGTAGCACCGCCCCCGTGGAGCATAAACTGCAGTTGCTCATGGCCGAGCGCGGCATACGTGTGCAGGCTGATCCCACCGGCAATATGTGGGTGGTGACGCGCGACCACGTGTATGCGCTGGCCTTCAACGAGGCCGGAGAGGTGACGGCCATCAGCCAACTCACCTATTCGAGCTATCTGCCCGATGTGGCGCTGACCTATGTGAAAGGGCTCGGCATGCTGTCTACCCATGGCGGCGAGGTGCATCGGCTGGTGCTCCCGGCCACCATGCGAGGGCTCGAACGCCTCAAGGAGCAGCCGTTGCCCCGGTCGATGGACTATCCGCGGGGCACCTTCATCACCGCCATACTGCCCTATCAGGGCAAGATATGGCTGGCCACCAACCAAGGACTCTACGCCTCGGGCGGCGGCCTGAAGGCCTATCACCACACGGCCGACCCCAACTCGCTGGTCCACGACTTCGTGACCTCGCTGGCTGTGGCTCCCGACGGCAGGCTGCTGGTGGGCACGCTGGCCGGCGTCGATGTGATGACGGGCGAGACTTTTGAGCATTGGAACAGCAACAGCACGGTTAATGCGCTGGGCAGCAACTTCGTGAACTGTCTGCTCTCTGCCCACGGCATCGTGTGGGTGGGCACCGAGTCGGGCGGCATCACCAAACTCTCCTCCCGCCAGCTGCACCTGCAAAACTACGTGCATAGCGCCCTTCCGGGGTCTATCTCGGCCAATGCCGTGAATGCGATGTGGGCCGAACCCAACGGCACACTGTGGGTGGGCACCGTGGAGGGAGGTCTCAACCGCTTGGCAGAGGGGGAAGAATCGTTTACCCATTATACCACGGCCAACTCGGGCCTGCCCCACAACAGCGTGTCGGCCTTTGCTGCCGACGCTGTCGGGAGGCTATGGATAGGCACGTGGGGCGGTGGCGTGAGCAGCATGCCCATGGGGCAGCCGGGAGCCGTGACGCCCCTAAGCGTGCCTGCGGAATATGCTGCCGCACTCAACTTTATTGGCGCTTTGGCCTACGACAAATACAACGACATGCTCTGGATAGGTACCAACGACGGTATCTACTGCTACGACCTGAAGAGCCATAGCTTGTACGACCCGTTTGCCGGAAACCGCAATCTCCACGGCTGTGTGGGCAGTCTGGTAGACCGTCAGGGCATGCTCTGGATGGGATGTCTCGACGGTGTGGTGCGCATCAACCTGAAGAGCCGCCGCGGCGCACGCTTCGACCACCGGCAACTGCGCTATAAGCTCGACGCTCCGGGTAGCGGCATCATCGACAAGATTACCTGTTTCTGCCAGACGCGGAGCGGAGAGATATGGCTCGGTAGCAACGGCTACGGGCTCTATCGGCGCACGCTCGATACGCAGGGACGTGAGATCTTCAAGGTCTATACCATAGGCAACGGACTGGCCAGCAATAGTGTGCGCGGCATAGCCGAGGCCCCCGACGGCACGCTGTGGATAGCCACCGAGCAGGGATTGTCGCAGCTCAACCCCCGCACGGGCATCTTTGCCAACTATGGTGTGGAGGACGGACTGGCCAGCTCGCAGTTCTATTTCAACGGCGCCCTGGCCGCACCCAACGGGCAGATGCTCTTCGGGTCGGCGGCCGGACTTACCGTGGTGAGAACCGTAGACACCCGCAAGCTCTATGCCGGGCACCTGCGGTTCACCCAGCTCATGGTCAATGGGCAGCTCGCCCTGTGCGGCTCGCGCTTCCTCGACGACGACATCTCGCAGGCGCGGAGTATCAGCATGCACGAGAGCGACCGCTCGGTGGTCATCGAATTCTCGGCCCTCAACTATCGCAACAGCCGTCAGGGCCTCTACAGCTACCGCATGAAGGGCTTCGACGACAAATGGATCACGCTGCAGCCCGGCGAGCATGCCGTGCGCTACTCGTCGCTGCCCTCGGGAAGCTACGAGTTTCAGGTGAAGTATGAATCGGCTACGGGCAAGGACAAGGTACAGCAAATCAGTATCGATGTCGACGTGAAGCCCTATTTTTGGAAGAGTTGGTGGTTTGTGAGTCTGTGCCTGTTGCTGCTCGCCGTGGGTGCGGCGTGGCTCTATCGCCGCCGCATGGAACTCACCAAGCGACAGGAGCGTGAGCGTATCCTGCGCCCCATCGAGAAGGCGCTGAGTGAGAGCGAGACCCCGCAGCTGCTGCAGAAGCACATCGAGGCCATCATGGGCAACCATAAGAAATATGCCGAAAGTCAGGAAAAGATAGTGGAAGCCGACCGCGAGGAGCAGCAGAAGGGCATGAAACCCTTCATGGAACATCTCATGGATGTGATGGAGGCCCACTATGCCGATGCCGATTTCGGAGTGACCGAACTGAGCGATGCCATGGGCATCAGCAAGCCCATGCTGAGCAAGCAGGTCAATGCGGAGATCGGTGTACCCACCAGTCAGTTTATCCGCAACTATCGCCTCGACATCGCCCGCAAGCTCATCGAGGACAACGTAGCCAATCGCAACATCACCGAGATAGCCTACCGTGTAGGATTCAACGACCCGAAGTATTTTACACGGTGCTTCACTAAGCTCTACGGAGTGTCTCCTTCTGCCTACAAAAGCGATAAATAGGCGTTTCGTGTGGATTGTCCACCTATTATTTTGTTTTGTCCACCCATGCAAAGTTGAGCTTTCTTAACTTTGCCGTATCCTATTTAACAATCACAGTCAAGAAACCTAAGCTTAATGAAGACAAACTCAGCGTTGCCCGATATGGATATTGGGGCATTTCCGATTCCAACCTCCTAACACGATGAATCGCTGGACGAGCGACCGTGGTCGGCCGTCCAAATGCCATGAACCAAGACACCATTTCGTTGGTTCCTAAAAGACAAACTAATATGATAATTAATAACCTAAAAACAAAAAAAATGAGAAAACAACTATTCTCAGTGATGCTCAGCCTGGGCGTCATGGGGGGCTTTGCAGTCTGTCCGGTCCCCGCGGTGGCCTCAGTGGCACAGGCACAGACCATCAAGGTCAAGGGTCAGGTTGTTGACCAGCAGGGAGAGCCGCTCGTTGGAGCAACCGTAAAGGTGAAGGGCACTATGGAAGGCACGGTGACCGACCTTGACGGCAACTTCCAGTTAGATGCTCCCGCCAACGGAGTTCTCGTGGTGAGCTATGTTGGCTTCAAGGACAGCGAGATTGCCATCCGCAGTAGGGCAATCATCGATCAGATTCAACTTTCTTCGGACGACAAGGTGCTCGACCAGGTGGTCGTAGTGGGTTACGGTACACAGAAGAAGGCCGACCTCACTGGTTCGGTGTCCGTGGTCAACGCAGAAGAGATGAAGAAGGTGTCCAACTCCAACATCTCCACGATGCTCGAGGGTAAGGTGCCGGGCGTACAGATTACTACCGACGGTCAGCCGGGTGCCGACCCATCGGTGAGAATCCGTGGTATCGGCACGTTCGGAAGTACGGCTCCGCTCTACGTTATCGACGGAGTGCCCATGGGAACCACCATCCGCGACTTCTCTCCAAACGATATTGCTACCATTCAGGTGCTCAAAGATGCTGCCGCCGGAGCCATCTACGGTTCGCGTGCAGCCAATGGTGTGATCATCATTACCACCAAGAATGGTATGAAAGACCAGCCGCTGAAGGTGGATTACTCAGGCTATGTGGGTGTGGACAACATCTCCAGCAAGGTCTACGACGTGATGGATGCCGACCAATACAGTCAGTATCTGGGTCAGGCATGCGCCAATTCGAGCACTCCGCTGCCCGGAGGCTACAGCCTCGACGCCGCAACGGGCAGGTATAAGTTTATGGACGATACCAACACCGACTGGTTCCAGGAGGTGTTCAAGACCGGAATCCGCCAGGATCACAACGTGAACCTCAGCGGTGGCGGTGCACACAATACATATAATATAGCGCTCGACTACTTCAATCAGAACGGAACGCTCGAAGGAGCCGGCCCCAACTACAAGCGCTACACGGCCCGCGTGAACAACACCATGGACACCAAGTTCATCAAGTTCCGCACCAGTCTGGTCTACTCTCACTCCTCGCAGGACAACATGGGACTCTCCAACGCCTCTGAATATGTGCAGGGTCTCTATGGCGATGTGACCAATGTGCTTCGCGGAACGCTCCTCATGCAGCCCACCATCAAGGCTTACGACCCCTCTACATGGGTGCTCGACGGTCGCGTGGGACTGGCCAGCAACTTCCGTTATGATGCCTACGGCTATGGCGTCTACTACGATAATATCCACGGCGACATCTCTGCGTCCAACCCGTTGCTCGTGAACAATATGCTGGTGCGTAACACTTTGGTCGACCGTTTCGTGGGAAGCGGGTCTGCCGACGTAGACCTTCTGAAGATGGTAGGCATCAACAGCAAGAACCACAGCCTACATTACAACATCAATCTCTCCTACAGCAAGACCCATGCACAGGATTATACATGGATCTCGGCGTGGGCACAGAGCAACCGTGTGTACCTCGATAAAAGCAATGAGCGCCTCACCGAGGGGCATCGCACCTATTCGGATGCCCTGATTGAGAACACCCTGACCTACGACGGAACACTCGGCAAGCACCACATTAACCTCGTGGCCGGTCAGACCTACGAGGAGGAGAACACCCATACGCTTACCGGATGGGGTATCAAGTTCCCCGAGCCTTACTTCCTCCAGATTCAGAACGCGGCCACAACCCATGCTGAATCCTACGAGTTCAAGCACGTATTGGCTTCGTATATCGCCCGATTGAACTACAATTACGACGAGAAGTATCTCTTCTCAGCCATTGTTCGTCGCGACGGTAGCTCTCGCCTGTCGAAGGATATCCGCTGGGGCACATTCCCGTCGGTATCTGCCGGATGGCGCTTCGATAAGGAAAGTTTCTTCCCTATCAGCCGCGACATCGTCAATATGTTTAAGATTCGTGCCAGCTATGGTGTGTTGGGTAACGAGAATATCGGCGAATATCAGTATCAGGCAACTATGACCCGCAACAACATGACCTACAGTTTCGGTAACTCTGCGGTAACAGGCTCGGCTGTTTCGACCTTTGTCAACAACAACATTCACTGGGAAAAGAAGAAGACTACCAACGTAGGCATCGACCTTGCACTGTTTAACAACCGACTGGAATTCTCCGCAGAGTGGTACAAGAACCGCTCCGAGGATCTGCTCTATGGTGTTCCCGTACCCGAGCAGGCCGGTGTTTCCAATACCTCTGTCATCATGAATGCGGCCTCGATGGACAACAGCGGCTTCGAGTTCTCGGCCACCTATCGCAACCGTGACCATCAGTTGAAATATGAGATTGGTGCCAACCTCAGCACGCTGAAGAACAAAGTGACCTCCCTCGGCTTCGGTACCGACTCGTATATCACCGGTGCTTTCGCCACCTACGTGGGGCAGGAGATCGGTCAGTTCTATGGTTGGGTGTATGAAGGAATAGCCCGTACACAGGCCGACTTGGACAATCATGCCACCCAGCAGGGCGCCAACATTGGCGATTGCCTATATAAGGATGTGAGCGGTCCTGACGGAACGCCCGACGGCAAGATAGATGCCGACGACCAGGTGGTATTGGGTAGTGGCCTGCCTAAGGTGAGTTTCGGTCTGAATGCACACCTCGAATACAAGAATTTCGACCTGAGCATCTCTACCTATGGTGCCTTGAACTATCACGTGACCGACGATATCTACAACAGTCTGAACTCTTGCTACGGCTGGGGAAACAAGGATGTGAACATGCTTCAGGCCAACAGCTTCTCGGAAGACGGCCTGACCTACATCTCAGATGTACCTCGCACCTACGTCACCAACAACGCCACGCTGGCTTGGAACGACCTCCTCAGCTCTCGCAAGATACAGAATGCAGCCTACTGGAAGCTCGCCAACATCGAGCTGGGCTACAATTTCCCAGACAAATGGTTTGGTGGTTTGGTGTCTGGCGTGCGGGCTTATGTGTCTGCCCAGAACCTCTACACCCTCACAGGTTACCATGGTTACAACGTGGACTATGCCGGCGGCACATTCACTCCGGGCTACAACTTCTGTTCATTCCCGAGTGCCCGCAGCTTCATGTGTGGTCTGCACTTCACCTTCTAATGCTTAAAACTACGTAAACCACTTAATACGAATCATTGAATATGAAACTAAATAAGTTATCCTTAGCCCTGCTTCTGGGGCTTGGTACGTTGACTTCGTGCAACGATAAGCTGGAGTTGGTGAACCCCAACCAGCAGACTACAGGTACGTTTGGCTACAATGCCGACGACCTTGAGGAAAGCGTCGTGGCTGCCTACAACCATATTCGCATGGAGGGTTCCTACGCCCGTGTGGGCTACAACATCGACGTGTGCCGCGGAGATGAGGCTTGGAACTCGTCTCAGGTGTGGTATCTGCCCTTCGACGACCTCGACCTGCCCGTGACCGGAGATATCGGTTGGTGGGTTTGGCGCGAGTGGTACTACACCATCAACGTGTGCAACTTTGCCATCTCACGCTGTGGTACCGACGACACCCAGCTCTCGGAGCAGATGCGCCGCATCAAGGGACAGGTGCTTTTCCTGCGTGGCCTGGCCTACTATAACCTCGCCGGATACTACCAGAACCCGCCGTTGATTACCGATTACGACAGCTATTCGACCCTCGATGGGCTCTATGGCGCCAACAACACCTACGACGATGTGCTCGACCAGGTGGAGAAAGACTTCACCGAGGCGATGAATCTGCTCCCCTCCCGTGATGAGGGCGGCGAATGGGCAGCCGGTCGTGCCACCAGCGGTGCAGCCGCCGGATACTATGCCCGCACCCTGATGCAGCGCCATAAGTATAGTGAGGCACTGGCCGTGCTCAAGGATATCATGAACAAGAAGTATGGCACGTATAAGCTCATGGCCAACTACGGCGACAACTTCCGCGAGGGTTCGCAGTATGAGAACAATGCCGAGAGCCTGTTTGAAGTGCAGTTCCTCGACTACGGTTCGCAGGGCACCGACGACGAATGGACCCCGGTGAACACCAGTCCCAATGCCACACAGGGCTCCGCTATAGAGAGCAACTTCGCCCCCGGACGCTATGGTGGCTGGGCCGATATCTCCGCTTCGCCATGGCTCTACCAGCTCTTCAAGCAGGAGCGCACCACTAAGGGTAAGCTTGATCCGCGTCTCTACTGGACGATCGGCACCTACGAGACCGACTGGGACGGATTTGAATACGGCAACATGGGCTACGGCGAGGCGATGACTGCCACCGATACCGTGGTGACCAACAATGTGAACGGCGGTCTGCCCATTGCCAAATTCACCAATATGCGCACCGGTCTCTATGATAAAGTGGTAACCGGTCTGCACGACGGTATCAACTTGAGGCTCATGCGTTACTCCGACGTGCTGCTGCGTGCAGCCGAGTGTGAGAACGAGGTGAACGGCCCTACACAGCAGGCCATCGACTGGATCAACCAGGTGCGCGAGCGTGCCGGTCTGGCCACCCTCAAGCTTTCCGACTTCGGTTCCAAGGACAAACTGTTCGAACAGATTGCCAACGTGGAGCGCCCCAAAGAGTTTGGCTGTGAGTTTGGCCGTGGTTTCGACCTCATTCGCTGGGGATTCTTCTATAGCGCCGACCGTCTGCAGCAGCTGAAGGAGCACGGAACCTTCCGCCGTTCGCTGCACAGAGCCAAGGATCCTGTGAAGTATTCCGATATCGCTACCGACCCCGAGCTGAAGAGTTCATACGACACTTACGTGCCGGGTCACGAGTTCTTGCCCATCGTTCAGACGCTGACCAACAAGAATCCTAACCTCAAAGGCAACTCGGCCAACGAGAGCAGCGACAACTCTGTCTACTTTCAGGAGAAGGGTTGGACGGTGCATCCCGTGGTAAGCCTGAGCAAATAACCCATCAAAACCATCCCTGCGGCACATCCTCCGGGACGCCGCGGGGAGGCCTAAAAACATCACTTTTATATATAGAAAGATCATGAGACATCTCAATAAAATAGCATCCGTCTTCTGTACAGCAGCACTTGGCCTGCTGACACTGACCGGCTGCGAGGGCGGCGACCTCTACAGCGTAGACGCACCCGACTGGATTTCCCAGAAAATAGACTCCATTGAGAATTCCAAGAAAGCGGGACAGGAGGAGCCTTTGGTTGGCATGCAGGAGGATGTGTACTCCTTTGGTGCCACAGATTTCACCTCGGGCTGGTGGCAAAACTTCTCCAAGTACTATGTGATACCCGATGGAGTGAAGTGGAACGCTGTGTTCAACCTCAGCATCAACCCCAGCGACGACACCTATTACAAGAACTTTGCCCTCATCATCTCTAACGATGTAGACCGCGGCGGCACTGGCTACAGCGAGTATGGCGCATTCCGTTTCGATGCCACGGGCGACTCGGCGAAGTATAATTCGCAGTGGGGCAAGTACCTTTACTTTAAGTATAGCAACAGCAATCAGCTGCTCTCGCCCGACGCCAGCAACAAGGACGCCAACGTGCAGAAACTCGGCGGCAAGGTGACGCTCACCGTAGACCGCTCGAAGGCCGACACGTTCCTCATCAAATTGACCAATGGAACGGTGACCAAGACCTACGTGCAGCCCTACAAACTGCCCAATCTCAATACCGATGCCACCAACAACAACATCCGCTGCTTCATCTGTGTGGAGGGTTCCTACATCGATTTCCTGCAGTCGAATGTCGTTCCTATCGGTGGCCTCACCTCGGCACAGGACAAGGCTCCGGTGTCTATGGTGCTCAACAATGTGCCCGACCAGGTGGACCTTGGCACCTCGCTGGAGGACGCCATGGCCAATGTGTCGGCCGATGTGACCTTTGAGGAGGGCGTGACCAAGACCGTGCCGGCTTCCGAACTCTACTTCTCGGCCATCCCCGACATGGACAACCTGGGCGAGAAGACCCTCGTGGCCATCTACAACAAGACCTTCAAGGGCGAGAATGCCGATAAGCCCATCGTGGCCAATGCCAAGTTCAACGTAGTGGAAAAAATCAAGTCTATCAAGGTGACTCAGGCTCCGACGCGCACCCACTACTACTATTACAACTCGGCGGCAACGAGTAGCCTTACCGGTCGCACGCTGGCCTTCGACCCCACCGGACTCGAAGTGACCGCCACCTATGGCAATGGAAACACTGCCGTGGTGAAGAATTCCAAGCTCACCTTCTCGGCTATCCCGGCCACAGCAGGCACCCACGCCGTGACCATCACCACCGAAAACGGTGTGACTTCCACTGTCGACGTAACGGTTTCAGAGTCTAAGGTCACCACGATGACGCCTACTCCCAATGTGCTCGGGCCTGAAGACAACACCGGTGGCTGGTGGTCGGTACACACCGATAACCTCAAGGTGCCGGCAGGCGCTACCTACGCCATTCCGTTTACCAACTACAGCAGTATGGCCAACAACTGGAACAACTTCGTTGTGGTGCTCCGCACGGCCGACAACAAAACCGAATATGGTGTGCTCCGCTCCGACAACTTCGGCTGGGGCAATGGCTATGCTGCTTGCATCCACGATAAATCGGAGAGCGACTGGGCCACATGGCTGGCAGTCATGAACGGTGCTAAGGTGACGGTCTACGTGACCAACTGCAACAACGGCACGGCCGACGTGCAGGCTGTGATTGTGGGAAGCGACGGCAACACCTACACCCAGTATTACCTCGGCGTGAACACGGTGGATGTAGACGACCTCAACGTGGCCTTCACCATCGACAGCTGCCACCTGGTATTCGGCGCTTCGGCAGCCAAGAGAAACCATCGTCGCTAATCCGGCGATACACCAACGATGAGCGGGGAGGGCACCCATCCTGCCACTCCTCGCTCACCTCATGATTTGAAAACATCCATATCCTTTCACCCATACTCCGACATGAAAAAGATTGCTTTCCTTGCTTTCACCGTGATGAGCGCGTTTTCCATCGCCGCCTGCTCCAGCAGCGACCCTGGAAGCGACGACAACGGCTCGGGCAATAATAACAACAATAACACCAATCCCAACACTGGCACGACCTATACGGCACCCACCTACGACGACTACTATGTGCCGCTGGCCGACTGGAACTACCGCACGCAGTGGAATCTGGCCAATGTGCACGATCCCAGTGTGATGCTGGCCGACGATGGTTACTACTATATGTATCAGACCGACGCCAGCTATGGCAACGCCCACGTGGGCCACGGCCACTTCTTCTGCCGCCGCTCCAAGGACCTGGTGAACTGGGAATTCCTCGGCGCCACGATGCACGGCATACCCGCCTGGGTCAAGACCAAGCTCAACGAGATACGCTCGCAGATGGGGCTTGGCGCGTCGACAGCCAACTTCAACGACCAGACTCAGTTTGGATTCTGGGCTCCCTGCGTGCGCCGCATTAGCAGTAGCCTCTACCGCATGTACTATGTCATCACCATTCCCGGCACCATCGACGGCACAGGCACATGGAGCGAGCGCTGCTTCATCGGCCTCATGGAGACCGCCACACCGTCGAATCCGGAGTCGTGGGTAGACAAAGGCTATGTCATCACCAACTATTCCGACAAGCAGTTGAACTTCCGTGTCAACGCCACCGACTGGAACAACTGCTACTTCAAGTACAATGCCATCGACCCATCGCTGGTCATCAAGGACAACGGCGAGCACTGGCTTGTCTATGGTTCATGGCACAGCGGCATCGCTGCCGTACGGCTCGACCCCGCCACCGGACTGCCCAAGCAGTCGCTCGGCAATCCCTGGGGCGACGAGAATGCCGCTGCCTATGGCAAGACCATCTACAACCGACTGCTCGGCAAGGCCGGACAGCGCTGGCAATCGAGCGAGGCTCCCGAAGTGGTATACCGCGATGGCTACTACTATATGTTCCTCGCCTACGACGAACTGTCGGTGGCTTATAACACCCGCGTGGTGCGCTCGCGCAACATCGACGGCCCCTACTACGACATAACCGGCCGCGACGTGACCACCTCGGGCGGCGAGGCCTACCCCATACTCACCCATCCCTATAAGTTTGGAACCGACCACGGCTGGGTGGGCATCAGCCACTGTGCCGTGTTCGACGACGGCAAGGGCAACTGGTATTATGCTTCGCAGCAGCGTTTCCCCGCCAACTACAAGGGCAACGCCTATAGCAACGCCCTGATGATGGGTGCCGTGCGCTCCATTGTGTGGACCTCCGACGGCTGGCCACTCGTGTTGCCCGAGCGTTATGGTGCCGTTCCACAGCAGGCCATCAGCGAGAGTGAGCTCGTGGGCAACTGGCAGCACATCAACCTCGCCTATAGCTATCAGCAGCAGGCTGGGTCGGCATTGCTCACGCTGGGCAGCGACCACAAGGTTACCGCAGGCTTCGGAGCCGGGTCGGCATGGAGCTTCAGCGCCTCGACCGGCGTGCTGACCATCGGCACCAACAAGCTCTATCTCAAGCGCGAACTCGACTGGGAGGCCTCCCCGCGCAAGCAGACCATCGTCTATGTGGGTGTGAGCAACGATGGCAAGACCACCTACTGGGGCAAAAAGATAAACTGATTTCCATAGGGATGGGGCATGCGGCCCCATCCCGTATCATTCTTGATAAGGCTATGCGATGGCCTACCCACAAGGTAAAAATTAACGTGTTGGGATTGATCAGGATAATCTTTGCGAAGGCATGTCACTGGATAGTGATATGCCTTCTTTCGTTTGGGCCCTTTCTCAGGGTACATAAGGCTTTGGGATAGGGACACCGCGGCACTATCATCAGCATGACATGCCATAAAAAAAGACTGACCAACGACAGTGTTGTCGCTGGTCAGACAGGGTTGTGTTCTTCAGATTAGACAGGTTGTCTATGCGTTATTTGGTAAAGACTCTTACTTTGGGCATGGAGAAACCGACGCCGCTCAGACCGATGATTCCCAGGTCGCCGCCGGCCAGTTTGCCGCAGAAGGTCCAGGGCGCCACGTCGAAGTCTTTCGTGGGCTGGCCTGTGGCATCGGCATAGCCCATGGTCTTGGTATAGTCGTAGGCGTGAATGCCATTGGTGCCGTGGGTCTTGCGGTAGTAGGGGCGGCGCAGATAGGTACGGTTATAATCTATCTGATTGATTCTGCCATTGGCGAAACGGCCGAAGTTGTCTACCACGTCGTTGGGCCTTCCATTAGTGATATCTGTGCCGAAACGGGTGATGAAATAGGCGTTATAGAGCCTGCCATCGGTGTGGGCGGTAGGCGTGAACTCGCGCACGAGGTCGCTGTTGTCGCCCATGAGCAGCGCTTGATAGACCATCCCAGACAGACCATTGCCCGAGAAGTAGCTGTTGCCGGCTTTCGAGCCGGTAATGATGAGGCTCGCACCCGATGGCAGGGAGGTCGTATTGTGGTCGGGTCTTACAACGGTTACGCCGCGTTGAGCGGCCAGTGTACCGAGATTGATGATGCCCGCAGCCATGTTGGAGGCACCGTTGACGGCACGTACCAGATAGTAGTTGGCCAGGTTGACCTCGTAGCCGGTGGTGTTGGTAATCTCTATCCAGTCGAGAGATGTGCCGTCGTACTTGGGGTGACTGCCAAACTCGGTAATCATCAAGTCGGCGCTGTGGTTGTCATCTGGCACATTGATATCGATGGAATAGTTCTTGGGATTGACAAAGTAGAAGGTCTGAGGAATACCTCGACTGTAGTATTGGCCCGTAGCCGAGTTGCCTATACGCAGTACTGTGGGTACAGAGGCTGGGTGCGAGGCATCGGCGGTGGGCATGAGCCAGGTGAAGAAATGGGCATGAGTCTGACCGTTGCCCATGGTGAGATTGTCCAGCCCGTAGCATGAGGTCGCCACACGGGTAGTGGTGGGAGTCCATGCTGGAGCGGCGACGGTGGTCGACGAAAGGTTCAGTGTGCCGCTGCCGCTGATGGCATCCGACTTGATTGTAAACTCGTCGAGGGTGAGACTCTTGCTACAGTTGAAATTCACTTGAACAAAGCATCCCAGCTGTTTCATGTCCAGATTCACGGCTCCATTGGGTGCCACAGGGGTCAGAGGAGCATAGAGGGGGATGTTGATGCTGCTGGCATCATTGGTGTAAATCATATCGCTGTTGGCAAAGTTCACGTTGCCGTGAGCGTCGATGCCTGTGGCCCATGCGCCGTTTTCCACCTGGTGCTGCTTGCCCAGGGCCACGGCAATCTTCAGTCCGCCCTTGGAGGGGTCGAGGGCCTCGGGAAGTTTGATGGTGAACTTGGCGGGCTTGGCGGTCACGATATTGATTTCTCCCTCGAAGGCCTGCCTCGTTCCGTTCTGCTCTGCATAGATGTAGGCAGGAATTGAGACACCGGCTTCCCATGTATAGGTCATGCCTGTCTGGTCGGTATAGGTGGCAGTGGTGCGGGTGGTAGCAGGGTCTAAGCTCTCGCTTTCAACGCTCTGCACCGTCATTTCGCCACAGAGCGTATGGCCGTTGGCTATCGTCGGTATGTTGGATAAGTGAGTATCAAATTCTGAATTGTCGGCACACGAAGAGAGAAAACATGCGCCCAGAGTCAAGATAATATAAGATATATGCTTCATGTATGGTGTGTTGCTGTGTTGTTAATCGTTATTCCATGATGTAGTGGTCCATGCAGAGTTGCCCCATCCGGTGCCAACCTCTTCGTCATAAGCGAATCGTGAACTTTTGGCTCCTCCGACAATGCCTCCTCCAGCCCCTCCGCCGGGTAAGTTTCCATTGCCATCAACAGATGCCATGAGAGGTTGTGAATAGTCAAGGATTGAGATAACTTCGGTTATCGGACGTACATAAGTTTTCTTCATTTTGTGTGTTTTATATTGTAAATTATATGTTTATGGCTGAGAATCAAGTCAATACAAATTCATGGTGTGGCAGCCAAATGCCCTGTGTTTGTCATGTGTCAGCGTATAATTTTAAAGAAAAATTATCCTGAATACAATCGATTTCTAAGAACACTGCAAAGTTATGGATAATTTTCGCAATGGTCTTTATCCTTTTAATTCAACTTTTTATCCAAATCGTTCAATCTTCTATTTTTCATGCGGATTATCCTAATTGCGAACAAAAAGAAGGGTAGTGGAGAGTGGGAGGATTTTTTTGCTGACCTTCCGGCGGTGCGGATAGGCACGGG
>DCJH01000010.1 GCA_002317385.1 Prevotella sp. UBA1705 | reverse complement strand
GGAGAGTAGGTAGCCGCCTCCTTTCAGCAGAGCCCCCGAGGATAGAGATATCCCTCGGGGGCTCTTTTTGTTGTCTCACATTTGCCATGCGGCGGTGCGGACATGCACGGGGCATGTCGCTACTGAGCATAGGTAAATATATGGTATAAAAAGTTTAACTTGTTATCCACACACCCCCAAAGGGGTGCGACTCTTCTTTTTCATTTTATGTAAGTTTCAATCCACGTACCCGTTTGGGTATGACTAATAGTATCTCTTACTCTGATACTATCCTAATTTGTGTGTAAGGTCCCTGAATATTTTACTTTTGTAATTGACGATAAAAAAGCAAAAGACAATGGACTTTTCACAAGTACAAATATCGGAAATTATTTTCAATTAATTGAAGAATGAAACGGAATTTTGCTCTTGGGAAGGCATATTTAGTATTTTCTTGAATAGATGGATATAATTTGATAGATAATATTTTAGGGTTAATTTGGAGTATTTTGAGATGAGTATAATGTTATTAGTTAGGCTCGAGATTACAAGTCTGATTAAGGAATGGGATGGGTATATGATATAAGAGGGAGATTGTGGACTGCTTCTTTCTTTTGGAATAACTACTTTATCGTCTTATGATTAGTACTTAAAGGTGAGGCGATTACTACCTTATTGTAAGGCGAAAAGGTAGTAATTGTTAAGGGGACAGGAAGAGGTGTGGATAAGGCCTTAATCTACTAAGATTGCTTTTTTGTTGTTATGAAAAAAGCATGGGCTGCTGATGGGGATGCAGTCCATGCTTGATGGGGGTGGGATATAGCGAGTTGCAGAGGAGCAACGGGCCTACTATTTCTTGTTTTCGTTCTCGTTGATGAAGCCGTGACGATAGGCGTAGAGGAGTTCCTCCAGGTCGTCGATCTGGCCACGCAGCTCTTTGCCGATGTCGGTATCGGCCACAAGCATACGGTTGGACGACATTTCGACAATCTGAATGGTCGACTTGATGTCGGTGCCACGCTCTATGGCGTCTTTCGTGCTGGTAAAAGGCTCATGCTGTACGAGCTGGAATCCGCGACTGTGATATACAAGCGTGTATCCGGCGATGCCGGTCTCCTTGTGATAGGCCTGCGAGAAGCCGCCGTCGATGACCATCAGTTTGCCATTGGCTTTGATGGGATTCTCTCCGTCGCCCACATGCACGGGTACATGACCATTGATGATATGGCGGTTGTCTCCGGTGACACCGAAGGAGTCCATGATATAATCGCATATCTCTTCGTTATCGCGGAACATGAAGTAGTTGCCCTTCTTCTCCTTGTGAGTTTCCTTTTCCTTGAGGAAATAGCGCTCGAAAGTGGCCATCTTATCCTTGTCGAACAACGGACTGTTGGGGCCGCACCAGAGATAATAGAAATAGTCTATGGCATAGTCTTTCTCCGAATTCGACGCGTCAGACTGGTAGGCACTACGGATGAGTCGGCCAATCTCCGTCATGAGTTTGATGCCCGAGCATGAGTTGCCGGGATAGATTTCCACGTCTTTGAGCTTGCCCTCATCGGAGAGAGGCACCGAGCCGTGGAACAGAAGATTATTGTTATAGATGCCATACATGCAGCCGTGGGCCAGCAATAACTTCATGTGTTTGTGCAGTTTCTCACTCACCGAGAAACTGTGGTGTAGCTTCTTGATGAGGTCTTCCTCCTCAGACGTGAGCTGGTTGGGGTGCTGCGGATCGATGGTGGGGAAGGAACAGCTGGTGAGTTTGTACTCTTTACCATCGATAGTAATGGTTCCCTTGTCATAATCAATGTGGTCGAGGAGCATGCGATCCTGCATCTTCCACTCGGGATGCTTGGCAAAAAGCTGCGCCTCCAACTTGAAGCTGAGCACGGCAATGGCCTTGTGCATCTGAGCTGTGAGGCGTATGGTTTTTTCGTCGATATGGCTGTTGGGGTCGGTAATCTTGGGCATGAACTCGGTGCAAGGATCCTGGTCGTAGTGCTCCATGGCGAAGGTGGCCAGCGGCACGAGGTTGATGCCATAACCATCTTCGAGTGTCACGAGGTTGGCATAGCGCAGAGATAGGCGGATGACGGTACAGATGCACGACTTGTTGCCGGCTGCCGCACCCATCCAGAGGATGTCGTGGTTGCCCCAAGTGATGTCCCAGTGCTTGTATTGGCCCATCATGTCGAGAATCTTGTGGGCACCGGGACCACGGTCGAAAATGTCGCCGAGCATATGGAGCTGGTCTATGGTGAGTCGCTGGATGACGTTGGCAATGGCTATAATGAAGTCGTCGGCGCGGCCTGTGGTGATGATGGTGTCTATGATTCCGTTGATATAGGCAGCCTTGTTCACGTCTTCGCTACGCTCGTCGAGCAACTCCTGAATGATGTAGGAGAAGTCTACGGGTAGGGCTTTGCGCACCTTGGAACGCGTATATTTGCTTGATACGTCACGGCATACGGCTACAAGGCGATGTATGGTGATGTGATACCAGTCGATAATGTCTTTTTCCGAGTCTTTCACGAGTTCGAGTTTCTGCTCGGGATAGTAGATTAGGGTACAGAGTTCGCGCTTCTCGGTCTCGCGAAGTGATATGCCGAAGAGTTCGTTTACCTTGCGCTTGATGTTGCCCGAGGCATTTTTAAGCACGTGCTGAAAGGCTTCATACTCTCCGTGGACGTCGGCCAGGAAATGTTCTGTGGCCTTGGGCAGCCTCAGAATAGCCTGCAGGTTGATGATTTCGGTGCTCGCCGCTGCCACTGTGGGGAACGTGTTGGACAGCAATTGCAGGTACCGCATGTCTTTCTCGATGTTGTACTTGTTTTTCATTTTTTGTGTCATCTTTAATGTTTTTATGTAGATTTATAGGTCTGAGAGTATCGATTTCAGGCCCAAGTATTAAACTTGGTAATGTCGGTTTTCATGTCTTGGTAGCCTCTGTCGTCTCTCGTCTTGAAAGGTTGAAAGCCTTCAGAGAGTCGCATCACGTCGCTGAGCACGGCCATGAGCCGCTCGGCAAAGTCGGATAGTCCCATTTCGCGCACGACGTCGCATAGCCGGTCTTCGTCCATCTCGGTGAATCGGAACGAGCAATAGATGTTGGCCAGATGGAGCATCGGTGCCTCCCCGCGCCCCATCTCCTGCTTGAGGTTTATCAGCTGGGTACAAACGGCCCGCTCTTGGGATTCCTGCGGCTTAAGAAGCTCGTTGAGCTTGTCGATGGTCGAGGGGTGAGGATAGCATAGTTCGCTGTCTTTCAGGTCGCCCTCCACATAATGATGGGTGCTGGAGAAACGGTCTATTTGCTCTATAACGACTTCTGGAGCAACAAATTGTATTCTGTCGAGACCTTTTTTCAGCACCTCGGTGATACCCTCGTCGGCTGCATAGAGGAAGATGCGTTGCCAGTCGGTGGTATCGAGAAGTACAAGATTTTGTCTCATCGCCTCGCAGTGCTTCTGGTCGAATAGCACGTCGCGGTCTACGCCGAGTTCCATGAGATGACCGATGGCCTCGCACGAATGGTCGCTGAGCAACAGTCGGGCGTGGGTGTTGAGCACCTTTTCATAGAGGCTGAGCATCATGGCAGCCATTTGCTCGAAGGTGATAAGACTGGTGAGAATGGGATTTTTGATGAGAGCCGTGCGGCTGTTCCAACCCAGCGTACCAAACTTCTCGCTCTCCAGATTGCTACACAGGTGTATGGCCGAAGCCTTCTGGATGACCTGGCGCTGGAGCGAATAGTCATAGTGAGTGCGGTGCTGACGGATTACCCAAGGCTGGAGACCACCCATCGGCGAGTAGACCGTGGGGATGTGAAGATGATGCGCCTTGTTGAGCAATCGGGCTGAAGGCAGGTTCCAGCACCCGAAGATATGGATGATGTGATAGGCTTTCAGGGCCTCGCTGTCCATCTCCGACCATGAGGTTTTCAGGTCTACGTCGGCCACATCCTGTAGGGTATGGGCCAGTCGGGTGGTGAGTTCATGATTGACATTCTGTGCATCCACCTTGGGAGAAATGAACATCAATATCTTCAGTCGTGCCATAGTGTTTAGAGCTTATGGGTCGTAAAGTCGTGTTTGTCGGCCATGCGATAACGCAGCATGTACCAGAGATTGTGCCAGAGAATGCCCAATTCGTAGAAGGTTGCGCCGAGCGGCGAGATGTTTTCGCCGAAACTGCGCAGGGCCTTGTGGCATAGAATAGAGCGGAAGATAAAGGTAACGATGAGCGCCAGCGTGGCTGATGCAAGGAGAATCCAGTTTTGTGCGAAGCCCGCAAAAGCCAGTGCGCCGAGTAGCAACAGCATATTGAGATGTAAGGCAGCCTGATCGATGTTGAAGGGCAGGCGGTGACGGAAGCCACGGTTCAGGCTTTTGCGCGATTCAAGATAGAATATATGGCGGTTGAGCCAGCTCTTCTCGGTGGGCTCATCCTCCATCATCCAGGCTTCTTCGGCAGTTTCGAGAGCCGTGGTAGCCTTGTGGGCATGCTTGTTGACCACAAAATCGTATTCGCCTCGCATCAGGTGGAGGTTGCCCAGATAGCCGTCGCCATCCATGAATTCGGTCTTGCGGAAAGCAATGTTATAGCTGTTGTCACGATAGGCTGTGCCTCGGCTGGCCTCACGCATGAGGTAGAAGGAGGTGTGCAGACGCTCAAACCGGCGGTAGGATGCAGTGTTGTCGTCGAAGCATCCGTAGCCCACCACAAGATTATTTTCGCCGTGGCAGTGGCGGCCTATGGTGCTGAGCCACTGGCTCGAAGCCGGTCGACAACTGGTTTCCGTGAGCACTATCCACTCGTTTTTGGCCGCCTTGATGCCCAAGGTGATAGCCAGTTTCTTGCGACTGATGTAGCGCGATGATTGCGGGATGTAGGTCACGTAGAGCTCTGCATGGCTCTGTGCCTGTCCGTCGGGATAGCTGTTCTTGATATTTCCGATAATTTCTTCAGCCCTGTGGTCGCCTTGTTCTATGACCACAATGACCTGATAGGCAGCAGGATAGTCCTGTTGCAACAGATGGGGAAGGTTCTTGGCCAGGCCTTCGGCATCGTCAAAGGGCGTGATGACCAGCGACAGGGGAGGGGCTGGAGTGGGTTCGCTGTCGGGCGATTCTTCCTGGTAGTTGTCTTTTTTGCTGAAACGGAAAAAGGGATTGAGCATTGGAGTGACAATGCTCAGTATGATAAGCGCTATGCTTGCAATGATGGTAAAGTTGTCAATTGTTACGAAGTTCATATCTGATGACATTCGCAGGCTCCCAGATCTTCCGTGGTATAGCCCTTGGGAAGGGGCCTGCAATTGTATTGGCTGGCCATGATTTCGCCGTAGGCTCCTGCGGAACGTAGGGCGATGAGGTCGCCGCGATGGATCTCATTGATCGAGTAGTCTTTGGCAAATACATCACTCGACTCGCAGATGGGCCCCACCACATCGTAGGTCTGCGCAGCAGCATCGCTGCTGATATTCTCCACCTTGTGGTAGGCCTGATAGAGAGCGGGACGAATGAGGTCGGTCATGCCGGCGTCGAGGATGGCAAATTTCTTTGCTGTTCCCTGCTTCACATAGAGCGTGCGGCTGATAAGTGAGCCCATCTGGGCTACGATGGCACGCCCCAACTCGAAGTGGAGGCGCTGGCCGGGCCGCAGTTTCAGTCCCTCGGCATAGGTGTCGAAGAAGCTCTTGAAGTCGGGGATGGGATGACCATTGGGGTCGTCATAGTCGATGCCGAGGCCTCCGCCGACATTGATTTCCTTCACATTGATGCCCTTGTTCTCCAGTTGATCCTGCAATGTGTTGATGCGTTTGCAGAGCTCTCTAAAGCTGGTCATGTCGAGAATCTGACTGCCAATGTGGAAGTGCAGACCAATGAAGTTGATGCCCTCCATGGCTACGGCCTCCTTGATGGCATGCTCCATATCGTCCATGGCAATGCCAAACTTGTTCTCGGCAAGGCCTGTGGTGATATTGGCATGGGTGTGGGCGTCTATGTCCGGGTTGATGCGGAAGCACACTTTGGCCACTTTTCCCTTGGCCAGAGCCAGTTCGTTGATCACCTCCAACTCGGCGTTGCTCTCTACATTGAAGCAGAAGATGTCGGCGTCGAGGGCGAGATTGATTTCCCAATCGCCCTTGCCCACACCGGCATAAACTATTTTCTCAGAGGGGAATCCGGCCATGATGCTGGCCTCAATCTCACCTCCGCTGACACAGTCTGCACCCAGACCAGCCTGTGAAATGATAGATAGAACCCTGGGGTTAGCATTCGCCTTGATGGCGTAGTGCACCACGAAATTCTCATGTTTGCCCGCTTCGTGCAAGACAGCGCTAAGCGTGTCTTGCAGGATTTGGGTATCATAATAATAAAACGGGGTCTGGATATTCTGAAATTTATCTACTGGAAAACAACCTTTCATGACCGTGTCGTGTCAAATTTTTTACTTATTGCTGAAGAGAGTGTCGCTTAGATTCTGCAGCGCACGCTTCTTATCAGACTCCTTGATGAGGAAGGAAATATTGTAATTGCTACCGCCGTAGCTGATCATTCTAACCGGAATATCCTTCATGGCATCTGTGGCCCAGGTCTCAAAACCGAGATTGCTCCAGTCGAGGTCGCCCACGACACAGATGATGCACATATCGGAATCGACAGTCACCGTACCATATTTCTTCAACTCATCTACAATCTTGTTGAGGTGTGTGGGGTTGTCGATACTCATCGAGACACCTACTTCTGAGGTCGCAATCATGTCGATGGGCGTCTGATAGCTCTCGAAGATTTCAAAAATCTTTCTCAGGAATCCGGTAGCCAGCAGCATGCGCGACGACTTAATCTTAATGGCGGTGATATTGTCCTTGGCTGCAATGGCCTTGATTTTGCCGCGAACAAGCACGTTGTCGATAATCGTGCCGTCGGCTTTTGGCTCCATCGTATTCTTCAGACGTACCGGAATGCCAGCATATTTGGCAGGCTGTACGCAGGTGGGGTGGAGGATTTTGGCACCAAAATAAGCCAACTCGGCAGCCTCTTCAAAATTCAGTTGGTGTATGGCCTCGGTGTGTTCCACCACACGGGGGTCGTTGTTGTGCATACCGTCGATGTCGGTCCATATCTGGATCTCGTCGGCAGGCAGCGCGGCTCCGATGAGCGAGGCTGTATAGTCTGAGCCACCACGCTGCAGGTTGTCTATCTCGCCATAGGCATTGCGGCAGATAAAGCCCTGGGTGATGTATATCTGGTAGCCCTCGTTCTCCTGCATAATGCCCTGCAGTTTCTCACGGATATACTGCATATCGGGCTCAGCGTTCTTGTCGGTACGCATGAATTCGAGTGCGTCGATGAGCACAGCCTTGATGCCTATCTCCTGCAAGTAGTTGATTACCATATTGGTAGACATTACCTCTCCCTGGGCAACGATGGTCTTTTCCTCAAAGCTCGTGAAGATATCTTTAGTGAAAGTACGCAGGAAGTTGAACTTCTCGGCCAGGAATTCGCTGGTCTTCTTGCGGAATTCCTCTGTAGAATAAAGTTCAGGAATGTGCTTCTGATACTTCTTCTCCAGATTGTTGATGACTTCGTTGGCGCCCTCCGGATTCTTCTTGTAGAGGTAGTCGCAAATTTCAACGAGTGAGTTGGTCGTGCCGCTCATGGCTGAGAGCACCACAAATGTAGGTTCACCAGACTCTGTAATCAGGGAGGCAACGCTCTTCATGCGTTCTGGACTTCCTACCGAAGTACCTCCAAATTTAAGTACCTTCATTCTATTGCTATTTGTTTTATCTATTTTTCTTCGTGAATTATTACTGTCTTTCTTGGCTCAATGGGAGCCTATGTTACTCTTCTTCCTCCGAGAGGTCGAGCTTGTTGTATTCCTTCGTAACATCGACAATCTCCGTATTCCGACAGCGATAGACAATACCGGGGAAGCGGTCGAGCATCGGAATATTGTGGGTAGACATGATGACGGCAGTGCCCTGCAGCGTAATATCTTTCAAAAGTCGCACAATGTTGGTAGCTGTCTCAGGGTCGAGATTACCCGTAGGCTCATCGGCGATAATCACTTTCGGGTGGTTCAGCAGGGCGCGGGCTATGGCAATGCGCTGCTGTTCGCCACCGGAGAGCTCATGGGGCATGCTTTCTTTCTTGTCGATCATGCCCACGGCGTTGAGCACATCATCTATTCTCTGGTTGATTTCAGCCTTGTCTTTCCATCCCGTTGCCTTCAGAACAAATCTGAGATTCTTATACACCGGTCGGTCGTGGAGCAGCTGGAAGTCCTGGAAGATGATGCCCATCTCCTTTCGGAAGGCCGGAACCTCCTTGCGGCGAAGGGTCTTCAGGTCGCGGCCGAGCACTTCAGCCTTCTCTGTTTCGTCCTCCACCAGGTCGAGTTCACAATACAATGTCTTCAGCAGAGAGCTTTTGCCGGAGCCCACCTTACCTATTATATATATGAATTCACCCTCGTCTACCTGGAAGTCTACCTCCTTGAGCACGAGCTTGTCCTGTTGGTATATGTTTACTTTTTTGTAATCTATCAGCATTTCTTTTATCTTTCGAAGTCAGTTCTTGGTATTCAATCTTAATCTTTCTTGCCCTTAGCCTTGGCTATGCGGCGTGCTTTGTCCCAGTCGGGATTATGCCGCTGGGCCAGTTCGCGGGCGATATCCTCAATGCGCAGCCCCTTGCTGGTAAGCAGAACGATGAGGTGATAGAGCATATCGGAGCTCTCATAGATGAGCTTTTCGTTGGTGCCGTTGGTAGCTTCGATAATAGTTTCCACGGCCTCTTCGCCCACTTTCTGCGCCATTTTGTTCACACCTTTCCTAAAAAGACTGGTCGTATAGCTGTCTTCGGGCATCTCCTCGTGACGCTTATCGATGAAATCCTGCAGCTCGGAGAGGAATAAAATCGGGTTCAACTGGTTCTCCTCGCCCCAGCAAGTGTCTGTTCCTGTATGACAGGTCGGCCCTTCGGGATGCACCTTAACGAGCAGCGTGTCGTTGTCGCAGTCGTTCTGGATGCTCACCAGATGCAGGAAATGACCGGAGGTCTCGCCCTTGGTCCACAGACGGTTGCGGCTGCGGCTCCAGAAAGTAACCCTCTTGGTCTCCACGGTCTTGTCGTAGGCTTCCTGGTTCATGTAGCCCAACATCAGGACATTCTTGGTTACAGCGTCTTGAACGATGGCTGGAACCAAACCGTTGGTCTTCTCAAAATCTATCTCCATGATGCTTTTTCTGTTTCTAAATTCATTGGAAGGTCTGCCTCAGTCGATATTCTATCTCAGACCAGAGCAGCCTTTTATCTGATGTTGATACCCTCTTTCCGGAGGTAATCTTTCAGTTCTGGGATGGCGATTTCGCCAAAATGGAACACGCTTGCGGCCAAGGCGGCATCGGCTTTGCCCTCGATGAAGGCATCGCGGAAGTGCTCCTTCGTTCCGGCTCCGCCGCTGGCAATGATGGGAATGGATACCCGCGAGGCAATCTCGACCAAGGCTTCGTTGGCGAATCCCTGTTTCACGCCGTCGTGATCCATGCTCGTGAAGAGTATCTCGCCGGCCCCACGGTCGGCCACTTCCATGGCCCAATCGAAGAGACCGAGCTCCGTGCGCTCGCGTCCGCCCTTCACATAGCAGTGCCATCCGTCCTCGTCGAGTCGGGCATCGATGGCGCAGACGCACACCTGAGAGCCAAACTTGGCCGCAATCTCATTGATGAGATTCGGATTACGGATAGCCGACGAGTTGACACTCACCTTGTCTGCCCCGGCATAGAGCAGCCGTTCCACGTCTTCGAGAGCGTTGATGCCCCCGCCAACGGTAAACGGAATATTGATTTCTCGGGCCACACGCGACACCATATCGGTGAAGGTCTTGCGACCCTCGAAGCTTGCCGTGATGTCGAGAAACACCAGTTCGTCGGCTCCTGCCTCGCTGTAGGCGCGCCCCAACTCTACGGGATCGCCCGCTGTGCGCAGGTTAACGAAGTTGGTTCCCTTCACCGTCTCGCCGTTTTTCACGTCGAGACAAGGGACGATGCGCTTGGCCAAACCGTTGCAACTCATAGCCCCAGTTCCTCCAAATCTATTTTGCCCTCATACCAGGCCTTACCAAAGACCGTGGCAGGAATGCCGGCCTGTTCCAGTTGAACAATGTCCTGACTGTTGCTCACGCCACCGCTGGCAATGAGATGCAGGCCCGGATATTCGGCCATGATCTGCTGATATAGACTGATGGCCGGCCCTTCGAGCGTGCCATCCTTAGATATTTCGGTGCAGAGCACATTCTTCACGCCAGCTTCCACATACCGGGCGAGGAAGGGCAGCAGGTCTTCCGACGAGTCCTCCTTCCATCCGTTGATGCTGATTTTGCCGTTGCGCACATCGGCTCCGAGTATCATCTGCTCGGCGCCATAGCGCTGGAGCCAGGAGATGAACAGCTCGGGCTGAGTCACGGCGATGCTTCCGGCCGTCACCATAGCGGCTCCGGCGGCAAACGCTTTCTCAATATCCTCGTCGGTCTTGATGCCTCCACCGAAGTCCACCCGTAGCTGGGTCGACGAGGTGATGGCACGCAACACGTCATCGTTGACGATGTGTTTCGACTTCGCGCCGTCGAGATCCACCACGTGCAGACGCTTGAATCCCAGCCGCTCAAACTCTTGAGCCTGGGCCACCGGGTCTTCGTTATATACCTTTTTCTGGGAGTAGTCTCCCTTGGTCAGGCGCACACATTTCCCGTCGATGATGTCTATGGCCGGAATCAGTTCTATTTTCATACGCCTTTCCTTATTTCATGTTGAGAAAATTAAACAGCAGTCGCTCTCCGACTTTCCCGCTTTTCTCCGGGTGAAACTGTGTCGCCCAGAAATTATCCTTATGCAGAGCAGCCGAATAGGGCTGCACATAGTCGGCTGTGGCAATGGTAAACTCGCATTGGGGTACATAGTAGCTATGTACGAAATACACGTAGTCGCGCTCATTGATTCCCTCGAACAGGGGTGTCGAGAGGTCGTAGAGCGAGTTCCATCCCATGGCCGGCACCTTCTCGTCGGCTGTTTCCGGTTGGAAGAGTTTCACGTCGGCGGGAAATATGCCGATGCAATCGACGTTGCCTTCTTCCGAGTGTTGGCACATCAACTGCTGTCCCACGCAGATGCCCAGCACCGGTTGGCGCAGGTCTCTGATGAGTTGGTCGAGGCGATGCTCGCGCAGATAGTCCATCGTGGTCTTGGCGTTGCCCTGTCCGGGAAACAGCACACGGTCGGCCTTCTGCAGTTTCTCTGCCTTATCGGTTATCTCCGGTTCGATGCCCAGTCGTCTCAGGGCATTGACCACGGAGAATATATTTCCGGCGTTATATTTTACAATCGCTACCTCCATACTGGCTAACTGAAGATGATTGTTTTGTTGTGATACGTCAGAATCTTGCGCTCTATGTGCTTGGTTACCGCACGCGAGAGCACAATTTTCTCCAGATCCTTGCCTTTGAGCACTAATGATTCGGGTGTGTCCTTATGGGAAACCCGCATCACATCCTGCTCGATGATGGGGCCGGCATCGAGTTCTGCCGTCACGTAATGGCTCGTAGCCCCTATGATTTTCACGCCGCGCTCCCAAGCCTGATGGTAGGGTTTCGCCCCGACAAAGGCCGGAAGGAACGAGTGGTGTATATTAATAATATGGTGTGGATAGGCCTTGATTATGTCGTCGCTGATGATTTGCATGTATCGGGCGAGCACACAGAACGTGATTTTCTCCTTCTTCATCAGTTCCATCTCGGCGGCTTCCACTTCCGCTTTGTTGCTATGGTCTTTCTTGATAGACCACACATGGTAGGGAATGTCAAACTGTTCGGCAATGTATCTCAGGTTCTCGTGGTTGCTGATGATACAGGGAATGTCTACATTCCACTCTCCGGCCTTGTAGCGGGCCAGCAGATCGTAGAGACAGTGACTCATCTTGCTCACGAAAATGGCCATGCGCGGCCGCTCGTCGTTGTAGTAGAGATTGAACGTCATCTGGTATCTCTGCGCATAAAGCGTGTCGATATAGTCTTTGATCTTCTCCCGGGGAATGAGGAAACTCTCCAGTTCCCACTCTATTCGCATGAAGAACATGCCATCCTCGCGGTCTACATATTGGTCCAGATAAACGATGTTTCCCTTGTTATCCGTAATGAATTTTGTAACCTCTGAGATGATACCCGGCTTATCCTGGCAATGTAAGAGCAGTACTGCTGATGGCTTCATGTGAATATTATTTATAGAATTGTGCAAATTTACATATTTTCTTCCAGAATCGGGAAATAATGAAAGAAAAATTAGAAGTTTGTCTTCAAACTGTAAATAAACTGCATCAAATTCTAATTATCGCATTCGGCGCATGCACGCATTGTATTCTTTTTGGCAGGATGGGGTGGGGATGATGGTAGGGCCTCACGGCGGAGGCTATTCCTCCTCGTCTTCGTGGGTCTTCACGATGATAGATGTGGCACCGATGGTAAACAGCGTTCCATGGTTGATGACACGGCTCTCGCGGTCGCCCAGAATCTCATTGTCGACAAAGGTACCCGTGTTGCTCGGGCCGTCGCGCAGGATAAACTTCAGTCCGCCCTTCTTGTTCCGACTCACATTGATGACGCAGTGGGTCATGTCGATGCTGGGGTCGTCGGTATGTATAGGGCAGTTGATGTCGACACCTTTTTGGTATCGGCCTATCACGTTGTCGCCCATATAGAGCGGAATAATCTGTTTGTAGTGGAAAATATTCTCGATGACCACCATTGAGCCTACGGCCTCGGGCTCCTGCTCCGTCTCGGCCGTGGTGTCGGAGGCCTGTTTCTGAGGCTTGGCACCTCCCAAACGGATGGCAAATTTGTGGCCACAGTAGGGACAGTTGAATGCTAATGCCTGTCCGAGGGCGTATTTCTTGTCATCGAAAGTGATATAGTTGCTACATTTGGGGCAGCGTACACGCTTCATAATGTCTTAGTATTTCATAATCCATGCCTCGCCGAACTCTTTGTCCTGACGAAGTTTAGAGATGGCCTTGTAGGCCTCTGCCTCTGAGGCATATTGTCCGAACACCACTTTGTTATTCCTGTTCTTGGTGAGCATCCCGGCCTTCTCGAAGCCCCGGCGGTGCAGGTCTTCCACATAGGCTGTGGCATTCTTATGGCTCACTTTGCTGGCGAGCACGATGGTGTAGCCGCTCTTGGCCTGTGGTGTCGCGGTCTTCTGCGTGGGCTGTGCCACGGGGGCAGCAGCAGGACGGGCCACTGTGCGGGCCACTTCCTTCACGGCGTTCTCGCCTTTGAAGTCTTGCTTGGGCACCACATAGTCTAACAACTGGGTGTTGACACGGCTCTCAATGAGTTTGGAATGGTTGTTGGATAGGGGTGTCGGAATCAGCAGAAACACGATGAAGGCGGCGCAAGCCACGGCGATGTTGCGCCAGAGCGCAGTCCAATGGCCATTGTGAGCCGGCTCCTCAACATCGTCGTCGCTCATCTCCATGGTCTCGTCGATGGCCGGCTGAACCATCGGTTTGAGTTCGGCCACGGTGGCAGGTACCTGCTGCAACTCCTTCTCGGCTGTTTCCTGCTCTATCTGAGCCAGCGTCTTAAAGTTGTAATAGCCCAGTCCGTAGAGCGAGGGGGTGAGTATTCCGGCATCGCATGGCTCAAACTCCAGACTTCCGGCGTCGGTGAGTCGCAACAGACCGATATCCTTCAACTCGTATTCGTCGTCGTTTTCAAGATGCTGCTTCAATTCGCGCACCTCGTCCTCGATGCGTGCCACGGCATCGGGATAGCTAATGTCGTAGGCTTCTACATACGACTGCGCGAGCAGCGAGTCGTTGAGTTTCAGCTTTGGATTGAACCCAATGGTACGCATGGGCGGCAGAAACGCGCTGTCTCTGTCGTCTTTTCGGGCCTCCACGTAGTGGGCCATAAACCCTCCAAAATTGGGGATAATGACGCAATCGTTGCTCAGAAGCAATATTTCTATGTGCCTGTCAAGTTCAATCATACTTGCAAAGTTAGCAATAAAACTCAATGGTGCAAAGCATAATCTAAAAAAAATCGATAAAGTTTGGCATTTCCTTTCATTCTCATTCGCCACGGTGCTTGGGCTGGTGCTCTGCCTGATGAATACAGGCGTGCGATCCGATTTATTCTAATCAAAGTGTGCCTGCCGTCTTTTCTTGGAGTCATTCCGGCTTTTCGTTTTGAATTCTACAATCGGGAAGACCGATTTCAATCTATTCCTTTCGCCCCGGTCTGTATGAGACTTTTGTTTTATCGTTATTTTCAGAATAGAAAATTCCTTAGCTAAAACTTGTTTATTTCTTATGATATTACATAAAATGTTGTAACTTTGCACTCGAAGAAACGACTTGAACTTAAGTAATGAAGATAAAATACTTAGTGTTGTTGACGCTCGCGCTGGCTGTGTTCTCATGCAAGAACAAGGAGCGCAAGGCCGTTGCGCCACAGGAAGACCTTAGGGCCAAGCAGATGCTGCAGGGCATTTGGATCAACCAAGACGACCAGGATGTGGCCTTCAAAGTGAAGGGCGACACGGTGTTTTATCCCGATAGCATTAGTCAACCGGTATATTTCCAGATCATCAAGGACTCTTTGGTGCTCCACGGCGCCAACGTTATCAAGTATCCTATTGTACGACAGACGGCCCATCTCTTTGTATTTCGCAACGAGGAAGGCGAGGAGGTGTCGCTCATCCTGAGCAACAATCCTGATGATGCCGACCAGTTTTCCGACAAGCATCCCAAGGCACTCAACCAGAATAAACTGATTAAGCGCGATACCGTGGTGACGCACGGCAACGAGCGCTACCACTGCTATGTGCAGGTGAACCCTACTACATATAAAGTGGTGAAGACTTCTTACAATGACGATGGCGTGGCCGTAGACAATTTCTACTACGACAACATTGTCAACCTTCACGTGTATCATGGCCCGAAGAAACTCTTTTCGAGCGACTTCCGCAAGCAGGCTTTCGCCTCGAAAGTGCCTCAGGACTTCCTGAGTCAGGCTGTGCTGAGCGATCTGGTGTTTAAGAATATCGACGACCAAGGCATCCATTACACCGCCCAGCTGGTTATTCCCGACAGCATGAGCAGCTTCGAAGTGGAGCTCATCGTGAGCTATTCGGGTGCTCTCCACATGCAGGTGGAATAGAGCCTCAAGCCCAACGTCTTAGCCTCCTTCATCCTATCCTTTTGCAAAAAGGTATTAATCGCCTCGCCATTAGTACCTTTTCGCCTCGCCATTAGTACCTATTCGTCATGCGATTACTACCTTATTTCGGGCGCTTTGAATGAGGGCCTTGTCGCAGTTGGCATCTCATAGCTGAAGCGCTGGGCCCTCGTCTCCTTGAGACCGCCATTTACTCGATTCATCAATGGATCTTCTCGCTTAGGATGCCCCCGCCATTTGTTCGACTCACCTGCCATCCTCGTCCCCGCTATCTCTACCTACATGATATTCAAAGAGAAAAAGGTGGCGAGGCGGACACGCGTCTCCAATCTTTTTATTAACTTTGCAAACATTATGGATTTGAATCTTTTATCTGCCGAAGAGGCTACCCAGCTCAACGAGCTCATCACCTCGTCTGAGCATATTGTCATCACGGGGCATTCGCGTCCCGATGGTGACGCCCTTGGCGCATGCCTGGCATGGGCCGAATATCTGCGTGTACACTATGGCAAAGAGCCTATGCTCATTGTGCCCAATGGGTTCCCCGACTTCCTGCAGTGGCTGCCCCTGAGCGAGCGCATCGTGAGGTTTGACAAGCATCCCGACGTGGTGCAGCGGGCGTTCGACGAGGCCAATCTCGTGTTCTGTATCGACTATAACGCCCTGAACAGGGTGGAGGCCATGGAGGAGGTGCTCACCAACTGTCAGGCCCCGAGGGTGATGCTCGACCATCATCTCGATCCCACCATCCCTGCGGTCATTGCTGTTTCGCATCCCGAGATGAGCTCTTCGTCGGAGGTGGTGTTCCGCATTGTGTGGCAGCTCGGTGGATTTGAGGACCTCACCAAGAAGTTTGCCGTGCCCATCTATTGCGGCATGATGACCGATACCGGCGGGTTCACGTTCAACTCTACACGTCCGGAGATCTATTTTATCATTTGTCAGCTGCTCACGAAGCATATCGACAAGGACAAGATCTACCGCAACGTGTTCAACAACTACAGCCAATGGGCCATCCGCCTGCGTGGCTATCTCATGTCGCAGAAGCTCAATGTGTTTGAAGATCTGCATGCTTCCTACTATACGTTGACGCGCCAGAACATCCGCGATTTCCACTATATGCGTGGCGACGGCGAGGGACTGGTGAACGAACCGCTTCGCATCAAGGGCATGAAAGTGTCTATCGCGCTGCGCGAGGACGACCGTGTAGATAACAAGGTGTGGGTGAGTCTCCGTTCGGTAGACGACTTCTCGGTGGAGGAGATGGCTAAGAAATTCTTCAACGGTGGTGGCCATTTCAATGCCAGCGGAGGGCAACTCGACTGCTCTATCGAGGAGGCCGAGCAGATAACCCGTGAGGCCATCAAGTTTTATGCGCCTCAATTGAAAGGCTGATTAACGTTTAATTTTTATTTTTAAATGATATTGTTCGTGCCTATCCCTGCTTTTTAGTACCTTTGCACGTAATAATCAAACCATTTCGACAATGAGAAAATTAACATTCCTGCTGTTGCTGTGTGTGGGTGTGATGTCTTTCATCGCCTGCAACAACCAGGAAACCTATGCTGATCAGAAGAACAGGGAGCGTGCTGCCATTAATAAATATATTGCCGACTCAGCGGTATCGGTGCTTTCAGAGGAGCAGTTTGCCACTCAGAACTATACCACCGACGTTTCCAAGAATCAGTGGGTGCTCTTCCAGTCGACGGGTGTCTATATGCAGATTCAGCGTAAGGGATGTGGCGAGAAGATCAAAGACGGCGAGACGGTCACCGTGCTTTGCCGGTTTACCGAGCGCAATATGCTGACCGACACCATCGAGGTGTCCAATATTCTGGCCTCAGCCTACTCTTATTGGGTAGACAAGATGTCGGTGGTCGACAACTCGGGCACGTTCACCGGCTCGTTTATCGCTGGGTCAAGCACACTGGTTAGCGCCCATCAGCTCACCAGTACGTCGGTGCCCAAAGGCTGGCTCGTGCCGCTTACGTTTATCAATGTGGGTCGCCCTGCCACTGCAACCGATGAGATTGCCAAGGTGCGCCTCATCGTTCCGCACGATGTGGGTCATCTCAGTGCTACGTCGAGTGTGACACCTTACCTCTACGACATCACCTACGAACGAGGTAGATAACTTGCGATTTTAATTCTAATCAAGATATTTTTATGACCTTAATTAAATCCATTTCGGGCATCCGCGGTACCATCGGAGGTAGTGCGGGTGACACCCTGAACCCTCTGGACATTGTGAAGTTCACGTCGGCTTATGCCACATTCATCCGCAAGAGCGGCAAATGCTCAAGCAATAAGATTGTGGTTGGACGCGACGCGCGCATCTCTGGAGCTATGGTCAAGAATGTGGTATGCGGTACGCTCATGGGTATGGGCTACGATGTGATCAACATTGGACTGGCTACCACTCCCACAACAGAGCTTGCCGTGCGCATGACTGGGGCTGAAGGTGGTATCATCATCACTGCAAGCCATAATCCCCGCCACTGGAATGCCCTGAAGTTGCTTAACAACGAAGGTGAATTCCTCACCAAGGACGATGGCAACGAGGTGTTGGCCATTGCTGAGAAAGAGGCTTTTGAGTATGCCGATGTAGACCACATGGGTGCCTATATCGAGGACAACAGTTTCGATCAGCGCCACATCGACGCCGTGCTCGCGCTGCCGTTGGTAGACGTGGAGGCCATCAAGAAGGCCCATTTCAAGGTGATTGTCGATACGGTCAACTCCGTGGGCGGTGTCATCCTGCCTGGCCTGTTCGAGGCTCTGGGTGTTGAGGCCAAGTTCCTCAACGGTGAGGCCAACGGTGATTTCGCTCACAATCCTGAGCCCATCGCACAGAATCTCGGCGGCATCATGGGCGAGTGTGCCAAGGGTGGCTATGATCTCGGTGTCGTGGTAGACCCCGACGTAGACCGTCTGGCATTCATTCAGGAAGACGGCAATATGTATGGCGAGGAATACACGCTCGTTACCGTGGCCGATTATATCCTCGACCATGTGAAGGGTGCTACCGTGAGCAACCTCAGTTCCACCCGTGCCCTGCGCGATGTAACCGAGAAGCACGGCTGCAAATACTACGCATCGGCTGTGGGCGAGGTGAATGTTACTACGAAGATGAAGGATGTTCAGGCTGTCATCGGCGGCGAAGGCAACGGTGGAGTGATCTATCCCGACAGCCATTACGGTCGCGACGCCCTCGTGGGTATTGGCCTTTTCCTGAGCAGCATGGCTCAGAAGGGACTCAAAGCCAGTCAGCTGCGTGCCACCTTCCCCAACTATTTCATTGCCAAGAACCGCATCGACCTCACGGCTTCGACCGATGTAGATGCCATCTTGGTGAAGGTAAAGGAGATGTATGGACAGCAGGCTGACGTGCAGGTAACCGATATCGACGGTGTGAAAATCGACTTCGCCGACAAGTGGGTGCACCTGCGCAAGTCTAACACGGAGCCTATCATCCGCGTCTACAGCGAGGCTTCGACCATGGAGCAGGCCGATGAGCTGGGCAAGAAGCTCATGCAGGTGGTCTACGATATGCAGTAAATATAGAAGATGGAAGTCTCCCCGCGCGGGAGATTCCCGTTTCTCAATCTGATAAAAAACGGATAGCCCGTCAGATGGAACATTGAGTTCCTGTCTGACGGGCTATCTTTTTGGGTGGTTATAGGGGTGTTGTCGCTGTCGTTGGATTATACGGCGATGTCGGTGTTCACGTTCTTATGACCCCACAGTGCATAGAACAGCATGTAGGCCAAGGCAATGAGCGGAACGATATAGGATATCATGTAGCCTGCGTGGTCGGCGATAGAGTTCTGCACCAAGGGCAGGATGCCACCACCAACGACCATGGTCATGAAGATGCCGCTGGCCTGAGCGGTGTACTTGCCGAGTCCTTCGGTGGCGAGATTGAATATGCAACTCCACATCACCGAGGTGCAGAGACCGCACAACACCAGCAGAATGGCGCTCAGAGGGAGCGTAGTCATCTCGAAACCAGAGCCTGTAAATACGGGCATGGAACCTGTAACGCTCTTCGGAAGGAAGATAGCCAGCAGGATAAGACCTATTCCTGTGAAGCAGGTAACAATCATCATCAGCTTGCTCGACACCTTAGAGGCGATGAGGCCGGCTACAAATCGGCCGATGAGCATGAGGAACCAGTAGGTGCCTGCGGCGAAACCGCCGATGGTTGCAGCTGTGGCGAGGTTGAGGCCGGCACCTGCACCTGTGGTGTCGGAGAGGTAGAAGTTGAGCGTTCCAGGGATACCCACCTCAGTTCCAACATAGAAGAAGATGGCAATCACGCCGAGCGTGAAGTGGCGGAAGGCAAATGGAGAGTGCTCGAAGGTGGCATTCTGCGTGTTCTCGCCCTCGGGATCGGCAATAGGAATGAAGCTCAGGATAACGAATGTTCCGGCAAAGATAGCCATGGCCAGGTAGAGCACCACGTTCACGTCGGTAATGGCCGTGTCCTTGGTCACTACTCCAATGAGGGCGCCCACGAACATAGGAGTGAGGGTTCCCATAAAGGAGTTGAGCGTTCCACCTACTTGCAGCAGCTGGTTGCCCTTGTTTCCGCCACCGCCTAAGAGGTTGAGCATGGGGTTAACCACGGTGTTGAGCATACATACCGAGATACCAGCCACGAAGGCACCCAGCAGGTAAACATAGAAGTTAGCAGGCAGACCGCCGATGAGTCCCTCGGTCAATATCTGGCCGGATAGGTACTGGATGAACACGCCGAAGAAGCCGAACGCGATGGCGATAAGTGCTGTTTTCTTGTAGCCCACCTTGGTGAGGAGCTTACCCGAGGGGATTCCCATGAAGAGATAAGCCAGGAAGTTCATCATGTTGCCGAGCATTCCCAATGTGTTGCTGCCCTGAAGCGCTGGCTGGTTCTTCCAGATTACGCCGATGGGGGCTGCGAGATTGGTGACAAAGGCAATCATGCCAAACAAAAAAATCATGGCCACAATAGCAATGGAGCGGCCCTTTTGATTGTTATTTTGCATTGTTTTTACGGTTATAGTGAATATTAGTTATTGTTCCAAAGAGTTGGTTTGCTGAAGTGTTGGGGTGTTGGGTTAAGGTTGGTTTGATGCTGATGATTCGGGAATAGGGGCGTCGGGTGGGGCAGTGAGGTGCCCTCGGTCTAAGGAAGTCGGCCCATGAGCAGTAGGGTGAAGCATCGTTTGTACTCCTCTACCATCTCTTCGTGCCGGGCTTGGTTGTTGTTTTCACGAAAGACCTGGGTCTGGGAGAAATGCGGATAAATCTCCTCGTAGTAGTCGAGCATGGCCAACTTGAATGCCTTGGAATCGTTGGGGTCTACCTTAGCAGTCCTTAACACTTGCAGTGCAAAGTCGCGGAAGAAGGCCGTGATGTCCTGTTGCATTTGATCTTTCATGGTGTAAATTTACAAAAAAGATTAGAAATGTTTCTCATTAGACCTTCATATTTCACTCTTTTTACGGCAGAACCCTTAAAAATGCGCCTATAATCGTCTAATGACAGCTGTTTCCAGCGGTCGAGAGTCATATGGAGCAGCTCTTCCTTGGGCTGGAATTCTGGGATATTGTTGGGCGTGGCAAAGCGGTTCCAAGGGCATACGGTCTGGCAGATGTCGCAGCCATAAATGGTGTTTCCCATCTTCTGTCGGGCTTCCTCGCTCAGTTCTTTCCGGTTCTCAATGGTCTGATAGGAGAGGCAGAGGGTAGAGTCGAACTGCCTATCGGCACTCAAAGCATGGGTGGGACAGTGGTCCAAACACTTATGACAAGTGCCACATCGGTTGGGCATGGGGGCGTCGTAGTCGAGTTCAAAGTCCAAGAAGAGCTCGCCAAGAAAGAACATACTGCCGGCGTGGGGGATGATGAGCTGTCGGTTTTTACCCACCCAGCCCAGTCCTGCCTGTGCTGCCCAGTAGCGCTCGAGCACCGGACCGGTATCCACAAACACCCTGAAGTTGGCTGAGGCGATACCTTTCGCCCCATATACAAAGGCCGCAAGCTCTCGGAGTTTCTGCTTCACCACCTCATGATAGTCCTGTCCCAGTGCATAGGCGGCTATCTGCGGCTCACCCTCGGGGAGGGTCTTGCCCGGAACATAGCTTATGGCTACCGACACGATAGACTGCAAACCATCCATCAATAACCTTGGGTCAAGGCGTTTCTCCAGGTAGTTGTTCATCCACTCCATGTCGGCATTCATGCCTCGGGCGAGCCAGGAGCGCAGGTGATTTTCCTCCTCCTCCGACACCCGACCGGCCTTGGAGATGCCGCAGGCAAAGAAGCCAAGGCGCTGGGCCTCGGCTTTGATGTCATTCGAAGATCTTGAATTCATAACCTTGTTCCTTAAGCCATTGGAGCGATTCGGGTAGGGCTTTCTTTAGTTTGTCTATGCTCTTGAGCGAATCGTGAAACGTGATGATGGATCCGTTGCGGGCATAGCGCTTCACGTTGCGCACCACATCGTCGGCCGTGAGCCACTTGGAATAGTCGCGGGTAACGAGGTCCCACATCACAATCTTGTA
>DCJH01000067.1:98466-125543 GCA_002317385.1 Prevotella sp. UBA1705 | reverse complement strand
AGACAGAAAGACATAAAAACATATTATAAAACATCATGATAACAACCTTTTCGCAATGACAAATTCTCGTGTGTTGGATGTGATGACAAAAGAAACGCTCCGCGTTTCGCAATGACAAGCCCTCTGGATGGAGGCCCATCGCTCAGTAGGGACATGCCCCGTGCATGTCCGCCGAATGCTGGGGCGCCACTACCCGCTCCTCTTTATTCCTATAACTCCGAAACCTCCCATCCGTTCCTATCCATCCATTGCCCTCCGGCAGTGCGGACATGCACAGGGCATGTCCCTACTCTATCATCGACATTTCGCAGGAATATCCCAGTTAGCAGGCATATCACTCCCCTCCCTCCGGGGGAGGGGTTAGGGGGAGAGGCTTTTCTTGCGTAGGATTTGCCCCTCCCCTTTCATCGCCGTGGCGATGCCTCCCAAGACTCCTCAACTCTGTGTGAGCCACACATCGCGCAGCCTCCTTTTGCTCTGCGGCTCTGCGTGAGATAGACCCCACCGCTCATCTCCCCTCTACCGGCACGGAAAATAAATTCTTATGAAATAATTTGAAGACCGCTTTCAAGACGGGCCTCAGAGACTATCCTACAGGCAAGAAGGCGCGAAAATCCCTCAAAGGCTCCCTATCGGAACAGGCTGAAAGCCAACAACTTGTGATTATCTGACAAAAACGGCATCGCGAAAAGGCACTAATCGCCGCGCGATTACTATGAGATGGCCAGGCGAAAAGGGCCTCAACGCACCACAAAAACCACCAAATAGAATTGCGAAAAGGGCCTTTTTGCCCCATGACCCGGGCGCAGACACCGCAAAATCACGTCCGCCGTCACTCCAAATCCCTACCCCGCCCTCCTATCCAGACATATCAGTGATGGAAATTGCATGACCTAATCTTGACAATGATAGGCTGCGAAACACCCAATACCACCCCGCAGAATCACCGCAAGGGATAAGAAAAAAGCATGGCAGAGAATCGATTTCTCTGCCATGCTCCATACGGTTTGGACTGGCCGCACGATGCAGCGCCCCAATGAATGACTCTCCCACGAGAGGCGAAGCATTACTTACGCCTGGTGGTGGTGCGCTTCTTCGTGGTGGTTGTGGAGCGCGTGGTAGCAGCAGGCTGGGTGGCCTGATAATACTTCAGCGCCTCGGGCATCTCCCGCTGGAGGGCGGCTATGCGCTTGGAGTCGCTCGGGTGGTCGCTCAATACGTCGCTACCGCCACTCTTACCCGACGACATGCGCTGCCAGAACGGGATGGCCTCCTCGGGATTGTAGCCAGCCATGGCAGCGAAAATCAGACCGATGTGGTCGGCCTCCGACTCGTTGTCGCGACTGTATTTCAGGTTGGCGAAAGAGAAACCCTGCTGGGCGATGGTGGCGGCAATGTTGCCCACGCTACCGCCCACGGTGCTGTTGAGCACGGTGCCGAGTATCTGCGTGCCATACTGCTGGCGTATCTGCTTAGACATCTGCTCGGCCGAATGCTTAGCAACAGCGTGCGCAATCTCATGTCCGAGCACAATGGCGAGCGCCGTCTCGTTCTGTGTGTAGGGCAGAAGTCCCTCGTAGACCACAATCTTGCCGCCGGGCATGCAGAACGCATTGGGCTCATTGCTCTTCACAAGATTGAATTCCCACGCGAAGTTCTGAATCTCGTTGGCCGCTCCATTGTTCCTCAGATAAGACTCAACGGCCGTTGCCAGGCGCTGGCCCACACGCTTCACCATCGCCGTGTTGGTGGTGTTGGAGGAGAGAGTAGACTTTTTCATGATCTCGCTATACTGCTGATTGCTCAGGCTCAACACCTGTGCATCGCTCACCAATAAGCTGTGTTTACGACCCGTAACAGGTACGGTAGAAGTGGTTCCGCAGGCCGACATCAACACCGATGCCACCGCAGTCATGACGAATAACTTAATTTTTCTCATTATATCTCTATTTTAGTACTTTTTGAATCTATTGCAAAGTTATAGAATATAGACTACAAAGTAAAACGAAATGTAACACTTTTTGTGTTTTTTAATGAATATTTCGTAAGGCGACAACCTAATAATCGCGATGCCGTTTGTTGGTAGGCGCACACAGTTTGTACAGATTAACAAAATAAAGCGGACATTCTTGTTAAATCGAAAATTATTTCGTACTTTTGCTATCAAAATGAAAACTAATTACCATAATGATGAAAGTATCATTGTTGCAAACAGACATCGCATGGGCTAATCCTCGGCAAAACCAGGAGAATGCCGCCCGACTGCTCGACGAGCACGCCGGTGCCGACCTCTACGTGCTGCCCGAAATGTTCTCCACGGGGTTTGCCACAGAGCCGAAGGGCATTGCCGAGGCCGACGAATCGTCGCTCCAATGGATGAAGGCCGAGGCCCGCAAGCGCCACTGCGCCCTCTGCGGGAGCGTGGCGACAGAGGCTGACGGGAAGTTCTACAACCGTTTCTACTTCGTGTTTCCCGACGGCAGTGAGCACCATTACGACAAGCATCATCTCTTTACTTATAGCGGCGAGCACCATCGGTTCACCTCCGGCCAGGAGCGAGTGGTGGTGGAATATCTTGGCATGCGCATCCTGCTGCAGGTGTGCTACGACCTGCGGTTTCCCGTGTTCAGCCGCAATCGGGGCGACTACGACATGGCCATCTATGTGGCCAGCTGGCCCACGGTGCGCCTTCAGGCATGGACCACCCTGCTCCATGCGCGCGCTATCGAGAACCAGTGTTATATAATAGGTGTAGACCGCACGGGCAACGACCCGGCATGCAGCTATAGCGGAGGCAGCGAAATCATCGATCCCTATGGGCAAACCATCGTGGCCTGCCAGCGAGACAAGGTGGATGTGGTCACGGCCGAGCTCTCCATGGAGCCACTCAAGGCCTTCCGCCGGAAGTTTCCCGTGCTGGATGATGCCGACAGATATAGGCTGGAAGGGAAAGATTAGAATAAGAGAAATCAAGAATTGGAATAAGAAGATATTAGATTGGGAATAAAAGAATAAGAGAATAATAGAATAAAAGCCATTACCATAAGCCTCTGGGAACATGCCGTTGGCTGTTATTCTGAGCGAAGCGATTATTCTATTATTCTCTAATTCCCAAAAGAAAATACTTAAACCATATAGTCATGACAGAAAAGAAACTACTGCTCGGCGATGAAGCCATAGCCCTGGGAGCGCTCCATGCGGGCCTCTCGGGCGTCTATGCCTACCCGGGCACTCCCTCAACGGAGATTACCGAGTACATCCAAGGGCACCCACTCACCCGCGAGCGCGGCATTCACAGCCGCTGGTGCAGCAACGAGAAGACGGCCATGGAGGCCGCGCTGGGTATGTCTTACGCCGGCAAGCGCGCCCTGGTGTGCATGAAACATGTGGGATTGAACGTCTGCGCCGATGCCTTTGTCAACTCTGCCATCACGGGTGTGAATGGTGGTTTGGCCGTGTTAGTGGCCGACGACCCCTCGATGCACAGCTCGCAGAACGAGCAGGACAGCCGTTTCTATGGTAAGTTTGCCATGATTCCTATCTTCGAACCCAGCAACCAGCAGGAGTGTTACGACGTGCTGGAGGAAGCCTTCGCCACCTCGGAGAAACTCCGGCTGCCGGTTTTGATCAGACTGGTGACCCGCTTGGCTCACTCGCGCGCGTCGGTATCGGTAGACCACGCGGTGATGGAGGCCAACGCACTGAACCCCGACAGCGGCAAGCACTGGGTGCTGTTGCCCGCCATTGCCCGCAAAAACTATGTGGGACTCTTGGCCAAACAGCCCGACATGGAGCAGATGGCCGAGCAGTCGAAATACTCCCGACTGGAGACACTCGATGGCAAAGGCGTGGGCGTCATTGCCTGCGGCATCGCCTATAACTATGTTAAAGAGGCCGAACCCGAGGGTGTTTCGGCTATCCTGAAGCTCAATCAGTATCCCCTGCCCAAGGCGCAGGTGGAACAGTTGGCCGCCATGAGCAACCGCATCTTGGTGGTCGAGGACGGTCAGCCGTTCGTGGAGGAGAACCTCCGCGCCCTGCTCGGTAAGGACTATAAGGTGTCTGGGCGTCTCACCGGCGACCTGCCACGCACCGGAGAACTCACTCCCGACAATGTGGCCAAGGCTTTAGGCAAGACCATCAGCACGCCGTTCGAGGCCATCGACGACGTGGTGGGCCGCCCGCCCGCACTCTGTCAGGGTTGCGGTCACCGCGATGTCTACACCGCTCTCAATGAGGTGGCGGCCGAGTTTGAGGGTGCCCGCATCTTCGGCGACATCGGTTGCTACACGCTTGGTGCCCTGCCCCCGTTCCAGTCTATCGCCAGTTGCGTGGACATGGGAGCCAGCATCACCATGGCCAAGGGCGCGGCCGACGCAGGAGTATTTCCTGCCATTGCCGTCATTGGCGACTCCACGTTTACCCATAGCGGCATGACAGGACTGCTCGATGCCATCAACGACAAATCGAACATCACCGTAGTGATCTCCGACAACCTCACCACGGCCATGACCGGAGGGCAGGACTCGGCCGGAACCAATAAGTTTGAGGCTATCTGTCTGGGTCTCGGCGTGGAGCCGGAACATGTGCGTGTGGTGGTGCCGCTGGCCAAAAACATGCCCGAAATCACCCGCACCATCCGCGAAGAGATAGCCTATAACGGTGTGAGCGTCATCATCCCGCGCCGCGAGTGCGTACAGACGCTCGGAAGAAAATTACGTAAGCAGAAAGCCCAGAAGAAATGAAAAAGAACATCATATTAGCTGGCGTTGGCGGTCAGGGAATCCTTTCCATCGCCACCGTCATCGGCGAGGCTGCCACAAAAGCCAATCTTTATCTTAAACAAGCAGAGGTTCACGGCATGAGTCAGCGTGGTGGCGACGTGCAGAGCAACCTGCGTCTCAGCACCGAGGAGATTTACAGCGACCTCATTCCGCAAGGACAGGCCGACATCATCATAGCCATGGAGCCGATGGAGGCACTGCGCTATGTGCCCTATCTCAACGAGGAGGGATGGGTCATCACGTCTTCTGAACCCCTCATCAATATCCCCAACTACCCCGACACGGCTAAGGTGGCCGACGATCTGAAGCGTCTTCCGCGTGTGAAAACGCTGCCCATCGACAGTCTGGCCAAGGAAAACCACACACCCAAGAGTGCCAACATGATTCTCCTGGGTATGGCAGCCGAGGCTATCGGCATCCTCTCGCCAGCCGAACTGCGCGACGCTATCGGTCGCATCTTTGCCCGCAAGGGTGAGCAGGTGGTGGAGGACAACTATAAAGCATTTGATCTTGGACTGACGGAAATATGAAGATATTCAGCGAACAACTTGTCAACGTGGCCTGCGAGAAGTCGCATGTAGCCGACCTTTCGCATGCCACCATCGGCGAAACGCTCCTTGTTGCCCAGTATTTGGAGCAGAAAACGGGTATCCCCTTCGTGCGGATGGACCAGGGGTCTCCGGGTCTCCCGGTGAACCATTGGGGCGTGGAGGCCGAGAAGCGGGCCTTGGACCGTGGCGTGGGAAGCCAATATCCCGCAGCCTCGGGAGTGAAAGAACTGAAGGAAGCGGCCCACGAGTTTGTCAAAGCATTTATCAACGTGGATATCAGTGCGCGTTCCTGCGTGCCCACCACGGGCAGCGTGGCGGGCAGTTTCGGGTCGTTTATCGCCACCACCCAGCGCCTTCCGGGCAAGGACAAGGTGCTGTTCATCGACCCGGGATTCCCCATTCAGAAGTCGCAGTTGCGCGTTTTGGGCATCGAGTGGAGGGAGTTCGACATCTTCCCCTACCGTGGCGACAAGCTTCGCGAGAAGCTGGAGCAGGAACTGCAGGCCGGCGACGTGGCGGCCATCGTCTATTCCAATCCCAACAATCCAGCTTGGATTTGCTTGGAGGAGAGCGAGTTGCAGGTCATCGGAGAACTGGCTACCAAGTACGATGCGGTGGTTTTGGAAGACCTCGCCTACTTCTGCATGGACTATCGGCGCGACCTCGGGCATCCCTATGAGCCGCCCTATGTGCCCACTGTGGCCCGTTACACCGACCGATACATCCTCATGCTCTCGTCGAGCAAGATTTTCAGCTATGCCGGTCAGCGCATGGCCTTGGTCTGCATCAGTGACAAACTCTACGACACCCACTACCCCGCGTTGCAGCAACGCTACTACGACACGGGCATTTTTGGCAGCTCGTTCGTGGCCGCCATACTCTATATGATCACCAGTGGCTGCACCGCCTCGACACAATATGGCTATGCCGAGATGCTCCGCATGAGCTGCGAGGGCAAGATCAACTTCGTGGAGGACACGCGGGAATATGAGCGTCGCGCCAACAAGATGAAGGAAATCTTCTGTCGCCACGGCTTCACGGTGGTCTATGACCGTGATGTTACCGACAAGGTGGGCGACGGATTCTTCTTCACTCTCGGCTTCCCGGGCATGACGGGAGGCGAGTTGGCCAAGGAATTGATGCACTATGGCGTAAGCAGCATATCGCTCGACACCACCGGAAGCCACCAGGAGGGCATCCGGGCCTGCACCAGTCGCATGCGCGATGAGCTTTATACGGTGCTCGACGAGCGCATGAAGCTCTTCCACGACGACCATATTCTATAACCCACCCTACTCTATTTCTATTGCCATCATGAACTACTCGCCCTACTTCAACCCCGAGATGGAGACGCTCACGCGGCCTCAGATTGAGGCCCTGCAGCTGCAACGGCTCAAGCAGACTGTTGCCCACTGCATGAATTCTCCATTCTATCGGCAGCGCTTTGAGGCCGCCGGACTCAAGCCCGACGATATCCAGACGCTCGAAGACCTGCGCCGAATACCCTTCACCACGAAGCAGGACCTGCGCGACACCTACCCCTTCGGCATCGCGTCGGTGCCGCTGAGCCAGTGTGTGCGACTCCATTCGTCGAGTGGCACCACCGGCAATCCCACCGTTATCCTGCATACCCAGCGCGACCTGGAGCAGTGGGCCAATGCCGTGGCACGCTGTCTGTGGATGGTGGGAGCACGTCCCGAGGATGTGTTTCAGAACACTTCGGGCTACGGCATGTTCACCGGCGGACTCGGATTCCAGTATGGTGCCGAGAAATTGGGCATGCTCACGGTGCCCGCCGCGGCCGGAAACACCAAGCGACAGATTAAGTTTATGACCGACTTCGGCACCACGGTCGTGCATGCCATACCCAGTTATGCCACGCGCATCTACGAGGTAATGCAGCAGGAAGGCATCGACCCGAAGCGCGATACCAGCCTCCGCATCCTTGCCATCGGGGCCGAACCGCACAGCGACGAGCAGCGCAAGCGCATTGAAAACATGCTCGGCGTGAAGGCCTACAACTCCTTTGGCATGTCGGAAATGTGTGGTCCGGGCGTGGCGTTCGAGTGCCAGGAGCAGAACGGCATGCACATCTGGGAGGACTATTACATCGTGGAAATCATCAATCCTGAGACCTTAGAGCCGGTGCCCGACGGCGAGATGGGCGAGCTGGTGCTCACCACCCTCAACCGCGAGGCGGTGCCATTGCTGCGCTATCGCACCCGCGACCTCACCCGAATCATCCCTGGCGAGTGTCCCTGCGGGCGTCATCATCGCCGCATCGACCGTATGCGCGGCCGGTCGGACGATATGATTGTGCTCAAGGGCGTGAACATTTTCCCCATCCAAATCGAGCAAGTGCTCATGCAATTCAAGGAGTTGGGCAGCAACTATCTCATCACTCTCGACACCGAGGAAAGCAACGACGCCATGACCGTGGAGGTGGAACTCGGGCAGGATTTCGCCGACGACTTCGGACTGTTGCAGCGGCTCACACAGAACATTGCACGCGCCCTGCACGACGAGATACTGCTCACGCCCCACGTGAAGCTGCTTCCCGCTGGCACATTGCCTACGAGCGAAGGCAAGGCTGTGCGCGTGGTGGACCGACGAGCATTCCTTTCCGACAAGAGCTAAAACACCCCACGTCTCCCCCATTTCCACTTAACACCAAAGACTATGGTACATCAACTCTCCATTTTCATACAGAATAAGGCCGGCACTCTGGAGAAAGTGCTGCGGCTGTTCAAGACTTCTCAGATACAAATTATCACCACGACGCTGGCCGACACCCAGGATTTCGGCATCTGTCGGGTTATCTGCACCGAGCCCGAGCGGGCGTTTCTGGTGCTCAAGGAGGCCGGCATCACGGCCACACTGACGCAGGTTCAGGCCATCGCGCTGGTGAATACGCCCGGTCAGGCGGCCGATGCGCTGGAGATATTCGCCAGCGACGGCATCGAGATCAGCTACCTCTACTCGTTCCTCCTCAAGGACAAGGGCGTGCTGATATTTAAGACAGACAACAAGGAACGGGTCGACCAGATCATCGCCGAGCACTGCCTGACGACGCTCAACGACTGCGACCTCATCAAATTGGCACAATGATGGACCTACAAGAATACTTTGCCCACGACCACTTTGCCAACTATGTGGGGGCCAAACTCATCGAGATTACGGAGGGAGCAGCTAAGGCTGAGATGCAGGTGGAGCGCCGCCACCTCAACGCGTATGGTGTTTGTCAGGGTGGCGTGCTGTTCACCTTGTGCGACCTGGCCTTCGCTGCCGCAGTGAACAGTCATGGCATCAGCACCCTCACCACGGGCGCCAACATCACCTATGTGAACCCAGCGCACACCGGAGACCACCTGCTGGCCGAGGCGCATGAGCTGGTGAACCACCACCGTATGCCCTTTGCCGAGGTGCGCATCACCAATCAGGACGGTATGCTCATTGCCATTTTCACAGCAAGTGGGTACCGGAAAGACACCCTGCTCTCAGAGAATAATAGCTTAGAACTGCAGTAGTTTGTAGAGAATAAAAGAATAAAAGAATAAAAGAATTAGAGAATAATAGCCATTACTTTGTCAACTGGAAAACAATCGACATGGTAATGGCTATTATTCTCTAATCCTTTCCCCCTCTTATTCTACAAGAAGATACTGCTGCACCTTCTCCATAAACTCCGAAAGGTTGCTGCCATCCACAAAGCAATGGTCCACATAGATACCGATGGGCATGACCCAGCGGCCCTCGCGACGAACGGCTTTGCCCACGTTCATCAGAGGCCAATCGCTTCCGAGGCCGGGCTTATGGAAGGTATAGGTGATGCTGGAGAACGAAAGCTTGGGCGTGGCAGATATGTTGATGACCCCCGTCTCGCCGCTCTCGATGAGCTCTCGGTTCACGCCGTAAGGGTCTCCATCGGCTGGAATATGCTCGGAAATCTCTTTTACCTTGTCATAAAACGCTTGGTAGTCTTCGATATAGGGCACGAGCACGGTGTAGAATGTGCCGCCCTCGACGGCCAGAGGCACCGTGGCGCCGATGCTGTCGAACCAGCAAACGCCCTCGCCATCGGGCCGATAGCCAAACTCTCTCACCTCATTGGCGGCCCGAAGCATGGCATAGAGATAATGGATGAAGAACGAGGTGTGCTCCCGTTTGCTCCGTTCGAGCGCCTCGGTGCAGTCCACTTCCGACGTGATGCTATACCAGCTGTTGGCAAACTCCTTCATAAACCGCCAGTTGTCGCGACGCGACCAAGTGGCGATGTCTACCTGATGTTTCATTGTATCAATCTGTTTTTCGTTGCTCCATACACCTTTTAGTATGGAATAGACTATAAGAACAACGGAAAAAACCGTCAGAAATTATAATCCTGACGGTCTTTTCGCAGTCGGTAAAGCTGCCGTCTGTCTCATGGATTCATGCCATGCCACCACGGCAACGCTAAGAGAACGCCTCGCCCTATCCCTTCTTCGCCTTGGCGTCGAGGTGGTAGGTGAACGATAGATTGAGGTAATGGTGCAGGTATTCCGACCAGCTTTCCGAGCGCTGATAGGCGGTGACATTGGCCTGATAGTAGCGTGCATTGTTGAAGATGTCGTTGGCACTCAACTTCAACAATCCCTTGTTGTGCAGACATTTGTAGGCCACCGACGCATCCCACAGCAACATCCTGCGATTGAATGCGGCCGAGACGAATCCGCGTTGCACCTCCTCATGAAGGTTGCTCTGTACCTGCCATTTCTTCCATTTCACCAATAGGCGCCAACCATAGTCATTGTCCCATCGGGTGTGGTCGTAGGTGGGGGCGAGCGAATAGCGCTCCTGCGTCATATTGAGCTGGGCATAAAGCGTGGTCTCCAGCCAGTCGTTCTGATAGGTGACCTCCGTGGTGTTGCTCCAATTCCATGTGCGCTGTCGGTTGAGCTGCGCCGCCTCGCCCTGCCGCAGCGTGGCAAGATAGCCGTAACGGGTGGCCAACGACGTGCTCATCACATCCTTCAGCCTGACATGTTCGCTCCAGCTCTTGTCCCCATTCAGGTTCAGCCGCCAGCGGTCGCCACCCCGCACGTTCTCCTGATGACTGCGATAGATGCCCATCTGCGCATCGTATTGCATGACGGTGGTCACGGGACAGACCTCCCTGTCATAGTTCAACTCGGCCGAGAACGTGGCTTGCTGCCGCAGCCACGTGTGGTTGTAGATGAGCGATGAGCGATGGGTGTGGGAGCGCCGGAGCCCCGGATTGCCCTCCACCACATAGAGCGGGTTGGTGTCGTCGGTATAGGCGAGCGTGGAAAGCAGGGCAGGCAGCTGGGTGGTGTAGCCGTATTTCAGGTCGAGCCCCTGCTGCTTGCCCATCTTCCAGCGCACGGCCATCTCCGGATTGAGCATCCAGCTGCGGCGCACGGCGGTGGTGTCGAGTCGCCCGCGCTGGTAGTCGAGATGCTCATGCTGTGCTATAATGTCTATGGCGGGCATGAAACTCAGTGGCCCCACGTTCCAGGTGCTGCCAAGATGGAACTTGTGTCTCACCGTGTGGTTGCGCGACCGGTAGCTGTTGGCGGCATCGAGCCAGGTGTCTAAGGAGTCGTGCAGCAGCGTCTCGCTGGGCGAAGTGTAGTAGCTATTGGTGGTGTTGCGATGGTCGAGCCCTATCTTGTAGCTGAAGTTGAGCCTCAGTTTCTTGCTCAGCCACTGCTCATATTCCGCCTCTAAAGAGAGCGACAGCTTGCGGTCGGGGGTGCGACCATACTGAAACTCCTGCTCGGCGATATGCTCACGCAGATAGTCCCACGTGCGGTGGCCATTCATGCGGCCGAGCTCGTTGATATAGTTGAACTGGGCGGTCACGCCATACCGCCCGTCCCTGACATTGTGGGTCCAGCCGGCCGTCATCTCGGTGTTGAACGATTCCTGTATGGAAGTGGAATGGTATCGGCTGCGGTTGATCATCCGTTCGTAGAGCGGCGTGCCCACCGTGGCCGCTAATGCCTCTTCCAGCGGGAAATCGCCACGGTCGAAGGGGGAGCTGTCGAATAGGGCGGAAGCATTGTTCTGCATTTTCTCCGTCTTGGTATAGCCCACGTTTCCATAGGCCGACACTTGGTTGAGGGTATCAGTCCAATCTACGAAATTAAAATGAAACTTGGGCTCCAACGACTTTGTCTCTTCCCCATCCTGCCCCAACTGCCAAGTCTTGGCCTGCCCGGGATAGTAGGTCTGTCGTGTGGAATAGTTCGTTCCCCACCTTTTCGAGTTGGAAATCTGGGCGCCCACGTTCATCCGGTTGTTCATCCAGTCTTTGGCTCCGGGCGTCTTCCAGTTGTGCTGATACTCCACATTGCCCAGCTGCGCCTGCCCGTCATCGCCGGAGGTGCTCCAGTTCCACCAGCCAATGCCCGCCAACTTCGTTTGGTTCAGGGTGTTGGCATTGGCATAGACCATCATGGGGGCGCTGTCGCTCAGCCGTTGCATCGATAGGCTGCCAAGATATCGGTCAGGCGTCTGCACCTGCGCCTCCACATCGCCATACCATTTATCCATGAATCCGGGCTTGATCTTGATGTCGAGCACGTGGTCTTCCTTGCCGTCGTCCTTACCCGTGGCGCGGGCCAGGTCGCTGGCTTTGTTGTAAGCCTTGATATTCTCCACGGCCTCGGCAGGCAGCGCGCCGAGCATACCGCCGTCGCCAAACGCATCCTTGCCGTTCATCATCATGCGGATGGGCTTGCCGTTCCAGTAGAGCCTGCCGTCGCGATTCTCCACGCCCGGAAGCTTGCGGATGAGCTCATCGAGCCGCGCGCCCTCCTCCAGCCGGAAGGCTTCGGGATGAAACACGATAGTGTCGCCGCTCATGGTAAACCGTTTCATCTTTCCCGACACCTTCACCTCGCTGAGCATCAGGGCCGTGGGCTTGAGCCGGAAGGGGCCCAGGTCGATGGTGTCGTTGCTCTCGTGGCCATAGACATAGCTCTCACGGCGGGCATCATTGTAGCCTATCATTCGGGCTGTGAACGTGCACTTGCCCGTCGTGGCCATAGATTGCGAGAACCGCCCGAGGCTGTCGGCCGTAAATGTCATGCTGCTCCAGCTGTTGGGACCCAACATAAATTTGGCTTCGAGCGAGGCGTTGGGCAGCGGCTCGCCAGTGTCGGCATCGACCACCTGGCCCTTCACAATGTCGGCCCGGGCAGGCAGCGAGAGCAGCAGTGCCGCCCCGAGGAGGAGGAGCGAGAGGGTGGTTTTCTTGTGTGTAATACTTCGCCCGTATGTTGGATGGCAGAGTATGGATGTGAGCAGGTGTGTCTTCATTTGCGCTATAGTAATAGATGTAAGCGGCTCTAAGGCCGAATGCCGTTTCTTTTTTTGCAATATTATGAAAAAAAATGGATTTTAGGGCCATGCCTACGTTAAATATTCTTATCGCTCCCACCGCCTCGCTCCTCGCTGACTAAGCCCTTGGGCAGAAATGAGTCGGTGACAGGCAAAATAAAAGCCCCGCTTCGCAGCGAGGCTATTACATAGTATACAAAAACATTATGCGTTAATCTTTATAGCTACCTTGTGACGGTTTTGCTATGATTTGGCTCTAATTAAACGTTGAAAATCATGCCTACAAAGGCAAATTGCTGTTATCTTTGAGTATGCGAAATCACTATTTACAGTCGAATCATGGGGTGTTTCCCTCGGGGGGATGGTGTTTAGAGGCCGAGTGTGGACAGCCAAGCGTCGATGCGCTCCTCTGTCTTGTCGTCTTCGTTCACGTCGTCGAGGGGCAGACCCACAAACTTTCCGTCTTCCACGGCGTCGGAATCGTCGTAGGTATAGCCGTCGGTCGACACAGCACCCACCACGGTGGCACCAGCATCGACGGCTGCGTCGCGCAGCTCCTTCATGGCACTGCAGAACGTATCGGAGTAGGAAGACGAGTCGCCGCAACCGAAGATGGCCACCTTCTTGCCTGCGAGCTTGGCGCTCTTCACCACATTCACACCGTCGAACCAGTCGTCCTGTAGTTCGCCGCCGCCCCATGTAGATGAGCCCAAAAGGATATTGTCGGCAGCTTCGAGCTGCCCGGCGCTGAGCTTGGTTACTTCGATCACCTCGGCGCCCAGCTTCTCGCCGATGGTTTGTGCGATGGCCTCGCATGTTCCGGTTGATGAACCGTATACTACAATCGTCTTACTCATATATCTTAAGCTTTAATCGTTGTTTGTTTACGGTTGCAAAGTTAGTTGGTTTTGTTTGATGCCACAATACCTAAAAGTAATGGTTTTCAAGATAAGAGGCACGTGGGGCATCATCATTCGCATGGAGGAGCGAGGAGAGAACATGGGGGTTGTGCGGTGGTAGAACTGGCACACAGAGAACTCTTCAAGCTATTGCATGGATCGTCGCGCCAGTCTCTGTGACCACAGCATACTCTCTGTGCGACAATCATCATAGGGAACAGACCGTCCGCTCTTCGATAAGCGAAGACGATTAATTCCCAATGAAATATCTTGAATACCGACCCGACGACGGCGCAAAATGCGCCTCCCGCCCCACGCAGGCCGGAAAATCGACGAAAAATGGCCTCAGAGCAACTCCCTGTCCCACAGAGCCTTATCATCATCTACCCTTTCCATCTGCCGAGAAAACCAGCTAAACTTCTCGCGATGAGTACCTTATGGCACCACAATATCTGCCTTATCGCCACACGAAAAAGCCCTTTTGGCCACGCGAAAAGGGCCTCATCGCCCCATCGACTCATCGAAACGCCCCCCAAGACCCCATGAAACGGGGCAGAAAAGTCCCCTTTACCCCATCATCTTCAATTATCAGCGACATGAATTCCAATGAATCATCCTGACAAAACAAAGGCGCAGGCTCCTTGCGGAACATGCGCCTATGGGTTTCTCTCAAATCTCTATTTCTTACTTGTTCAGCAAGCCACGGTTGTTCAACGTGAGGTTGAGCAGCTTGGCAAACTTGTTATACTGCTTGTTGTCGAGCACGTAGCTCATGAACTGCAGCTCCTTATCGGCAGCCTTGTTCACCAGGCTCTGACGCTCAGCAGCGTCGGCGCTCTGTGCGTCCTTCACCTCGCCCACAAACTTGTTGTGGATAATCTCCACGGCCTGCTTCTGATAATCGGTCAGATCGAGGGCCGAAGCCAGCGAACCATAGTTCAGAGTCATATCGTAGCTCTGGGTCATGTTGGTGGCAGAAACCTCGGGAGTCTTCTCGCCCTTGGTTGTGTTACCATCACCGTTACCTGCAAATGCCAGTGTCATAGACATCATGGCGACCATTGTCAATACAATCTTTTTCATCTTCTTACCTTTCTTTTAATGGGCCCTGCTCGTGTGACTGCGGACCCTCATTTAACTTGTTATCCTATGAAATCATCTTGATTTCTGATGCAAAGATAGTAGGTCGCAACGCTTTTCGCAAGTAATTTTGCATATTGTGCACGCAAACAGCTAATATTTTGATTAATATCAAGTAATATATCTGACACATATGCTACATAGGCATGATAATAACAAAAGTTTGTAAATACCCCATTGTTTCCAAAAAAAACAATTATCTTTGCACATTGGATTAATCAAATAATAATAAAAAAGTATGAAACCCAATAAATATATCAATGCGTCGTATCAGCTTTATGATGTGACCGATGGGAAGAAAGAGCTGCTCGAGGAGACCACAGCCGACCAACCGTTTACCTTCATCAGCGGCCTGGGCCTGCTGCTCGACGCCTTTGAGCGCCAGGTGGTGGACCTGGAGCAGGGCAGTGAGTTTGATTTTGTGCTCACCCCCGCACAGGCCTATGGCGAGCATTCAGACGAGCACGTGGTGGAACTCGACAAGGAGACGTTCTACATCGACGGCCAGTTTGACGAGAAAAACGTATTCGTAGGTGCGGTGATTCCCTTGCAGAACGAGGACGGCAACCGCTTCAACGGACAGGTGACCAGCGTGACCGACACAGCCGTGACGGTAGACCTGAACCACCCTCTCGCCGGACGCACACTCAACTTTGTGGGTAAGATCAACGAAAACCGCGAGGCCACCAACGACGAGCTGAGCCAGTTTGTGGGCAAGGTGACCGGTCAGGGCGAAGGCTGCGGATGCGGCGGAAACTGCGGTTGCGGTGGCGACGAAGGCGACGGATGCCGCTGTGGCAATGGCGACGGCGGCGAATGTGGATGCGGCGGAAACCACGGCGAAGGCGGATGTGGATGCGGCGACAAGGAAGACGGCGGCCAGTGCTGCTGCAAAAACTAAGATGAGACGGGGCTGAGAGGCCCCGCTCTGTTTATCTATAGCATTATACCATATTAATATAGGAGAGAGAATATGAGGAATACTTTTGGCAAGATCTTCACCCTGACCACCTTTGGCGAGAGTCATGGCGAGGCCGTGGGAGGAATCGTAGACGGTATGCCGGCCGGCATAGAGATTGACATGGATTTCATCCAGCGAGAGATGGCCAGAAGAAGACCCGGGCAGAGCAAGGTCACCACGTCGCGCAACGAGGCCGACGAGGTGAAGCTGCTCAGCGGAGTGTTTGAGGGAAAGACCACGGGTGTACCCATCGGGTTTGTGGTCTACAACCGCAACCAGCACTCGAAAGACTACGACAACATGCGCATGCTCTACCGCCCGTCGCACTCCGACTTCACCTATACCCAGAAATATGGTATCCGCGACCATCGCGGCGGTGGCCGCTCGTCGGCCCGCATCACGCTGAGCCGCGTGGTGGGAGGTGCGCTGGCCAAGCTCGCCCTGCGCCAGCTGGGCATCAGCGTGCAGGCCTACACCTCACAGGTGGGCGGCATCAAGCTCGAGCGCGACTACCATCTCTACGACCTCTCCAAGGTGGAGAGCAGTGTGGTGAGGTGTCCCGACACCGAGAAATCGAAGGAGATGGAGAAGCTCATCATGGAGGTGAAAGACCAGGGCGACACCATCGGCGGCGTAATCACCTGCGTGGTGAAGGGCTGCCCCATCGGATTGGGTGAGCCTGAATTTGATAAACTCCATGCGCAGTTGGGCGCAGCGATGCTGTGTATCAACGCGGTGAAGGGATTTGAATACGGCGAAGGCTTCGATGGCGTGAGCTGGCGAGGGAGCGAGCAGAACGACGTGTTTATCAATGACAATGGTCGTATCTCCACCGCAACCAACCACAGCGGAGGCATCCAGGGCGGCATCTCCAACGGACAGGACATCTATTTCCGCGTGGCCTTTAAGCCGGTGTCTACCATTCTGCGCGAACAGCACACGGTAGACGTAGAGGGCAACCCCACCATTCTCAATGCACGTGGGCGTCACGACCCCTGTGTATTGCCGCGTGCCGTGCCCATCGTAGAGGCCATGACGGCCATGGTGCTGCTCGACAACTATTTGCTCGGCAAATCGACCCACCTTTAAGTGGGGGCAACAGAGCACGAGAAGTGTCGGCTCGGCATGATTTCGCCATGATGACCTCAGCCCGTCGTGCTGGCTGGGAATACGGAATAAAAACAAAAGTGGGAGTTACCAATGCGGTAACTCCCACTTTTGATATGGTTTCATCAAGGATATTGCTGCAGGCTTTTTGGCCGGAAAGCCCTGATTTCGGGTAGCTGACATTTGCTTATCAGCCCATGGTCATGGACAAATCTTTGCAGACTTTTTGGTGAATCATGCTACTAAGGATGGGACTTCATGCTGCCTCGGGACATGGCTGGCAACCGATTTCAGCCTTCGCCCCACACCATTTCTTACACCTTATTATATAATAGGGCGTAGCTCAGACCACTCCGACGATTTCTTGCAGGCTCCGGCAGCCATGGCGTTCGAGCCAATCTATAATGCCGTTTTTCACCTTCAGAGTGACCGCCGGGTCTATAAAGTTGGCCGTGCCGATCTGTATGGCCGATGCTCCCGCCATGAAAAACTCGATGGCATCTTCCGCATTCATGATGCCACCAAGGCCTATTACAGGCACCTTCACGGCCTGGGCCACATCCCACACCATGCGCACGGCAATGGGTTTCACGGCCGGACCACTCAGTCCGCCGGTCCTGATGCTCAGCTTGGGCTGCCTGCGCTCAATGTCGATAGCCATTCCCATGAGCGTGTTGATGAGCGAGATGGAGTCGGCTCCCTCTGCTTCGCAGGCACGCGCAATATCTGCAATGTCGGTCACATTGGGCGAAAGTTTCACGATGAGGGTCTTGTGATAAGCCTGACGAACGGCGCGCACCACGCTCTCAGCGCTCGCACACGACACGCCGAAAGCCATGCCACCACCCTCCACATTGGGACAGGAGATATTCAACTCGATGGCAGGGATATTCTCCAACGCGTCGATCTTGGCGGCACATTCGGCATAATTCTCGGGCGAATTGCCGCTCACGTTCACAATCATCTTCGACTTGATATCCTTGATCTGTGGATAAATGTGCTCGCAGAAATAGTCCACGCCCTTATTCTGCAGTCCCACGCAGTTGAGCATACCGGCAGGTGTCTCAGCCATGCGGGGATAGTCGTTGCCCTCGCGGGGCAGAAGCGTCGTGCCCTTGACGATGATTGCGCCAATCTCCTCCAGCGGAACGAGGTCCTGAAACTCTAATCCGTAGCCGAAAGTACCACTTGCAGTCATCACGGGATTGGTGAGATGCAACTGATTTATCTTTACATTTAAATCTACCATAATAGCTTCTTAATATTAAACACCGGCCCCTCGGTACACACACAAAGATTGCCCTCGTCGGTCTTCTCCACGCAGCAGAGACAGGCACCGATACCGCAGGCCATCAGATTCTCTAATGAGGCTTCACACTCAATGCCCTTCTCACGGGCATATCGGGCCACAGCAACCATCATGGGCTTGGGTCCACAGGTTTGGATGAAGTCGAATTGCTCTTGCTGCAAGATAGAATGATTGGTCACAAAACCCTTTTCTCCCGCCGACGCGTCCTCGGTGGTGACGTAGACTTCGCCTATCTTCTTGAAATAATCAAGTTCCAACAGATCCTCGGCTTTACGGGCACCCAAGAGAAAATAGGGCTTACCGCCAGCCTCATAGATGCGCTGCCCCTGGAACAGCATGGGCGCAACGCCTACGCCTCCGCCCACCAACAGCACCTTTTTGCCCTGGAGCTGCTCTGGCCCGGTGAAGCCACGGCCCAACGGGAACAAGCAGTTCATCGTGTCGCCGGGTTGCAACTGCGCCATCTCTTTGGTGCCTTCGCCAACCGCTGCGACCATAAGCCACATCTCATTATTGGTCTTATCAACAAGGTTTACGGAAATAGGGCGGCGAAGTAAGGTGGTCGGGGAATGGTCGACCCGTACTTCTACAAACTGACCTGGAAGCATTTCAGGAAAAGGTTCAGCCTGAGTAACCTTCAGCAAAACATGCTTGGGGCTCAACCTTTCCACCGAACTTACTCTCAGGTCACGACAGTATCTGTTCATAAATCTATCTTTGATGGATTAACTGCATGCAAAGATAGCTATTTTTTTGCTTATTATTCTGAGAAAGAATATTAAATATTATTTCTTAGGTTCAAACGTTTCCCAGGTCTGATCATCAAAGAAAATGCGTATCTCTGTGATGTGACGCTCTGGTTTATCAATATATTTCACCACTGTTTTCTGTATGTTTTGTGGTGTCGGTTCTGCACCAATTATCGCAGGCCCGTCCTGAACCTCAAAAAGGGTAGGTGTCTGACCTCCGAAAGAACCACTTCCTTCTCCGAGATTTGAAGCCTCGCTATCTTCGCCAGCGGCAGGAGATGCTGCTGGTCCGTCGGTGTACATCGCACCCGTTCCAAACATGATCCACTCCACAGAAACATGAGGGAGACGTTCGTGGATGGATTCAACCATCTGAATGGTGGGCCGAGTCCTACCATTGAACACCCCGCTTAATGATCCTTCTGATATTCCGGTGAACTGAGCAAACACTTTTTGAGTCATGTGTTGACTCTCCATTATCTTTCTAATTCGATCTTTCATATCGTCATTTTTACGTGATCAGGCCTCAAAACGCCTATTTCACGGCTATTCCATACAGTTCACAAAGTTAAAGCAAAATATTCGGATATCCAAAACAAAACTATTAAATTTGCATACTTAAAATACGAGTTTATACCTACAAATATATACAAAACAAAATTCCATTTGATATTAATGCGGTTTGCATTTGCAAACGTGAATAAACCGATTAAATAGCAATCCAACTTTTATTGCATCTAAAACTTGCAATTAACTGATTAATAGCATAGTATTATCAACTATGAGTGGCATGTCCCTCGGCATATTCACATATTCCCTCTATATACATATGCAAATGGGATAAAAACCTATAGCCAACATATGAAATGCGTTGATTATTGGCACCTTAAACCCCATTTCCTATATATGAAATAGTATTTATTCGCTTATGCAAATCTAAAGATTTGTATTTTCATATTCAAATATCCATGTTTAAAGTTTCCTTCTATCTTCAAATCTATGGTTTGAATTCACAAATTAACGTATATTTTCTTACCATTTGCAATCCTAAATTTTAAAGATTAAATGCTAACGTATGCTAAAGCAAAATCGTATTATTTGTAAAGAAGGTAATTTTGCGCATTTCTCTCCTATTCCGCACAAGGATATTCCCGGTGAGAAATACGCGAAAAATAGAGGGGGTAAAAATGAGCTAACTACCCCATTCCGACAGAGTTAAGCCAAAAAAAGCGTTCATGGAGAACGCTTAATCTGGAGAAAAAAGAGGTGAAAAACGGCCTTTTTTAGTGCAAAATGAAGTAGATGAGCTCTTTCATCAGGTCTCCTGCAGACGTATTTGGGTTGTTTACGCCCTTACTTTTGGTATCCGTCTCACGTATTTTGGCTAAAATCTGCAATGTTTTTCTTCCGGTGTAATTTCTCATTCCTGTCATATAGTCGTTCACTCCCCAGATACTTCTCAATTCCAGGAAGTCTGAAACGCTCTGTTTGTCTCCCCTATTCGGCGAATAAAACGCAATCAATAAATTCTGGAAGAAATTAAAGAGCAATGGGAGAAACGAATAGACGGAGCCCGCCTTGGGGTTTCTGTCAAAATATTTGATGATTTGATTGGCCTTATAAACATCCCTGTTGACGATGGCATTTCTCAACTCGAAGGCGTTGAAGTCTTTGCTCACTCCAATATTCTTCTCGACCATGACGGGCGTAATGTGTCGGTCGGTGGGCGTAAGCGAAATGAGAAGTTTATCGAGTTCGGAGTTCAACCGGTTGAGATCGGTACCGATATGGTCGGCAACCATATTGGCACTCTTCTCGTCAATCTCTGCATTTTGATTCTTGAGATACACCTGAATGTATCCAGGCAACTGCCATTCACGCATTTTCTTGCTCTCGAAAACCACGCCCATACGCTCCACCAAAGACACAAAGCGGGTGCGACGATTCATAGTTCCATTCTTATAACAGATGACAAGAATAGTCTTGGGCTGCGGATTTTCAGCATATTTCTCCAGTTTATCAAAGGAGCGCATGCCCTGCGCCTCCTTGATGATAATTACTTTTCGAGTCGCCATCATCGGATATTGCATCGCCAAATCGGCCACCTGGGCAGCATTTACGTCAGCTCCGAACACCACAGTCTGGTCGAATGCCTGCTGGTCGGGACTGAGAACATGATTCTGAATATAGTCCGAAATCTGGTCGATATAATACGATTCCTCACCCATCAATATATATATAGGTGAGAAGGTGCCCGCCTTGAGGTTGCGCATAATGGCGTCAAAGGTGAGCGCTGCTTTCTTATCTGGCATAATTTATAACTTTCAATGGTCGATTCTCGGAGCAAATCCTTATCTTTGCACCTTGTAGAATCTATGCAAAGATAATAAAATGATTCCATTAAACCTACCCACTTTTGATATAAAATTGCAGGGAACGCAGGAGCATCCGCGCATCTTCGACATTCTGCGTCGACGATATGTGGCGCTGACGCCCGAGGAATGGGTTCGGCAAAGCTTTATCCATTATCTCACCGAACACCTCGGTTACCCCGCCACCCTACTGGCCAATGAGATTCAACTCAAGGTGGGACAAAAGCAGTTGCGTGCCGACAGTGTGCTTTACAACCAGCAACTGCACCCCCGTATGATCATAGAGTATAAGGCGCCGACCATCGAAATCAGCCCTAAAGTGTTCGAACAGATTTCTGTTTACAACCTGCTGCTCCATGCAGACTATCTTGTTGTGTCCAACGGCATGCAGCATTACTGTTGTAAGATGGACTATGAAGGTAAAAAATACTTATTCCTTGACCATATTCCAAGGTACGAAGAAATTTGACAAAACATAACAAAAGGCGGAAGATGCCCAATTGGTCTCTTCCGCCTTTCATCATTTCTTTCACTGCAAAACTACAGGCATAAAGAAGAATAAGGAATCATCAAACTGCGTCGTAACCCTTGGTACTGTTGTCACGAAGGATGTCACGCAGGTTCAACTCCTTGTATTCACCACCCTGATGAGCCGTTGGGTCGGGATGGTGAGGCACGTCTTCCTCATAGTGGAAACCCTTGTAGTTCAACTCACCGATACCCCAGAGCACGAGAGCAACTACGAGAAATGCAACGAATGCTATTGCCATGTTCATAATGAATGCTTGAATTTGTTTTAAATTATGTTGCAAAGTTAGCGAATTTTCACCAAAAAGGAAATTTAAAATGGATTAATTTGCTATATTTGCATCAAGTAGTATTCACCTTTAAACCAATTTTATGGGAAGCTTTTTAGAAAACATCCTCAGCAGTGAACTTGCTCAGCGTCTCCTCGGCTTGGCCGGAGAGAAGATGGAAGACGGCACGCTGGAGGAGGTGCTCAATACTGTCGGCGGCGAAGACCGTAACCTCGGCTCGTTGGCGACGGGCGTTATCAACGTGATTAGTCTGGCCAAAAACGCCCTTCATCCTAACGAATAATTGCAGAATACCATGGACAAAATAGTAGCAATAGTAAGGCTGATGGCCAAAACGGGGCTCTTTTTCGCCAATGCCGACGGCAAATATGCCGACAGTGAAAATCGATTCTTAGATAAGTTCATTGCCAATATTGAGGGTGTCGGCGACCTGGAGGACGACCTCAGGGAGGATATCAAGAAGTCATTCCACCACAAATACACCTTGGAAGAAGTCATTGACGATACCCACAAACTGCTCGACGGCTTCTCAGACAAGGAGCAGAAGGCCATCGTCAAGTCGATGGAAGACTTCATTTCTCAGGTGATTCATGCCGACGACAAGCTCCATCCACTGGAGAAAGAGAACTTCAAGGCTTGGAAAGAAGCTTTTATTCAAGCATAGAATTTCTCATTTTTGGCACACGACTTGCATTGAGATGATGTGAAGTCGGAGTCTCACTCTCCATCCTGACGGCCCAAATCCTCAAGATGGAGAAGTGAGAATACATGCCCACGCGGATAGCGAGACTGGGAGATCCGACTAAAATGGAAAGAAGATAAATGGTAAATTGTCCCATCCCTACTGCATACGGGACAGGACATGAGCCTCAAATGATCATCAGAATATATATCAGATTAAAAAGGAACATATGGCAGGAATAGGAAAATGGATAGGAGGATTCTTAGGATTTATCGTCACAGGCAGTCCGCTTGGGGCCTTGGCCGGATATGCCTTAGGAGCAATATTCGACTCTAACCTCGACGATTCGAGATCTGGCGGAGGCTCTTCCTTTGGCGGAAACGACAACTATCAGGATGCCTATTCCAACCAACAGCGTGGCTATAGCCAGAGCTACACCTACGAAGGACAGCGCAACGCTTTCCGCTTCTCGCTGCTTGTGCTGGCCAGCTACATCATCAAGGCCGATGGAAAAGTGATGCATTCGGAGATGAATCTTGTGCGTCAATGGCTCCGCACCAATTTCGGCGAACAGGCTGTGGCCGAAGGTGAGCAGATTCTGCGTAAGCTTTTCGAGCAGCAGAGCAATCTTGGGCAGAGCGAATATCGTAGTGCGGTACTCAGCAGCTGCCGTCAGATTCGACAGAATATGTCCTATGAGCAGCGACTACAACTCGTCAATTTCCTCGTGATGATTGCCCAAGCCGACGGCGTAGTGGTCAATCAGGAGGTGGCTGCGCTTATGGAAATCGCCATCAACCTGGGCTTGAGCGAGCAAGATGTCAACTCCATGCTCAACCTTCGCGATGCCGGTACCAGTCTCGATGCAGCCTACAAGGTGCTTGGCGTCACCCCCGAGGCTACCGACCAAGAGGTGAAAGCCGCCTATCGCAAGCTCGCCCTGCAGCACCATCCCGACCGCGTGGCTGCCCTCGGAGAGGATGTTCGCAAGGCCGCTGAGAAGAAATTGCAGGAAATCAACGCCGCCAAGGAGACCATTTGGAAGGCGAGAGGCCTATAGAGTATTTGACACAAGGGGCGCTTATTGTGTTATTTCTCACATTAGATGGGCCGCAATGAGCAATTCTGCCAGGATGGATAAGAATTGTATTTCATTTGCTCTGTAGGGCCATGCCCCGTGCATGGCCGCACCGCCGAATGGAAATTCAAAGGCTTTTCACATTTCCACCATATTATATTATCGCCATGTATCATAAAATGGAATAACGCCAAGTCGCCATCCCACCCCCATTCCATTCCCATCGTCCTCCAAAATCAATAAAAAAAACCATACCCCAATCGTTCATAATGATGGGATATGGCTTTCGATTTATTGGTCAGGCTTGAGCCGATAGCAGCAGGGATTTATGCCTCCTCGTCTGCGGTCTCCTCCTCCGACTTCTTGGTACGACGCACCGTGCGCTTGCGTTTCGGCTTCTCCTCTACGGCAACCTCGGTCTTCACACCTGCCAGTTCCGGATCAATAAGGATTCTACCGCAGTATTCGCATACGATAATCTTCTTGTGCATCTTGATATCGAGCTGACGCTGAGGCGGAATCTTGTTGAAGCAACCACCGCAGGCGTCGCGCTGTACGTAAACAATGCCCAAACCGTTGCGTGCTCCTTTGCGGATGCGCTTGAAGCTGGTGAGCAGGCGTGGCTCTATCTTCGTCTCCAGTTCCTTAGCCTCTTCCTTGAGTTTCTCCTCTTCCTCGCGGGTCTCCTGCATGATCTCGGCAAGCTCATTGCGCTTGTGGTCCAGATCCTGCTGGCGCTCGTTAATCACCTCCTGAGTCTTCGTGAGATCCTCCTTGCGCTCGGCCACCTTCACGGTTGCCTCCTTGATCTTCTTGTTGCAAAGTTCAATCTCCAGACTCTGGAACTCAATCTCCTTGCTCAGCGTGTCATACTCGCGGTTGTTTCTCACCTCATCGAGCTGAGCCTTATAGCGCTCCACGCTCTGCTGGGCCACCTCAATCTCATTGCGCTTCTGGGCAATGGCCGACTGAAAATCGTTGATATCACTCTCAATCTTGTTCAGACGAGTGTTCAATCCCTCAATTTCGTCTTCCAAATCTTCCACTTCAAGAGGTAACTCGCCACGCAGGGCACGCTTCTCGTCGATAGCCGACAGGGTGGTCTGCAGCTGATAAAGTGTTGACAACTTCTCTTCAACCGACAGGTCCATGGGATCTTTCTTAGTCATAATATTATCTTTTTTAGAAACTTACAAGTAAATAATGGGGTTGGTGTTGTGCTGGGTAATATGGCATTTCACACCCAGACAGCGCTCCTCAATGATGTCGCGGAGCACCTCACTGGTGTATTGCTCACTCTGATAATGGCCGAGGACGGCAATCTGAATCTCCTGATCGTGGCCGAAATAGTCGTGATAATGCATCTCGCCCGTCACAAACGCATCGGCTTTCTGCTCAATGGCCTCACCCAACAGGAACGAACCAGCACCGCCACAGATAGCCACCGACTTGATTTCACGCCTCAGCAGCTGATTGGCCATCACACACTCCACGCCGAACACGCGCTTCAACATCAGTATGAAATCATCGGCTGCCATCGGCTCTCGGAGATAACCCACGACGCCTTCGCCGCCTTCGACAATGGCTGGAACGGCATGCCCAGGCGTGGAAGGCACTTCCACGCTTTGCTGCTTGCCAAAGAAACGCAGCTTTTCAAGCCCCATCTTCTCGGCAATCTTATGGTTCACCCCACCCCGTGCACTATCCAGATTGGTATGCATGGCCATAATGGTCACATCGTTTTTGATGGCTTTCATCACCGTGCGCTGCACATAGTCGTCGCCGGTGATGCGTGCAAGCTTATGGAAAATCAGCGGATGATGGGCCACCACGATGTTGCAGCCCAAGGCAATGGCCTCGTCTACAATCTGTTCGGTCACATCAAGACACAACAATGCCCCTGAGACTTCCGCTTCTGTTAATCCAATCTGCAAGCCGGCATTATCGAAGTCAGCCTGCAGGGGCAGAGGCGCGAATCGTTCAAGGGCATTCACCACTTCTATTATTTTCACGCTATAATACGTTTTAGAATACAAAGTTAATAAAAATAAAGAGGATTGACGGGGTCAGGCAACTACTTTTTAGTGATATTTAACATACCCCGACCTCTACACTATCCATAGCCCACTTTTCTCCAGTGCACACCTATGATAAGACAAGGGTAACGTGAGGATCATGCCATTGATAAAATTTTTGGACGCAAATCCATTATTTTTCCGTTTTCTTGCGTTGTGAATCAGAGCAATTACATATATTTGCAATATAATATCAACCTACTACTTTCTATGAGAAAAACTTACTTATTTACATTATTGTTGGGTTTCTTATGCCTTTCTTTCACCGCTTGTCAGAAAGCCATTCTAAGCGATTACGATGAAACCGAGTCTACTAAAGATGGCGTTGCTGTGAGGTTCAACGTGTCACAACTGGAGCAAATGCCCTTCGATGCGTCTATTACGTCGCGCGGAACAGACGTGAAGGCAGCCTGCAGCCGCATCAGCCTGGCAGTGTATCAGGGGTTGAACAAAATCAATCAGGTGAACCAGCTATCATCGGACACGGGCTACGGTCAGTTCTCACTCAACCTTTTGCCCGGCACTTACCGCATTGTGATTCTGGGTCACAATGGTCTGAAGAATCCCACCATGACCGACATCAACAAGATTACCTTCGACGGAAAGGTGACAGACACCTTCTATTGCTGTGAGGAAATTACGGTAGACGGCGCTGCCACCCACGACTTGGCACTGAAACGGGCCGTAGCCATGTTTCGCCTGAAGGTGCTCGACAACATTCCTTCAGCAGTTGCCAACATGCGATTCTACTATACCGGTGGCAGTTCCACGTTTGATGCGGTGAGCGGCATGGGCTGCGTCAACTCGCGGCAAACCGAAACTCGCGAGGTTACCTCGTCCATGCAGGGCCAGCCCGGCACCTTTGAAGTCTACACTTTTCCACGGGCCGACAGCAACGCTCTGACCATGACCGTGACGGCCATGGATGCCGGACTCAACACCATAGCCGAGAAAGAATTTGCCAATGTGCCTATTCTGCGCAACAAAATCACCCAATACGAGGGCAGTTTTTTTGGCGGTTCAACGGGCACCAGCGGCGGTGAGACGAGCGCCATCACCATCAATCTGTTTTCGGAAGACGAGTGGACGATCTCCACGCAGACCTACTAAGCGCCACGCAGTGACCTCCACGGCACAAAAAGAAAGCGGAAGTCATTGTAACAATGACTTCCGCTTGGGTGGAGGGTGGGACTCGAACCCACGACATT
>DCJH01000067.1:16729-98437 GCA_002317385.1 Prevotella sp. UBA1705 | reverse complement strand
CAACTGAACTACATCCACCATGTTGGTTGCTTATTTCTAAGCGAGTGCAAAGATAAGGGATTTATTTGGTTCCGCCAAACAAATCCCTCACTTTTTTTACTATTATTTCGCAGGAGCTGCGGGAGCCACAGGAGCCTTTGCAGCACCGGCTGCAGCCTTGCCCCCCTGCTGGGCAGCACCTTGAGCAGGAGCAGCCTGGAAGCCCTGGGTATTTGTAGGATTGGTCGTCTGGGTCTCAGTAGCCGTCTTTTCGAGCACGCTCTGGTCGGAAGAAGCCTGGGGAGCGGTATGTGCGCAGATGATGCTGAAGGCTACCATGCAGGCAGCAAGGCCCCAAGTAGCCTTTTCAACGAAGTCGGTTGTCTTGCGTACGCCCATGATGGCATTAGAAGAAGAGAAGTTGCTGGAAAGGCCGCCTCCCTTTGATTCCTGAATGAGCACGATGAAGATCATCAGCAGCGACACCAGGACGATGAGAACTACAAAAAATGTGTACATAATTCTTTACTTATTTGTTTTATTGTTTAATATCAACTTTTCTAAGAAACGGATTTGGTCTGCAAAGTAAGCACTTTTTTTTGGATAATTCAAATTTATGCGCTGAATTATTTCCAAAGCTTTATCATAACGGCCTTGCTTAATGTATATTTTGGCCAAAGTCTCCGTAAAATAGCCCTCATTGCCCTCTTTCTCCTCTCCAGAGTCGCTGTTTTCGAGTGTCGGGACATATTCGGGTTCTTCCTTCAACTTGATTTTTTTGCTCTCATTGTTGATGAAATTATCTATCAAATCCTGTCCCTTGAGGAGGGGTGCGGCAGCCTTCTCGGTCTCTTTTTCCTCATTGTCGATTTCCATCAGATAGGAAACATAGTCGATGGCGGCATCGGCCGGTGTGGGGCGACGCTTCGACTTGGGTTCCGAAGGCTTCTCTTCGGGTATGGAGTCGAGGAAATTGTCGATGAGTGAGATGGTTCGGTCAGAGCGTTTGCCGCCGGCAGGGGTGCCCGAAGCCTGAGCATCCTTCGACTCTGAGGTGGTCGAGAGCTTGAAACGATAGTGGGCAGCCTCCACGAGATTGAACACCACCTTGCGGTCGGTGATGTAGATGGCGGCGCGTTTCAGTTCCTCGTTGAACGTCGGGTCATGCAGCAGATAGAGGTTCTGGAGCAGCAACAGGCGGGCCGTCTGGTAATATGGATATAGCGCCAGCAGGCTACGGAGATCGTACAGGGTCTCGCGGTCTAACTCTTCCGGATGCTTGATAAGCTCTGCAATGTCCATATTGATAGGTCGTATAGGTTTGAAGTCGGTGAGATTACCAGTTGGCCACGGTGGCATTGAATATCTGGTCGGTCAGGTCCTTGCACATTTCGGTGACCAGTTCCTCCTGCACGCTGCTCAGACTCTTGGTGGTCTCGTAGGTCTGCGTAGCGGTGAAGGCACGCTCGAAGTCTTCCTTATGGTTCACATTGTTGGTAAACCTCACGTTGACGGTCATCGAAAGTTCCGTCTGGGCAGAATAGCCCTCGCTCGACACCGACTTGTTGCGCTGTGAATATTGGGTGATTTCGCCCTCCACCATCAGGTCGCCGTTGCGCTTCACCTGCTGCAGGCGGGTGTGATTGGCAAACACATCCTTCAGTTGGTTGTTGAAAAGCGGTCCCATGGGACCCCACACATAGCTGCTTCGGATGGGGAAATCGGCAATGGTGATGGTCTTGGTCTTGTTGTAGTCGATGCTCGCGCCATTGAAACCATAGCTCACCTTACACGAGGTGAGCATGGCCGACGACACCGCCGACAACAGCACGACCACCAGCAGACGGGCTATCCATCTGCCGCGTGGCATCATGTGGTTTGGGCGCTGAGCCCTGTTATTTCTTGTCAAGACCATATTGTCTGATTCTTCTGTATAGGGTGCGGTCGGAGATTCCCAATTCCTGGGCAGCCTTCTTGCGGTTGCCGCCGTTGCGCTCCAGTGCCTTCTCCACCATCTGTCGGCCCAGGTCGCTCAGGTTCAGGCTCTCGGGCTCGGCCTTGATTTCCTCGGCTTCCACCTCGATGGCCGACGGTTGGGCCATGGTGGCGATGGTGTGGGGCTCACTGCTGAGCGCCGGCACCTGTGGCGCGGCGGTCTCGATATAGCCGTTGTGCTTATAGGCGATGGCCTCGTTGAGCTCATGGGCATCGTCGAGCTGCTTGCGCAGGCTGGTGAGGTCGCGCCTCAGATCCGACACGTTGCCACGCAGCTCATAGAGTATCTTATAGAGTATCTCGCGCTCACTCTCGTAGGAGTGCTGCCCGGGCTGACTGATTGTGGCCAGCTGGGTGCTGTCAGGGTTGTCGGGAATGTATTTCCTGAGCAGGTCGGCATTGAGCTCACGCTCCTCACTGAGGATGGACATCTGCTCGGTGATGTTCTTCAGCTGGCGCACGTTGCCCGGCCACTTGTAATGGAGCAGGAGCGATTTGGCGTCGTCGGTGAGCGTCACCTTGGGGATATGATATTTCTCGGCCATCTGCATGGCGAAGAGGCGGAACAGCAACAGGATGTCGTTGCCACGGTCGCGCAGCGGCGGCACTTGGATGGGGATGGTGTTCAGGCGATAGTAGAGGTCCTCGCGAAACCGACCTTCGGATATGGCCTTGCGCATGTTGACATTGGTGGCGGCCACAATGCGCACGTCGGTCTTACGTATTTCCTGCCCGCCCACGCGGATATATTCGCCCGTTTCGAGCACGCGCAGCAACCGCGCCTGAGTGGCTACGGGCAGCTCGCCCACCTCGTCGAGGAAGATAGTGCCCTTGTTGGCCACGCCGAAGTAGCCTTCGCTCTCACCTATGGCTCCGGTGAACGCGCCCTTCTCATGACCGAAAAGCTCGCTGTCGATGGTGCCCTCGGGGATAGAACCGCAGTTGATGGCAAAATATTTCTCGCGCTTGCGCGGCGAGTTGTCGTGAATCACACGCGGAATAATCTCCTTACCCACACCGCTCTCACCAATGATGAGCACGCTGAGGTCGGTAAGGGCCACCTGCATGGCCACGTCGAGGGCATGGTTCAGCCCATCGCTGTTGCCAACAATGTTATAACGTTGCTTGATTTTCTGCAGTTCCGATGTATTCATTTGATGACAAAATTACATAAATATTTCGAGACGACTGCAATTTTGGCAGAAAAAGATAGCAATTTTAACGTGAAACAACCGATTACAGAGGGTTTGGGGATTCCCACCTATTCGTCTCGTCGTTAGTACCTATTCGCATCGCGAAAAGGTAGTAAAGGCACAACGATTAGTACCTCTTTTCAAACCGCCCCGATACCCCACTCTTTTCCGTCCGCTTTTTCTCCCCTCTCCGCCACGTAGGAGCATGCCCCGTACATGCCTGCAACACACTGTGACACACCGGCTTTTCCTGCTCTCATCATCCCCTTATCGACTCCTTGGTTGGCAGACATGCACAGGGCAAGCCCCTACTGAACCTCCGCATTAACAACGCGAAAGCCCAGATTATCAGGCACATTTCTCCCCTCCCTTCGGGGCAGGAGGGAGGTGGTGAGGCTGGAAAGGGTGAATGGATGGGGCTGTATTGCTCTTGTGTTGAACAACAAAAGCCTACAAATCATAGGCTTAACCGACCCCTCGGATTATTGGCTTTTCTTTCCCAACTTGATGAACAATAATCCGATTCCGGTCCAGATCAGTTCTCTGATGCGCACGATGAGCGCTACGAAGATACCGCCACTGGCGCTGATGCCCAACGTGGTGGTCGACATAAGAAAACCTCCTTCGCGTCCGCCCAACTGCAAAGGCATGAAAAACAGCAGGTTGGCGAAGAGCGATGTAAAGGCCAGAATGAGCACGCAATTGATGAAATTGACGCTCGGCATGATGACCAAGAGGATGAAGAATATCTCCAATGCCGAGAACACGCGGCAGAAAAACTCCAGCAGCACGGCACCTATGAAGTTGTGGGGATTCTGCCGATGGAGGGCGGCTATCTGCTGGTCGATGGTGTTGAGCTGCTCACGATGCCTCTCCACAAAGGGTTTTGCCCATTTCTTGACGAAGGGAATGTGGCGCAAAATGTTCATCATCCTATTGGCCAGCCCCTTCCGATAGCCCGACGTGAAGAACCATATACCCAGCGAAGTGAACACGATGGTGGCCGCAAGGAGTATGTCGAGCACAAAGTTGGAGGGATGGACAAAGAAGAATACGATGGCCGAGATGAGCCAAAACCAGAAGTGACTGAAGATGTGGGTCATGGCATAGAGGATCACCGACGACGAGGCGCGCTCGGTTCCAATCTTCGGAGCCAGTTCCATCACACGGTAGGGCTCGCCGCCCATGAGCCCGCCGGGAGTGGCATAATTGAGCGCAAACCCGGAGATGGTGACCTTGTAGAGCCAGGCAAACGACACCGGCTTCGGACGTTTCACATCGTCGGCCGGCTGTTCACACACGCCCTTGATGATGAGATACCATGAGGCCGTGTTGAAAACATAGAGTACAGCCCAAAGCGCCACCACGGCGAGGAACCAATAGCCGGCATGCTTCAAACCCTGCCACACCTGTGCAAAGTCGAGCTGAGTTACCATGATGATGAGCACCAAGATGCCGAAAATAAAGAATCCGTTCTGATATTTCTTCTTCATATCTTAGTTCACAGAGTGAGGTGAAAACTATTTATGGGCTGGATGTGATGGCTGCGGCCTATTGTTGGCGCTCTTTGATGGCATTCTCATGCTTCTTGGGGATGGAGAATCTCACCTTCTCGCTGTCGTCCCTGCGCTCGTGATAGAGCTTGGGCAGCGGGTTGGCATAGGGCGCATCGAAGTTGTTGCGGTTGCGGAAACCGTCGATGGCATGATAGATGGCGTGGCGCAGGGCCGACTCGTCGGCCTCTCCCTTACCGGCAATATCAAAGCACGGGCTCATGTCTACGGCCGTGGCGATGAGCGGCAGACCGCCCAAGTAGTGGATATTATTCTCCGGAGTGAGTGCCTTGAAGGGGGCAATGCCCTGGTCGTGATACATGGCCAGGATGCCGTCGAAGGCAAAATATTCGCCATTGCCGAAGAAATCGTTCACCTGATAGGGCCCGAAGGCGTTCACTCCGGCATCTGCCAACTTCTGGATGGCGGGGATGATGGCCTCCGACTCCTCCTTGCCCGGATGCTCCTCTGAGTCGTTCGGATTGAGGGCAAGGATGGCAATGCGGGGGTTGGAGATACGCATGTCGCGACGAAGGGTAGTGAACATCACCGCCACTTTCTCTATAATACCCTCCAGGGTGATGGCATCGGCCACGTCTTTGAGGGCGATGTTGTCGGTCATCAGGGCCACACGCAACTGCTCATTGATAAGCATGTCGAGTCCCTTGCGGCCTTCACCGATGCTGGTCTCTATGTATTTGGCCTGGTTGGGAATGGAGAATCCCTCCACGGTAAGCTCCCGACGGTCCATGGGACAGGCCACGAGCACATCGATCAATCCCTCCTTGTAGTCGGTAAGGGCACGGTCGAGTGCCTTGATGGCAGCCTGAGCCGACTCCTCGGTGGGCGTGCCCAGCTCCACTTTCACCTCTTCATCAAACACCGGCAGCATGTTCACCCTGCCGTCTTCCACCTCCGTGGCACTGTTCACGATACTGAAATTGGCCTCGATGCCCAGCGCATTGCGGTGGTAGGCAGCCACTTTGGGCGAGCCATATATGATAGGTGTGCAGAGCTCCAGTATCTCAGGCGATGCAAAAGTCTTGAAGATGAGCTCATATCCAATTCCATTGGTGTCTCCGTGGGTAATGGCCACGCGGATCTTTCTATTGTTGTCCATTGTGCTTATTTTAATGTATAAAGGGCGGCTTCGGTAAGCCGCAGTTTGTTTCTCTTATTGATTCCCGGTGCGAAGACGAAGGCCTCGACGGTCAGCTGGTCCACGGTGTGACTCACAAACGGGCCTCCCATGGCATCGCCCCGCATCTCCCAGAGTCCGCGGTAAATGGTCATCGGGCGGCCTTTCTCGCGGACTATGGTCGCCGTGACGGTCTGGGGCACGGTCTGCATGTACATGGCGTCGGTCTCGCCTTTGATGTTTTGTCGCATGATGCTGTCGCGGAGCATCACGAATTGCTGCTTGTCGGCGGCCTCACGACATCGGTATATCACGATATTCTGCATACCCTCAGGCTGGTCGTTGCTTAGCCAGAGGAAGTCTTTCCCACGCTTGCTCGACACCATATCCATAGGAATCCAGAGGTCTACGCCAAACATTTCTCTCACCATCCGCTCCGCCTTGATATTGCGTTGGCGCTTGAGCCTCATGATGGCAGCATTGATTTCGGCCCGTCCCAGCAGCTGGCGGAGCATCGGGGCCTGCTGTTTGAAGTCGGCTCTGAGCGCTTCGACCGATGGCGCACCGACGTAGACCATCATCTGCGGCTGCGCATAGACATTCTTTTCATAGCGTATGCGCGTCGTGGTATATAGCTTGGGGTCGATGTTCACCATCACAATGTTGCGCGCTACACGTAGCGGAGACGTGAGCTTCGCGCTGTCGACGCACGACACATCGAACTCCGGTTCACCCTGCGGAAGGCCGGGAACGTCGGTTTGCAAGGCCGCAGTGACAATGCGGGAGCGGTCGCCCACCACCAACACCTCGTAGGGACGGCCGCCCGACTGGGGCAGCAATCCCGGGCGGTCCTTACACCCAGACAGGAGCATCGTGGCCGCGAAAAGCAGCCATGCCATGCCCGATATGCCGAGAGACCACCGCCTCATAGGGTCAGCGCTTACGTTCTTCCGCTATCTTCTTGGCCGTGCTCAGCAGGCCGCAGGCCGCAAAGATGTCTTCGCCACGACTCGCACGGATGGTGGTGAAGACGCCATGCGATGTGAGATAGTCGCGAAACGCCTCCATCTTCTTATCGTCTGTGCCATGCAGGGGCACGTTGGGAATCTGGTGGAAGCGTATGAGGTTGACACGGCAATAGAGTCCCTTGAGCAGCTTCACTATCTCGCGGGCATGGGCCTGAGAGTCGTTCACACCGCCAAAGACGATATATTCGAACGACAGGCGGCGCTGATGGGCGAAGTCGTAATTGCGCAAGAGCTCGATAGTCTCCTCTATCGGCATGGTCTTTTCGCCGGGCATCAGCTCCAGGCGCTGCTCATGGATGGGCGAATGGAGGCTGATGGCCACGTGGCACTCGCTCTCGTCGAGAAACCGGCGCAGCTTATCCTTCACGCCGATGCTGCTCACTGTGATGCGCTTGGGGCTCCAAGCGTAGGCGTAGGGAGCCGTGAGAATCTCGGTGGAACGCAGCACATTGTCGAGATTATCCATCGGTTCGCCCTGTCCCATGAACACAATGTTGGTCAGCGAGCCACGTTCGGGCAGGCTGTAGACCTGGTTGAGGATGTCGGCTGCGGTAAGATAGCCCTCGAAACCCTGCTTTCCTGTCTGGCAGAAAAGGCAGGCCATCTTGCAGCCCACCTCGCAGGAGACACAGAGCGTAGCACGGTCTTCATCGGGTATATACACCGCCTCAACAAACTTCAGGGCCTGCGGGCCACTGCCATCGGCCGCAGTTTTGGCCGATGTTGTGCGCACGGGGAACAGGTATTTCACCGTTCCGTCTACCGAGTGCTGGGCATCTATGGGATCCATGCAGCCCACCTCGTAGGCCTCGGCCAGCTTGGCGCGGTTGGACTTGGATATATTGGTCATCTCGTCGATGGAGCGCACGTGCTGTTCATACAGCCATTTGGCCATCTGGTCACCCGTGAATGCGGGCATACCCAACGACTTGGAGACCTCCTTGAGCTCACCAAGCGTCATGCCGAGTAATATTTTCTTCTTCATTGTGCAAAGATACAAACTTTTTAAGTAAAGTCTGCGTTTTGTGCCCTATTTTCGCTATCTTTGCAAAGTTTTCATCCTGACTGCGATGCCGTTAGCCGTCTGGCGCGGGTCTGTTGTCGCCCGGTTTTCGTGGGGCGCAACCGTCAGCGTGGTGCGGGATGGGATTCAGGATTGGAAGTTGAAGTAACAGCAACATTGTCATGAAACTCGAAACAAATCAGCATAGAGAGCTCAGACCGTCGGCCGGCCAGCCTCATCTTCAGGGCACAGAGCCCCGTGTGACCGTAGGAATAGTCAGTGGAAAGAAGATTTGCTTCTCGCTGAACGCCCCCTACCGCCTTGCCCACCAGAACGTGTCGGGCGAACAGCAGGTGGAATATGCCGACGGCCGACTGCTCTGGAACGGCCATCGCTACGACGAACTGCACTTCCAATCGATCTACCCCACCGATTCTTTCTCGCTCCGAGACGTTACCATTGGCGTGAACTTCCACTGGGAGCGCAAGGAGACCCAGACTTTCTCGGGCCATCTGCGCCTTGTGGTCGACGGCGAAAAGGTGTGCGCCATCAACGAGCTGCCCGTGGAAGACTATCTGCGAAGTGTCATCTCCAGCGAGATGAGCGGCGACTCGAGCCTCGAACTGCTCAAGGCCCACGCCGTGATCAGCCGTTCGTGGCTGCTGGCCCAGATGCAACGCAGAAAGGCTCCCAAGGCCGAGAAGACGCCATCGACGCTCCGCACCGACGACACGCTCATCCGATGGTACGACCAAGACGACCACACGCTCTTCGACGTGTGTGCCGACGACCACTGTCAGCGCTACCAAGGCATCACCCGCGAGACCAATCCGAGGGTGGCACAAGCCATCGAGACCACGCGTGGACAGCTGCTGATGAGCCACGGCGACATCTGCGACGCACGCTTCTCAAAGTGCTGCGGCGGCGTGATGGAGGAGTATCAGTTTTGCTGGGAAGACCGTCCCAAGCCCTATCTCGTGGCTCTGGCCGACACCCCCACGCCCCACCAGTTTCCCGACCTCACCGTGGAGCAGAACGCGGAACGATGGATCAGGAGCGCGCCCGACAGCTTCTGCAACACCACCGACGGCCGCATCCTCTCGCAGGTGCTCAACGGATACGACCAGGAAACGGCCGACTTCTACCGCTGGCAGGTGACCTACACCCAGCAGCAACTCTCCGAACTCATTGCCCGCAAGCTGGGCATAGACTTCGGACAGATTGTAGACCTCGTGCCGATAGAGCGCGGGCGAAGCGCCCGCATCACACGGTTGAAGATTGTGGGCACGCGCAAGACCATGAATGTGGGCAAGGAACTGGAAATCAGGCGGGCCCTGAGCGAGAGCCATCTCTACAGCTCGGCCTTCGTGGTAGACCGCCACGACATCGGCGCCGACGGCATTCCGGCATCGCTGACCATCGTCGGCGCAGGATGGGGACACGGTGTAGGACTATGCCAAATCGGTGCCGCCGTGATGGGCGAAAAGGGTTATGCCTACGACGCCATCCTGCTACACTACTATCCGGGAGCCGACATTACGAAGGTCTACGAGTGACTCCGGACCCCAAAAACCAATATTTTTCAAACGTAAAAACACATGAATTCCATATCATCACCCAACCATCAGCCGCACAAAGGCCAAGGATCGTCTCCCCGCTCGCCGTGGAACTGGGTGCCGTCGCTCACGTTCAGCGACAGCCTCCCGTCGGTAGCGGTGATGACTATCTCGGTGCTGCTCTACAAGCAACTGGGGTTGAGCAATGCCGCCATCACCTTCTACACCTCCTGGCTCTACCTGCCCTGGGTGCTCAAACCCATCTGGAGCCCGTTCATCGACCTCGTGAAGACCAAGCGTTGGTGGATTCTGGCCATGGAAGTGCTCATCGGCGCCGCCTTCGGAGGCATCGCCTTCACCATCCCCACGGCACTATGGATGCAAGGTTCGCTATTCTTCTTCTGGGTCATGGCGTTTGCCGGAGCCAGCCATTGCGTAGCGGCCGACGGATTCTACATGCTGGGCCTCAACCCGCATCAGCAGGCAAGCTTCATGGGTATCCGCACGCTCTTCGACCGGTTTGCCACTATCTTCGGCCAGGGCATACTCGTGATGGTGGCCGGCAACCTGCAGGTGGTGTTCCGCAACAGCATCTCTTTCTCGTGGAGCCTCATGTTTTATGGGGTCATGGGCCTGTTTCTGGCCCTGTGGCTGTGGCACAACTACTCGCTGCCCTTCGCCAAATCCGACGTGAAGCACGTCTACACCAACGCGCAAACGATATGGCACGGGTTCTTGGAGACGTTCCACACGTTCTTCACCAAAGACCAGGTGGTGTTTGCCGTGCTGTTCATTCTCTTCTTCCGCATGCCCGAAGGACTGCTCTCCAAGGTGTCGGAGCTGTTTCTCATCGATGCCGGACACAACGGCGGACTGGGGCTCTCGCCACAGGAATACGGCCTCGTGCAGGGCACAGTGGGCATCATCGGTATAGCCTGCGGAGGCATTCTGGGCGGATGGCTGGCCAGTCGCGACGGACTGAAACGATGGCTCTGGCCCATGGTGCTGGCCTTCACGCTGCCCGAAATCGTGTATGTTTTCCTGAGCTACAGCCTGCCGTCAAGCCTCATGGTCATCAATCTCTGCGTGTTTGTAGAGCAGTTTGGCTACGGCTTCGGGCTCACGGCCTACATGCTTTTCATGATTTATTATAGTCGTGGAGAATACAAGACCAGTCACTATGCGCTGGCATCGGCCATGATGTTCCTCTCGATGATGTTGCCGGGCATTGTTGCCGGCACCCTTCAGGAGTCGATGGGCTACCGCCATTTCTTCCTCTTCACACTGGCTTCATGCGCCATCATGTTTGTGCTGGCCGCCTTCCTGAAGTTTGATCCCGACTTCGGCAAGAGCGAGGAACCGGAAGATTAAGCCCTGCCGAGGGCCCTCCTTCCCCACCCTTTCACCCCATTGGATTTGCGGGGATATTCAAATGAAATATTTTGAATATCCCCGTTTTCTTTCGATTTCAGCCTACCAGTCTGTCCACAACTGCGAAATCGAGCCGAAAATTCGATTTTTTGAGACCGCTGATAATCAGCTATTTGCATTTCAAGCGGATTTTTCAGCATTGCGATTAAGCCCTTTTCGCCTTGCGATTAGTACCTTTTCGCCTTGCGAAAACGGCCTGAACACGACACGATCAAGGCCCAAAACATTTACGTTTGGGCCTTGATCAGAGAGAATTTTGATTAATATGGTGTGTGTTTCCCATGGAAAAGGGTCGGTGTTTCCTATTTTGAGGCCAGTTGTAGCCCTATTTGGTCTTAGATGCTTACCTGTTTTCGACCTTAATTCCTCCTAATAATCCTGACAAAATGCCGCATCCATCTGCGGTTTTCACCATAGTCAATCGTTCATTTCTAATTCTTCATTCGTCAGCCATCATTCCTCATTCGTCACTACAAACTCGTCATTCCCCTCACAGTCTTCGCTTCTCCTCGTTGCCCGCGCCGGTACCCTTATACTTGCTTCGGGTAGAGTTGAAGTTGTAGGTCACGGTGAATCCGATGCACTGGTTATACATGTAGCAGTCCTTTTGGGTGGATATATTCTTGCTATATCGTATATGGTGCACCTTCTGCGTCCTGAAAATGTCATTCGCAAAGATATTGAGGATCAGTGCTTTGTTGAAAAAAGCCCGATGGATGGAGCCTCCCATCTGCCAGTTGGACTGCCCCCGGAAGAAGTCGTCATCACCATAACTGTCAAATCCAGCACCGAGTACGACAAAGCAATTGCTTGAAATGACAAATCGATTTCTGAGTTTCAGAATGATGTCGGGCCTGTTCATAGTGAAGTCTAACCCATATTTCCGAGTGTCGAAAATCTGCTGCGAGTAGTCGGCTTCCAGCGTAGGCTGATACCACCCGAACTTGGGCGACAGGATGATACTGGCATCCAGCGTTTGTTTTCGGGGATAATTGCGGTAAGTAGTTACGGCTATCGTCTGGTCTTGATAGAAATAATTAGTCCACATAAAGGGTTGCTTGATATAGGTATATGCCGCGGAGACATTGAGCCAACGCCGAGTGAGTGAGGCCTCTATGCGATGAATGATGGAGGAAATGAGCGAGGGGTTGCCTCCTTCATACTGATACCGGTTGTCGTATTGCATGTCGTTGCGCAGCTGGGCGTAGTAGGGGCGATTGGTTTTTGATACGTAGCTGAGCTGGACTCCCCAGGGACTTCCATCGTAGGAGATAGTAGCCGAAGGAAACCACTGCGAGTATCGGCGTGAGAGGTCACTCTGATAGCGGCCATAGGAGTAGAAATCGGAAGTGACATGTTCATAGCGCAGTCCTACATTGAAGCTCCATTTGCCTACAGAAAGATTCCATTCGGCAAAGCCGGCGATATTGTGCTCATTGATGTTGTTCTGTGAATTGTCGATGTATCCTTCGGCTATGTCGTAGTCGCCATACGCCTTGGTGTGGGTCATCTCTGTGCCGCCACTCACATTGCCAGCCTTTCCGACGGGATAGCTCAGTATCAGTTTGCCAGCCCACAGGCTGTTGCGCTGGGTGGAATGGGTGTTGGCCGTACGGTTGTCCAACTGTTCGCTTGTCTCCATGGTGGAGCCAAAGGTTTGGGTTCTTCTCCGAACGTAGGTGCCGTTCAAGTCAATTCCTACTTTCCCCAGTTTCCCCATATAATATAAGTTGAACTCATGGCCTGGCCCGTTCTTCATGTTAAACCGGGTGTCGAAGTCTACCATCCCCTGCGTTGTGCCGTTTTGCTCCACCTGGTAGGTGCCATAGCCGTAGCCTTTGGTAAACAGACTTCCTTCCAGGGTATAGGTTGCGCCCACCGAGTGATTCTCGTTGATGTCATAGTTTGCCCCAAACTGTCCGGAAAGAAATGCAGAACGGCTTCCGTCTTCCAGGTCTTGGTCCACGGTCAGGGTGTTATTATCTTTGTGCATGGTGGTTTTCAGATGGTTGTCCTCGGCAAACCAAGTGTTGCTGAAATACACGTCCGAGAATAGTTCCAACCCTTTTTTATAATATTGCAGGCTCAGGTCGTTGTGTCCGCCGTTCTTATGGTTCAGTTCGATGCTGGCTTCATTGCGTGCACTCAGTCCCTCTCCTTGCTTCTTGATGGTCTTGATGCGCACAACAGACATTACCTCCGCGTTGTACTCCGCGCCTGGGCTGGTGATGATTTCCACACTTTTGATGTCCGTAGATTTCAGGCGCGAGAGGTCGAGGTCGTTCTGCACTTTCTTGTTGTTGATATATACTTCGGCCTCTCCTCTTGCGAATACCGTGACTTTCCCCTTGCTGACGGTTAGGCGTGGCAGCTGGCCGAGCACGTCCTGTGCCGTTCCCAACTGGCTCAACAGGCTGTGTTCCACTTCCACAAGCATCCCGCCCTTGGTCATTTTGTACTGTGGGCGCAGGGCTTTCACCTTCACCGCCGTCAGCGTCTGGGTCTCGGGCTGGAGGCGAATGGTGCCGGCCTGCTCGGTTGTGAATAAGCGGTAGAACGTCTTGTAGCCCACATAGCTGATTTTGGCCAGCACTTTGGCCGGCTCGTAAGGCACCACGAACACGCCGCTCTCATTGCTCACGCCGCCCGCAATGACGGTGGAGTCGGTGGGAGAAAGCAGCAACACGTTGGCAAAGGCCACCGCCTCGCCCTGTTCGTCGATAATCTTGCCGGTGAGATGGCGCTCGGCCTTATGCGTGCACTCCACGAGGAGCACGTCGCCCTTCTGCGTCACGGAGATGGGATAGAAGCCGATGATCTGCTGGAGGGCATCAGGCACGCTCTTGCCGCGCACCTCCGTCGTCACCCGGAAATCCTCCAAATCGTCGTAGATGAAGTTCACGGTGTATCGCTTTTGCAGCGTGTTGAGCTCACGCAGGGCGTCGGCCATCGACACGTTGCGGTATTGTCGGGTGATGCGCTGCGCATAGGTCAGACTGCAGAAAAAGCATAACAAAATGTGGATAATCTTTTTTATCATGGCCATTTTCTTTGAATAGGGTGGGTGATTTGTTACAATCTCTTCTTCTCTTCGTTGCCCGCACCGGTACCTTTATACTTACTCTTGGCAGAGTTAAAACTGTATTTCACAGTCAAAGTCAAGCAGCGCTTGTCATAGATATTGCTTTGATAATAGACGGTACCATTGCTATAGATGTGGTTGCCATCCTTCATATTCCGGAAAATATCCTTTGCAGCCAGACGAATGCTGAGTTGCTTATGACACAGAAGCTTGGTGACGCTGAGGTCGAGATGGCTGCGTACCATGTCGAGGTAGACGTTCTGATAATGACCTTTGCCCTGAAAGCTCCACAGAATATTGGCCGAAAGAGTCTCAGAGAACTTGAAATCGTTGTCGAAGGTGGCGAAGAAAACGGGCTTGTTGCAGTCTACACCCTGATATCGGAACCATTGTTTGTTCATCGCCAAGGTGAGTTTTGGACTGTAAAACCCGAATCGGGGCACGAGCACCACGGCTGGCTGGAGGGTCTTCAAGGTCTTTACATTGGTGTGGGTGAGCAGCGTGATAGGTTGGTTATCTACCAGTTGGGCATCCCAAACTATGTCATGGCGCACGTCGGTATAGGTGATGCTGAACAGCAACCAGTGGTACATGCCTTGCAAAGTGATGTCGTGGATATAGCCCGATTGTAGGGAAGGATTGCCCGAATTGCGCAAGAAGCGGTTGGCATAGGTCACATTGTTGGACAAATCGCGGTAGGATGGGCGCTTGGTGCGGGTGGTATAGGAGAGTTGTCCCTGTAAAGAACCGAAGCGAAAACCCCATGAAAGGCTTGGGAAAAGGTTGTTGAACCGACGACTCTGGTCATCGACATGCTGTCCGTTTTGGTAGTAATCAAAGTTCGCAAACTCATATCTTGCCCCCACAGTGAACTGTCCTACACCCTTCACCAGACGCTTGAACTGGACGAATGGGCTTGTGCGCTGCTCATCGAGACGGGCGTATGACGTGGGCACAATGTTCTGTGGGTTGAGGTAATCGTCGTTGCGATGGGTGTTGGTGTACTCTGCTCCGAAATCGAGCTGGCCGCCGAGCCACTCCCGTCCGAGGATGAGTTTGGTGGCAAAGAGCCGGTTACGCAGCTTGTTCTCAGCGTCGACCACCCGACTTCCGATAGTCTCGCTCTGCTCACGGGTCTGCGACTGAGTGCGGTGCTGGCTATAGAGATAGTCCACGTTGAGGTCAACGGATGTGCCGCCGAGGCTGCCATTGTAGTAGACATTGAACTGATGCGACGGTTTCGAGTGTGTATCCTCCTCGCCCACGGCTGTGATATGGTCATACATCTGACCGTCGGCCGTGACCTCCGAGGTGTTTTTGAGGCGCTGATACTGCTGCGGCTGGAGGTCAATAACATATTTGGCACCTACCGAATTGTGCTCATCGATGGCGTAGTTCACACCAAATGTATTCTCCACCTCACGCTCTTTCTGAACCCAGTCGTTGTTAATGACCTGAGACCAAAGGGTATCTAACGGGAGGTCCTGACGCATCTGGTTGAAAGTGTAGTATTTTCCCTGTGTATAATAAATATGGTCGAACACATCGAGTCCGCCATGCCGGTAGTTCATCAAGAGGTCTCCCTCAAGATTGGTGGCATGGGCATATTGTGCCACGGAGCCTTCTACGTCGAAGCTGAAGCCGTCGCCCTGGCGGGCAATGGTCTTGATATTCACCACGGCGCGTACCGATGCGTCGTACTTTGCACCCGGAGAAGTGATGAGTTCTACTTGTTTGATGTCCTCCGATTTCAGTGTCTTCAATTCGTTGGCATTCTGCATTTTGCGCCCGTTGACATAGATCTCGGGCACGCCTTTGCCAAAAACCGTCAACTCTCCGTTGCCCGATTTCTGCATCAGGGGCAAGTGTTCGAGCACGTCGGAAGCCGAGCCGATGTGGGCCAGTGCTGTGTTTTCCACCGTGGTCACCATGCCCTCGCCGGTCATTTTGTAGTTAGCGCGGTAGCGTTTCACGGTCACACCGTGCAGCGTCTGGGTCTCGGGCTGGAGGCGAATGGTGCCGGCCTGCTCGGTTGTGAATACGCGATAGAACGTCTTGTAGCCCACATAGCTGATTTTGGCCAGCACTTTGGCCGGCTCATAGGGCACCACGAACACGCCGCTCTCATTGCTCACGCCACCCGCAATGACCGTGGAGTCGGTGGGAGAGAGCAACAGCACGTTGGCAAAGGCCACCGCCTCGCCCTGCTCGTCGATAATCTTGCCGGTGAGATGGCGCTCGGTCTTGTGCGTACACTCCACGAGGAGCACGTCGCCCTTTTGCGTCACGGCGATGGGATAGAAGCCGATGATCTGCTGGATGGCATCAGGCACGCTCTTGCCACGCACCTCCGTCGTCACCCGGAAATCCTCCAAATCGTCGTAGATGAAGTTCACGGTGTATCGCTTTTGCAGCGTGTTGAGCTCACGCAGGGCGTCGGCCATCGACACGTTGCGATATTGTCGGCTGATGCGCTGCGCCTGGAGCGGGAGGGCCAGGGCACAGAGCAGGTAGAGATAAAAGTGTTTCATGGCTTAGTCTACGTTGAGTTGGTTGTCGTGCAGGGTGATGCTGATGCGGTCGAAACTGTTGAGCAGTTCCACCTGTTGCTGCAGGTCGAGGTGCTTGTCCCACTGGAAATAGAGACGAATGTGGCGGGACGACTCCTGCTGGAAAGCCACGCCGACATGATAGAACGCGCCCATCTGCGTGAGGATGGTGCCGAGTTCGGCATTGTCGAAGGTCACGGGGGCCATGCTTACCGAGTCTTTCGGGGTACGGAGGGTGTCTGTTGTCAGCGTGTCGGCAGCCGTGCGAAGCTCCGTCTGCGGCTTCTGAGGAGTGTCGGCCGATTTCCGTGGCGACCCGATCAGGCCCAGCTGCACAGCTGCGGCCCATGCCATGCCCGAGAGAAACACCACCCCCGAGCTGACGGCGGCTATCTTCAGCCAGTTGCGGCGGGACATGGGGTGGGCGTCGGCAAAGCGTTGCCACGCCGCGTCCACATCTACATTGTCAGCGTCTTGGCGTGTCATGGCCCGCTTGGTGGCGGCCAATGTCTCGGCGAAAGACCGCACATCGTCGTCGGCCAACAGCTCTCGGATCTGGTCGTCGGTGTATCGTTCGGGATGCTCCTGCACGTCGAGCAGCATCGCCCGCTTGTCGTTGATGGTTTCGTTTTTCATTGTTTTGCTTCGTTAAAAAGTTTCTTGATGGTGTCTATGGCTTGCGACAGATGGTTGTAGACGGTCACTTTGCTCACGCCCACCGCCGTGGCCACCTCCTGATAGGACATTTCCTGCAGGAACCGCAGGCGAAGAATCTGCTGCCGGACGGGTGGCTCCAGATGGTCGATGATGCGCATGAGCTGGTCGAGCCGCTCGTCGTCGTGGTCGGAAAGGATGGTGTCGGCGTTTTCTAACAGCAGTCGGCCCACCCGTTCGCGCACGTCCTTGTGGGCAATGACGTGCAGACAGCGGTTGCGCACGCTGCGCAGGAGATAGGCCTCCTCGGTCTCGGGCAACAGCACCACGGGCTCGCTGAGCAACCGTTCGAACACATCGCTCACCACGTCGCGGCATTCGTCGGCATCAAAGAGTATCGTTCTGGCCAGTCGATACATCCTCTCGTAATGCTGTCGGAACAGCCGTTCTATGTTTGTTGTCGTTTGCTTCATATACCCTTAATACCTTTCAGCGACGGAAAAAACTAAGCAAAACAATAAAAATTTCAGGTTTTTGATAGAATCGTTAGACTGCAGTGCCGGTGTGTGAACTGGCGGAAGGTCTGCAGTCGAGGGGCGCATCGTGGCGCGTGTTCATGGTGTGGGCATCAGGGTGATGCTCGGGCGTAAGGCCGAAGCCTCGCAATGACTTTGAAAAAACGAAAGGCAATGAGATGTTGCTCTATGCGAACAGCCTCTCATTGCCTTGCCATGGGGTTGGAACAAACCTTACATCACCAGAATCTTATAGCCCACCGTTACCACAACGCCTATCGCACGGGTGTTGGGATGGAGTATGCCGTCGGGATTGTCCTTATTGGGCAGCTTGTTGATGGGGAAGTAATAGCGTGCGTCCAAGCATAGTTTGCCGAAATCGTATGCGGCTCCCACGGGTACGGCAATGTGTCCGCGACTCATGAAATCCTTCACTTCGGTGGTCTGACCATCAAACTTCTGCTTGGCGCTGAAGAGCTTGCCAAGGTGCAGTCCGGTGAAGAGGCTCAGGTCTTTCATCACATACCACTTGGCCAGAACATCGGTGTTGATGTAGTGCAAGTCGTAGTTGTAGGGTCCAATCTGGGTGTTGGAACTCTGATAGAGGTCCTTGGCGCCCAGCCAAGAGTAGGTCAGATCGAACTCGGTGGCTATCTTCCTCGAGAAATAATAGCTCACAGAGGCACCTCCGGCCACGCCGAACCTCCACTTGTCTACGTTGGAGTTCAGATAAGAATAGGTGGCACCGACGTGCGGTGTTACTACTACGTCGTATTGTTCAAAATGGCTACTTTGGGCATTGACGGCGCTCATTATCCCAAAGAAAAACACGAGTGCTACTAAAATTCTTTTCATATCGTTTACGAATAATATGCAAAGATACGGGTTTTTCGTTAAACAAGGCCTCATTTTAAAAGATATTTAAAAAAGTTATTTCTATTGAAAGATTGTGTGATACAGCCCTCGAAGTGCAAAAAATAATGAGTCGGGGCATGAATATTTTCCCCTAAAAACGAATTGTTATCAATAAAATGTGTAAATTTGCAGCCAGAAAAGCCCAAGACTGAGGAGCATAATGACGATATGTTGTCACATTTGTTCCACATTCGGAGGGTTTTGCTCATGCAGTCTGCTGATATTCAGCGCGCTGCCATCTCCTGGGGTTGACTGGATTTGACAGCAGGATGAGATGATATGTAAGCATGCGGAGGCTCGGCGGCTACCTCCCTAATCTGAGTGGTCAAAAATTTAATTGGCGAAAACAATTACGCTCTCGCTGCCTAATCGAAGTACAGTAGATTACTGGCTTTATCCCGTCACCAGGTGATGGGACGAGACATCGCTCCAAGGATGTGGTTCCGAATCTGAGGGATTAGCGGTGCAGAGAAATCGGAAATAGCTCGCGTAGGCCTCGATGCTCGGGTGAAATTTAGAGGCTAAGGCAGCGGTTGGTGGTCCAGGTCTTGCCGTTGCACGAAAACCGAAGGCTGGAATAAGCATGTAGAAAGCGTATGGTTTCCCTGTTTGGACGTGGGTTCGAATCCCACCAGCTCCACCCGGAACAGCTAAGATGGGGATAAGTCCATAGACTTATCCCCATCTTTTTTGATGCCCGTTGATTCGCGATTTTATTTTTGTTTGCCCAATAGGGGCATCTGCCATTAGGGCTACGAATCTGTGAAAGGTCTGTGTTATCTGTGTGAGATTCGAGGCTTGCTCTTATTCAAAAGAGTGGCTGGTTGGGTAAAGGTATGATACAAATGGACGAATGATGGTACATACTGATAGTCAGATAGTTATATAATGACAAGACAATTCTGCAGAAACCCTTTTGGGATTAGTACCGAATCGTCTCGCGATTAGTACCAAATCGCGCGTGGATTAGTACCTAAACGCGAGACGATTACTACCTTATCGCTCGGAGGGTAGACGGCTCTTCTGAGCAGTGGATGATGAGAGGCAGAAAAGACGCTGCTGTATTCCTCAGACTGGGAAGGCGTGGAAGTTGGAGTTAGGCGGCGTGAAGCCTCCGCGAAAGCTACTCTGCGGGATGAACTTGGGGGAAATATTTTGATGACAGGAAATGCTGACAGCAGGAGGAAATCTCTGTGGCTGTGCGTCCTAAGTGGGTTGATGGCAGAATGATCGGGATGAGTTCGATAGGCGACGGAGTAGCGGTTTAACTCTTTTTTGATAGTGTATGGTGAGATTTTGATACCCATGCGCGTTGATTTTATTCGTTTCTTTGCAGCAGAAATAATCATTATATAAATCCAATCTTATGAGACTGATCATCAATCCGAACTATGAAGCCTTGTCCAAATGGGCTGCCAACTACGTCATTGAGAAGATTAACGCATTCAAACCCACGCAGGAGCGCCCGTTCGTTCTGGGCTTGCCCACCGGCTCTTCGCCCGAGGGCATGTATGCCGAACTGGTGAAGGCCGTGGCCGAGAAGCGCGTGTCGTTCCGTCATGTGCTCACTTTCAACATGGACGAATATGTGGGTCTGCCCGAGAGTCACCCCGAGAGCTACCACTCTTTCATGGCCAAGCATCTGTTCGACCATATCGACTGCCCCAAGGAGAATATCCACATCCTCAACGGCAACGCCCCCGACCTGGAAGAAGAGTGCCGCAGCTACGAGCAGAAAATCAAGGAAGCCGGCGGCATCGACCTGTTTCTGGGTGGCATCGGACCCGATGGTCACATCGCGTTCAACGAGCCGTTCTCCTCTCTTACCTCACGCACACGCGTAAAAACCCTCACCACCGATACTAAGATTGCCAACTCGCGATTCTTTGGCAACGACCCCGACGCAGTGCCCTCTCATGCCCTCACGGTGGGCGTAGGCACGGTGATGGATGCCCGCGAGGTGCTCATCCTCTGCAACGGATATGGTAAGGCACGTGCCCTGCAGGCAGCCGTCGAGGGCCCGGTGACACAGCAGTGGACCATCAGTGCCCTGCAGACCCACCCCCACAGCATCATCGTGACCGACGAGGCAGCCGTGGCCGAGCTCAAGGTGGCTACCTATCGCTACTTCAAGGACATTGAGCGCGTGGATTAATGAGCAATACAAACAACGACAAAGAATAAGGAATATATATTATGGTGAAACTAAATCTCAGTTCGCAGATTGTATTAAATAAGGTGCCCCACGCCCTGTATCAGCCCAAGACGGTGCTCGACCGCTCGGAGATCACGCGCATGGAGCGTGTCCCCACCGACATTTTCACATCGATAGCCGAGGGTGCCAAGAGCATCGCCGACGACATAGAGAAGAAGATCAAGACCAAGGAGCTGGAAGGAAACTTCTGTGTCATGGCCCTCGGCACGGGTACCTCACTCGCCCCGGTGTACGAGGAGCTGGTGCGCCGCCACAAGAAAGGCCTGAGCTTCCGCAACGTGGTGGTGTTCAACGGCTACGAGTATTATCCGCTCACAGCCAACAGCAACTGCAAGAGTATTCTGCAGTTGAAGAGCATGTTCCTCGACAAGGTGGATATAGAACCGCAGAACGTGTTCTCGCTCGACGGCACCATCAGCCAGGATGCGGTGTCGGACTACTGCCGACTCTATGAACAGCGCATCCAGACCTTCGGCGGATTAGACATCGCCCTCTTCGGCATCGGCCGCATTGGCAATATCGCAGCCAACGAGCCGGGCTCCGGACTCGGCTCCATGACGAGGATTATCCTCACCGATAGTCTGTCGCGTGTGGAGATGAGCAAGAGCTTCGCCAGTGGCGAACAGGTACCTCCCTGCTGTCTCACGATGGGCATGTCGACCATCCTTAAGGCCCACAACATCTATATCGCAGCATGGGGCGAAGAGAAAGCCCTGATGGTGAGAGACGCCACCGAGGGCAAGATCTCAGACACGGTGCCGGCTTCTTTCCTCCAGACTCACAACCATGCGCGCCTCGTGATCGACCTGCCCGCAGCCTCACAGCTCACCCGCATCAAGCTGCCTTGGCTCGTCACCTCGTGCCACTGGACCGACAAGCTGGTGCGCTCGGCGCTCATCTGGCTCTGCGGACTGACCCAGAAGCCCATCCTCAAGCTCACCAACAAAGACTATAACGAGAATGGTCTGAGCGAGTTGCTGGCCCTCTACGGCTCGGCCTACGATGCCAACATCAAGATTTTCAACGACCTTCAGCACACCATCACGGGCTGGCCGGGCGGCAAACCCAATGCCGACGACACCTATCGGCCCGAGCGTGCCACGCCCTATCCTAAGCGGGTGGTGGTATTCTCGCCCCATCCCGACGACGATGTGATATCGATGGGAGGCACCATCCAGCGCCTGGTGAAGCAGAACCACGACGTGCACATTGTCTATGAGACCAGTGGAAACATTGCCGTGGGCGACGAAGAAGTGACGCGCTTCATGCACTTCATCAACGGATTCAACCAGCTCTTCGCCAACTCTGAGGACAAGGTGGTGAGCGATAAGTACAAGGAGATCAAGGATTTCTTCCTGAAAAAGAAGGAGGGCGACCTGGATATCCAGGACGTGCTCACCATCAAGGGACTCATCCGACGAGGTGAAGCCCGCACGGCCTGCACCTACAACAAGATTCCGCTCGACCATGTCCACTTCCTCGACCTGCCGTTCTATGAGAGCGGAAAGATTGAGAAGAACCCCATGACGGAGAAAGACGTGGAGATTGTGCGCCAGCTTCTGCAGCAGGTGAAGCCCCATCAGATATATGTGGCCGGCGACCTGGCCGACCCCCACGGCACCCATCGCAAGTGCACCGACGCCGTGCTGGCCGCCATCGACCTGGAGAAGCAGGACAAGGCAGAGTGGCTCAAAGACTGTCGCATATGGATGTATCGCGGTGCCTGGGCCGAGTGGGAACTCGAAAACATAGAGATGTGTGTGCCCATGAGCCCCGAGGAGCTGCGTACCAAGCGTAATGCCATCCTCAAGCACCAGTCGCAGATGGAGAGTGCACCGTTCCTCGGCAACGACGAGCGCCTGTTCTGGCAGCGCGCCGAAGACCGCAACCGTGGCACGGCAGAGCTCTACGACAAGCTCGGACTGGCTTGCTACGAGGCTATGGAGGCCTTTGTGGAGTATAAACCATTATAATAGAAATTATACACATAGATGCCTATGAGGCATACTAATGTTCTATGTATGGCAATGTTAAAGGTATGTTGGGAGTCTTTACGAGGGCTCTTGGCATATCTTTTTAAGGGTGGCAAAAGACTGCCGATAGAGCAGAGTACATACGAACAATAATGTTCAGATACCATCAACCATTTGATAATAACCAATGAAAACCGCAATGAAACACCAATTATTGATTTTATTTATCCTGCTGATGATGAGTGCAGGGGCTTGGGGTAAGGTGACGGATATTATCCCGATACCTGTTAATGTGACCGAACGGCAAGGCTCTTTCCGATATTCCAGCCGAACGAGAATTAGTGCAGACCTGCCTGAGGCGAACTCCATGTTACAGCTCTTTGCTGATAAGATGAGGACCCTCTATGGAGTGAGGGTGATAGTCTCTTCTGGCAAGGCTGAGATTTCCATACACATCGACTCAACGCTTAATATATCTTCGGACGAAGGGTATATCCTGACTGTGGATAAGAAGACTGTAACTATACGGGCAAAGTCTCCTCGTGGTGCATTCTATGGTCTGCAAAGTCTGATCCAGTTGGGTACTCCGGCCCCTTGTTGTCGCATAGAAGACTATCCTCGCTTTGGATATCGCGGCTTCCATCTTGACCCATGCCGCCATTTTATTACTGTGGAGAATGTGAAAAAGCAGATTGACTTGATGGCTTTGTTCAAGATCAACACCCTCCACTTCCACCTCACCGATGACCAAGGATGGCGTATTGAAATCAAGAAGTACCCGCGTCTTATTGAGGTAGGGGCCACACGTAAAGAGGTCGAAGGAAATACTCATACTGGCTACTATACACAAGAGGAAATTAAGGATATCGTGAAGTATGCGGCTGATAGACATGTCATGGTTATTCCCGAGGTTGACATGCCTGGGCATATGATGAGCGCCATAGCTGCCTATCCAGAATTGTCTTGCTTCAATGAAGTGCATACGCCACGTATAATATGGGGTATTGAGGACATCGTACTATGTCCCGGCAAGGAAATGGTGTATGGTTTTCTGGAGGATGTGATCAAGGAGGTAGTGCCATTGTTCCCGTCGCCTTATTTTCACCTGGGTGGAGACGAGTGTCGTAAGGGTCGCTGGAAGCAGTGCCCGTCATGTCAAGCTACGATAGCCGAGAAACATTTGGAGGCTGACAACTGCCACACGGCAGAGGAGCGACTGCAGAGCTACTTTATAAAGCGTATGGAAAAGGTAGTAGAGAAGTATGGTAAGAAGATGATAGGGTGGGATGAAATCCTTGAGGGAGGACTGAGCCCTAATGCTACTGTTATGTCATGGCGTGGGGAGGAAGGAGGTGTTGCCGCCGCTTTGCAAGGGCATGATGTGATTATGGCAAGTAGTCGTAATGGCCTCTATCTTGACTATTATCAGGGAGATTACAGAGTGGAACCTGTGACCATCGGTAACGGTACGCCGTTTCTGTTATCTAAGATCTATGGTTATGATCCTGTGCCGGAATTATTAGTCAAAGAGGGTAAGGACAGCCACGTTATCGGAGTACAGGGCTGTAGTTGGTCAGAATATATGTACACTAATGAGAAAATGGAGTATATGATGTATCCGCGAGCCTTGGCGCTGGCTGAAATAGCGTGGTCACCATTGGTACGGAAGAATTTTGACGACTTCTGCCGACGTGCTGATAAGGCCTGTGCTCAGTATCTGGATAAAATGAATTTCACCTATCATATCCCTCTTCCTGAGCAGCCAAATGGCTCATGCAACACCGTGGCCTTTGTTGATAAGGTTCAGCTCATCTTCACCACAACGCGTCCGTTAACCATGGTCTACACGCTTGATGGGAGCATGCCTACAGCAACTTCTACCATCTATAGTGCTCCTATTGAGCTAACCCGATCAACGCGTGTTAGAATTGCTACCCTATTGTCTTCGGGAAAGATGAGTCAGGTTAGAGATGTCGAGGTGGTGAAACAACCGTTGCAGCCGGCATGTCAGGTGACTGGAGTACAGCCCGGACTTATTCTTCGTCGTACCAAGGGCTTCTTCCACAATATTTCAGAGGTCGATCAGACTGCCCAAGACTGGTCGGTCTGCAAAATTAAGAGTTTGAAAGAGATGATTGATCCGACGATGAAGATAGAGGATATGGGTAGGGCTAAACAAGGATATGTGTCGATAGCCACGGGCTATGTAGATATTCCGACTGATGGTGTTTACTATTGGTCGGCCGATGTCGAACAAGTTTGGCTTGATGGAAAGTTACTTATCTCCAACTCTAATGAAGTGAAACGTTGCTCGCGACACGACACTTCTATTGCACTTGGAAAGGGATTGCATACTTTTAAAGTTGTCTTTATGGCTAATATTTCCATGGGATGGCCCTCGTGGCGTGGCAGAATGTCAGATGTTCAACTGAGGAAAAGCGACGAATCGGCGTTCCATAGCATTGCTCCCGAGCAGCTTTTCCATGAGTGATTGGGAACTATTCGGCTGTAAGGACAGAAGAAAAAGGGGTTTGCAGCCGATAAAAACAGGAGTGGAGAAAGACAGAAGGAATAGGAATGCGAAGGCCGCCAAGGGTTAGAACAAAACCCTTGCGCACCGCATCTTATCGGGAAAAAGGCCCGACCTTCGGTTTTTCTCCACTTCGATATTCCTGCGCGGTTACCCCGAGGTGGGTCTTGACGAACTTGCAGAACGAAGGATAGTTCTCGAAATGGAACTGCTCAGAGATGCGTTTCATGGGGTGCTCGGTGTATTTCAGTTCCACTTTAATCCGTTCCACCACATGTTCCAGGATGATGCGTTGGGCCGGTTTGCCCGTATAGCTCTTCACAATCTTAGATAAATACTTCGGACTGATGTAGAGTTTGTCGGCATAATAGGCCACGCTGCGATGCTCTCCATCGTCTTCACTCACGAGAAGCAGGAACTTCTTGTAGATAAATCCGGCCCGATAGCGATTCTTGGCGGTGCTGTCGGCTGTAGGATGAGTGGCGTGGGGCACGTGGATATCGTTGATAATATCGAAAAACAGGGCCGCAAACAGATGGTAACTCAACTCTTCGAGATACTGATCGTTATTTCTTGTGCGGTATCTCAGGATGTTGAGAAAGGTCTTCAAGCGGTCTTGCAGGTAGCGTTGGTCATTGTAAATGAGCGGCTTTTGGGTGAGCTGGGCAAAGAGTTCCCATGCCTTCTGACTGCCAGCCAGCATCTTCGACACAATCTCCAGCGAGTAGCCGATGAGCGTCGACACGCAGTCCTTGCTCGCAATGACATGACTCACCAGTGAGTTGGGGGGCACCATGAGGCACATGCCGCTACTCAATTCGAGAGGTTGCTCATGGAGCGTGACATGGATGGTGCCTTCGAGGCAGAACAACATGAGTAGACTGTTGACCCGAACCTGCCCTTGGAAGTCGGGAAAAACGTCGATGGGCGACAGCGCAAAGTAGCCTTTGCTCGCATAGACAGCTGGTTTGTCCAGATACGAGAAGTAGTTGATGTCGAAAATTTTCACGTTATTGCTCATACGACTGTTGCGCTTTGTTCATGCGAACCGTGTGTAAAATTACAAAATATCCGTGACAATGCCTATGAAACGCAGGAGGAACTCAGAAAAACTTTGCTCTCGCAGACCAGCTGATGCCTACTTGTTTGTTATAGCGCAAGCTACGGGAGGCTGAAGGATGACCATCTTCCGGGGGTGAAAACTCTGAAAGGACGGCTACGGGCTACCTATTATAATAGGTGGAAAAAGTGGGAGAAATGGGGTGCTTCGCTTGAAAAATTTACAAGCAAAAGGGTACAATATAACAATTTATTCACTATCTTTGCATTATGATTGATTCCTGGCCGGACTGCCGATGCGCTGGAGCATGGGTGTCGGGCCGTATCTAATGACACAACATTCATTAAAGAACATGCAAGATATGAAGAAGAATTTGCTACTCCCTGTTGCCTTGGCAGCAGTTTTGGGATTACAGACAGTAAGTGCTCAAGATGAGAAACCGGGCGACTATCGCACCATGTCGACTGAGCAGTTGGAGACCATCGCCAACAAGGCTCAGGCTGATTATGAGAACATGAAGGACAAAGTGAACGACGCCAAGTCGCAGATGAAGGATGCCAAGAGAGCCTATGACGAGGCCAACAAGAACTTCAAGGAACTGTCCAAGCAGATGAACGCCTATAAGACGCAGATGAAAGCTGCCCAGAAGGCACTCAAACTGAGAGAGAAACTCAGCAAGTTGCCGAAATAACAGCCTCCTGAAAACAACAGAAAACCCACCGAAATGGTCCTGCAACAGGCCTTTCGGTGGGTTTTGTCATTGTGTTATGGTATATTATTTCTTGAGCTTCAGGTCATAGTTCATGCCCTCTTTGGCAATCGGTTCCTCCAGTTGGTCGTTCACCATACGCAGCGTAGAGTCGTTGAGAACGAGGAACTTGATGCTCTCTGAGCCATCGGTGTCGAAGCTATAATAGGTCTTCTTGCCATCCTTTGACTTGATGACGTCGGCAATTCCCTTGTAGTAGCGGGCGGTGTCAACCTCTGTTTCCGACTTCATGTAGGCCTCCTCGATGTCGAAACCGTTGGTGGAGTCCTTGGCAATAGCCAGGTGATAGCGGATGCCATAGGTGTCGGCGGCAGGCATCATGCCCTCGTAGATAGCAGAATCTGCCGTGGCAGCCTCCATGGAGTCTACCGTAGAGTCCTGACCATTGGCGTTAGCGCCGGTCTTACCCGTGTTGTTGCAGGCTGCGAACATGGCGCAGGCTGCGGCAAAAAGAATGATTTTCTTCATTTTTATTTGTGTTTTATTGGTTATAGTTGAAACGCCATCGGGAGGAGTTTATTGTGAAGAAGTCTCCCGATGCGTTTCTTTTAACTATTAATCTGTGATCTTAATGGCAATGCCTTTGATTTGTTGATGCCCGGCTTCGTCGGTGAGTCTGATCATGAAATGATAGTCGCCCGTGTCGATGGTGGTCGGAATCTTGATGTCTTGACGTCCGGTGAAGGATTTGGAAGCGGCCGGAATGGTGAAATCCTGGTTATAAACCCAAGGATTAACCGGTTCCTTCTTGGCATCCAGCGGGCAGTCGGTAGCCGACGTGCTGTGGGTGTGGTGGTCGAAATCGTTGTGGATTTCGATGTTGTAACTGCCCAGAGCCTTGTTGTCGGTGAATACATACTGGAACGGAATGACGTCGCCCCGCTTGTAAACCTGGCAGTCGATGGGGTTGGCGGTGATGCCGGCCTCGCTGATAACCGGGTTTTCGAGGTCCTTTTCCTCGACGTCGTCGCTGCCGCAGGAGGCCATGCTCAGCATGCCAGCCAGCAGCATTATGAGATAACTTAACTTATTCATACTACTGTCTTTTGATATTATCTATTTTGTGGTGACCTTAAATCCGGCGAGTTCGGCGGTAGTGGTCAGGCCTTTATTGTCCTCCACGGTGAAGTGTACGTGGTATTCGCCTGCAGGGCATTCTGCCGGAATGGTGATCTGTTTCTCAAACGTTACGCTGCCCGTCTTGCCATTGTAGTCGGATACCTCGATAGGATATTCCTTATCTCCGTGGAACTCTATCTCGATGGCCTTGATGGGATTTTTCACCGTAATGTTGGCTTTGAAGGTCAGGGGCTGGCCTGCTACACCAGTGTTGGCCGTCTCACTTGGGTTGAGCATCACCACAACGGGTGCGTTGGGATCTACGGCAATCAACTTGATATCGGTCTCGTAGGCCTTCGAGTTGTTGTTTACGTCGGTCACATTGATAGCCAGATGATAGGTCCCGGCATCGAGTGTCGAGGGCAATTCGAGGTGTTCGTGGAAGGTAGTGTTGAGCACTCCTGTGTATTTGGAGTCAGTATAGAGCTTGCTCAAGGTCCCCTTGCCGTCCTTTTGGGTCATTTTCACCTCGATAGACTTAATCTTGTTTTCAGAAACAATGTCGCATTCGAGGTGCAGGTCACCTCCGACGGTGGCTTCCTTGGAGTTTTCCAAACCTACTTCTATATTGCTGAACGTCACGTTGGCATTGGTCTTGACATCGTCATCCTTGTCGCATGAGGTGAGAGACAGTGTCAGCATACTCAAGAGCGCGAAGGCTCCAATCATCATTTTGTTTTTCATCTTTGTTGGATTTTGTGAGGCATGTACCTCGGTTTATAACTAATGTCTATGGTATTTAAAAGTTATATGTCAGCATAAGCGCCACATTCCGGCCGGGTTCGGGGATATCCATCAGGCGGTAATAGCTCGTATGGTCGTAGTATTTACGGTTGAGCAGGTTTTCCGCATGCAGGCTTACGCGCAACGTGTTGTCGTGGAAGGCAAACGTTTTGCCCGCCGTCATGTTGAGCGTGAAGTATCCTGGTGTGGACTTTTCGGGTGGCACGATGTTGTTTTGGGCTCCGACAATGTGGAGGTTGAGGGCCACGTAGGCCTCGTGGTCGGTCTCGGGTTGGAACGAATACTTCACATCGGTGTCGACAGACCAGGGAGTGGAGAAGGGCAGCGTGTAGCCTTTCTTCTCGCCCGAGAGCTGCTCGGCATAGAGATATTCGCCCTTAACGCCGGCTTCCAGCGTGGGGAGTATCTTCCAATCCACCTGAGCCTCAAAGCCATAGCGTACGACGCGGCTCTGGGTGTAGTAGTAGAGCTGCAGTCCCTCGTAGTAGTTGGCTGTGGGGTTCATATAGATGTAATTGGGAAAATAGTTGAGATAGGGGTCTACCTGCACCGTCACCCTGTCGTTGCTCCAGTGTATGCCTGCGTCGAGCTGATACGATTCCTCGGGATCGAGGGCTGCGTTGCCTTTCTCATAGCGAAAGATATGATAGTTCACACCGTCGGCTCCCAGCTCCTTCGGGATAGGCATGCGAAAACTCTTGCCTATGTTGGCCTTGAGCACCCAGTTGCCCACGGAGTAGTTGACGCCCGTAGACCAGGTCACACTGTTAAACGACCGTGTGCTGTTGGCCGACCGCTCCTTGTAGACGGAGTCGCCATCGGCCGTAGGAGTCTTATACCAATCGCTGTAGCTGTGGATGTGGGTGCGGGCGAAATCATACCGCAGTCCGGCATTCACAATGAGGTCTTTGGTGATGGTGAAGCGGTCAAAGAGGAACCCACCCAACGAGAGCGTCTCGAAATCGGGTATGATAAATCCCCATCCGCCACGCCGGTTGTGCTGATACTCGGTGTTGATGCCCGCCTTGAAACTGTGTTTGTCGCCGATGGGCATGGTCAGTTCCAGGTTGCCTGTGAGCGTGTGCTTCTTGAATTCACGTTCAAGAGCATCCGCGGGTTTGGGCATATATCCGTGTGACACCGGCTCCGAGCTCTCCTTGCGAATATTGTTTTGATAGGCCAGACTCATCTCCAGCACCCATTTGTCGGCTTGATAGGCCGAGTGACTCATCACTTTCAGGTGGTTCACGCTGTGCTGGGGCAGGTCGATGTCGCGGCTCGAATGGTCGTAGTCGATATCCGAGAGCCTCACCTCCAGACCATGAGCGTTGGCAAAAAAACCACTCTTGTTGTAGGAGTTAGACACCTTCAGGTCGGTGTGGAATCGGTAGCCGATGTAGCCCAAGGTAGCGCTTCCATCGAGTTCGCGGCCTGCCGTGTTGCGCAGCCGGCGGTTGTGCAAGCCAATTCTGTAGGAATAATACTCTATGGAATCGGTGGGAACCTTGTAGTCGGCGTAGTCGATGGCCGTGATATTCGTGCGCCAATACAAGTGGTTTTGGCGTCCGCTCATCTTGGCCGAAAGCCCCAACGACTCGTTGTTGGTGCGTGTGAATATCGAGGCCGCCCCTTCAAACGGCTTGTTGGGGATGCGGTTGCTGTAGAGATCGATGACTCCGCCGATGGCGTCAGAGCCGTAAAGCAGTGCCGCCGGACCTTTCATGATCTCTATCCTGTCTATCGCAAACTGGTCGATTTCCAGTCCGTGGTCGTCGCCCCACTGCTGTCCCTCGTGCTTGATGCCGTCTTCGGCCACCACCATGCGGTTGAAACCCAATCCACGGATGGTGGGTTTCGATTCGCCCGAACCAATGCTCGACGCCTTCACGCCGGGCACGCCGCTGAGACTTTGCATCAGACTGCCCGAGTAGTTGGTCGTCAGATAGTTGCGGTCTACTACCACACTGTTGACCGATGTCTTCATCTGGAGGTCTTTTTTCCTATTGCCCAGCACGGTTACTCCATGCAAAGTCAGTCCTGTGTCGACACGTGCGGTGTCGGCAGGAATGGTCTCATCTATGGTGGTGGGCACGAAAACGTTGGCCTTTGACACCTGCAAGAAGGACGGAGACAACAGAACTAAAGCCAGTAAAACTCTATTCATTGTCGAAAATTAAAATGGAAAGATACTGCACGTAGCCGATGATGCAGGCATGTCCAAAGCGATTTTTGGAATGCAACTCGTGCTGTTGCGTGCATGATTACCCTATGACAGGGCATAGTTATCCCTTGGGGGATAAGGACTTATAGGGAGAAAGGAGGTGCCCTAAGGTCTGGATGTCCACAAATGGTGACGCATACGGCTTCACGAAGACGGATGCACCGACGATGTAGGTATGTGATAACGTTGACCACTGCAGCAGTGGCGGCAGCTACATAGCTCAGCAAAACGAAGTGGCAGAGCACGCAACTATCGAAAGAATGTGCCGTGGTGGTGAAATGGCCGGGATGCTGAATATGGTGGATGCACTCGTAGCACTCCGTCTCAGCGGCATTCTCGGCCCGATGTTGATGAATGGAAGACAGCAGCAGAACAGGCAAGAATACTGCAAGCAGTATCCATGCCGCCCAACGACGTTTATGGCTCAATCTTCTCATTCGATGCAAAATTACGAAAAAGTGGCAGGGAATAGTAAAAATTACAAGTAATGTTGACATAGTTTAACATACCTTACCGCTTTCATTCGTCATCGTGGAGGGTGAGTAATTGCTCCGTAAAACAGGCAATTTGGCAAGGGGAATATACCTTATTGAATGCTGGATTGTTACCCTGTCTCCACCTTGTTTCTTTCAAATTAATTCATCGTCATTTTTATTTCAGATAGCGTTTGGAATGTCGTATTTCAGGAATCCGAAGGCTTTGAAAACAAGTTTTCAGTGCCATTTCCGCTGAGTTCAGGGGCGAAAGCACCCTTTTCGTCGTGCTAAAACATAGAGATGGCAGGACGAAAGAGCCCTGGCCGCATGGCCAATAGATACTAATCGCAAGGCGATAAGGTAGTAATCGTCATGGGGGAAATTGTCAAATAATTACAAGTGGCTATGTTTCAATGGATTGAAAAAGTGGATTTTTTAGGAAAATTCGTACGGATGAGGAGGGGGAGATAAATTGAGAGGGACTGAGGAGGCCCTTTTTCCGATAATTTCAAGGGGAATTTCCTTGGTTTCTTCGCGGTGGTTTCGGGGGAATATATGGTCTCACGCAGAGAGCACAGAGGTCACAGAGGCTTGCGCGGAGGTGCCTATTCGCGTGTGTTGAGGGCACGGAGGAAAGCACCAGCCTATGCGCTCTCTGCGTTCTCTGCGTGAGAAAATCCATCCTTCCACTCCCAAAACTCCCATACTCTGTGTGCCAAACCATTCCCTCCGTGTGGTTCCGTGAGAGTCAGTGTGAGCTAAACCTCCCCCTCTAACCACTCTTTTAAGATTTATTAAACACCCAATCTCCCCTCCCACTCTATTTATCCAGGAAGCCTCCAAGATCCCCTCCTACCTTTGCCACCGATTCAGGAAGTCTGTAGGCGGCACTCGCCCGACCGCAGACTATATAATATAGGTATATGAAAACAAGTTTGAAGAAATGGGCCGCCATCGTGGGGATAGCCGCAACAACCATGCCATTGCAGGCCCAACACACCCTGGAGTATTTTCTTGCGCAGGCTCAACACAACAGTCCGCTTATCGTCATGAACCGCAACCAGAAGGCCATCGATGCCGAAGAGATGCAGCGCCTGAAGGCCGCTTACACCCACTCGCGCCTCGAACTGGCGGGCGACCTGCTGTTTGTGCCCATCGTCTCGACCGACAACGGGCAGACCCGCTTGAAGTTCGACGCCCAGAGCGCCGACAATTTCTACGGCTACGACCTCGGGCAGAGCAGCAGTCATCTCACCATGGGTGTGAACTGGATGCAGCCCCTGACCGGGGGGCGTGGCCTGCACGATGCCCAAGACCTGCTCAGGGTGAACCAATCCATCGCCGACAACAACATCCAGCTCACCGAGCACGACCTCGACCGGCAGGTGACGGAGCAATATCTGCTCTGCCTGCTCGACAAGGCCAATGAGCGGTCGGCACGAGAAATGGACAGCCTGATAGTGAGACAGATGGATATTGTGACCCGACTGGCCAACCACGGACTCACCAGTCCCACCGACGTGCAGCTGCTGAGGATTGAGCAGCAGGCCAACGAGGGTCTGCGACAGCAGGCCCACCAGTCGTATATCACCCATCGCACGGAGCTCAACACCATCTGCGGCATCAGCGATTCGGCATCGCTCACCCCAGTGACCATCACCGAACGGATGGTGCCCGCAGGGCAGTCGGCCTTCCTCGAACAATACAGACTGCAGAATCTTCAGGCCCAGGCCAACTATCGCACCTACCTGAACCAGTATCGGCTGCAGCTCTCGCTCTATGCCAGCGCAGGCACGCAAACAGGGCCCTACAAGGACATCTACAAGCGGTGGGGTGCGAGTGCGGGGCTACATCTCAGCTGGACGCTGGCCGACGGCAAGCAACTGAAGAACCGGCAACGGCAGATGCAGCTGGAGCAGAGCACCATCGAGGCCCAACGCCAATATGCGGAGACCACCCGACAGACACGCCTCACGCAGATGATGCAGATGCTCCGCTCGCAGGATGAGCAGATAGCCAACGGGCGGCAACAGCTCGACAGCTACCGCAATCTGCTGGCCGACTATCAGAAGGAGATCATGGCGGGGCGGCGGTCGATAGTAGACTATGTGAACGTCTTTAGGAACTATCGCCTGCAAACGCGCACGCTCAACGAACTGGAAGTGAACAGAGAACTATTGGCAAACACCTATAATTATTGGAATTGGTAACGATGAAAGCATTGGTTTTAACCCTCTCTGCAGCCGCCATCATGGTCAGCTGCGGTCAAAACAGCCCCTCGGCCGACACCACACCGCGGGCATACACAGAGATTTCGGTGACCCACGTGGAGGAGGGAAGCATCAGTCAGCAGCTCGAACTGCAGGCCGAGACCGAGTATCTGCACACCACGGACATCACCGCGCCGGTCAATGGGTTTATCCGTAGCATGAATATCCAGCCTGGCCAGCGTGTGGGGCGTGGCGGATTTCTGTTTTCCATGGTCAGCGCCGAGCAGAACGCGCTCGGCATGAACACCACACCGACGGTGGTGAGGGCCTCTCGCCCGTCGGTGGTGTCGGCCGTGGGACCGCAAAACGGCAGCTATGTGACCGAGGGAAGCGTGGTCTGCACGCTCATCGATATGTCGAGTCTGGTGTTCAAGGTGAAGGTGCCCACCGAGTATAGCAAGCGCATTCACGAGGGCACGCGGTGCACCATCGTCATGCCCGACGGCCAGAGGCTCGCCTCAGTGCTATCCATGCCGCTCATGCAGATGGCCGTAAGCGACCAGACCATCGACTATGTGGCGCGCGCAAACATATCTTCCCTACCCGCCGGATTGGTGGCCAAGGCCCTCGTGAGCGTAGGCAGCGCGTCGGCAAAAAGCCACCAGACACTGCCGTTGGAGGCCGTTCAGAGCGACGACAATATGTCGAGCTACTGGATAATGAAGCTCACGAGCGACTCAACGGTAGCGAAAGTGCCTGTCACGCTGGGCAATCGCAACAGTCAGTCGGTAGAGATTCTCTCGCCGCAGCTGTCGCCCCGCGACCGCATCGTGCAGCAAGGTGCCTACGGACTGACCGAGGACGCCTTGGTAAGAATCAAGTAAGGAGGACAAGATGAATACGAATCAGAAGCAATCTTTGTATCAGCTGTATATGAAACCGATACTCTTTATCGGTGTGTTGCTGCTCTTGGCGGGCATCTACAGCTATACGAATATGAGTAAGGGGCTCTTTCCCGAGGTACAGTTCCCACGCATCACCCTCATTGCCAACGCCGGACAGCAGCCCGTAGACCGCATGATGATCACCGTGACGAAGCCTTTGGAGAGTGCCGTGAAGAAGGTTCAGGGCGTGACTATCGTCAAGAGCAGCACCAGCCGGGGTAGTTGTACCATCGACGTCTACTTCAAATGGGGCCTCGACATCTATGCGCAGAAAGCGCAGTTAGAGAGTCGTGTCAACGAGATCAAGACCTTCCTGCCGGCCGGAACGGTGATTTCGACCGAGGTCATGAACCAGTCTCTATTCCCCGTCTACGGCTATACGCTCAAGAGCAAGACCCACACGAAGATAGAGATGCGTGATGTGGCCAACCTCGTGGTGCGCCCCATGTTCTCGCAGGTCGACGGTATCAGCAATGTGGTAGTATATGGCGGCAAGGCCAAAGAGTTTGTGGTGATACCCGATGCGGCCAAGATGTCGACCCTCGGACTTACGCCGCAGGACATCAAGCGGGCCTTCCAGCAGACCAATTTCATTGAGAGCAACGGGCAAGTGGCCGATTATCACCGGCTCTATCTTACCCTGACTGACACCCGCATCCAGACCATCCAACAGCTGGAGAATACCATTATCCGAAACAACAGCAACCGCACGGTAAGACTTTCGGACATTGCGCGGGTGGAAGTGCAGGACCAACAGGAGTTCATCAAGATCAATGCCGACGGCGACGACGCTGTGCTCATCGACCTGGTGAAGCAGCCCGGCGTGAACCTCCTTACCTTTGCGCAGAACGTGGAGGCCAAGCACCAGGAGGTGGCGAAGGCACTTCCCGCTGGCTATGAGCTGAAACCTTACTACAATCAGAGTGCTTTCGTGTCAAAGAGCGTATCGAGTGTGATCCACACCATCCTCGAAGGACTCCTCCTGGCCATCATCGTGATGATCATTGCACTGCGTTCCTGGCGGGCGAGCATGGCCGTCATCCTGTCCATTCCGATAACGTTCGGCTTCAGTCTATTGCTCATCAGCCTGGCCGGAATCACCATCAACGTGATGTCGCTGGGTGCCATCGCAGCGTCGGTGGGATTGATTCTCGACGACGCGGTGGTGATTATCGAGCAGATTTACCGCGAACAAGAGGAATATCCCGATAAGTCTCGCCTCGAAGTGATTAAGGATTCCATCCACAATCTCTTCCCCGCCATGGTGGCCTCGTCGCTCTCCACCATTGTCATCTACTTCCCGTTCAGGCTCATGAGCGGTCTGGCAGGCAGCTTTTTTAACGATTTGGCCACGACCATGGAGCTGACTTTGGTGGCCTCTTTCTTCGTTACCTGGATACTCCTGCCTACGTTCTATCTCGCCCTGACCAACCGCACCGTGTTCAAACCACGCCATGCAGGTCAGTCGAAAGAGGACTTGGAAAAGGCCGCCATCAGTCAGGTGAGCTGGCTTACATGGGCTTATCGCCGACCGTATTTCTCTTTAATCTTCGTGGTTCTCATCGTAGTGAGTGGCTATTTTGCCTATCAGAACATGCAGACGGGGTTCCTGCCCGAACTCGACGAAGGCTCCATCGTGCTCGACTATCATTCTCCGGCCGGCACCAACTTGGAGGAAACCGACCGACTCTGCCGGCAGATGGAGAAGATAATCCTGAGCCATCCTGAGGTGGCCACATATTCGAGGCGCACCGCACTCGGCATGTCCTTCAGTGTGAAACCAGCCAATTTCGGTGACTATCTTATCCAGTTGAAGCCCAACCACAAGGAGACGACCCCGCAAGTGATTAGTGATCTGAGGCGCGAAATCAGTCAGAAGGTGCCCCTGATGACCATCGACTTCGGACAACGAATTACCGATCTTTTGGGCGACCTGATGAGTACGTCGCAACCTATCGAGGTAAAGATCTTCGGAGACGACTACAATCGCCTGCAACAACTGTCGTCGCAGGCCGAGCAACTCATGCAGAAGACACCCGGAGTGGTAGACATCAACAATGGCTTGGTGCCCGCAGGCTCGTCGATTGTCTATACTCCCAACGAGCAATTGCTGTCGCAATATGGCATCGCGATGGACAATTTCAGCGAGCAACTCTCGTGCTACGTGGGTGGAGTGCCCCTCAGTCAGAGTGCCAACATCATCGAGCCCGACCCCTCGCAGACCGCCATGACGGGCGGATTGCAGATTGGTTCCATCCAGGATGGGGAGCAGATGCGGCGCATTTTGCTCCGATTCACCAACTTCACGGATAACAATCCCGAGAAGATTGCGCATCAACCCATCTTCCTGCCAGACGGAACGACACGCCCCGTGGGCTTCTTCTGCAGCTATAAAGTGATTCCCGGCGAGATCGAACAGAAGCGCGAGAACCTGAAAAGCGACATCACCCTCACTGCCAGACTCGACGGTCGCGACCTCGGAACGACCGTGGCCGACCTGCAACACACCTTCCAGCAGCAGCTTCACCTGCCGCAAGGCTATACCTTGCAGTTCGGCGGAGCCTACTCCGAACAACAGCAATCGTTCAAAGAACTGGCTACCATCCTCTGTCTTGCTATCCTTCTGGTGTTCGCCGTGCTCATGATGCTCATCCGGAAATGGCTCATGTCGCTCTCCATCCTGTTCATTGCGGTCATCGGCGCCTTCGGCAGTCTGCTGGCGCTCTACCTCACCGGCACCCCGCTCAACGTGAGCAGCTACACCGGCATCATCATGGTGGTGGGCATTATCGCCGAGAATGCCATCTTCACCATGAACCAATACGACATGAATCGCAAGGCCGGCGGCTCGGTATCAGAGTCGGTCGACTATGCCATCGCGCTCCGCATCCGCCCCAAACTCATGACTGCCATCAGTGCCATGCTGGCTTTGACGCCCCTGGCCTTGGGCTTCGGACTCGGCGCTCAGATGCAGCAGCCACTGGCCATCGCCGTGATTGGTGGCTTCTGCGTGGGCTTGCCACTCCTGCTGGTGGTGCTTCCGAGTCTCATTTTGTGGATAAATAAGAATGAATCTGAGTAAAAACGACTATCTTTGTGCACACAACCAAGACGTATGCACCATGAAGATTCTGATCATAGAAGACGAGCATCAGCTCTCCGACAGCATCCGACGTTATCTCGAAAGCCAGAGGTATCTGTGCGAGCAAGCCTTCGATTTTGCCGACGCCAAGATGAAAGTGGGCGTCTACGACTACGACTGCGTGTTGCTCGACCTCATGCTTCCCGAAGGCAACGGGCTGGATATTCTCCGGGAAATCAGGAAAAGGCGCAATCCAGTAGGCGTGATTATCATCTCGGGCAAGGACTCCTTGGACGACAAACTCGACGGGCTGCAGATTGGAGCCGACGACTATCTGCCCAAGCCCTTCCCCTTGTCGGAGCTCTCCATGCGCATCTACGCCCTCATCCGACGCAAGGAATTCAATGCCAACAATATCTTGCAGTCGGGCGACATCGCCATCGACCTGCTCGAACGGGAGGTCAGAGTGGGCGACGTTCCGCTGGAACTCACCAAGACAGAGTATGAACTGCTGCTCTTTTTCCTCAGCAACAAGGGCAAGGCCATATCCAAATCGGCCATCGCCGAGCACCTGAGCGGCGAGATGGCCGATATGCTCAACAGCTACGATTTTATCTATAGCCACATCAAGAACCTCAAGGCCAAGTTGGCCGAGAGGGGATGTACAGACAACATTAAGACCATTTACGGAATGGGTTACAAATGGATGGAAGCATGAAAAGAGTAAGACTGATCAATCAACTGGTGTCGAAGTTCTCCATCTACATGGTAGGATTGCTCCTATTGGCTACGCCGGTGCTCTATCTTATCATCACCAACTATTATTCGGAAGACCTCATCGACCTGGCCCAGGCGGCCCACATCCCCCAGTCACAGCTCGATTTGGAGCGGGATACAATTATCGGTTTGGGCTTCCAGATACTCGCGATGATACTCATTCTGGCGCTCTCCATCTTCCTCATCCTGCGACTTCTCCCAGCCAAGGTGTGGCGTCCGTTCTACGAGTCGCTCGACAAGATTGGGCGATTCAAGGTGGAAGACGGCAACGTACCGACCTTCGGCGAGACTCAGATTCAGGAGTTTGCCGAACTGAACGGCACGCTCCATCGCATCCTCTCACAGAGTGTGAGGAGCTATCAGGTGCAAAAGCAGTTCACAGAGAATGCCTCCCACGAGCTGCAGACGCCCTTGGCCATTGTCCAAGGCAAGCTCGACCTGCTGCTTCAAGACCAAGATTTGAAGGAGGAACAGGCCATACTCATGCAGGACATCTACCACGAGGTGAGTCAAATGTCTAAGCTCAACCGCAACTTACTGCTGTTGGCGAAGATAGAGAACGCCCAGTTCAAGCTGTCGCACCGCATCAATCTGGTAGCCAAACTGGAGGAACTCCTCCCCTCGCTGGCTGTGCTGGTCAACGGAATAGATATCCAGACCGAGTTTGCTAACCGCCAACTGACGGTCTATTGCAACGAGGTGCTGCTCGAAAGTCTTATCCGCAACCTCATCGTCAATGCCGTGAGGCACAACCTGCCCCATGGAACGATCATGATTTCGGTGCAAGCAGATACCCTCACCGTGGCCAACTCGTCTGATGGCAAGCCCTTAGACGAAGGAAGATTGTTCCAAAGATTCTACAAGCAAACTGGCGAAAAGGGCGGCAACGGACTGGGATTAGCCATCGTGAAATCTATCTGCGACTATCACCACTGGCCCATCAGCTACACCCATCAGGACGGATTCCACCGATTCGTAGTGAGGTTTCCCAGCGAGAACTAAACGCTATCGCATGACTTCGAAGACCTCGGTACAGGATAGAACAGCTGTTATGGTGAATATTTTGCACCGTAACAGTTGTTTTTTGATGATAAAATCTCTAATATTCTGTGGTGGAATCACTATCTTTGCACCATGAAACTGCTCACTCCAGTGCTCAGCATCACGGGGTCTGACAATACGGGCGCCGCCGGTATTCAGGCCGACATCAAGACCATCACGGCCTTGGGCGGCAACGCGTTGACGGCTGTCACCACCGTGACCGTGCAGGACAGCGGCGGCATTCAGAGCCTGCTCGACCTGCCGCGCGACATGGTTGCGGGACAGGTGAAGGCCATCATCGACGACCATCATCCCCGCGCCGTGAAGGTGGGCATGGTGCGCGACGCCGCCACCATACGTGCCTTGAAGCATGAAATCATAGGTTGCCCGCAGATAGTGCTCGTTCCGGGCATCGTCACCTCGCGCGGCCGCCGCATCCTCTCCGACGAGGCCATCGAGGCCTGGCGCCGCGAACTCATCCCCGAGGCCACGCTCCTGCTCCTGCGCTGCAACGAGGCCGAGCTGCTCCTGGGGCGCACCATCCAGTCGGACGACGACATGTTGACCGCCGCCGAAGCCCTGACGGAGATGGGGGCCAGGGCTGTTTTGCTGCGTGGCGGACATCAGGTGGAGGGCCGCCTCACTGCCCTGCTCTACGGACAGGGTCTCAGACAGTTTTTCACCTCACAGAACACCGAGGGCTGGCAGCGTCACGGCGTGGGCGGAGCGCTATCTTCGGCCATCGCCACCCGACTGGCTTTGGGCGACGACATGGCCACGGCCATACGCCTGGCCCACGACTATCTGCACAGTCAGGTGGTCTATGCGGTGGAAGCCAACAGCCAGAGCCACCGACCGGCCGACCTCTACAACCAGTTGATGACGCTCATCGCGGCCCACTATCGCACGGCCCACGACGTGGCATTCTACGCCGACCGGCTGGCCATCACGCCGAGATACCTCAACCGAATCACTGCGCAGGTGGTGGCAAAAACGCCCAAACAGGTCATCGACGACTACCTCATGAAGGAGTCGGAAAGCCTCCTCTGCTCGTCGCGCCTTACCGTGAGCGAGGTGGCCGCAAAGCTCGGTTTCTCCTCGCTGGCCATGTTCAGCAAGTTTTTCAGCGCCCATCAGGGCTGCTCGCCCAACGACTATCGCAGTCGGTTGGCATAGTTGTGTTTTTCAGAACAATATTTTACGATATAGGAACGGACGCTTTCCCGTTCCTTTTTTTATATATAGTTTTGTGGCATAAAATATAAAACTTAAACACAAGACAAATGGAAGACAGAACTACTCTCAACCGCAACCTGGCACAGATGCTCAAGGGCGGTGTAATCATGGACGTGACAACCCCCGAGCAGGCCCGCATAGCCGAGGCAGCAGGAGCCTGTGCAGTGATGGCGCTGGAGCGCATTCCGGCCGACATCCGTGCCGCTGGCGGCGTGTCGCGCATGAGCGACCCCAAGATGATCAAGGGCATTCAGGAGTCCGTGAGCATCCCCGTGATGGCCAAATGCCGCATCGGCCACTTTGTGGAGGCCCAGATATTGGAGGCCATCGAGATAGACTATATCGACGAGAGCGAGGTGCTCTCTCCGGCCGACGACGTGTATCACATTGACAAGCGCCAGTTCAAGGTGCCGTTCGTATGCGGTGCCAAAGACCTGGGCGAGGCCTTGCGCCGCGTGAATGAGGGCGCCACGATGATCCGCACCAAGGGTGAGCCGGGCACGGGCGACGTGATTCAGGCCGTGCGCCACATGCGCATGATGCAGAGTGAGATGCGCCGACTGGTGTCGATGAGCACCGACGAGCTCTACGAGGCAGCCAAACAGTTGCGCGTGCCCTATGAGTTGGTGCAGTATGTACACGAGAACGGTAAGCTGCCCGTAGTAAATTTCGCTGCCGGTGGCGTGGCCACGCCTGCCGACGCAGCCCTGATGATGCAGCTCGGAGCCGAGGGCGTGTTCGTGGGTAGCGGCATCTTCAAGAGCGGCAACCCCGAGAAGCGCGCGCAGGCCATCGTGAAGGCCGTGACCAACTACGACAAACCGGAGATGCTGGCCGCCCTGAGCGAGGACCTGGGCGAGGCCATGGTGGGCATCAACGAGAGCGAGATTCAACTCCTCATGGCAGAGCGCGGCAAATGAGAATAGCGATATTGGCATTGCAAGGAGCCTTTGCCGAGCACCAGCAGATGCTCGAGAGGCTGGGCGTGGAGTCGTTTCTCGTGCGCAACCTGGCCGACTGGCAGCAGCCCAAGGACGGACTCATCATCCCCGGAGGCGAGAGCACCACGATGCTCAGGCTCATCCGCGAGCTCGGACTACAGCAGCCGGTGACCGAAGCCATCGAGAAAGGTCTGCCGGTATTCGGTACCTGCGCTGGGCTCATCATGCTCGACCACAGCCATCTCGGCACCATGCACATCGACGTGAAGCGCAACGCCTACGGCCGGCAGCTGGGAAGCTTTGTGGCGCACCACGATTTCAAGGGCATCGGGCCGTTTACCATGACCTTCATCCGTGCGCCGTATATCACCGGTGTGGGCTCCGACGTCGACGTGCTCTCTACCGTCGACGGCCATATCGTGGCCGCACGGCAGGACAAACAGCTCGTCACCTCTTTTCATCCCGAGCTCAACGAGGATACCCGTATACACGAATATTTCCTGAAAATGTGCGGATAGCGCATTGCTGGAGCGCATCATGCTATGGGTTAGGGAGCGCTCCACAGATTGAATATTCACTGTCTTATTAATCATTCGCGGCCTGCCACCAACTCCGGAATACCCGGAACGTGGCAGGCCGCATGGTGTTTTTTGTAACGACAGATGGGCAAAGCACTCGCCACCGCCCCTTCAGCAACCTGCTATCTGCGGTCAAATGGGACGGCCATGCCTATTGTTTCTCCTGTTTTTCTGTGGACAAAGAACTGGGCTGTCCACAGATGGCACAAAATATTCAGACGTGTAGCTCCCTCTTTTAAGGGACACTAAGCCTCGCACAGCGAGGAATTAAGGACACCAAAGGCTGCGCAAAATGAAAGAAAAATGGGTGGAACGACTATCGATGTGGAGGGCCATGCGGCGGTGCGGACATGCACGGGGCATGTCCCTACTGAGCCCACGCATTTCCATCCGATACTGCCCCCCGCTGAAACAAGGTACTAAAGGCAAGACGATTAGGTACTTACGGCAAGGCAATAAGGTACTAATCTAAAGGCGATTAGTACCTTATTTCAGAAGTATCTACACCTACCTTGATTATCAACAAGTTACAACAGATTATATGATTGCTCTGTAGGGACATGTCCCGTGCATGTCCGCACCGCCGGAAGGCATAGCACCTGGCATGGCAAAACCTCTCCGGCTTGATAACATAATGACATAGAACTTTTCATAATGACATATTTCTCAGCCTCAGAGCCCATGACATAAGAAACGCTCCGCATTTCATAATGACATGCAGATTACCCTGTTGCTGGTTTCCTTGGGTGATTGTGGGGCTCGAAAATATATCATTGGGGAGACCAAGAAACAACCCAACGGGAATACGACAAGGTGCTCGGCAGGCCACGGTTCCGCCACGTTAATTAATTGGAAAAGATGCGGGGAAGTGCAGAAAAATGTATAACTTTGCGCACTTACATGAAAAAACATCACCGCAAAACAATTTAACGATTCTAACCACTCATGAACAAGAGAGTAACCGTATTATTTGGCGTGGCCGCCGGAGCCGCCGCCATCTGTCAGGCGCAGACCACCAACCGACCCAACATCATCCTTTTTCTGGTAGACGACATGGGGTGGCAGGAGACCTCTGTGCCCTTCTACAAAGAAAAGACTCTACTCAACGAGCGCTATCGCACCCCCAACATGGAGCGGCTGGCCGCCCAGGGCGTGAAGTTTACGCAGGCCTACGCCTGTGCCGTGTCGTCGCCGTCGCGCTGCTCACTGCTCTCGGGCATGAACGCCGCACGCCACCGCGTGACCAACTGGACGCTAAAATACAATGAGCAGACCGATGCCAAGGACCGCGAGATTACGCCGCCCGACTGGAACTGCAACGGCATACAGCCCGACACCGTGAGCGACTTGCACAACCGACACCTGTCTACGCTCATCACCGCCCTGCCCCAGGTGCTGAAAGACCACGGCTACTTCACCATCCACTGCGGCAAGGCCCACTTCGGCGCGCAGACCACGGCAGGCGAGAATCCCATCAACTTCGGCTTCGAAGTGAACATTGCGGGCGGGGCAAACGGTGCTCCGGCCAGCTATCTGGCGCAGGAAGACTATGGCAAAGGCGACTTCCACGTGAGCGGACTGGAGCAATATTACGCCAAGGGAACATTCCTCACCGAGGCGCTCACCATCGAGGCGCTGAAGGCGCTCGACCGCCCCATCGCCAACCATCAGCCGTTCTTCCTCTACATGTCGCACTATGCCATCCACGCGCCCTATAGTCCCGATGAGCGGTTTACGAAGAACTATATGGACGCCAACGGCCAGGGCACCTACGACGCCATGCTCCGAGCCCCGCTCAACCGGCAGGAAATCAACCATGCCGCGCTCATCGAGGGCATGGACAAGAGTCTGGGCGACATCATGAACTATCTGGAGGCCCGTCCCGAGGTGGCCCGCAACACCATCATTATATTTATGTCGGACAACGGCGGTCAGGCCATCAGCATCCGTCAGGGGCGCGCCAACTACGACCAAAACTATCCTGCCCGTGGCGGCAAGGGGTCGGCCCTCGAGGGCGGCATCCACGAGCCGATGCTGGTCTACTGGCCCGGAGTGACCCGCGGCGGCACCACCAACGACAACCGAGTGATGATAGAAGACTTCTATCCCACCATTGTCGAGATGGCGGGCGTGAAGCATGCGAAGACCAGTCAGCACGTAGACGGACGAAGTTTCGTAGACCTGCTGCGCAACCCGGGGCTTCATCGGGAGCGCGAGATCGTGTGGCACTACCCACATCTGTGGACTACCGGCATCAGCGAGAAGGACGGCTACGGCCCCACTTCATCCATTATGCAGGGCGACTACCACCTCATCTACTACTGGCGATACGACAAGGCCGAGCTCTACAACGTGAGGCGCGACATCGGCGAGGTAGACAACCTGGCAGAGAAAGAGCCTCAGCGGGCGGCCAAACTCAAGAAACGCCTCTTTCGGAAGTTGAAAAAATACAATGCCCAATACCCCACCCGCACCCCGCTCAGCAAGTGAGCGGAGGGTGGGCAGCATGGTTCTTTCCATACGAAACCACCGCATTAGCCCGTCTTTTCCCGAAAATATTGTAACTTTGCAGTATAAACAGCAATAATTTTAGGAAAAAATAGTTATTTTGACAGCATTTAAACATATTTCCGAAACATAATGAAGAAACTCATTATAGGTATCATGTTGGTTGTCCTGTGCCCGTCGGGCATGTGGGCCCAAAGTGGCATGACCGACTCCCAGGTAGCCGAATTCGTTCAGAAAGAGGTGGCACGGGGCACATCGCAGGCGCAGATTGTGACCAAACTGATGCAGAACGGCGTAGACATCACGCAGATAAGGCGCGTGCGCAAGAAGTATGAGCGTCAGGCCAACGGTGCCGGACTGGGGACGGTGAGCGAGAAGACCACCACCGACAACCGCATGCGCACCAACAACGGAAAGGACTATGACAAGCAGAAGACGCAGCAGCAGGAGCAGTTGCGCAATGCCACCACCTCGCAGCGCATACAGGACAATGCCCGCTGGAGCCAGACCTACGACGAGAACGGGTCTGACTTCCAGCAGATGCAGGTCGAGTTGGGTATGATGACTCCGGCCGACTCGCTGCAGATGTTGCGCCAGATGCTCGAAAAGAAGGACAAGGACCGCCACAAGGTCTTTGGCCGCGACATCTTCAACAACAAGGACCTGACCTTTGAACCGGCCATGAATATCGCCACGCCGCAGAACTACAGGCTGGGGCCCGGCGATGCCGTGATTATCGATGTATATGGTGCTTCGCAGAAGACTTTCGACACTTCGGTATCGCCCGACGGCGACATCGTGATCGAGAACTTCGGTCCTATCCAGGTGAGTGGGCTCACCGTGGCACAGGCCAACGCCCGCATCCGCAGCATGCTCGGCGCCCGCTATCAGAGCAGCAACATCAAGATTTCGCTCGGTCAGACCCGCACCATCTCGATAAACGTAATGGGTGAGGTGAAGACGCCGGGCACATACACCCTCTCGGCCTTTGCCAGCGTGTTTCATGCACTATATATGGCCGGCGGAACCAACGACTTGGGAACCCTGCGCAACATCAAGATCTATCGCCACAACCGACTGGTGAGCATGTGCGACATCTACGATTATATCCTCAATGGCAAGATGACGGGCAACGTGAGACTGGCCGATGGTGACGTGATTATCGTAGGCCCCTACGACTGTCTGGTGAACATCACGGGTAAAGTGAAGCGCCCGATGTTCTACGAAATGAAGAAAAACGAGAGCATTGAGAGCCTGCTGCGCTATGCCGGAGGCTTTGCCGGCGATGCCTATACCAAGGCCGTGCGCGTGAATCGCAAGACAGGGCGCGAGTATGCCGTATTCAATGTAGAGGAGTTCGACATGAGCAGCTTCCGCATTGCCGACGGCGACAGCGTGAGTGTAGACTCTATCCTGCCCCGCTATCAGAACACCGTGGAGGTGAAGGGTGCCGTGTTCCGCCCGGGTATGTACCAGTTGGGCGACAACATCAATAGCGTTCGCACGCTCATCCAGCACGCCGAGGGACTCACCGAGGCCGCCTTCACAAATCGAGCCGTGATGCACCGCATGAAGACCGACCGCACTTTAGAGGTGGTGAGCGTTGATGTGGAAGGCATCATGAGCGGTCGGGTGGCCGACATCCCATTGAAAGAGAACGACGTGCTCTTCATCCCGAGCAAAGATGTGGCCATGACCGAGCGCACCATCACCATCCACGGCGAGGTGCAATATCCCGGAATCTACAAGTATGCAGACAATGAAACCCTCGAAGACTTCGTGCTTCAGGCCGGTGGTCTGAAGGAGACGGCCTCGACGGTCAAGGTAGATGTGGCCCGCAGAGTGAACAATCCGAAAGCCCTCACCACCGACAGCATCATCGCCAAGACCTATAGTTTCGCCCTGAAAGACGGTTTCGTGGTCGACGGGCAGCCCGGATTCGTGCTCATGCCGTTTGATGAAGTGTACATCCGCAAGAGTCCGGCCTACTCCGAGCAGCAGAATGTCTCGATAGAAGGCGAGGTGATGTTTGCCGGCAACTATACCCTGCCCAAGCGCAATGCCCGCCTCACCGACCTGCTCCAGATGGCTGGCGGTGCCACGGGTCAGGCCTATATCAAGGGCGCCCGCCTGGAGCGCGTGCCCAATGAGGCCGAGAAAGCCCGCATGCAGGCAGCCCTGAAGATGCAGCAGGAGCAGTTGCAGCAGCAGTTGCTCGAGCTGGCCGCCAGCAGCAACAATGCCGGAAACATCCAGCAGATGAGTCAGCAGGCCACCTCTACCCAGCTGCAGAAGTTCGAGATACCCAACACCTTCCCCGTGGGTATCGAGCTCGACAAGGCTATGGCCAATCCCAACAGCGATGCCAACGTCATACTGCGGGCCGGCGACCGCCTCATCCTGCCGCAATATACCGCTACGGTGAAGATCAACGGCGCGGTGATGTATCCCAACACCGTGGCCTACGAGAAGGGCCGCAACGCCAAGTATTACATCAACACCGCCGGCGGCTTCTCCCAGAATGCCCGCAAGAGAGGTGCCTATATCATCTATATGAACGGCATGGTGGGTAAGGTGAGCCAGGGCGCAAAGATTCAACCGGGCTGCGAGATCGTCGTTCCCAGCAAGATCTCCCGCAAGATGAGCATCGCCGAAACCATGAGTCTCGGTACCGGTATGGCCAGCATCGCCGCGATGATTGCGACGATAGCGAATGTGACAAAGTAATTGTGAAGTTGTGAAATATTCTTCAGAAGTATAGCTGTTTGAGGATATCAATCATGAATAAGACTGTGAACATACAAGAAAAAGATATGGACAAAGCTCCCATGCTGAATGAAAAGAAAAAGGAGGAAGAGAGCGCAGATCCTGTAAAGGCTAATGCTCAGGAAGGCGCCTCTTCCAATAGTTTCTACAGGATAGCTTTCGATGCCTTTGCATTTATCCAAGTACTGGCCAAGCGAAAATGGTTGATACTGACCATTGCATTAGTTTTCGGACTGCTGGGAGCGTTCTGTTCATTTCAGATTCCTAAAGTCTATACTTCGGAGCTATCCTTAGCTCCAGAAGCCTCTAATAGTGGACTATCTTCAAACATCTCTTCACTGGCCTCGATGGTGGGCGTAGACATGAAGTTTGGCGACGGCGAAGATGCCATCTACCCTGAGATATATCCAGACGTTGTCAGTTCTAACAAGTTCATTGTAAGCTTGTTTGGCGTGAAAGTAACCACAAAAGACAACTCTCTGACAACCACCTATTATGACTATCTGAGCAAGCATCAAAAAGCCGCCTTCTGGAATCAATGGAAGGAGAAACTCTTGAGCAAGCTGAACACCGAGGATCCAACAGGGGGAGGTGCCAGACAAACCAATAAAGTTGATACGTTTCGACTAACAAAGAAAGAGGCAGACATAGCGAATGGTATTAGTGGCAATATCACGTGTAGCGTTGACAAAAAGACAAGTGTCATCACTATTCAGGTAAAAGACCAAGACCCTGTCGTCGCAAAAACCATGACAGATTCTGTGAAAGTACGCCTCCAGAATTTCATCAAAGAATACCGAACGAGAAAAGCCCGCAATAATGTAGCCTACGTAAGGCAGCTCTATGATGAGGCAAAACGACGTTACGACGAAGCACGTAGAAAATATGCTTCATATGCAGATGCCCACCAAGAGACCGTGCTTCAGACATATCAGTCACAGCAAGAAGACCTTGAAAATGAAATGCAGCTGCAATACAACATATACACACAATGTGTTCAACAACTCCAACTGTCTCTTGCAAAGCTTCAGGAAAAGACGCCTGTATTCACAGAGATAGTACAAGCGACAGTTCCTATCAAGCATAGTAACACTCCCAAGATCGTCATTGTCTTTGCATTTATGTTGTTTGCGACGATTGGCACAGTATTGTATCTTGCTATTACTAACCGTAAGAGAATTTTCAAATTAGTTGAAGTCACTGCATGAACATAGGTAAAGCCTCCAAAGTAGACCCACGTTCTGCCCTTATAAAAAAGAATGTATTATACTCCTTCCTGTTTAAGGGATGGTCTGGTGCTATATTTATACTCTTGGTACCACTCACCCTTCACTGTCTTGGAGCATATGAGAATGGAGTGTGGCTGACTATCAGTGGAGCGCTTATATGGATTGACAGCATGGACATTGGCCTTGGCAACGGACTAAGGAACAAACTTGCCATGTACATGGCCAATAATGAAACCAAGAAAGCACGTGAGGTTGTATCGTCTACATTTTTCATGCTGATACTTATCATTATTCCAACAGTAACGGCATTAACAGGGACTGTACATGTCATAGACGTGTACTCTTTCATGGATCCCAAACATGTAGTGACAGGGCTGAATACGATAATATGTGTAGCATTAGTACTGGTATGCTCAACGTTTATATTCAAATTCATCGGAAACTTCTACCAAGGCATGCAGCTACCTGCGTTGAGTATCTTGCTGACCACCTCTGGTCATACCCTTACATTGGTGGGAACTTACTATCTTTACAAAACAGGTAGCCATTCCCTCATGGATATTGTGCTTGTCAACACCGGCTCACCCCTTATCGTATATCTACTTGCCTATCCATATACTTTCTTTTATAAATATAAGGATATGCGCCCCTCATTCTTTTCTTTTCACTGGGACTTAGTGAAGGAAATGCTTTCTATCGGTATCAAGTTCTTTGTTCTTCAAATCTGTGGGGCAATTATTATGCTGTCTGTGAATTTCATTATTTCGAAATATTTCATGCCTTCGATGGTAACCCCTTATCAGATTGCATATAGATATTTCAGTATTATGATGCTTGCCTTCTCCATCATCACAACGCCATATTGGAGCGCTACGACAGATGCCTATACACGCGGCGATATAGAATGGATAAGACTTGCTATGAAGAGAACAAATAAGATTCTGTATCTGGCCATCATTGCCATCATGCTTATGGTAATCGTTTCTCCTTTTATCTATAAGATTTGGATTGGGCACATGGTCACAGTACCTTGGCTCATTACCATCTTAATGGGTCTATATACGGTTACTTACATCATTATTATGAATTATAGCTTTTTCCTTAATGGAATTGGCGCGCTGAAAATTCAACTGATTACTTCGCTTTTGTCGATGTTTCTGTTTATCATATTGTCGATAACAGCGGTAAAAAACACGCATAACATTGCGAGTGTATTAATTCTGATGAGCGCTGTGAACATTCCTTGCATTGCGTTTGATGTCTTGCAATTCTATAAAATCATAAATGGTACGGCAAAGGGCATATGGAAACAATAGATAAACGGGATATGGAAAAGGGCATTTCCATCATAACGGTCACATACAATAACAAAGATGGTTTGATAAAAACCATCAAAAACGTAGCCTCACAAGACTACCAACTGAAAGAATTTATAGTCATTGACGGGAATAGTACGGATGGCACAAAAGAAGTTCTTGAACAGTATAAGGATGTTATTGACGTAACCATCTGTGAGCCCGACAACGGCATATACGATGCAATGAATAAAGGTGTCAGACTCGCAAGCAAGGAATGGATCATTATGCTCAATGCTGGCGACATCTTTAGTCACGAGCATGTTCTTAGCAATGTATTCAATTTAGATTTTCCATCAGACGTATCATTCCTGTATTCTGACTATTATGACATAACCCAGAATGGGAAGACTGTTATCAACCATGTGGATAGGCACAAAGGAATTGTCTTCCATCAGGCATCAATCTATAAGAAATCACTACACGAAAAGTATGGCTACTATCTTCAGACGCATCCATACATTGTGTCAGACCTGCTGTTCTTCCTTTCTGTACCCGAGGAACTCTTCTATAAAATTCCAACCCTCATCAGTATCAATGATACGGGCGGCATATCAAGAAAAGGAATGTGGATTGCGGAAGAAGCGCTTGGCATGCGAATTGGATTTGGAATAGAACACATAATTACAGGTGCGCTTAAATATATAAAACTGAGAGTGTTAAAGGCTTTGAAAATAAGATGATCCATAAATTGGAACCACATACAACTAACAAGCCTCTCTGGAATGCAGGGGAAGAATGTAGAAAGCATTGGCGTGTGTATTGCCTTACAAGCGCAATTACATTGTGTATTACGCTAATCATTCTATATAGCATTCCTGCGAGCTATAGCGCACAGGTCAGTATAGCTGATGAAAAAAAAGAGAATGGCATCCTCATAGGACTCAAGACTTGGGAAGGATGGCTCAACAACAGCAATCCTCTCTCTAAGGCAGAAGTTGACATGAACGATATATTGGTTTATTCTCAGTACATAGATTCCTATGACTTTTGGGAAGAAGTGTCGCACGTTGCAATACCTGGGAATAAAACCGATTATTACTCCCACATTGCAAAGAAAGAGAAGGGCAAAAAAAGAGAAGAAATCATAGCTACCATACACGACAAAATAAAGTACCAGGTCTTTTCACGTTACGCTACGGCCACTATTCAAGTTACAGATGAGAATCCATACGTGGCAGCAGTAATGGCAGACTCAGTGGCAAGCCATCTTCTATTTAGAATGACTAAGTATCGCAAGAAACTGGCGAAGACTGCATTAACAGACGAAAGAAGAGAATACGCTTCCTGCAGAAAGAACTACGCAGCCATCCAGACAAAATACAGCTTGTATGTAGATAATCATCAGGATGTTGCAGAGCCTTCCGGGCAATCCAAAATCGATAGCCTACAAAAAGAAAGAGATAACGCTTTCAAGCTACTTCAAGATGCAGCAATGAAATATGCCAGAGCAGAAGCTATGGCGATGCAGAACATTCGCTCTTTCAGTATCGTAAAAAGTGCATCTGTACCCCTTAAACCTTCTGCGCCCAACATAGGAGGATACTTATCCGCATTGATGATCATAAATGGAATTATAACCACTTGGGGAATTTTGATCAGAAGAAAAATAAAAGAATCAGCGAGAAACTAATGGACATAATAATACTCATCACCTTAGGATGTGCTTTAGTCTCCTTTAAAATATTCAAGATTGGCGACTATTTCTCCCCATGGTTTATCACATGCGCGGTGTGGTTTGCCATTCTGTTTATGTTTCAGTTTGAAGCAGACCTTCTGTATCCTTTAGGAACAAAGTTCTACAGTTGTCTGTGTGTGTGGGTGCCTATATTTGTCTTCTCTGGATTAGTGACATATTACTCCCTTCCTGAGAATATTAAACCTGAGGAAAAATGTATAGAGCTCAAGGAGATACATATCAACTTCTATAACTTGCTGTATGTATTTGCTATCGTGACAACACCGCTATTCTTTATGCAGATATTTAAGGTGGTCTCTCAGTTCGATTTAAATGATATATTCTATAACCTGCGATTACTTGCAATCTTCGGAGATCAAGACTATGGATTCCTCAGATATTCATACATTGTCAATCAAGTAATATTCGTTGTCGGCTTATGGGCCTACCCCAAAATACCCAAATGGCAACTTGCTACAATTGTCGTGACTAATCTCATTGGACAATTTGCCATAATGGAGAAGAGTGGTATCTTCTTTCTCGTTATAGCGACGATCTTTGTACTTTACGAGAAGAAAACCATTAGCGCGAAATCTATTGCTATCGTATTCTTCATCCTATTACTATTATTCTTTGTCATCAATGTGCTTCTTACTTCCAGTGAAGATAGCGACGGAATGACGTTCATCGATTTCTTCGCCATATACCTGCTTTCTCCTGCCGTGGCATTTGAGCGGATCTCTGAGGATTTATCATTACAGTTTGGTTCACATACGTTCCAGACTATATACCTATTTCTCAATCGATTTGGATTTAACTATGAAGTGAACTCACGCTTGCAGGATTTCGTATGGGTACCACTACCAACTAATGTTTATACCGTGTTCGAACCATTCTACAGAGATTTTGGTATCCGTGGAGTAGCCTTCTTCGCGTTTTTATACGGGACACTATCTGCGTGGGTCTATCATAGCTTTAGAAAAGGAAGTATGACAAGCCGGTGTATCTATGCATATATTGCTAAGATTCTTATTATACAATTTTACAATGAAGACTTCATACAGAATATTGTGCTCACAATGCAGTTTATGATATTTGTATGTTTGCTGTGTATGCCCAAGATAATATTTCAACTTCAAAAAAATAAAACAGGGAGCCATACTAAACAAGAAGAAACAACGTTTGAACAATAAGAGTTTATCTATGGGAAAAACTATTCTTCACATATCAAAATATTACTATCCAGATGAAGGGGGCATTGAAACTGTCGCCAAGAGTTTGGTAGACAATCTCTATGACTATACTAATGTTGTTGTATGTTATGCCACAAATGGAAAATCCAGTATAGATGATGTAAATGGTACAATAGTCTATCGCATAGCTCCCATATTCAGGATTTCAAGCCAAGACATCTGCTTGGAATATTGGAAAGTTTTGAAGAAGATTATAAAAGATTACAATCCTGACATAACCATCATACATTGCCCTAATCCTTATGTTTACCCCATTGCGCTGAGAACTTTGCCTAAATCATGCAAGAAAGTACTACTATGGCACTCAGACATACTTACCAAGGGATGGTTATATAAAATCATAAAGCCAATTGAAAATGAAGCGCTGAAGACATCAGATCTCATATTGGCCACCAGTCCGAATTATATTGATCCGTCAAGCCCTATCTACAAATATCGTGACAAGACCAAAGTACTGCAAAATGGCATCATAACAGCAGACTTTGATCTCAAGGTGGAAGACAAGGCACGTATAGCAAAGATTAAAGAAGAATATGGTAATCAACGCAAACTGATTCTTTTCGTAGGTAGGCATATCCCATATAAGGGCATTGACCGACTGATAAAATCTGAGCAGTATATCAGAAGTGATGTACGTATACTTATAGCTGGACGCGGTCCTGAAACTCAAAGATTGATGAACCTTGCTAAAGGCAATGAGCGAATAAAATTCTTAGGGAAATTAGATCATGACAACCTACGTTGTTATTATCATGCAGCAGATATCTTCGGGTTTGCTTCCATCACAAAACAAGAAGCTTTTGGTGTAGCATTGGCAGAAGCGATGTATTGTGGATGCGTTCCTGTTACATTCCACCTTGAAGGCTCAGGAGTAAACTGGGTTAACCTGAAAGGGATTACAGGCGAAGAAGTAGCATTAGACGATGTAAAGTCATATGCTGCAGCCATAGACAAGATTCTTTCGGATCCTATCCTCCTTAGAAATTACCAGGAGGCCGCTCGCTCACGCATTCTGGATAAATTCACTGATGTCAAGGCTGCGAATATCGCTCGTACAATATTTAAGGATTTGGAATCATGAGCAAAATAAACGTTCTGCTCTCCTCATATAATGGTCAACAGTATATCTCAGAGTTAATCGACTCTATTTTGGCACAGACCAATGTTGATGTTGATTTGCTTGTACGTGATGATGGCTCGAAAGATAATACATTGCAGATTCTTAATAGCTATCAGTATAAGCATCAATTGCGATATTACCAAGGCGAGAACTTGAGACCAGCACTCAGTTTTATGCAGCTTCTACAAGATTCCTCTGCTGCAGATTATTATGCGTTTGCAGACCAAGATGACTATTGGAAGCCTGAGAAACTGTCAGCTGGTGTCACTGCTCTTGAGCAATACGAAGACATCCCTGCACTTTATTTCACTCGTACACAGCTAACCGACGCTGATTTAAATCCCATTGCAGGTTCTGACATCAATCCATATCTTACATTTGGAGAATCATTGGTATATGAATTTATCCCTGGATGTACAATGGTTTTTAACAAGCACCTTCGTGATATAGTAAATCGCTACAAACCGAACTATATTCCCATGCACGATGTTTGGATTTACTGCATAGCCCTTGCTGTCGGTGCAAAGATTGTGTTTGACAAAACATCATATATCCTCTACCGCCAACATGGGAATAACACCATAGGACAAGGGCAGGGAGAACTACATCAATGGAAACGTAGATTTGACAGACTCTCCCATTTGGAGCACTCCAGATTTCGTAGAGCCGAAGAACTCCGAAAGGGTTTCTATGATATAATGACAACTGAAAACAAGCTCCTTCTCAATGAGTTTATTAATGGCAAAAAAGGTCTTGGCAACAAAATCAAACTAATTGCTGACAAGCGATTCAAGTGCGCAGACATGCGCACTTATCGACTTTTCCAGTTAGCTGTGTTACTCAATATCTATTAATATCATGAAGCAAGATATCAAGATTAGCATGATTACTCCTTCGTTCAATAGTGAGAAAACCATTGAGCGAACTATACAGAGCGTCATTGACCAAGGATACAGTAACCTGGAATATATCATTATTGACGGATTGTCAACAGATAACACTCTTGACATTATAAATAAATACAAAAACAAGATTGACGTTGTAATATCTGAAAAGGATCACGGCATCAGTGAAGCCTTCAACAAAGGAATTGAAAAGGCAACTGGAGATGTTATTGGCATCATCAATTCTGATGACTATCTTTTACCTGGGGCACTGCAAAAGATTGCCGATGAGTATGATGGTATATCGGATATATATCAGGGAAATATTATCATGCACGACTCTAAGACTGGTTTTGAGTGCCGTGAGATACCCTCTGTCCATTTTCCAAAAATGCCTTTTTTTTGCCATGTTGCACACCAAGGGATGTTTGTAACCAAAGAAGCATATAGGAAATTAGGAACTTACGATGAGGATATACGATGGCCCATGGATTTAGAGTTTCTTATGCGAGCCAATCGTCTTGGCGCAAAGTTCCACCGCATAAACTTTGACATGGCCGTATTCGTATCTGGAGGACTCACATCTATAGATATTTCCAAGAAAAAGAAAGACTATATTAATATTGTAGTCAAGAATGGTGGTAATAGGTTTCAGGGACTCATCTTCTATTCATTTATCAATATAACACAGAAAATTAAGAAGAGGCTAAACTTCCTCCAAAGCAACCTTGCCCAAAGGATAAGGTATGGTATCATAAAATAGAATACATGCAAAGCAGAAGATTTCATTTTAGAATCTTACTGGTGATTGCAACTTTTATAGCAATACCAAAAATAGTCTGGTCACAAGATCACCTATATGTCTCTATTTCTGGCAATGACTCAAACTCCGGAACGATAGATTCACCATTTGCAACCCTACAGAAGGCTCTCATATGTGATGAGGCCTACCGCAATACAAACCGATCGCTTACTATCCACCTTGCACAAGGCAACTATTATCTCACCAAGACGATAGATATCCGAAAGCCTTATACCCGCCCAATTATTGTTATAGGCGAAGGCATGGACAAGTCACGACTTATCGGTGGGACTACTATTTCTGGATGGAAAAAGTATAAGGATAATATTTTTCAGGCCCAGGTACCTCATGCTAAAGCAAATAACTTACAGTTCGAACAGCTGTATGTAAATGGTCATTATGCCCAACAGGCAAGAACGCCTAACCAAGGGTATATATATGTTCAAGGCTTTGATAATGACAAAGCAGCCTTTCTGCTTAGCAACCTCAAGAAACTCACAGGCCTTACAAACCCACAACTTCGTAGCACCCGATTTGAACTATATGAAAAGTGGGATGTCATGAATTGGCGCCCTGTCTCCATTTCGGGTTCACATGTCTCGTTTATAAAATGTCCTATGAAACCCTGGAACAAAGTGCAAAAGAAAACCAGATGTGTTATCTACAACTCTCCCACTGCACTTGACACACAGGGGGAATGGTATTTCAATGCACAGAGTGAAACGTTATTTTATATACCCAAAGCTGGAGAAAACATCAATAACCTTGACGTAATTATCCCTACGATCAACCAGATAATCAAGATTGATGGACAAAAAATCGCACTGATTTCGAACTTGTCATTTCAAAATATCGGCTTTGAATGCACATCACATCTAACACCTGATGAAGGAGAAGGACCTGAACAGGCTGCAGCCCATATAGAATCGGCCATCGAGGCCAATTATGCTAAGGACCTTTCGTTCATCAATTGTAAAGTATCGCTCACAGGAGGATATGGAATTACTTTGGGAGAACAATGCGAAAACTGTATAATCCAGCAATGTCTACTCACGGAGCTGGGAGCTGGCGGCATTAAAATAGGAACCGGTAATAAGAGTAAGGATCTGAACGTCACCAATAATAATATTATAGATAATAATATCATCAGGCATTTGGGGAAACACATACCAAGCGGCGTTGGAATTCTTGTTCTCAATGCCCGAGACAACAAGATAACCCATAATGACATCAGCGACCTCTACTATACAGGAATATCTCTTGGATGGACATGGGGATTTAACGATAATGATAAATACAATGTCGCTGTAAACAACGAAGTGTCTTTCAATCGTATCTATAATATAGGACAAAGGGTATTGTCCGACCTCGCAGGCATCTACACTTTGGGAGAGTCTGCAGGAACGGTCATCTCTAACAATGTCATTTTTAATATCCGATGTGCTGATTATGGGGGATGCGGAATATATGCTGACGAGGGTTCCAGTCATCTTGTAATAAAGAATAATCTTGTTTATAACTGTTCCTCCTGCACATTTCAGCAAAACTATGGTAGAGACAACCTTATTACAAATAATATATTTGCCTACGGCGGAGACTATCAATTGCATTTGGTAAGAACCGACAGCGGTTTATCCTTCACATTCAGAAACAACATTGTTCTATACAGCACGGGGCGAACTCTGTCAGGTAGCCTGTCATGGATAGAGAAGAATAAGTTCATGATGAACTATAATCTTTATTGGAATGAAAACGGTAAACTGGACCTTGCAGATAAGGATTTCAATACATGGCGTACTTTCCAAGATTATAACTCTGTGGAGACCAATCCACTATTTATTGATCCCATGAACGGAAACTTTAATTTTCTTTCAGAGACAGCAGCACGTAAGGTAGGATTTATCCCTTTTGATTACAGCAAGGCTGGAATTTACAATCGAGACAGGCAACTTCAGACAGAATAAGAGAAGACTATTTTCATGTTTACAAACATGCTCTTCACCGAAAAACCAATGACGATTATTTTTCTTTACTCATGCAATATTTAACAGGTTGGTTGGTTTTATTTATATCACTAACTATATAGATGCAACATGTCATTCTTTGTTTTCTTGACTATAGGAGCTTTCTTCATCAGTATGATCTGTGGATTCATTGCCATCCCCTATATCCTCAACTACTGCAAGGACAAGAAACTCTACGATTTACCTAATGCTCGGAAAATACATCGGATTAAGGTTCCTCGACTCGGTGGCGTAGCCTTTATGCCCAGTATGATTGTAGCGTCATTGATAGCCCTATTCGTCCTGAAGCATGAATATCAAAGCCAAAGGATAGAGATCAATCTCTGGTCACTCTATTTCATGATCAGTCTCATCATGATTTATTCTATTGGATTGATAGATGACTTGTTTGGACTAAGTGCGAATATCAAATTTGTGATTCAGGTTATAGCAGCAAGCCTTCTTCCTGCTGCCGGACTATATATCAACAATCTCTACGGCCTATTCGGCATCTATGAAATTTCTTTTTGGATAGGAGCGCCATTAACCGTGCTTATCATTGTCTTTATAGACAATGCCATGAATCTTATAGATGGCATAGATGGTCTATGTGCCAGCCTTTCCCTCTTGGCTCTCTGCGGCTTTCTATACTTATTCTGGCGCGAAGGACTCGTGGTCTATTGCATTATCATTGCCGGACTTGCCGGAGTTCTCATCCCCTACCTTTATTTCAACTTATTTGGACAAATTGAAAAGGGCATGAAGATATTCATGGGCGATAGCGGAAGCTTAACATTAGGTTTCATCCTTGGATTTCTTTTTGTAAAATTTACCATGGACAATAAGGCCGTGATGCCCTATTGTGATGATAGGTTAGTGATGAGCTATTCTCTGCTAATTGTCCCTACTTTCGATGTTGTGAGGGTTGTGATACACAGACTAAAAACTCATCGTCCATTGTTCGAGGCTGACAAAAATCATATTCACCATAAGTTGATGAACATCGGACTTAATATGCACCAGACCTTGATGGTCATTCTGCTATTTGCCGTATCATTCTTGGTGCTCAACAACGTACTGTATTTACTAACCAGCATCAACGTAGTGTTTATTGCCGACATATTCATTTATACCCTTTTCCATCTCACCATCAACCTCATCAACAGCCATAAGAAAAGGGAGGAGAGCCTTGCATGAAAAGATTTTTAGATTTTATTCTTGCTGCGTTTTGCCTCATCATCTTCTCGCCATTACTGGCCATCTGCGCCTTGGCCATTAGGCTGGAAGACGGGATGCCCGTCATTTATAGTCAGGAGCGGATTGGGCGGTATGGGAAACCGTTCAACATCTATAAGTTCAGGAGCATGAGGGTGGATGCAGAGGACAAAGGAGAGCCCCAATTGCTGGAGGTTGAAGGCGACGCACGGCTCACACGGGTGGGCCGCTTCCTGCGTGACCACCATCTGGATGAGCTGCCACAGCTATGGAATGTGATGAAAGGAGACATGGCATTCATCGGACCGAGACCGGAACGGAAGTATTATATCGACCAGATTATCAAGCACGACCCCAGATACCCGTTTCTTTACCAGATACGGCCGGGTGTCACATCCTATGCCACATTGTACAATGGCTATACCGATACGATGGACAAGATGCTACGACGGTTGGAGCTCGACCTCTATTATCTGGAGCATCGGTCTTGGTGGTTCGACTTCAAGATACTCGTCAAGACATTTGTCAACATAATATTTGGCAAGAAATTCTAATGATAAAGCCCGGAAATGTTGCTTCCGGGCTTTACTATTGGCAGACTAAAACTTCTGGAATGTCAGCCTCAGCAGACTGCTGGTGAGCACCATCCGCCCACTCGTGGGAAACTCCACGGCAAACGATTCCATAAGGCTGTTCACCCCGTAGGGCTGCAAGGGTGCCACATCGGTCACCTCCGGGTCGCCCAGCGTGCGGTCGTTGAACCGGGCGTCGCTCAGCGTGAGCTGACCGCCCGAGAAACTGAAACGGAACATATACTGTGGGGCCTCATCGGCATCATTCAGCACAAGCATCGTTCCCTGCACGGCAAGAAACTTCCTGTCGGCCGAGACATCCGTGCTCTGGCCTGTAGAGAGGGTGTCGATGGCGGTGAGATGCCAGTTGCCATCGAGTTTCCCATTGCCCGATGTCTCTATCAAATCGCCACACGAGCAGACCGAGAGAAGGGTCAACCCGAGGACGAAAGCTATCATGAATCTTTTCATAGACTGAATATTCCTGATTTAGAAATGGTGAGTTGGAATCCGGTATTGTTGCCCAGGATACGCCCGAAATCCATTCCAAGCGCGCCCTGCACCTTCCACTGATGCGGCAGCTGGTAGGCTGTCTCAACCAGAAAACTGGTGTTTGTCTCTGCCTTGGCATAGGGAATGGCATAGGAGCCGAGCCCTTTCTGCCACGTGGCCAGCACCCGATAGCTCCATCGGTCGGTGGGCTGACCGTCGAAACCGAGGTGCCAAGCCACAAAACGGTTGTCGTCGAACCTGATCTGTCCGTTGCTATTATATATAGGTGAACGGTAGAGCGGATTGCCCATGGCCTGTCCCCAATGCTGCCATCCCGCAAAGATGTAGTGGTTGTAATAGTCGTCTCGCCCGGCCACATGGTCGGTTCGGCCCGCCGAATGGTCATGGTAGATGGGGCCGCTCTGGTATTTGGTATAGAGATATTCCACCACCACATTGCGCAGCCAATGGCCATATTTCAGGTTGAACTCAGCCCCAAGCATGCAGTCTTTGAAGTCGTAGAGGAAGAAACGGGTCTTCTTTTTCACGTTCCACTCGTCGCCCTGCCCGTAGCCGTCGTAGTCGAGCATCAGCATGGAGGAGTGGTCTTCAAAATACTTGTCGGCATAGACACTCACTCGCCAGCTGTCGGTGTCGTAGTTCAGCCGCAACAACCAACTGCCGAGAATATCGCCCTCCTCGTTCTGATACACCGTACCCGCCTCGGGAGCATCGCTTCCGCCGGGCACAAGGGCCTTGAGATAGCTCTTCAGTCCGGTGCCATTGTTGGTGGTCACTCTGTTTCCATCGGCATCGATACTATGGCTCTTGCCGCCGAAAAGCGTAGCTGTCTCCATGCCCAGTTCCAGCGACCACGGCACAAACCGGTCTTCGCTGCCAATTTTCAGATAGCCGGCCTTGCTGTGATAGAGCACGCCTTCGGTATATTTGGAGGCCTCGCGCGTGAAATCGCGCTGCCAGTTGTCGTCGGTCATGCGTCCGTAGGCCACATGTCCCTTGATGCTCAGCCATCGGCCGAGGATAGGAATGGTCCAATAGCGAGGCAGTGCCAGCCTCACCTGGGGCACCGGACGGGCATTGATGCCCAACGTCTGGGAACCGCTGCTGAGCCTGTTGTTCTTCAGTTCCATGGGATATTCCTTAGCCCCGACACTCAGCACACCATGCAGCCAGCGCGCCTCCACAAAGGCCTGCTGCACCACCGCCTTGCTCGTATAGTTCACCGGGAGGGCCACGTCGGCCCCATAGCCCAGTCCCCAGCGGCGCGAAGAGTCGTTGTCGAGCGGGCGGATGAGCTGGCCACGCAGGTATCCGTTGCTGCCTTCGAGCGAAGACAGCCCATGCTTGTTGGCGTTGAGCCACAGCGGCGTGTCTCCATCCGACAGCGAGCCCTGCAGTTCCACCTTATAGTTGATGTCGTGCCCGAGGTCGAGCCTGCCGGCCTCAGCCCCCTCCTGCCAGGCATACTGGGCACAGGCCACGGCGGGAACCACCAGCGAAGCGATCAATATGGGTAAACGATTCATGGTCTTTTTTATCATTATCCGTCACAAAGATAATACTTTTTAGGGATTTTCCCCCACCCATGTAGGGAAAAACCTTTCGCCGCAGTCTATTTTCTACATACCTTTGCAATGTGAAGAAAAGGAATTACTTCCACCACAGACAACGAACATTTAAATACATAAGGATATGAAGAAGTTAGTATTAGCACTTGTAGCATTGCTCACAGTAGCAATCCAAGCATCAGCAATGAGTTATGAGCAGGCTCGCCAGCAGGCTCTGTTTCTCACCGACAAGATGGCATACGAGCTCAATCTGACCGACGACCAATATGAGGCCGCTTACGAGATAAACCTCGACTATCTGATGGGCGTGAACAGCTACGACGACCTTTATGGCGCCTACTGGACACAGCGCAATCTCGATCTGAGCTACATCCTGCTCGATTGGCAGTATCGCACCTATCTGAACGCCAGCTATTTCTATCGTCCACTCTACTGGGACGCTGGCTACTGGCACTTCGGCATCTATGCACGCTATCCGCATCGCGACTATTACTTCTTCGGTCGTCCTACCTTCTACGTGAGCTATCGTGGAGGCCACAGCTGGAGAGTGAACGGCGGACGCAGCTGGTACAACGGTCGCACCTATGGCTCTTACCGTGGCGGCAGCTACAGAGGCATGCGCGACGGATTCGACCGCGGCGACTACGGTCGTGGCACCACCTACAGTTCTCGTGGCAACCGTAGCTTCGGCAACGGCACTCGCTTCGACATGCAGCAGAACCGCACACGCTCTTTCGGTGGCCAGTCTACTCAGAACCGCACACGTTCGTTCGGTGGTGATATGCAGCAGAGCCGCACTCGTTCCTTCGGTGGCAATATGCAACAGAACCGCACACGCTCCTTCGGCAACGATGGCATGCAGAGCCGCACTCGCTCCTTCGGTGGTGACATGCAGCAGAGCCGCACACGCTCCTTTGGCAACGACATGCCCCAGAGCAGCACTCGTGCCACGGTGACCCGCCCGAACTACAACCGCTCTTTCGGCGGTTCCTCTTCTACGGACGCTCCTCGCCGCACCTTCACCCCCAACAGCAGCAGCTCTCGCAGTTTCGGTGGCTTCAATGCCCCGTCACAGAGCCGCTCCATGAGTGCCCCTACCCGCTCAAGCGGTAGCTTCGGTGGCAACTCCGCTCCTTCTCGCAGCTTCGGCGGTGGAAACTCTGGCCGTTCCAACGGAAACTCTGGCGGTGGTCACTTTGGCAGAGGAAGATAAGACAACAATTCTGACATGTTTTCATGTACACAAACAATAGACGATAATCGGAAACACAAACTGCGAAAATTAACTGACGGGTAGAAGATTAGACTTAAGGATAACAAATTAGAGAGTTATTAATAAAGGCCGCGTGGAGCAATCCATGCGGCCATTTTTATTAAATGACGAGTGCTGAATGTGGAATGACGAATGAGAGAATGACAAGTGACGAATGTGGAATGTAAGATGCTAAATACAGACTCGCTGGTGAATCCAATTATGCATTATCACAGCATCAGCACCCTCACCTCGGCATTGGTCATGGGATGGAGTTCATTCATGGCCTTGTGGAAATAGACACTCTGGATGGCTTTGTTGATGATGCCATGGCCCACAGCCAGCACCGTCTGGTCGGGATAAGTCACCTTGAGCCATGTGATGAAGTTGCGGGCACGACTCTGCATGGCTTCCAGCGACTCGATATCGTCGGGCCACACCATATCCTTGAGGTCGGGAATAAACTTCCCGGTGAATCCTCCCCAGTCTCGCTCGCGCAGCAGCGGGGTCTGCACCACAGGCTTGCCATGGGGCTCGGCAATGATCTCGCAGGTCTCCACCGACCGGAAAAGGTCGCTCGACACAAACACGTCTATCTGTTCGTGCCTCATCTTCTCACAGAGCACCCGCGCCTGCGCGCGCCCTTCGTCGTTGAGTTCACCTTGGGTCTGGCCCTGCAATATCTGCGCCTTGTTGGCCACAGTCTCCCCATGGCGCACCAAATACAATGTTGTCATCCTTGCGATTGATTCTTGATAATCAGGGCGTAAAATTACAAATTAATTGTGAGCTGAGCCTTGCTTTTTCCGAAAAGTTAAATTAACTTTGCAAAAACAACGTTGAAACTCTTATAAAAACATAATTACATGATGAAAGTTTTCCAAAGCAGCGTATTCCGTGCGATATGTGCCATAGCCGTCGGCGCACTGCTCATCAAGTATCGTGAGGAGACCGTCACAGGCATCACCATTGCCATCGGCGTGCTCTTCCTCATCTCGGGGCTCATCAGCTGCATGGCCTACTTCTCGGCCAAGCGCCGTGACGACACCACGCAGGTATTCGACGCGCAGGGCAACCCCATCGCTCCTGCCACTCCGGCATTCCCCATCGTGGGCATCGGAAGCATCGTGCTCGGCGCCCTGCTGGCCCTGGCGCCCAACATGTTTGTCAACGGACTGATGTATATCCTGGCCGCCATCCTCATTCTCGGGGCGCTCAACCAGTTTTTCAATCTGGCTTCAGCCACCAAGTATGCGCGCATAGGCTTCTTCTGGTGGCTCTTCCCCACCATCATTCTGCTCATTGGTCTCATTGCCATCATCAAGCCAGCGCTCATCGCTGCGGCCCCACTGTTTGTCATCGGATGGTGTATGATGGTCTATGGTGTGGTCGATCTTATCAATGCCATCAAGGTGTATCGCTGCCGTAAAGCCTACGAGAAGGCCCACCCACCGGTGGTCCAGCCTGCCGAGCAGCCTGCCCCGCAGGCGCAGATCGAGGAAAAACCTGAGCCTGCAGAGACGCCCGACATCGAGGAACTCAAGGGCGACGGCATAGACTGACACTCGCTTCCCCACCTCTCACACCAGGCGGCATGTTCCCGTAGCTATCTGCGGAGACATGCCGCCTCGCTGTGTTCAAGGAGTAGGGAGGCGGAGTCTCATGCCGGAAAATACCGATGAAAAATGTTGAGCAGCCTCTCTCAGAATGCCCGCAAACCCTCCACATAGCCCCATGGATAGGAAAAAACGACAAAATCAAGTCTTTTTACAGAAGGCTGAAAACCAACGTCTTACAAACGCCTATGCGTTTTCACGCTGCCTCTAAGCCGCAACGGCAATGCCAATAGGTAGTAATCGTCATGCCATTAGGTAGCTATCGTGAGGCGATAAGGTAGCAAAGGCAACGTCCATACCTACCAGAGACCCACACCAAAAGGCCCTGCCAGAGGTTGGCAGAGCCTTCGTTATACTTCAAAAAGGGGTAATGGAGCTAAAGACTTCCTTTTTCTTCTCCTCCCAACGAGCCGCGACGCCCCTTTGAAGGCATCCACAACGTCGGACAATGGCTCGCTGGATTTCTAAAAACCATGAAACATCCTGACAACCATCGGGGCGTTGCGCCCATCGCAACTATACGTTGGGCACCAGTCCCTCGATGTATTTGCAGAGGATTCCGATGCCTTTGAGGTTCTCGCCGCCCTGCGGAATGATAAGATCGGCGTAGCGCTTGGTGGGCTCGATAAACTGCTCGTGCATGGGCTTGAGCACCTTGAGATAACGGTCTACCACCATGGAGACGGTGCGCCCGCGGTCGATGGTGTCGCGCTGGATGTTGCGGATGAGCCGCTCGTCGGGGTCGGCGTCTACGAAAATCTTAAGGTCCATCATGTCGCGCAGCTTCTTGTTGCTCAGTGTCATGATGCCCTCGATGATGATAACAGGCTTGGGCTCCACGTGCACGGTCTCCTGCAATCGGTTGGAGAGCAGGTAGCTGTAGGTGGGTTGCTCTATGGCACGCCCGTTGCGCAGGTCGTTCACCTGCTTGATGAGCAACTTCCAGTCGAAGGCGTCGGGGTGGTCAAAGTTGATGGCCTTGCGCTCCTCGTCGGTGAGGTCGGTGGTGTCGTTGTAGTAAGAGTCGAGCGGAACCACGGCCACATGGTGGGGCGGCAGGGCCTGAACAATCTTCTTCACTACGGTGGTCTTGCCCGATCCGGTGCCGCCGGCTATGCCTATGATGGTGATTTTGTCTTCCATAAGGGTTGAATGGGGTTATAGGAGGGAATAGGATAATACGGGATTAGAAAATGGAATGGTGAGAAATGAGCCGGCGCTCAGAGCAGACCGATGTCGCGGAACATACGGGCGTAGTACTCAGCTTTCTGCTCTACCTTCATGGGATAGGCCCTGGAGGAGCTCGGCTCGCGGTAGAGGCTCACCGTGCGGCCCTCGAACGAGAAGTCCACATGCTCGCCCATCTTCATGTGGGAGGCGTCGATGCCATAGTGACGGGTGAAGATGTCGGTGGCCAATTGGCCTGCGGCTATCACCGCCCGGCACTCGGGCATGGCGCGGAGCATGCCGTCGAGGTCGGCCTCCTCTATGACCTCAAGGTCTTTGTCGGAGGCGGTGCCGGTGGTGCGGCGTATGCGCTGGCAGGTGTCGAAGATGCCCACGCCGCGCTCCCGCATGAACTGCTGGATGTCGTCCAGGCGATAGGTCTTGTTGGCAGCATCGACAAAGCGCATCTTGTCGGCAAAGAAACAGATGCCGAAGATGCGCCACATGTCGTTGGTGAAATTGGGATAATACCACTCCATGCACCATCTCTTGGGCGCTGGAGGGAAAGTGCCAAGCATGAGGAGCCTGGCGTTGGAAGGGAGAAAGGGGTCGAAGGGGTGAGACTCTGGCTCTCCCCCTGCCCCCTCTCTCGTGGGGAGGGAAGTGTTATGCTTGTTGGTTGATGTTGAAACCATATTGCTTTGAGTTGAGATGACCCCTGCCGTGGCCTCCCCTGCGGTCATGATTACGCCCCTCCTTGAGGGGGAGGGGCAAGGGAGAGAGGCTTTTCTACTGCTCCTTCACCAGATAGACCACCACGGGCAAGTGGTCGGAGAAGCCGTCGAGCCATACGCCGCCGGCCGTGGTGCGCTTGGTAGAGCCCTTGTAGGCACCCTCGGTCTGGAAGAGATAGGGCATGCGCTGAATCTCGTTTTTCCAGTATTTCAAGGTGCGATAGTCCTTGGAGCCCTTCGGATTGAGCAGGTTGGGAGTGAGCAGAATCTGGTCGAACAGGTTCCACGAGCCCTGATACATCAGTGTTCCCGTGCCCTGCTTGGCCAGGATGTTGTACCAGGGGTTATACATATCGTTCTCGCCCACCATCGCAATTTCCTCTTTTCCGCCGAGCGCCTCGTGCATACTGCGGTTGGTCGGGTCGTCGTTCATATCGCCCATGACGAATATCTTGCGGGTGGGATCGGCGACCAGGAGCGAATCTTTGAGCACCTTCACCTGGGCAGCGCCCACCTCTCTGTAATAGGAACCGCTGAAACGGCTCGGCAGGTGGCACACGATGACGGCCACAGGCTCACCGGCCAGCTGTCCGGTCACGGTGAGGAAGCCGCGGGTCTTGAACCCACTGTCCTGCTTCTCGGTAGGCACGTAGGGCACAAGGCTCACGCTGTCTACGGTGAAGAACTGGGGATTGTAGAGCATGGCGCAGTCGATGCCACGGCTGTCGGGGCCTTCGATGTGGCAGAACTGATAGTTGCGCGCCTTGAGCTCGGGCTGATTGGTGAGGTCGGTGAGCACTTTGGCATTCTCCACCTCGGCCAAACCTATGATGGCACAGCCCACGCCGGGAAGCGTAGAGGTACCCATGTCGCTCAGCGCACGGGCCATGTTATGCAGCTTGTGACTGTACTTCAATCCGTCCCAATGATAGGATCCGGATGGGAGGAAGTCGTAATCTTTCTTTCCTTCGTCATGGCATGTGTCAAAAAGGTTTTCTTGGTTGTAGAATCCAACGGCATAGACCGAGAATTTTTTCTGTGCGGAGGTACCCAGCACTAAGGTTAACATGAAAGTTAATAATACTAATTTTTGCTTCATTGAGTTTTGTTTTGTTCCGTGCAAATTTCGTAATTAATTCTGAGAAAACATGATATTTCCCGAAAATTTAATCAAAAAGGTTTTTTTATTTAAAATTAATTTCGTTATTTTGCACTTATTAAAATAATCTTTAATCATTCAACTATGCAGAAAAAGCTTATCCTGGCCTTGATGGCCTTAGGCTACGCTCCACTAACCTTCGCCCAAAATGACTCTACGAACGTAGGTGAAGCAGCTTTTACTTTCACTGAGGCACAGTTGGGAGAAGACGACAACATGTCACAAAATGTGACCATCGTTAATTCTAATACCAATGTCTATGCCTCCGAAGTGGGGTACCTCTTCTCTCCAGTCAGATTCCGTTACCGTGCGTTGAACCAGAAGTACAACGACATCTACATCAACGGCACACCGGTTAACGACATGGAGTCGGGGCAATTCCGCTACTCACTGGTAGGCGGACTGAATCAGCAGACCCGCAATATGGAGTCTGCGCTTCCGTTTGAAAGTAACAATTTCTCATTCGCCGGACTGGGCGGAGCCAACAATTACAACTTCCGTCCGGCCAGTATGGCTGCTGGTCACCGCATCACGCTGTCGGCAGCCAACCGCAACTACACCCTGCGCGGCATGTACACTTATAACAGTGGCCTGAACAGCAAGGGCTGGGCCTACTCGGCCAACGTCACCTATCGATGGGCCAACAAGGGTTATGTGCCCGGCACATTCTACAATGCGCTGTCTTATTTCTTCGGCGTGCAGAAGCTCATCGGCAGCAACCACTCTCTCTCGCTCTCCACTTGGGGCAACCCCACGGAGCGGTCCACACAGGGAGCATCTACCGACGAGATGTACTGGCTGGCTAACAGCTACCAATATAACCCATATTGGGGCTACCAGAACGGCAAGGTGCGCAACAGCCGCGTAGTGAACGACTTTGCTCCGGCAGTCATCTTCACCTGGGACTGGAACCTCAACGAGAAGAACAAGCTCACCACTTCGCTCTTCGGCAAGTATAGCATGTATGCCAGCAGCAAGCTCAACTACAACAATACCGACAATCCCCATCCCGACTACTGGAAGAGATTGCCGTCGAGCTACTACGACGTGTGGGGTGAGAACTCTATGAATACGCTGCAGGGCTACAACGATTTCCTCACCGCCCGCGACTATCTCATGGGTAGCGAGGCAGCCCGCCAGATCAACTTCGACCAGCTCATCTATGCCAACCGACAGGCCTCTACACAGGGTTCCGACGCGATGTATTTCATCCAGGCACGCCACAACAACGTGCTCAACCTCACCCTGGCCTCTACCCTCTCCTCTCGTGTGACGGAGAAGAGCGTATGGAACAATGGTGTGTTCATTGGCTACAACAATGCCAACCAGTTCCAGACCATGAAGGATCTGCTCGGCGCGACGTCGTATCACAACGTGAACTCTTATGCCCTGGGCACCTATCCTGCAGGCTCCGACCAGTTGCAGTATGACCTCAACAACCCCAACGCTGTGGTGAAAGAGGGCGACCGCTTCGGATACGACTATCACCTGCTCACCCAGAAGGCCCAGCTGTGGAGCAATTACGCCGAAGACTTCGGCATTGTGCATTATACCGTGGCCGCTCGCTTGGGCGGAAAGACCATGCAGCGCGAGGGAATGATGCGCAACGGACTCTTTGCCGACAACTCTTATGGCAAGAGCAAGACGGCTAAATTTGTAGAGGGCGGCATCAAGGCTAGTGGCAACTTCAACCTCGGCCGCGGCAATACACTCACCCTCGGCATGGGCTACGAGAGCCGTGCACCGGAGACTTCGACTGCCTTTATCGCTGCCGAGATGAACAACGACTTCGTGACCAACCTGCACAATGAGCATGTATTCTCCAGCGAGGTGGGCTATCAGCTGCAGACCAGCTGGCTCCACGCCAACATCAGTGGCTATTTCAACCACATCACCCATGCCACAGAGTGGACATGTTTCTACTTCGACGACATCAATAGCTTCTCTTATAACTCACTGACCAACCTCTCGAAAGAGTACTACGGCATTGAGGGAGGCCTCGACTTCAAGTTGACATCAGCCTTCAATCTGAAGCTCATCGGAACCCTGAGCGATGCCAAGAACACGAGCAACGCCAACGTGCGCTACCTCAATTCCACACAGGGAACCTATACAGATGATATCGCTTTGGTGAAGAACATGCGCGAAAGTAGCACGCCGCTCACCGCCACCTCTATCATATTGAGCTATCATCAGGGTGGCTGGTTCATCGACTTGAACGGCAACTGGTACGACCGCATCTATCTTTCCTACTCTCCTTATTATAGATATAAGAGCGCATTGGACAAGATTGGACAGACCACCGTGTCGCCTCAGGAAAGAGGTCATGGCGGCTGGATGTTCGACGGCTCCATCGGCAAGAGCATCCGCCTGAAGACCGGAAGCCTCTCTATCAACTTCATGGTAACCAATATTCTTAACAATCAGCGCATCGTGACTGGTGGATATGAGCAGAGTCGCTCAGACTACACCTCGTCAGGCAACAGCCGTCTCTACCGATTCTCCAAGAATCCGAAGAAGTATTATGCCTTCGGAACCAACGGCATGCTGAACCTCGCTTACAAATTCTAAACATCAGGACAATGAAGACATTCAAATATATCATGATGCTCGCTGTGGCTTGCAGCCTCACCACAGGCTGTATGGATGGCAACTGGGACGAGCCCGAGCTCACCGCCGACGAGGCCGGAGTGGGCAACGACAGCATCCAGGCGACCAATGTGGTGACCATTGCCGAGCTCAAGAATCAATATAAGACACTCATCGAGACCGACTATCGCAACGGAACGTCCTATGCACAGGTCACTGAGGACAAACAAATCAAGGCTGTTGTCACCGGCAACGACGTGCAGGGCAACCTCTACAATGAGATTGCCGTAGACGATGGAACCGGTGCGATACTCATCGAAATCTCTCAGGGCGGTCTCTATGGCTTCCTTCCCGTGGGAGCAGAGGTGCTCATCAATCTCAAGGGACTCTACGTAGGCAACTACGGCAAGCAGGCCGTGATCGGCACTCCCTATACCAACGCCAGCGGCCAGACGTATGTGAGCCGCATGAGCCGTGGCCTCTGGACTCAGCATTACAGAATCACCGGTCTGGGCAAGACGGTGACTCCTATAGACTTTGACCGCACTTGGACTGCCGCAAAGAATGGCACCACCTATGGCGGCAAGCTCGTAACGCTGAAGAACGTGTCCTTCAAAGGCGCCGACGGAACGGCAACTTACGCCAACGCTGGAGGCGGAGCAGGCTCTAAGAACGTGTATTTCAACGAATACAGCAGTAGTTCTATCATGCTCTACACCAGCAATTATGCCGACTTTGCGGCCAACACCCTGCCCACAGGCAAGGTGAATGTCACCGGCATCATGAAGCGTTACAACAACACATGGGAAGTGATCATCCGCACATTGGATGATGTTCAAGAAGTAAAATAATAAAAAAACACATACAAGATGAAAAAGATCATTAAATCAGTACTTGCATTAGCCATGGTGGCTATGACCCTTAGCAGCTGCGAGGACGTTCCTGCCCCATTCGATATCAACTATCATGAGAACCCGACAGAGACTCCCGCAGAGCCTGCTGGCGAGGGAACGGAGGCATCTCCCTATAACGTTGCCAAGGCCTTGGAGATTATCACAGCCGGAACATTTACCTCCGACAAGGTATATGTCAAGGGTGTTGTAACCAAAATTGATGAAATCAGCACCACCTATGGCAACGCCACCTACAACTTGGGAGATTCCAAGACCAGCACCATTCCATTGAAAGTTTATCGCGGATACTACTTTAATGGTGACAAATTCACTAATGGGAACGAATTTGCAGTGGGCGATACGCTGGTAATTTTGGGTGTTTTGAATAACCGCAATGGTATCAAGGAAGTGGACATGGGTAGCAAGATTGTGTCTATCAATGGCAAGACCAGCGGCGGAAACTCAGGTGGAAACACTGGCGGCAGCACCACAGCTCCTGCCGGCGAAGGCACGGAGGCATCTCCCTACAATGTGGCTAAAGCTCTGAGTATTACCACTGCACTGCCTGCCAACCAGCCCACAGCAGAGGTATATGTAGCAGGAACCATCGTCGGCACACCGCAAATCGACACCAACTACGGCAATGCAACATTTGATATATCTGACGATGGCACCGAGAATGGTAAGTTCAAGATTTTTAGAAGCTACTATTTCAACGGTGATAAATATACTGCTACCGACCAGTTAAAGAACGGAGACAAAGTGGTACTTTACGGAAAACTCGTCAACTACAGTGGCAATACACCAGAAATGAACATGGGCGGCAAGCTCATTAGCCTCAATGGCCAGACCTCTGGAGGCAATACCGGTGGTAACACAGGTGGCAATACTGGTGGCCAAGGAACCACAGGCGAGACGATGACAGCAGATTTGATTGCAAGCGGAGCTACGACAACCAACACATTAGCAACAGGTAAATATGGTTCACAAGATGTTGCAAATGCAGATACTTGGTACACTTGGAAGTTCAACAACATCACTTATAAGGGTGCAAAAGTTTGTATCTCTGACGGAAGTCTGGGTGAAGGTATCCAAGTGCAGGGCAATGCTTCTGATGCAACAAAACAAGGCTTCATCTTCAATGCAGACGCTTTCGCCTCTGAAATCAAGAGTGTGACAGTTGTCATGAGTGTTGCTATCAGCAGCAAATACGACCCAGGATATAGCTTCTATGCAGGAAATGCGGCTCACCCCAATTCCAATGCCATCACAGCTACCCCAACAATGACCACGGGAGACAAGTATAAAGAATTCTCATATACGTATGATCTTAGCGGCGGTAACTACAAATACTTCACCATTGCTAACGACAAAGTTGGAGCTATATATATCAAATCAATTGTCGTAACATTGAAATAGCATTAGGCTACGAGGATATAAAGGACAAATAGTCCATTAAATATTTGGCGGGTTGCATAATTCTTTGTAATTTTGCACCCGCTAAGTGTTTAGCAAGGAAATATAAACGAAATAACAGATAAGTAAAATGAAAAAAGGTATTCATCCCGAAAACTATCGCCCCGTCGTATTCAAGGATATGTCCAACGGCGATATGTTCCTCTCAAAGTCTACATGCAAGACTAACGATACTGTAGAGTTTGAAGGCGAAACTTACCCCGTGGTTAAGGTCGAAATCTCAAGTACGTCTCATCCTTTCTACACAGGAAAGAGCAAACTTGTCGACACTGCTGGTCGCGTAGACCGCTTCATGAACCGTTACGGTAAGCTGAAGAAGTAATACTCGACATACACTTACACTGTATATACGATTTTAATAAAAGTGCGGTTGAACGTAGTTGCATATACGTTCTGTCGCACTTTTTCTATCTCTAAGCGTCTATACAGGTAACAAATCATCATGTCTATGAATCGGAAGCTATTCTATTTCATGGCCGGGATAGCCCTTTTGGCATCCTGTACCCACGACGACATCACCGAAGAAGTCGTCAACCCCACAACCCCAACGACTACTCCTACCACGCCGACGTCGCCTTCGGCCAACGTCAACGCCAACAAGGTGTACAAACCCGAGTTTGCGCGCTTGGAGATGCCACGCACTCACGGCGGCACCGACACCATTCTCATCCACAAATCGGCAGGGGGCGTGATCAACTATATCACCGAATGGGACTACCAACGCAAGACACAGCGGTGGAGTTGCTACGTACTCGACAACAACTATCTAAAGAGTAACACCACCCGTTACTACAGCGACACCAACCAATACCCCGACGACGACCTTATCCCGGAGTCGATGCAGTGGTATCAGGACCCGTTCTACGGCAACGGACAGAGCTACGACCACGGACACATCTGCCCCTCGGCCGACCGACTCTATGCTGCCGACGCCAACTACCAAACCTTCTATCTCACCAATATGCAGCCTCAGTTCTCGGCTTTCAACGCTGGACTCTGGGCCAAGATGGAGGCCCGAGTGCGCGCCATTGCCAAGACCTGTGACACGCTCTATGTGTGCAAGGGCGGCACAGTGGATGAAGGAACCTATGGCGGCTATAACAGAATATACCGCCGACTGGACAACGGGCTCATTGTGCCACGCTATTTCTATATGGCTTTGCTGCGTGTGAACAATGGAGAATACAGTGCCATCGCGCTATGGACAGACCAAGTGGTCAACACCAACGACAACGGAAGCAACATGGCCCAATATGCCATCACCATCGACGAACTGGAGAAACGCACGGGCATAGACTTCTTCTGCAACCTGCCCGACATCACCGAAGACGCGGTGGAGAAGACTTACACCACCACTTCTGCTTGGGGATTGTACTAAGCACTACAACAAAAACAGGGGGGATGTGTCATCATTTGAGACACATCCCCCCTTGGGATTCTATCAATAATCTATCACAACTTATTTCATCACGAGCTTGATGCGCTTCACCTTCGGAGCCGTTGCCGCACGCGTGCTGTTGTAACGGTTGAACCAGAAGTCGTCTACCTCATACCCGTCACTCGACCAAAGATAGCCGGTAAACGTGCGGTTGTCAAGGTTCAGGTCGTCGTAGGCGATAGACATCACATAGTCTGATGTCGTACCGTCGCTGTTCTGCTCCTTATAGGTCAGGTAGATGTTACCGTTGGTGGTATCGATATACCAGGTGAAGTTGCGCTTCAGTTCCAGATTATCGGTATCAGGATCGTAGTCGTACTGCGTTCCCGTGCCCGACACGCTCTGGCTGTTGTACTGCTTGAACTCTATGTCGGTGCTATAGTAGAGGCTGTCTACCACATTGCCATTGTCGTCGAGCGCATAGGCCATCATATCACCCCTCCATTGTCCGGCCAGCGTCTGGGCCATCGACACGAAGAAATCCTCATTGTCTACGTTGCCGTTGTCGGGACGATTGTTGTAGTCGTTGCCCCACGTCCAGTCGTCATACCAGTCGTCGTAGTAGTAGGGGTCGCTGCCGCAGCTTGCCAGGAGTGCTGGCAGGGCTACCATCAGGGCAGCCACCATCATAGTCTTAAACTTTCTCATTGCACTATATCTTTTATCTTGTTCTAAACATTCTCACAGGCCCCTTGACCAGAGTGGAATCCGTTGCCCCACGGGTGAAGCCCGAATTCTGCTTGGCATAGTAGCCGTCGTAGTAGCCATAGTCGTAGCTTCCCCAGTCGGGAGAAGACGTGTGCATCAGTCGGAACTGAATCCGATTGTCTCCATCATAGATTGTTCCAGAGAAGTAGCCATCACTAAGATAGTAGTCTCCGATGGCGATGTCGTAGTTGTCCTCCACGAAATGGATATAGATCACATTGTTTCTCACCGTCCAGTCGATGTGGTTGGCAATGTAGGAGAACGGAGCTCCGCTGGCATAGTGGTCCACCCAATAGCCTTGTCCCGAGCTGTAGCTGTAGGGGTCGGTGGCAAAATAGAGTTCCGTGTAAGAAGCGTCGTAGGTATATCCGCCGTAAGAGGTGGAGATATACATGTTACCCTCCCATGTTCCAGCCAGAGAATCTGCGATATACGGGTCTTCGCTGCATGAGGTGAAGCTCAGTGTCAACACAGTCATCAGCGCCATGGTCAATAATGTAGTCAGTCTTCTCATGATGTTTATTTTTAATGGTTCGTACTTTTTTATATTGCAAAGATAGGGCTTTTCCCACATCGTGCAAATATAAAATGTATATTCTTCGGTAGGAAATCCCTAACGTTTTTTGGGAAATCCCTAAATAACTTTAATTCTGAAAAAAAGCCTTTAGGCCCCACGGCGATTATGGTATCTTTTTTGTACTTTTGCGATAACAAAATACCAATATTAGAAAGAAAAAGAAATGAGAACTGTTTACGAATTCTCTGTCAAGGACAGAAAAGGTAAAGACGTATCACTCAAAGAGTATGCCAACGAGGTACTCCTTATTGTAAACACAGCCACCAAATGCGGATTCACTCCGACCTACACCGAGTTGGAGCAGACTTACCAGAAATATCATGCGCAGGGTTTCGAGATTCTCGACTTCCCCTGCAACCAGTTCGGACAGCAGGCTCCGGGTACCGACGAGGCCATCCACGAGTTCTGCAAGCTCACCTACGGCACCGAGTTCCCCCGATTCAAGAAGATCAAGGTCAACGGCGACGACGCAGACCCCCTCTACAAATTTCTCAAGGAGCAGAAAGGATTTGCCGGTTGGGACGAGAGCCACGAGCTGACGCCCATCCTCGACAAGATTCTCTCGGAGGCAGATCCTAACTATAAGGAGTCGGCCGACATCAAGTGGAACTTCACCAAGTTTCTTATCAACAAGAAGGGACAGGTCATCAAGCGCTACGAGCCCACCGAGAAGATGGAGCATATCGCTGCCGATATCGAGGCGCTGCTCGCCGAATAAGCTGTCGAAAGGCCGCTTTGGCACAGAAATTGCCCAAAGGTTGATAACGCAACACATTATCAACACATCAAATTCTCCCCTCTCGCGAGGGACAACAGACAAATATTATGGAACATACCAAATGCTTGATTATCGGTAGTGGACCTGCCGGATACACGGCTGCCCTATATGCCGGCCGTGCCAACCTGCAGCCCATAGAGTATTGCGGGCTCCAGACCGGCGGACAACTCACCACGACAACCATCGTCGAAAACTTCCCGGGCTACCCCGAGGGCGTAGATGCCAACCAGATGATGATGGAACTTCGCCAGCAGGCCGAGCGCTTCGGCACCGACGTGCGCGACGGCATCGTGACCGACGTAGACTTCAGTCGTAAGCCCTACGTGGTGACCACCGACCGCGGCGAACAGGTGGAGGCCGACACCATCATTATTGCTACTGGTGCGTCGGCCAAATATCTGGGCCTGCCCGATGAGCAGAAATACAACGGACAGGGCGTGAGTGCCTGTGCCACCTGCGACGGATTCTTCTATCGCAAGAAGGTGGTGGCCGTGGTAGGCGGTGGCGACACAGCCTGCGAGGAGGCCACCTATCTGGCCGGACTCTGCTCCAAGGTCTATATGATTGTGCGCAAGCCCTATCTGCGTGCTTCCGAAATCATGCAGAAGCGCGTGCAGGACAATCCGAAAATAGAGATTCTCTTTGAGACCAACACGCTCGGACTCTATGGCGAGAACGGCGTGGAGGGCGCTCATCTGGTGCACCGCAAGGGCGAAAGCGACGAGAAGGAGTACGACCTTCCCATCGACGGATTCTTCCTGGCCATCGGCCACACACCCAACACCGATATTTTCCGTGGCAAGCTCGACATGGACGAGGTGGGCTACATCAAGGTGGAGGGCGACACGCCACGCACCAACATCGAAGGCGTGTTTGCTGCAGGCGACTGCGCCGACGCCGTATATCGTCAGGCTGTGGTGGCTGCCGGCTCTGGCTGCAAGGCTGCTCTGGAGGCCGAGCGCTATCTCAACAGCTAAGCATTGCCACTCATCGGGCCCTCACGGCCCATGTGTCTCATCATAGGAAGCGACCGCTTGCAATCCCTGCAGGCGGTCGCTTCTTCGGTTTGCAGCAGGAGCTGGCACTGGGCAGCAGACGCAATCGACCTATCATCACACCCAACAGTTCGTGCCTTGCTCCGAGTTTCTATCTAAGCCTCAGCCATCTCTCTGCGCTGTTCTCTCTGACTGGCCGGACCAGTCAGACCTGTCCGATGAGTCCGACCTGTCGGAATCCTCCACCCTCCACACCCCATCCTTTGTCAATAATATTCTGAAAAATCAGCCCTCATATTTTTCTCATTCTACGAATCGTCTTCCATCAAAACCCCACAAAATAGGGATAAAACCTCAAGAAAATAGCTCTCTCCGGGCCATAAGGTACTTTTCGCCCCACGATGACTACCTATTCATCCAACCATTAGGCCGCTTTCGCCTCCCGAAAACATAGCTCTGAGAGCGCGAAAAAGTACTCTTCGCACCCTCATCTTTTGTCAAAATTTCGCAAGTCTCTGTGTATCAGCCCAAACAACATGTCCTGAAAATCGCGTATTCTCCACCAACTCTTTTCTATTTTAGAATAGGCCCTGTATTTCGAGGCATCCTTCAATTTATTTCATAAGTATTTCCCGCTTTCTATGTAACCACGGATTTCACGAATAACACAAATGAATTGAGGACTTAGGAGCATAGCTATACTGTGTGGGTTAACCACGGATTTCACGAATTTCACAGATATATCAAGGGCCTACACCACTGATTTCACTGAGCCGCTAAGCGGCGACGGATGGCACAGATGATATACCCGAGCATCAAAATAATATGGAAGCTGCAATGAATGATTATCTAATTTGAAATAGAGAAACCACGGATTTCACGAATAACACAGATATATCGAGGGCCTACACCACTGATTTCACGGAGCCGCTAAGCGGCGACGGATAGCACAGATGATATACCTGAGCATCAAATTAATATGAAAGCTGCAATGAATAATCATCTAATTTGAGATAAAGAAACCACGGATTTCACGAATAACACAGATATATCGAGGACCTACACCACCGATTTCACGGAGCTGCTAAGCGGCGACGGATGACACAGATGATATACCACAAGCATCGAGGCAGGACGAATATTACAATGAATTATGAGAAAGGGGCAAAGGAATATTTACAAATTTATTTGTCTTCGCTCACTATTCCGGATGGAGCGACTATCATCTGTGCCATCCGTCGCCGCTTAGCGGCTCAGTGAAATCAGTGGTGAAGGGCAAAAAGAAATCTGTGAAATCCGTGGAATCCGTGGTTCCTCAAAAGACAACAACCATCAAACCTGATTATTACATCGCCCCAAATCCTTCATAAAACATCTGTGAAATCCGTGAAATCCGTAGTTAACCCATAGCCCATCAAGCCCCATTCCCATGTCATCCCCACGCATTTTACCAATAAAATAGTAGCCGAAATACTTGTTTCGCACGCCATAAAACATTATATTTGCCGTAGATATCAAACCGAATAACCCATGAAACAACTGTCCGCCTTATCGTATTTAGCCCTCATGGCCACCCCATTGTCGGTGCAAGCCCAGATTCAACGTCCCCAGATCCATGTAGATAGTCTGGCAGCTACCATCGTGGAGCCGTTCTCCGGCTCGGTCGACGTGGTGACCGAAGACCGCATGAACAAAGGGCTCGTGACCAATTCGCTCAACGCCCTGAGCGGACAAGCAGCGGGTGTGAACATCTCTTCGGGCGAGAACCGCATGGCCCAGCTCAGCGCCGTGCGCGTGCGCGGCACCACATCGCTCACCGGAGGCAACGACCCGCTGGTGATCATCGACGGCGTCTACTCCGACCTCGCCACGCTGTCGAGCATCTATCCTGCCGACATCGAGAGCTTCTCTATCCTGAAAAACGCAGCCGAGACGGCCCAGTACGGCTCGCGCGGCGCCTCGGGCGTCATCCAGGTAACCACCAAGAAAGGCTCGGGCTCGCAGTTCCACCTGTCGTACGACGGCAACATGGGCTTCGAATCGAAATATCGCACGGTCGACATGCTCAATGGTCCCGCCTATCTCGCCACGGCCAAAGCCCTCGGACTGGGCTATACCGACGGCGGATTCGACACCGATTTTCAAGATGTGGTGAGCCGCACGGGCTTTGTGATGAACCATCATGTGGCCTTCAGCGGTGGCACGTCGAAGTCGAGCTACCGCGCCTCCCTCGGCGCCATGGACCACCAGACGGTGGTGCGCGTGAACGAATACAAGAACTTTGCCGCCAAGTTCGACCTCTCGCAGAAGGCCTTCGACGACCTGCTGACCATCGACTTCGGCGTCTTCGGCTCGTCGCAGAAGAACAAATATCCCTTCGACGAGTGGAAACTCTTCTACAGTGCCGCTACCCAGAATCCCACCTATCCGGCCGGGCGAGACGCCTCGGGCAACTGGAACAAGAATATCACAGCCTCACAGATCAATCCGCCGGCAGCCTTGCTGTTGGAGAAAAACGACGAGCGAAACCTTAACTTCAACACCCATCTGGGGCTCGACTTCAACCTCATGGGCATCCTCGCGGGCAGTCTGGGCCCGGAGCGCACGGCCTCGGCGGAGTCGCTCCACCTCAAACTCTTCGGTGCCTACAGCTACCAGTCGCTCGAAAACGGCATCTTCTGCCCCACCTGGGTGTGGGCGCAGGGACAGGCCTATCGCGGTGAGCACAAGACCGAGGGGTGGCTGGGCAACGCCATGCTCACCTATGAGAACACGTGGGGCGTGCATCATCTGAGTGCCACGCTGCTCGGCGAATACCAGAAGAGTAACCGCACGGGATTCTGGACGCTGGTCAAGGGATTCACCACCAATGCCTTAGGCTACGACAACCTCGGGGCGGCATCGACCATTCCCTATGGCGGAACAGGGTCGGAGACGGCCGACCCGTCGCTCGCCTCGGCCATGGGCGGACTGGCCTACACGCTCCTCGGGCGCTACACCATCAACGCCAACCTGCGCGCCGACGGCAGTTCGATGTTTGGAGACAACAACAAATGGGGATTCTTCCCGTCGGTGTCGGGTATCTGGAACGTGGCCGACGAGCCTTTTTTCAAGCCGTGGCGGAGATACGTGAGCATCTTCAAGCTGCGCGCCGGCTATGGTCTCTCGGGCAATCTGGGCGGCATCGACTCCTACAACTCGCTGAGCCTGGTGCGCCCCATCGGCACCATCTCGGTGGGAGGAACGCCCACCATCACCATGGGACTCTACCGCAACGCCAACCCCAACCTCAAGTGGGAGACGCGATCCACATTCAATGTGGGTACCGACCTGTGCTTCTGGCACAACCGCGTGGTGCTCACCGCCGAATATTATTACTCCAAGACCACCGACATGCTCTATCAATACGACGTGCCCGTGCCCCCATTTGCCTTCGGCAAACTGCTGGCCAACCTCGGCTCTATGAGCAATCAGGGATTTGAGATGGGCGTGGGCATCGCGGTGATAGAGCGTCGCGACGTGGAGTTGAACGTCAATGTGAACCTCTCCTGGCAGAAGAACAAGCTGCTCTCGCTGTCGGGCGACTACAACGGCACGCACCTTTCGGCGGCAGACATCACACAGATAGGTAGCCTCAACGGGGCCGGATTCCATGGCGGCGACAACAACATTGTCTATCAGATTGTGGGGCAACCACTGGGCGTTTTCTACCTGCCCCACTGCACAGGACTTACTCAAAACGCCGACGGCTCCTACTCTTACGCCATTGAGGACCTCGACCACAACGGGCGGGTGAATATCGAAGACGGCGGCGACCGATACATGGCGGGACAGGCCACGCCCAAATGGACGCTCGGATCGAATGTCAGTCTGCGCTACAAGGCGTTCGACATCTCACTCCAGATGAACGGTGCCTTCGGCCACAAGATATACAACGGCACGGCACTGACCTATATGAATATGTCGAGTTTCCCCGACTACAATGTCATGTCGAAGGCTCCTGCCCGAAACATCAAGGACCAGACGGCCACCGACTACTGGCTGGAGCGGGGCGATTACCTCAATTTCGACTATCTCACGATGGGCTGGAACGTGCCCGTGAAGTGGCGCTTCGTGAGTGCGCTGCGCCTCTCAGTGTCGGTCAACAACCTGGCTACCATCACCTCCTACAGCGGCATCTCGCCGATGATCAATAGCTATATCGTCAACAGTACGCTGGGCATCGACGACAAGCGCAGCTATCCTCCCTACCGTTCGTATTGCATCGGGGTGAGCGTGCAGTTTTAAGGGCTCTCCCCCGGCCCCTCCCACGTAGGGAGGGAAGTGATTACTGGGATAAACAATAAATAACTT
>DCJH01000067.1:0-16658 GCA_002317385.1 Prevotella sp. UBA1705 | reverse complement strand
TAAAGTTCAATGTTCAATGTTCAAAGTTCAAAGGATTCATTGTTTTCTTTTGGCCTTGCCGCTGCTGTTCTCGGCCTGTCTCGACGAGACACCCAAGAGTCAGCTGCCCGAAGACCTGGCCTACGACACCGCATCCAACCTCTACAACAATGCCGTGGCCACGCTATACAACTATATCGGTGGGACGGTGGAGTCGCAGAGCCTGCAAGGAACCTACCGCGGGGTGTACGACTATAACACCTTTACCACCGACGAAGCCATCATCCCCACCCGTGGAGGCGACTGGTATGACGGCGGATTCTGGCAGAGCCTGTACCTCCATTCGTGGACGGCGGCCGACGTGTCTCTACGCAACACGTGGGACTATCTCTACAAAGTGGTGATGCTCTGCAACCATTCGCTGGCCCAACTGGATAGCCATCGCAGCCTGCTCACCACCGACCAGTACAACAGTTACAAGGCGGAAGTGACGGCGTTGCGGTGCCTTTTCTACTACGAACTGATGGATATGTTTGGCCGTGTGCCCCTCGTGAAGACCGATGGAACGGCACTTACCGAGGTGAAACAGGCCGAAAGGAGCGTAGTTTTCCGCGACATTGTGGAGGAGTTGCAGGCTTGTCTGCCCTACTTGAACAATCATCACAGCAACCTGGAGGGCAACTGGTATGGGCGAATCACACGTCCTGTGGCTGAGTTTCTGCTGGCACGGCTCATGCTCAACGCCGAAATCTATAGCGATGACAACTGGACTGACGGTAAGAGAACGCCGGGGAAAAACCTTTTTTTCAGCATCAACAATCAGGAATTAAACGCCTGGGAGGCCTGCGCGTACTACTGCAACCAGATTGCCGCGGCGGGCTATGCACTGGAGAATAGCTACGCCGACAACTTCAAGGTGCACAACGAGACATCGGCAGAGAATATCTTTGTCATCCCGATGGACAAGGTGAAATATCAAAATCAGTTCCTCTATCTCTTCCGGTCGCGCCACTATGCCCACGGATCCGCTATCGGTATGGATGCCGAAAACGGCTCCTCGGCCACGCTTTCCACCGTTCGTGCCTACGGCTATGGCACCGATAGCGTCGACGCGCGCTATGCCATCAACTTCTTCTCAGATACCATTCGGGTAGACGGCAAGGTGGTGCTGCAGGGCAATGGCACGCCGCTCGTCTATCGTCCGCTGGTCATGGCGCTCGACCTTACGGGCTCTAAGTTTGAGAAAACGGCCGGCGCACGTATGTCGAAATATGAGATTGACCGCACCGCCCATGCCGACGGACGACTGCAAGACAACGACATCGTGCTCTTTCGCTATGCCGATGTGCTGCTCATGAAGGCCGAAGCCCTCGTGCGCAATGGCGAGAGCGGTCAGGCAGAACTCAATGCAGTGCGTGCCAGAGCAGGCATGCCGTCGCGCCCCGCCACACTGACCAACATCCTTTCGGAGCGACTCCTCGAACTCATGTGGGAGGGCTCTCGCCGCCAAGACCTCGTGCGCTATGGCCTGTTCCATAAGGCTTACGACCTCCGCCTGCAGTTGGACAAGGAGGATTCGGGCTACACCACCGTATTCCCCATACCCACAACGGTGCTCAAACTCAACGGAAACCTCACCCAGAACTACGGCTACTGATCATCCCCGGCAAGTCGTCGCATACCCGCCAAATACTTAGGACCAGTGGAAGGAGACTTATATTTGTAAAGTTTAAGTCTCCTTCCACTTCCTTTTTGCGCCATATTCTTGTCTTTCTGTTCATTTATTGTTACCTTTGCAGCTATTAAAGTTAAACTAAAAGCAACGAAGATATGAGACAGAAGAAATTCATTCTGAATGAAAGCGAGATTCCAAGGCAGTGGTATAACATTCAGGCCGAGATGCCCAACAAACCTCTTCCGCCGTTGAATCCAGCCACAAAGGAGCCGATGAACGCCGACGACCTGGCACATATATTTAGTAAAGAGTGTGCCAAACAGGAGTTGGATACGGAGCACAAATGGATAGACATACCCGAAGAAGTGCTCGACAAGTATTCGTTCTACCGCTCCACGCCGCTCGTCAGGGCCTACGCCTTAGAGCAAGCACTGGATACTCCTGCCCATATCTACTTCAAAAACGAGTCGACCAACCCCCTCGGCTCTCACAAAGTAAACTCTGCTATTCCCCAATGCTACTACTGCAAGCAGGAAGGTGTGACCAATGTCACCACCGAAACCGGTGCCGGACAGTGGGGCGCCGCCCTCTCCTACGCCGCCAAACTCTACGGACTGGAGGCTGCAGTGTACCAGGTTAAGATCACGTTGCAGCAGAAACCCTACCGCTCTATGATTATGCGCACCTTCGGGGCAACGGTAGAAGGCTCTCCCTCGATGTCGACCCGGGCCGGCAAGAACCTCATTACCCACGACCCGCATCACCCCGGTTCGCTGGGCACGGCTATCTCTGAGGCCATCGAACTGGCCACCACCACCCCGGGATGCAAGTACACTCTGGGCTCGGTCTTGAACCATGTGGCCCTCCATCAGACCATCATCGGACTGGAAGCAGAGAAGCAAATGGAGATGGCTGGGGAGTATCCCGACAAGGTGATTGCCTGTTTCGGCGGCGGATCCAACTTTGCGGGCATTGCCTTCCCGTTCATGCGCCACATCTTCGACGGCACGCACAAGGACACAGAGTTTATTGCAGCCGAGCCCAACAGCTGCCCGAAGCTCACCCGAGGCAAGTTTGAATACGACTATGGAGATGAAGCTGGCTACACGCCGCTGCTGCCCATGTACACCCTTGGGCACGACTTCAAACCGGCTAACATACATGCCGGCGGTCTGCGCTACCACGGAGCGGGCATGATTATCTCCCAACTCATCAAAGACGGATATATGCACGGCGTAGACATTCCGCAGTTGGAGACCTTCGCCGCGGGCATGCTCTTTGCCCAGACAGAGGGTATTATCCCCGCCCCGGAGAGCTGCCACGCCATCGCCGCCACCATCCGCGAGGCCAATAAAGCCAAGGAGGAGGGCAAGGCACCGGTGATTCTGTTCAACCTTTCGGGCCACGGACTTATCGATATGCCGTCGTACAACAGCTTCATCAATGGCGACCTGACCAACTATAACGTCACCGACGAAGAGATTGCAGGCTATCTTAAAGGCGTGCCCACCGTGTAACGGCCACGCCGGCAGATAGGCCTACCCATAGAAAAAGCCTCACTTCCTGTCTGAATGACAACGAAGTGAGGCTTTTTATCGTTAGTCGTAGGGTGAAGTTAAACCCTATGAATGATTTCCATACCTACGTTGAGCGCTTCCATGTTGAGCGGAATGAGCTTGTGATGACGCTCGGGAAGGGTCTTGTGCAAGGCCTTGTTCATGCCGTCGGTGCTCACAATGGGGCACACCTTGAGCAGTCCACCCAACACAATCATGTTGAACACCTTCGAGTTTTTCATCTCTGCGGCCTTGTCCATGGCATTGATCTCATAGATCTCGATGTCGTCGCGGATAGGCTTTTCGGCAATGCCGAAGCCATCATAGATAAGTATTCCACCGGGCTTCACCTTGGGCAGGAACTTGTCTAAAGACGGTTGATTGAGTACGATGGCAATGTCGTAGTGGGCCAGGATAGGCGATGAGATGCGGTCGTCGCTCACGATTACCGTCACGTTGGCCGTGCCACCGCGCTGCTCCGGACCATAGGCCGGCATCCAAGTCACCTCTTTATCCTCCATCAGGCCGGAGTAGGCAAGAATCTTTCCCATAGACAGCACACCCTGTCCACCAAATCCTGATATGATAATTTCTTTCTTCATAGTTACTTAAGATTAGTGGTATCTTTCAGGTCGCCCTTCTGATAAACGTTGAACATGTTCTCGCGCATCCACTCGTTGGCCTTCACCGGAGACAGCTTCCAGCCGCTGTTGCAGGTGGCTACAATCTCCACCAGACTGGAACCCAGTCCTTGCATGGAAGCCTCGAAAGCCTTGCGGATGGCCTTCTTGGCCTTGGTGATAGACGCCACGGTATCTACACTCTGGCGCGTCACATAGCAAGTGCCCTGCAGATGGGAGGCCAGCTCAGTGATGTTGAGCGGATAACCATGGATCTCCGGGTCGCGGCCATAGGGGCAAGTCGACGTAACCTGACCAATGAGCGTAGTCGGAGCCATCTGTCCGCCGGTCATACCGTAGATGGCATTGTTGATAAATATAATGGTGATGTTCTCTCCGCGGTTGAGCGCGTGGATAGACTCGGCGGTGCCGATACATGCCAAGTCGCCATCGCCCTGATAGGTGAACACCAGTCGGTCGGGCCACACGCGCTTGATGCCGGTAGCCAGTGCCGGAGCACGACCGTGGGGAGCCTCCTCCCAGTCGATGTCGAGATAACGATAGGCAAATACGGCGCATCCCACCGGCGACACGCCGACGGTCTTCTCTGCCATACCCATGTCGCTGATAACCTCAGCTATCAGCTTATGCACTACACCATGTGAACACCCGGGGCAATAGTGCATCGGGGTGTCGTTCATCAGTTCCGGTTTGGCGTAGACCAGATTCTCGGGTGAGATAATATCTTGATTTGTCATTTCTTCAACAGTTTAGATTGTAATGCTTCTACGATTTCCATAGGATCGGGAACAATTCCTCCCAATCGTCCGAAATGCTCTACTGGCAATGATCCGTTGATGGCGAGACGCACGTCTTGCACCATCTGTCCAGCATTGATCTCGGCCACGAGTATGCCTTTCTTGCCACGGGTGGTCTCTACAATCTGAGTTGAGGGGAAGGGCCATAGGGTGATGGGGCGGAAAAGTCCCACCTTGATGCCCTGCTCACGGGCGGTTTCCACCGCCTTCTCTGCGATGCGCGCAGCACTGCCGAAGGCAACAATCACATAGTCGGCATCTTCACAGAGGTGGGTCTCATAGCGCACCTCCTTGGATTCAATCTCGCGATACTTGTCCTGAAGGTGGATATTGCGCTTCTCCATCACCTCAGAGCTCAGCTCGAGCGACGTGATGATATTGGGTTCGCGGCTCTTTGGCTTACCGGTTGAGGCCCACGGACACTCGCGGAGCACCTCTTCCTCGGTGCGACGGGGCTTCTGTGCGGGTAGCACCACCTTTTCCATCATCTGGCCGATGACTCCATCAGACAGCAGCATGGCCGGGCAGCGATAGCGGAAGGCCAGTTCGAAAGCCAGATCCACAAAGTCGGCCATCTCCTGCACCGACGATGGAGCGAGCACGATAACCTGATAGTCGCCGTTGCCTCCACCGCGCGTAGACTGGAAATAGTCGCCCTGACTGGGCTGAATGGTGCCCAGGCCGGGACCGCCGCGCTGCACATTGACAAACACGCCGGGCACTTCGGCACCTGCCATGTAGGAAATGCCTTCCTGCATGAGTGCCACACCGGGGCTCGATGAGGTGGTGAGCACGCGCTTTCCGGCGCCGGCCGCACCATATACCATATTGATTGAGGCCACCTCGCTCTCTGCCTGAAGCACCACCATGCCGGTGGTCTCCCATGGCTTGAGCGCGGCGAGCGTCTCGATAATCTCGCTCTGAGGCGTGATGGGGTAGCCGAAGTAGGCGTCGCAACCGCAGCGCACTGCAGCATGGGCAATGGCTTCATTACCCTTCATCAGTTTCACTTCTTGTTTTTCCATAGCTAAGCCTCCACTTTTACACGATACACCGTGATGCATCCGTCGGGACACACCGTTCCACAAGCCGCACAGCCTATACAGTCGTCTGGTCGGGCAGACTCCACGTATGGGTATCCATGCGTATTGACTCTACGTTCTGCCAGCGCAATAACGTCTTTCGGGCAAGCCACGACGCATAGCGTACAGCCTTTGCACCGCTCGACATTCACCACGATGGCACCTTTCATTTTGCTCATAATAAGTTGTTTTTTCTATGATTTAAGGGTTATATAAGTCCTTGCAATAGAAATCCATGATTTCCTCTAACATCTTTTTGGCTTCCACAGCCGGACTGTTAGCATCCAAACGGATAGCCTCCATATAGGAGTGCATAGCAGATGAGAAATCCCCCCGTTTGCGATGTTCATTCCCTTCGTGGTAAAACTCTTCAGAGGTCATATTCTATCATTTTTCCAGTATATTTATGTTACACAAAGTTAACTAAGAATTCATCTTTCTATCTCAATCCCCTCCTATATTTAATATAATTTTGCATTGTTTTCGTTAAAACCTGCACAAAATGCTTGCTTTGTGCAATTATGGTATTGCAACAAACTCTTTCAAGTTTGGAAAGATATCACATAAGGGTTTTCGTGGTACTCATCAGACCAACTTTCTATGTATTTTCATGAGATGGGAGGCCGTCTTGCGAGGCCCGGAAATGGGTCGAAGTAGGGCCACGGGGCTGCAGGATTTCAGCCTCGGAGCACTGCTACTGCAACGGGAAAGGGCTATACCTTATATATAATAGAGGAAACCGAGGAGACGGAACAATGCTCTTCGTCGTCGATGATGCCCCAAGAATGTTGCGATTATTCAGCAGAATTAATGGTTCAACGAGGAGTTGAATCAGGGAAAAATATGAGATTCTGACGTCTCAGAGGCCTCGTAGGGGCATCTCGAAACACTCTTCCGACTGCGAAAAGGCCCTTTTGGCTGCGCCAGAAGTAGAAAATGGTGGTGGGAAAAGATAGTAACGGCCAGACGATTAGGTAGTAATCGTGAGGCGAAAAGGTAGTAATGCCAATCCGGGAAAGTGCATTTCAGGCGGACAACTCTCTGGTATGATTCACAAACAGCTGCCTCACAGCAAGTTAAGTCTCACCTCATTTTTCTTTGATTTTTGGCTCATCTTCCTACGATTTCCCCAAAAATCTACCTATTTCGCCCACTTTTTCAAATTCTTTCATCATCATTTTTTGAGCAGGCATCACACTCTGCGTATGTTGAATCCAGCGTCATTTCTCGTCCATGAGCTGAAAAACGTAGGGGCTGCAAGTGATACTCCATGCCACTCGTGCCCCTATTGAGCCCCGCCTATCCTGCCTATTCCTCCCTCCCTACGGGGGAGGAGCAGGGGGAGAGGCTCCCTTTATCCCTCCCACAGAAACGAAACATGGGTGACATCCGGCTTGAAGCAGATGTCACCCATGGCGTTTTGGCGATGAGAGCGAGAGGTAGGAGACTGGACATCGAAACCACAGACCGTCTCCGCCAGCAACCTACGGATTACCCGTTCTACGCCCGCTTGTTCTCTCTCTTATCAATTTTCATACCTTAGATGAGTGGCATGCCCAACTCCTCGCATTCCTGGCGCATGTCGTCGGGCCAGATGCTGGCCTGGATTTCGCCGATGTGGGCCTTGTGAAGCATCACCATACACAGACGGCTCTGGCCGATGCCACCACCGATGCTCAGCGGCAACTTGTCGCCCAGGAGCTGCTGGTGGAAGTAGAGTTGCTCGCGCTCCTCCTGCCCTTCTATCTTCAACTGGCGCAGCAGAGCGTCCTTGTCCACACGGATGCCCATCGAACTCAACTCGAACGAGCGCTCCAGCACGGGATACCAAATGAGGATATCGCCGTTGAGACCAGCCTTGCCATTCTCGGCCACGGTAGACCAGTCGTCGTAGTCGGCTGCGCGTCCGTCGTGCTTCTCGCCGTTAGACAGCTTGCCGCCGATGCTCTCCACGAACACTGCACCATATTTCTTGCAGATGGCGTCCTCGCGCTCCTTGGGCGAGAGGTCGGGATACATATCGAGAAGGTCCTGACTATGCACAAAATGGATGTCCTTCGGGAGGAATGGTTTGATCTGCGGATAGCGCTCGCAGGTGAGGAACTCGGTGCGCAGGATGGCTGCATAGATGCGCTTCACCACGTCTTCGAGGTAGCCTATGGTGCGATCGTCCTTGGTAATCACCGCTTCCCAGTCCCACTGGTCCACGTAGAGCGAGTGGAGATTGTCCATCTCCTCGTCGGCGCGGATAGCGTTCATGTCGGTGTAGATGCCGTAGCCCGGCTCAATCTCATACTCAGCGAGGGTGAGACGCTTCCATTTGGCCAGCGAGTGCACCACCTCAGCCTTGGCGTCGCCCAGGTCTTTGATAGGGAAAGTCACGGCGCGCTCCACACCATTCAGGTCGTCGTTGATTCCCAGTCCCTTCAGCACGAACAATGGTGCCGTTACTCGGCGCAGCCGAAGCTCCGTCGAAAGGTTCTGCTGGAAAAACTCTTTAATCTGCTTGATGCCCTGCTCTGTCTCGCGCATATCGAGCAGCGCCTTATAACCCTGAGGTTTGATGAGATTGCTCATAACTATTATTTTTCTCGTTCAACATTATTAATGCCTGCAAAGATAACTATTTAATATTATTATGCAACTATTTTTTGATGATTATTTCTCGTTATGACGCAAATTTTTATTATATGGTATCTTTTTGATAAAACAAGCGCTTCCAAACCCAAGGCCTGGGCTTAGCCGCAGACAGCACCACGACAATGGCTTGGGAAATCGATCATGCGGAGGGTCAGACACCCCGTAACTGATCAAAGAAAAGCGACAGATTCCTTTTCCATTTTCTCAAGATTCAGTATCTTTGCACCGTTAACCATCCTCCAACAACAACAGAAAATCAACACCAGACCACGATGCCCATTCACCAATTGCAGCCCTATATCGTACATTCAGAGCGCCGTCCTGGCTATCTGGGCGTGGTCATCGCCGTAGCCATGGTGCTCTGGCCCATCCTTTCGGAGCCCGTCTTTCATCGCCCAATGAGGCTGGCCGATTGGGAAGTGATGGGGATTATTTCCGTGACAAACTTAGTTATTCTGGTGATTCCCTATCTATTTCTTGGACGTGAGCGTATGGAATTTTCCGGAAATGGGCTGTTTGTGCAGGAATGGAACAGGTTGGTGGCCTGGGAAGACATACGGGAATGCGATTTGGAATGGAATATGCCCGAAGTAAATACCCTGCACTCCCAGCCACACCCGTACCTTGTGGTAACCCTGAATAACGGGAAACAATACCAAACCGACCTTAGTTTCTATGCCTGTTCAAACAAGAAAATCATCACGCTCATCAATCAGTTCAGCGGCCGCGAGATGCTCAACGCCGACATAGAGAAACTCATTCGCCGAAACAACTATATGGGAATGCTTATAGGCGCAGCCATCACCATCCTGCTGTTGATGCTGATTTCCTATCTGAAAAATGGCAAAATCTGATAGTCTTGCCACTTCGAGCCGTGGCAAGAGCAACGCTCAGGCTCTCTTTTTACCATGTTCCCTGAGCGCCTTGCCAAGGTTGCCCGCCAAAGATTTTATTGGTGTGCAGAGTTCTATATGTCGATTTTCCACCAAGTCAGCATTGAGTTTCTCAGCGGACTACTTATTCCCGGCATACCCTCGTTGCCTTTCGAAGGAAAAAACGACGGGCAAGCGCTTGCCCCGCCACCTTATTATATTATTATGACCCCAACCTCAGGAACCATGCACCACACTTTTCTTTTATAATCTTTGCTAATTCCAAAACTATTTATTACTTTTGCATGTACTTCATATCATGGCCCCGTAGCTCAGTTGAATAGAGCACCAGATTCCGGTTCTGGGTGTCGCGAGTTTGAGTCTCGCCGGGGTCACGCCATGAGGTTTGTACGCAATGTTAACTTTTTCTTATAACATGGACATTACTGAAAGGTTTATTAATTACACCAAGTTTGATACGCAGTCGGCGGAAGAATCAGAGACTGTGCCCAGCACGGCTAAGCAATTGATTTTCGCCAAGTATCTCAAGGAAGAGCTTGAACATGAGGGACTGCGTGACGTTGAGATGGACGAGATGGGCTATATCTATGCCACGCTCCCATCGAATACCAAAAAGAAGACGCCGACCATCGGCTTCATCTCTCACTACGACACGGCGCTCGACGCCAGTGGAGCTAATGTCAACGCACGTGTCATTAAGAACTACGACGGCGGCGACATCGAGTTGCGCCCCGGAATGATTTCTTCTCCCAAGAAGTTTCCGGAGCTTCTGGCCCACAAGGGCGAAGATATCATCGTGACCGACGGTACTACCCTGCTCGGCGCCGACGACAAGGCGGGCATCGCCGAGATTGTGCAGGCCATGTGTTATCTGCGCGACCACGACGAGATTAAGCACGGCGACATCCGCGTGGGCTTCAATCCCGATGAGGAAATCGGTAAGGGTGCCCATCATTTCGACGTGGAAAAGTTTGGCTGTGAGTGGGCCTACACCATGGACGGAGGCGACATCGGCGACCTGGAATACGAGAATTTCAATGCCGCCGGAGCCAAGGTCAAGATCAAGGGAGTGAGTGTTCACACCGGCTACGCCAAGGATAAGATGGTGAACGCCAGCCGTCTGGCTTGCGAATTCAATAGCTATATACCCGAGACCGAGATTCCCGAGACCACCGAAGGCTATCAGGGCTTCTATCATCTCATGGGTATCGAGAGCCACTGCGAGGAGGCCAAACTGAGCTATATCATCCGCGACCACGACCGAAAGAAGTTCGAAGACCGCAAGGATTACTTCGAAAGCATCGCCAAGAAGATGAACGAGAAGTATGGAGAAGGTACTGTGAGCGTTGAGCTGAAGGACCAATACTACAACATGAAGGAGAAGATCGACCCCAACATGTATGTTATCGACATCGTGCTCAAGGCCATGCAGGACAGCGGTGTCACTCCGAAGGTGGAGCCAATCCGTGGCGGAACCGACGGCGCGCAGCTCTCTTTCCGCGGACTTCCCTGCCCCAACATCTTTGCCGGAGGTGTCAACTTCCATGGCCCCTACGAGTTTGTCTCCGTCCAGGTGATGGAGAAAGCTGTGCAGGTCATTACCCGAATCTGCGAGATTACGGGCACATATAACGACTAACAAGGCGGTACTGTCCGCTTTTTCCTACAGCCTCTCTCCTTTCCCTCCCCCAGGAGGGAGGGGCATGGCTACCTCCAAGGCCGAGAATTCGGACGGTATCATAGTTGTCTCCCTATGCTAACAGATAATGGGGAGACAATTTTCTATTCGGAATAATACAGGTTTGCCCATCAATTCTCAACGAAAACAGATGTTGAGAATATAGTGAGCAAAGGATCAAATGATAGCTCTCGAATACTGAAGGAGCTACTATCCAATCATGCCAAGCCCCGCGCGGCATATCTCTTAAGCCTTTCCTTGCGGGGAAGAAACCGGGGAAAAGACAGAAAAGAAACGACAGAGAGACTTTTATTTCTATGGCAGAACTACCCCACCTCATCAAAGATCTCGCACTGATACTGGTTGTTGCCGGTACGGTGACGCTCATCTTCAAGAAGCTCAAGCAGCCTTTGGTGCTCGGATACATCGTTGCCGGGTTCTTGGTGGGGCCCCACATGCCCTACACCATGACCGTTACAGACAAGGGTAACATACAGACGTGGGCAGATATCGGTGTGATGTTCTTGCTGTTCTCGCTCGGACTCGACTTCTCTTTCAAGAAAATCCTGAAGATGGGAATGTCTCCCATCATCGCCACTATTATCATTATCTTCTCCATGGCCACCCTCGGCGTTGGTGTAGGACATATCTTCGGGTGGACCAAAATGAACAGCATCTTCCTCGGAGGCATGCTTGCCATGTCGTCGACAACCATTATCTATAAAGCCTACGACGACTTGGGGCTGCGCCAGCAGAGCTTTGCCGGACTGGTGATGAGTGTGCTTATCCTCGAAGATATACTCGCCATCGTGATGATGGTGATGCTTTCGGCCGTGGCCAACGGCAGCAGTCCCGACGGCGGACAGATGCTGGGCTCCATCCTTCGCATAGGATTCTTTCTCGTTTTATGGTTTGTTGTGGGGCTGTTTGTAGTTCCCACGTTCCTGCGCAACACCCGCAAGCTCATGACAGACGAGACTATGGTGGTGGTCTCCCTGGGCTTATGCTGCCTCATGTCGTGGATATCGACCACCGTAGGATTTAGTTCTGCCTTCGGCGCCTTTATCATGGGAAGCATCCTTGCGGAGACCATCGAGGCCGATAAGATTATCCGTTTGGTAGAGCCGGTGAAGAGTTTGTTTGGCGCCATCTTCTTTGTGTCGGTCGGAATGCTGGTCGATCCGATGATCCTCATCGAGTATTCGGTGCCCATACTGGTGCTCGTGCTCACCATTTTGCTGGGGCAGAGCATCCTCGGCACATCTGGATTCATGCTCAGCGGACAGCCTCTGAAGACTGCCATGCAATGTGGTTTCTCCATGGCGCAGGTTGGAGAGTTTGCCTTTATCATTGCGTCGTTGGGCCTATCGTTAGGTGTTATCAGCGACTTTCTGTACCCGGTGGTGGTGGCAGTCTCGGTTATCACAACCTTTCTCACCCCCTACATGATACGCATGGCGGAGCCCTGCTACGGCCAACTGGAGCAAAGGCTGCCCAAACGATGGACCCGTTGGCTCAACCACCTGGGCTCATCCCACCAACACACGGTGCTGGAGCAGAGCAACTGGAGGCGTCTTCTACGCAAGATGACCGTCAACACAGCAATCTATTCCATCCTCTGTGTGGCCGTCACCACCCTTATGTTCACCTTCTTCCTGCCCTTCATCCGCACCCTTCTGCCCCACTGGTGGGCCAATGGCGTGTGCGGACTGCTGCTCCTCTCCATCCTCTCGCCTTTCATGCGCTCCATCATCATGAAGCACAACCATAGTGACGAGTTCCGCTCGCTGTGGATAGAGAGCCGCCTCAACCGCCTGCCGCTCATCTTCACCGTACTGGTGAGGGTGACCATCGTGGCTGCATTCCTCTTCTACATCTGCAATTATCTGGCCCGATTTGCCAATGCCGTTGTCATCACGCTGGCCTTGGTCATCATCGTGCTGATGATATTGTCGCGCAGTTTGAAGAAGCGTTCCATCCGCTTGGAGCGCCTGTTTGTCAAGAATCTCAAGAGCAGGGAGATCGAAGCACAGGTGCATGGCCGGCGCCGACCGCTCTACGAAGGCCGCCTGCTCGACCGCGACATCCACATATCCGACTTTGATATCCCCCACGATTCCAAGTGGGCGGGCAAGTCGCTGCTCCAGTTGAGGTTCAGAAACCGGTTTGGCGTACACGTGAGCAGTGTGCTCCGGGGCATCCAGCGCATGAACATCCCCAACGGAGAAACCATTATCTTCCCCGGCGATAAGCTCCAAGTGATTGGCAACGACGAGCAACTGCACCAGTTTGCCCACGCCATGAAGGTGGAACTCGTGCCCGAGGACGAGCACATCGAGGACCGCGAGATGACCCTCAAGAAACTGAAACTCACCGCCCGATGCCCATTCATCGGCAAGACGCTCAAGGAAAGCGGACTGCGCGACGAGTTCAACGTGATGGTCGTGGGTCTTGAAGCCGGACAGAAAAACCTCACCCTCATCAATCCTTCCCACAAGTTTGAGGAAGGAGACATAATCTGGGTCGTGGGCGAAACCACCTCATTGCTCCAGCTCGCCCTGGCCAATTGACCAAGACCGAGCCGCGGAGCACAACCAACAATCCACAGATGAACAACGAAAACATCATATCCAGCCTGCAGAACGCCAAGGTGAAACACCTCGTGGCCCTGCAGCAGAAGTCGGCCGAACGACGGGCCGACGGGCTCTTCGTGGTAGAAGGCCTGCGCGAACTCCTCCATTGCCTGCACTCAGGCTATGAGGCCGAGACCCTCTTATACTGCCCGCCGCTCATGGTCGACGGGCCCGAGGCACGCGAATTCCATGCCCTCACCCAGACCATCCCCTCCTATCAGGTTTCGCCTGCGGTCTATGAGAAGATGGCCTACCGCGGCACCACCGAGGGCGTGATGGCCGAAATCAAGGTGCGACAGCACCGGCTGGAAGACCTGAAACTGCCCGACAACCCGCTCATCGTGGTGCTGGAGAGCGTGGAGAAGCCCGGCAACCTCGGGGCGGTGCTGCGCAGCGCCGATGCCTCGAAGGCCGACGCCGTGGTGGTTTGCGACCCGAAGACCGACCTGTTCAACCCCAACCTCATCCGAAGCAGTATCGGCGCCATCTTCACCGTGCCCACGGTGGCCTGCACCTCGACCGAATGCATCAGCTTTCTCAAGGCCCGTGGCATTCGTATCCTCACCGCCCAGTTGCAGGATTCGCATCTCTACTATGACACCGACATGCGCCGCGCCACCGCCATCGTGATGGGCACGGAGTCGACGGGCCTCACCAACGCGTGGCGAGAGGCTGCCGACACCCACATCCGCATACCCATGCTGGGGAGGCTCGACTCGCTCAACGTGTCGGTGAGCGCAGCCATCCTGATGTTCGAAGCCGTGAGGCAGCGCAGCCTCAACGCTCAGGGAGCCAACAAGTAACTATCAAAACCCACAGGAAATGAAATCAAGAACAGACGAGGAAATGCTTTGGAAGACGCTCGACAGCGAGTATCTCATCGAGCGCCCATGGCTCACCGCCCGGCGCGACAAGGTGTTGCTGCCCGACGGCAAAGTGTTCGACGAATATTATGTGCTCCACTACCCCACATGGATCAACGTCGTGGCCATCACACGCGACGGCCAGATGCTGCTCGAACGGCAGTATCGCCACGCCTGCGGCATCGTCTCCACGGAGATTGTGGCGGGCTGCGTGGAAGACGGCGAGACGCCCCTCGAAGGTGCCAAGCGCGAGCTGTGGGAGGAGACGGGCTACACCGGCGGCACATGGTCCGAGCTCATGACCATCGCGCCCAACCCCAGCACCATGGACAACTACTGCCACTGCTTTGTGGCCGAGGGTGTGGAGCGCACCTCCGAGCGGCATCTCGACGACACCGAAGACATTGAGGTGATACTCCGGTCGAAGCAGGAAACGCTCGACATGCTGCGCCAAGGCGTGTTCGTGCAGGCCATGATGGTGGCGCCGCTATGGAAATATTTTATGATGGAAAAGGGCTTGGTATAGTCCTTCCCCACCCTCCTTCCACAGGCCCCACGGCATATCTATGCCCGTAAGAATCCTTCCAGATTGTCAATTTACTTCCGAATTATTTTATCGGCTGATATTCTTCTATCGTCCTCCAAATGCTCTTTTCAGGGCTGCAGATAGCAGAATATCAGCCGTTATTATTTCCTTCCTCCAGCCTCCAAGGCCTAATCGCGCGGCTATCTCGCCCTATTCGTCAGGCTTTTCCTACCTATTCCTCTCACGAATAGTACCTTATCTCTGCGCGAAAGCTACCTTTTTCTATGTGTATCTCTTATACTCTGTTTTTTAAACATCTGGTTATCAGACACATAGAAAAGTATCCGTTTTTCTCTTTTTTCGGCCTGATAATCTCGTGATTCGCCTTGATAGGCAGTAAGAATAGGGTCTTCAAGTTTTTTCATCAGTAATTTGTGATGGCTTAATCCCCGAGAAAATGTCTCAAGTTTTAACGGATTAGAAAGGTACTTAACAGGTAAAACAAGAACTGATTCTTTATTTTTAACAACGGATTTCACAGAAGAAACGGAACCATTCGGCACATCTTGATTTCACGGAGGACCGCCCAGCGGCCCTCGGATGAAACGGAAACTACCCACCAGACTATACCATATTTATAAGGAGAGTAACGAGATTGGAAGGAGATAAGGAGAGCAAGAACCACAGATGAAAACAATGAAAAACAATGATTTGTAGCAAATACTACGAATTTCACCTATTCAACGAATTTATAAGAAAAGAGAAACAAAGCAGTTTCCTCTGTGAAAGTCTGTGCCGTCTGTGTGAGATGAACAAAACACCTGTGCGAGATCAACCAATTATCTGTGTGAGCCCAACAAGCCTTCCGCGTGAAAGCCAATGGTGAGTAGCGCTGATGGCGAGCGCAATCCCGCCCACGCCTACTCCTGTTTCTCCATGTGCCTCATCACATCGACAGCCTCGGAGACCGTGGGAACGGCCGAGACATGGATGAGACGATGGCCGCGCGTGTCTTTGAAGTTGCAGCGACGGGGGAAGGCCATGACGTATTTGATGATGCGGCCGAATATCTGACTCTGATAGAACGGGCTGTTGGGGTTGGACACAAACTGCAGGTTCATGCCGCCCTGACGCAGTGTAATCTTCTCGCATCCCAGGCGTTTGCCCACCCGTCGCAGTGCCACGACGTGCATGAGTTCCTCTCCTTCGGGCGGTACCGGACCGAATCGGTCGATGAGTCGCTGCCTGTAGGCGGCCAGTTCGTCGTCGTTCTCAATGTTATCGAGCTCCCGATAGAGCAGCATGCGCTCGCTGCTGCCGGGCACATAGGTGTCGGGGAAATACATCTCCAGATCGCTCTCCACGGCACAATCCTCCACGAAGTCGCTGGCCGCAATCTCCTTTCCCTGTTCGATGGCCTCGGCATAGAGGTCGGCAAACTCATCGTTGCGCAGCTCGGTAACGGCCTGGCTCAGAATCTTCTGATAGGTCTCGTAGCCCAGATCCTCCATAAATCCGCTCTGTTCGGCCCCCAGGAGGTTGCCTGCGCCACGGATGTCGAGGTCCTGCATGGCGAGATTGAACCCGCTGCCCAGCTCCGAGAAGGTCTCCAGAGCCTCCAACCGTCGGCGCGCCTCGGGCGTGAGCACGCTCTTGGGCGGCGCCAGCAGATAGCAGAACGCCTTGCGGTTGCTG